>NVUR01000006.1 GCA_002401965.1 Alphaproteobacteria bacterium
GGGGCTAGCCCCTGAGCAGTCCAAAATAGCGGCATAACAACCTAAAAATGGGAACTTAACTTTGCCGCAAAACTGTCCGAACAAGTGGGACCCCCTCTCCATAAGGTATGATCTTAAATGAAAGCGCATGATTTTCGTTTCACTTAATCATGCATAAGATTTTTTATAGTGCGCTTTGCTTACTGATAAAATCTAAAAATGGTGGAGGGTAACGGGTCTACATTAAACCAATTATTTGAGGTTTTGAGGGGATGGGAAAGAGATTTAATAAAATTCATTTGATCATAAAACCTCCCAATACATTGGCTTTAATAATCTTCGGAATTGAGTTACCGTCTTTTTCCAACTCAACAATCCACACACCACAGAAAATTTTTGCCTTTATAAAAAGTTCTAACAATGTAATTACCGTTAGATTGTAACGGAAAATTTATACCTTAATGGCTGCGGTTATTATTTGCTCTTGTGTGGTTAATGTATTTTGCATTGCTATTTCCTGCAGAGCAATTCTTTCTGCGGCAAGATTAGGGTCTGCAATGCTTGCAAAAAATTCTGGTGCACTCACTTCACCAATTGTCATTGACACGTGGCCATCACCTGTTAAATCAACATTGGCATAACTGCCCTTTATATCGTTTAAATTAACAGATACGATGGGAGGTAGAGGTGTTACGCCATTCATTTGCCTGCGGAAGGCCTGCGTATAAGCATGGACATGAATTTCTAAATCTGGGTTTTGAGCATCTTTAAATTCACCATTAAAAAGAGCCTTCTCTACTGTTTCTATACATCTTTTGGGAAACTTTGCTATGTATTTCTCTGCGTTTTTAAGGCTACCTACTCCATGTTCATCTCTGATAACACCTAAAACTTGCGACCGGATTGATTGCGCCGCCGTCATGTAATCTGCTGTAATGCTGGCTGTTCCACCCAATTGCAATGCCATTCCATCAGCATGAACAACGTCAATTTTATGAACAGATCCAAGGATGCGGTAATCTATGAGCGCTTCTGCGACATCTTTGTGTCCATTATCTCGCAGCCAGCTAACAGCATTCATATCGGCTCGTACTTCGTCCGTTAAGGTGTCTTGCACTGTTACTGGTGCCTGAGGTCGTTCACAATGGGTTCCTTCATGTATTCCTACGGCCTTATCCCATAGAGCTTCCGATCCAGGGATGTTTTTAAGTTTATCAACGGGCACTCCAGATAAAATTGTTACCATTTCTTCTTTACTATCAGAATACCAATCTTCCTCCATTACAACACACACCTTCACCATTTCCTGTGCTGTCACGGAGGGGTCAATGCCATTGATGTCAATTTCAAAAGGGAGTGCTGCTGGTGTGGAATCAAGGGCGCCGTCTATCATTGATTGAATGACGGTAAGAGGGGCCGAGTTGCCCAAGTTATCGACGCTAAATCCCAGAGCATCGCGCACTATTTGTATGTTGCTGGCGCTGTATTTGTTGACGCCTCGATCCAATGTTTGAGGATCGATGGAGACGACGATTGTGTCTGTATCCGCTGACGTAAACACACCGCCCATAAAATCAACTTTACCCATAATCAATTCCCCTCATTATTTTTTCTTATTGTACGGAAATTAATGGTGTGCGTCAAAAGAACTACGTTCGTATGTATAGTAACTTGTGTTAAGAATCATATATTATAATTCTGCATGACATATTCAATGGATTTTCTTGGAAACCCTTATAAACTCTGGTGTTCAGATAGGGTTAAAGATAAGAGAATAGTCCTCAGTTTCACATTTGCTGATAAACTTTCATATGACAAAAATGAAGGGTTTCGAACAGCCGATATCTCGCAGCCATTCTTGCTTTTAGAGGAGTTGAAAGAGTCAAATAGTGAAATGGTGGAGGGTAACGGAGATACATTAAACCAATTTTTTGAAGTTTTAGAGGAATGGGAAGCGACTCTAACAGTAATCTTTAATGTAAATTAATTGTGTTTGTTTAAAAAATAATATCCACACACATCTATCGTGCGGTCATGCCCGCAAAAGTATTCGTCGACAAAGCTGTGTCAGAGATTTTCATAGAAAGGTTTACAGTATTACTGTTTGTATCCTGTGGTGTTTGTCGGCTAGTAATTTCTATGATGCTGTCTAATATTCCATCTTGCTTGGCCGAGTCATAAATTTCTTCAAAACTATTATTTAAGTTTACGATGCGCTCTTTTAAGAAGCCTATACTGGTAGTTTCTCGTACCAAGTGCAACACCCTTAGTAATCTGGATGGTAGTGTTTAAATTCTTTCATGTAAACCTCAACCCAGTACTGATCGGGCTTTGAAACATTAAATTGTCGTTGCAACAAGTTTGGTGATATTGGGTTATTGTGCTTGGAATTTGTTGTGACCTTGAACTTACGCTTGGTTTTGCAATATAGCTGGGCGGCTCTCATCAATCTGATAATTCGTTTACGACCCACGAACTTGCCTAATTGTGTTAGCTTAGATCTTATGCGCCTAGAGCCATAAAGTTGGCGGCTTTCAACAAATATTTGCTTAATCAGATTAGTTAATTCCTCATCCTCTTTTCCCCTATCAGTCCTTGATGGGTTTAGCCACTGGTAATATGAGCTGCGAGATACGCGCAAAAAATAACACATACTAGATACTGAAAAAATATGACGATGCTCTGTGATCCAGGCGTACTTTATAGAGCGTCTTTCGCAAAGTACGCCGCTGCCTTTTTTAATATATCACGCTCTAACTTAACCCTTGCCAACTCCTTCTTTAAATTCTTAATTTCTTCGGATGCTGGTTCTTTTGAAGTGCGAGTTTTACCATTATCTCCAGAATATGCATTAACCCAGCTATATAAACTTTTGGGTGTTACGCCAAGTTCACGAGCTGTTTGGCTCATTGGTTGATCTGTTTCTAATGCTAATTTAGCCGAAGATTCCCTGAATTCTGCGGGATACTGCTTGTATTTTCTTGATGACATTATTTCTATTCCTTATTTTAGACTTTTATACATTTTCTGTCCGGAATAGTGTAGCCACATCACCTCTGCTTAACACAAGGCCAAGGAGGTTTACAGGAAGGTATTTAAATATTACCATCTGAGCTGTTAAAGGTGCTGCACTTGATCATGGAAATTACCTATTATGATATCGGCAAATCGTTACATGAACACACAGGCGGGTAATGTTCTCGTTATAATTTTGGTCGCTGTAGCGTTATTTGCAGCACTCTCTTTTGTGACCTCGACAATGATGCGCGGTGGGGCGCAGGTGGGTACTGAGAAAGCTGGTATCTATGTTTCTGAAATTTTGACCTATGCCCGTAGCGTCAATGAAGCGGTGCGTTTTATGCGTGTTTCAAATGAATGTGATGATGAGGCGATGAGTTTCGAGCGCAGCCCCTATGACGGGACTGACGCGGATTATGAGAATGCTAATGCCTCGACGGACTTCTCTTGTCATGTCTTTCACCCGCGCGGCGGTGGCGTGGCGTTTAGTGCAATGCATTCGGAAATTTTCGATGCCGCTTATAACGGTGATGCAGATTACGGGCAATGGGTTATCAGTGGCTTTTCCAAAATTCTTGGCTTGGGCAATGATAGCAGGGGTGAATTGATCCTCGCTTTGCCTTATTTGAAAAAACCTATATGCGAAATTTTGGCAAAGCGGGTCGGGCAATCACTGCCTATTCCTGTTGATAATGTGGCGGGTATCGATCTTACGAAATTTATAGGCAATTATGCCTCAATAGAAACATATGATGCGGTTGATGATCTGATGACAGGATGTATTAACGTGACATCTGGCGGCAGCGCACAGCATTACACGTTCTTCTCGGTTTTAATCTCACGCTAAGTGCGCTGTGTTAAACTTTTTCTTTGACTTGTGATTTCTTGCGGCGTCTTTTCGGGGTGTTGGCTTCATATTTGAAGGTTAGCTCTTTGCCATCATAATCAATGATCACCAAGCCGCCTTTTTCAAGTTTACCAAATAAGATTTCTTCTGCCAGTGGACGTTTGATTTTCTCCAGTATGATACGGCTGAGAGGACGCGCACCCATGGTGACGTCATACCCCTTATCGGCAAGGTATTTACGTGCCTTCTTGCTGAGATCTATGGTGACGTTTTTGTCAGAAAGTTGAGCCTCCAATTGAATAACGAATTTATCGACCACTTTCTCAACGGTTTTCGGCGATAGGTTACGGAATGGCACAATCGCATCAAGGCGGTTTCTGAATTCAGGTGTGAAGGTCTTTGTAATCGCCTCGTTATCCGTATAATCCATGTCACCAACCTCACGACCAAAGCCAATTGGCGTCTTGGCCATATCGGACGCGCCTGCATTGGTGGTCATGATTAAAATGACATTGCGGAAATCAATAGTCTTGCCACTATTATCGGTCAGCTTGCCGTAATCCATAACTTGCAGAAGGATATTAAACAAATCAGGATGCGCTTTTTCAATTTCGTCCAGCAACAACACACAATGCGGATGCTGATCGACTTTATCGGTCATCAAGCCGCCTTGTTCAAACCCGACATAACCTGGCGGTGTTCCGATAAGACGAGAGACGGAGTGCCGTTCCATATATTCGGACATATCAAAGCGCAACAGCTCAATCCCCAGAGAATTGGCAAGCTGGCGTGCAACTTCGGTTTTACCAACACCTGTTGGCCCTGCGAAAAGATAACTGCCGATTGGTTTTTCAGGATCACGTAAACCCGCGCGCGCCATTTTGATAGAGGATGATAAAACATCAATGGCGTTATCTTGATCGTACACAAGCGTTTTAAGGTCGCGTTCAAGGTTTTGCAGGGACTCTTTGTCGTTTTTATTGATCGTGGTGGAAGGGATGCGCGCAATCACGGCGATGACATCTTCGATATCTTTTAAGCCAATGGTTTTCTTGCGTTTATCTTCGGTTACCAACATTTGCGCCGCGCCGACCTCATCAATAATGTCGATGGCTTTATCGGGCAACTTACGATCACCGATATATTTTGCGGATAGCTCCACCGCGGCGCGTAGGGCGCTGTTCGTGTATTTAACTTTGTGATGTTTTTCGTAATAAGGGCGCAGACCTTGTAGGATTTTAACCGTGTCTTCGACGCTTGGCTCGGGCACATCAATTTTCTGGAAACGACGGACAAGCGCACGGTCTTTTTCAAAGTGCGTGCGGTATTCTTTATAGGTGGTCGATCCAACACAGCGTAGCGAGCCATTAGACAAAGCAGGTTTCAACAAGTTAGAAGCATCCATTGCCCCGCCACTGGTTGCCCCTGCACCGATAATGGTGTGAATTTCATCAATAAATAAAACGGATTCAGGGATGTTTTCCAGCTCCGCCAAGACGGCTTTCAGGCGTTCCTCAAAGTCACCGCGATAACGCGTTCCCGCCAATAATGCGCCCATATCCAGCGAGTAGATGACCGCGTCATGCAAAACTTCTGGGACGTCTTTATCATTGATACGTCTGGCTAATCCTTCGGCAATGGCGGTTTTACCAACGCCTGGATCACCAACATAAAGCGGGTTGTTCTTTGAGCGACGACAGAGAATTTGAATGGTACGGTCAACCTCTTTTTCGCGGCCAATCAAGGGGTCTATCCCGCCTTCTTCGGCTTTTTGGTTGAGGTTGACACAATAAGCATCCAGTGCCTCTTGCCCGATTTTGGCTTCTTGTGCCTCTTCAACGCCTTGCACCGGCGTTTCTGTATTGGTCTGTGAGGGGACTTTTGCAATGCCGTGTGAAATATAGTTAACCGCGTCAAAACGTGTCATTTCACGTTCTTGTAATAAATAAACGGCGTGGCTTTCGCGCTCCGAGAATAAAGCAACCAGCACATTCGCGCCCGTCACTTCCTCGCGCCCCGATGATTGCACATGGATGGCGGCGCGTTGTAACACGCGTTGAAAGGCGTTTGTTGGCTTGGATTCGTCTATATCGTTATTAATGAGGCTGCTGAGATCGCTTTCAATGTAATGGATCAGCGATGCGGCCAGCTCATCCAAATCAATCCCGCAAGAGCGCAAAACAGCCGTCGCATCAGGATCGCTGGTTAAAGCAAGCAGCAGATGTTCCAGCGTAGCGTATTCGTGGTGATTCTCATTGGCGATTGCCAATGCACGGTGCAGCGTTTGTTCTAAATTACGTGAAAGCATGCATAAATCCTGTCTTCATTTGGATCATCGTTTAAGGTGTAGATATTCGAAATATTACGGCACGATCATACCACATTCTCTTATACAGCACTATGGTTTGATAAAGCGTTAAGATTATTCTTTTTCCATGGTGCATTGCAGAGGTTGTTCGTTGGCATGGGCAAAGTCCATCACTTGTGCCACTTTGGTCTCGGCAACTTCAAAGGTAAAGACACCGCAAATTCCAACGCCGCGCCGATGAACGTGCAGCATAATGTCCGTGGCTTCTTGTCTGTTCTTCTTAAAAATGCTTTCCAGAACATGCACAACAAATTCCATCGGCGTATAGTCATCATTCAGCAACAGCACTTTATACATTGAAGGCTTTTGCGCCTTTGGGCGTGTTTTCAGGGCGAGACCGTGTTCCTCTTGCCCGTCATCATGATTCTCATCGCCAGTATTTGACATGTATTCTTTCATCCGCAAAATGCTCACTTTTGATTAGTGTTGTTGATTTGGCTTTTCTATCACCCTAAAGATTGGTATATTCATCATAGCAACTGTGTGCGCGTCGGGACAACCAAGAAAACACAAAATTTGACATAATAGTTAATTTTGTGTTAATTAAAGGCACATAAACAGCGATATATAGAACGCAGGACAATGAAAATGCAGATTTTAAAACTATTATTAGTAATGGTAGCCATCGGTTTTATACCATTTACAGCATCCGCAGATGAGTTTGGTGAGCGTTTTTCTAATAAAGCGCCCAGTGGTCTTGGTGATTATACGGCGGAAGAAACTGAATTCCCTGATATCGCGATGGATGATATGGCAGAAGCACTGCAAGATATTATGCCAGCCGCTGGTGAGGAAGACGTTACTTCTGAAGAAGAAGCGGCGCAGGGCGGCGAGTAATACGCGTCCTTACAGGCTCCCTGTGATGCCGACCATAATCGTATTTACCAGATAATCTTCGTTTTGCACGTCGCTGTTTCTTTTACGGCTTGTGACGTTTGCATGCGCTTGTATGGCAGTGTTCAACGTATAATCCATGCCCGCTTGCCCTTCGTAAATCATATCATCACGTCCGGATGTATAATTATGGTGGCTAAATGTTGCGCCAGTATTTAATGCTAGGTCGTTTCTTACCTCATAGCGCAGCATGGCATTGGCCGTCGTCTCTATATAGGCACTTTCAATGATGCTGTTTTCCATGGCTGTGCGGGAAAGGGTGAGCGCGATATTGCTACGCTCTACTGGTTTCCAATCTAGATTTGCAGAAAGTTGTAATGCACTCAGATCTTCTAGCGCATTATCGCCATAGCGCAACATATTATACCCCGCGGCAATATGCCCTGAAAGCGTTCCGGTATCAAAATTTATGCCCGCCAAAGCCGCCCCGTATCTGTGGTCGCGTTTATTGCCGTTAAAGGATGTACCGTTATAAGAGGCGCGCAGGAAGTTGGCTTTATGGGTTTTAAATGCCAAAAACGGGCTGACAATCGAGGCTGTGTGATAGCTGATCTTTGTATGGAGACCAGCGTTGTTGTGGTCATCATCTGTGTAAATAATGGCGTTACCATTGCTTGATGTGCCATTTTTGAACCGCTCTTGCGTGTAATGCCCGATAAGCTGAATATGCAGTCGATTGGGCGCATAAATAAAACCACCTTCAATACGCCTGCGGCGTGTTTGTATGGGCTTTAGGGGCGTTATGAGTGAAGTGTCTTCGTGCCTGCTGATATACGCCTTGTCATAGGATATGGATATAGGCAGTTTCAATGATCTCTTCGCGGTCACAAGAGCGGATAAGGATACATGCGCGTCAACTGTATCTTCTTCATGGGTTTCGAGATGCTTTTTAATCGGTGCAGAGGCTTCGAATGTGAATTCGTGATCTCTAACATTTTTCTGGACGGCAAGCGTTGGTGTTAATGTCGTGACGAGGTCGTTTTTCTCATTCTGCGCGCTGGCGTGTATATTTGTGGTGTAATGCTGTTCTAACTTCAGACCGGAACTTACGAGGAAATTTCCGAATGTTTGGGGAGGTGGCTGTGATGTATCGCTGCTCTTATCGCCTGCCCATGCGTTGTGCGGATTATGTAGTAATATACATAAAGCGATGTAGGCTGTGATGAAACGTGCTGATGGTACTGTCTTGTTCATGAGTATTTCTCAACATAGATGGTGATAAGATTCGCTTACTCAGTAACAAAGCGAGAAGGCCCTGTGGATAAAACCGCTATTGAGCTCATGATACATGAATTTACCCACAGTTGAAAGGGTGATCCTGTGGATAAGTTTTGGCGTTAGGTTTTTATGGTTTATTGAGGGGGCTATAATGCTTTTGACAGGCGCGGAGATTGGTGCTTGTGAAAACAAAGATCGGTGATCGCTTGTGCGCGTTTATCCCACGTATATTTATCCTTCAGATTTTCATAGGCGTTGCGTGCCAATCTTTGTCCTTCTTCAGGATTGTCTTTAATCATGTCTATGGCTTCGCCCCATTTATGTTCATCGGATGCGGGCAAGAGCAGGGCATTATGTTCATGCTTCAGAATTTCATGGATGGTTGGTAGGTCGGAACATATAATCGGTTTTTGCGCCGCCATATATTCAAATACTTTCATGGGCGAAATCCATCGCGACATATTGTGCCCTGTTTTGATAAGGGCACGATGTTGATAGGGCGCAACGGTGATGTCAAAGGTTTCAAGGTATGAAGGGATCTCCGCATGGTCGCGATAGCCATAGAAATGGAGGTTCTTTAATGTATTTTTGGTTTCCAGTTTTTGTACGTGTTTTTTCTTGCCGCCAATAATGTGGAAATTATACTCTGGTCTTATTTTTGCGATGCGCGTAATCAGCGCGATGCCCTTACCAGGTGCTAGAGAGCCAGTATAACCGATATTCAACGCACCAGTTTTCCCTCTTAAGATATTGACCTCGTTATCACTGGATCTAATATGCCTGATTAGATCGGCACCGTCATGGGCAACGAAAATATCTTCCGGCTCTATTTCAGAGTATTTCTTCAAGAACGCCTGTTTTAAAACATCTGATACCACGACAATAGCGTGCAGGTTCTTTTGCTTTAGCAGTTTTGAAAATGCCCAGTTATGTGATGGCAGGCTTGGCAGGCAATGCGCTTCAAAAACGATAGGCGTGTTGCGTGGAGATAGTAACGCCAGCTCCAGCGGGTTATGACCATAAACCAAATCAGGTTTCCCAACACGTGCAATTTTTCCAGCAAAGGTTAACAGGCGTTTCGCATCGGAAACAAGCGGCATATTAAAGTGCGATGATAAGTATAATTTGAATATTTGTTCTGTATCATAGATGTTGAAAATATCATCTGATGCGGCATTATTCACCCCGCCTGCAAAAAGCGTGACGTCATGCTCTGTTTTGCTGAAGGCTTGCGCCATTTTCATGGCGTGGATGGATTGTGCATTTTGTGACGGGAGTTTTGTACCCGAAAAATAGAATATATTCATGGTGAACACCTAGACTTTAGACCCTCATTATTACCTTTTTCGATAGGAACTGCCAGTAATTTCTATATTTTTACACCCATGCCTTGATTTTACGCTCTAACAGGTTGGATATATATGTCTTGTCTATCGCAAAAATGTCTTCTAATTCTTCGCGTGTCGTCTGGGAAAGGGGAGGGTATTTTTTAATTTTAGAATCGCTATGACTTAGAAATGTTCCTGACTCATCATATCCTTCAATTGGTTCAAGTGATAGAGAGTCTGTTTGTAACCCTAAAAAATCTTCTAATGGACGTAACCCTTTTTGCGATGGGTCTGTCCATTCTTCGTAAATCAAAATCAGTATTTTATCCTTTGGATAGGAAGAAAACCAATGTTCAAGATGGGTTTGATATTGATTTTTATAAATCCAGCATCGCCCTGTCGTATCGGGTGATCGTAGGCTGGATAATTCTGATTCTATGGCATGCTCGAATGTTTTTACGCTTTCTTTCTTTTCCGCTAAGGCATGATGAAATTGTGCATAAGCGCGTTCAACGGGATCGCGTAGGGTAAAGATTACTTTTGCGTAAGGGCATCCGGCATAGGCACGTGTCGGATCATATTCATGTTCGCCATGTAATATGCGACTTTCTGGGATTTGGGCTTTGTATTCTATATTTGCTGCATCTTCAAATTGTATTCTACAAGTGGCTGGTGTTGCGCTTAATAAATTTTTTTGATGAAAGAACTGATGTTCTTTGCGTTGTGGTATGAAAATTTGCGGGTGATGTTCCAGTATCTGTGACAGAGCGGTTACCCCGCTGCGTGTTGCACCACCTATAATGAAATCTGGTTGTTTCAATGCATATCACCATTATTGTTCATAGAGCCAAAGAAGCTAGTATATTTTTAATTTCTATAATAACGCTATAGGAAAATATTCTTTTTAAGGCGGGCTGAGTATTCCAAAGAAAAACAGGGAGAAAATACCCCCTGCTTTACATGTTTTTATTGTTTCGAATGCCTTAGAATTCGTGCGTAACACTGAAGTAAAATCTAGGGTCACGATCATTTGTTGTGTTAACACGATGCGTTAGCGGAAAGGCAACGCCAAAGCCAGCCTTGGTTTTTTCTGTTACATCGGCGCGAACACCAAAACCGACAGATGCCAATGATTCACGTTTGTTCGCCAATGTTGTTGCATCTTGATCCCAAATACGCCCAACATCAAAAAATCCGAATAATTGGTAATCATGTATGTATTTTATTTTATGCGGTTCGTTCCACTGTAGCTCAACTTTACCAGCGATACCGTCATCACCAACAATTTCAGATGAATCATATCCACGTCCTAGGTTAAACCCACCGACACCGAACTCTTCAGAGCTTAAAAGCGGTGTTGCTGACCATTGCCCTTGTCCAGCAAGTAATAAATTCACAGATGGTGTAATGCGTTGCAGTCTTTGTACTTGCAGCTCTGCTTTTGTATATTTTGGATTACCACGTGCGCGGGTTATATTGGCATCACCTTTATCCGTTGCACCAAACACATCTATACCGCGTGAAATTTCAAAATCTAATGCGTTAACCCCAACGCCAAACAGCGTATCCATAAATTGAAAGGTTGTACCAATACGAACGCTTCTGATTTTATCTTCGCGTGAGGGTTCTAAATTGTTACGGCTTTTGATGTTACGTAGATCAAATGATGCGCGCGTGTAAAGGTTCATTGTGCGGGATCTAATAAGGGGATGGGACAGTGTCGCACTAAAGAACTTGGAATTACCTTTTACATCGAATTCATCCAGATCATCGCCTGGCTCAGTTGATGTGAGACTGCCAATAAATCTGATTTTGCTGCCATAGCGAGAGATGGGTTGTTCATACACAACTGATCCAAACATTAACTCATCTTTGCGGTCTTTATCACCGCTGACGACAATGCGTCCTGATATGCGTTCGTTATAGCCAAAGCGGGAGTTCGCCGCGCCACTGAATGATGCTTGATATGGTCCCAAAAAACGACTGCCGTGGTTGTCTAAGCCGATTTCTGCTTCATAATTATCGCGCTCGATAATAATTTTCAGATCAGATGCACCTGTCAGTGTTTTGGATGGGCTTAGAATGCTTCGTGCGCTGATACCTGGTAAGTCATTGATAAGAAGCAAATAACGCTCCATATTTTTTGCATTCAGGATGTTGTTTTTACGCAAATTCTCGGCATATTGCTTGATTGTCTTCAGCGCACCTTCACGTGGTTCACCTTCAATAATGATTTGATCGACAAACCCTTCAACAACGCGCAGCTTAACAATGCCGCCTTCGATTGTTTGTGGCGGGATGATAACTTGCGTCAGGATATAGCCTTCGTTACGATATTTATTTGTCAGTGTATTTGCAATTTCATAAATATCTGCGAGGGAAACACTTGTACCTAATTTGTCTCTATATATAGAGTCTATATCATCTGCGCTATATGTGTTTATACCGTCAATCTGTAGGCTTTCCAAATGGAATACGATACTTGCCGCATTTGCGGGGGCGTTTTGTACGGCTGTTTTTTCAACGACAACGCTTCGGGACAGCGCGGGGAGTGTATCCAAACCCAACAGTTCTTGTCCGATGCGCGCCGGATCGGCGATTTGTGTCGCATTTTCGACTTGTGCAAAGGCAGGTGATGTGAGCAAAGCTACAGCCGTTCCTGCCATGACGATCATTTTCAAGGAGGTTGTTTTTTTAATGTTAAACATAATCAAGATGCGCCCTAAGTTTGTAAAAGTAACCATTATTTTAAGTTATAATCAGTTCAAATATAAGGCTTTAAGTTTATAAAACCCACCCGAGATGATATATTCTTTCCATCAAGTTGCAAGTGTTTTAGCCTGTATCAGGTTGAAATGTAAATGTTTAATTTCAGTTTTTGTGCAATTTAAGGCGTTTATTTGTGAAGTGAGAATTGTATTTTTAATGCTTCATTAAAGTTTTTTCTATAGATATGGAGCATAGATGTGTTTATTACAGGTATGATTGTTGTGAATAACATCGTTGGATCACTTAAGGGGTTGCACTCGTGCAATTTTCTGTCAAAATAGAGCCGATTGAGATAGATCAATAGAGTTTAAGGTATTAAATATGTATAATGATAATGACTGGAATGCCGTCGAAGGCGAAGAGCTTGCAGGGTTTTTGGATCAAATTAATCCAATTGATGGTAAATACCGTACTTCACCAAATAGTACACAGGTTGCTTGGCGTACGTTGCCATTTTATGAGAGTGTTGCGCTAATTCGTGTGCAGGATCCAAATTGGGTCAATAAAAAGATGACGATCTATTATTTAACAGATCAAGGGAATCTTTTCCGTCTTAATGGAACGTCTCCACCAATTCATGAGGTGAACAGTAAAGCACCAGTTAAAATTAATGAGGATAATGTCCTAGAATATTTACGTTTTTTCTGTTTCTTCGTTCGTGGAGATGAAGGCCCGTTTTATGTTGCAGAAGATATGTCGGATGCGAATTTACCGCAGGATATGGATGCAACAACAAAGTCGGTTATAGAAGGTACTATCCGTCCGGCAAGTTTTGAGGGAATGAACGATCAGGGTCATTTCTTATGTGACGCGGTTGTGTTCTATTCAAATGCTTTGTTTATCGCAAACTTCTCGGTTCAGCCTGGTGGTATGATTGAGATGTTGAATGATGAGCCGATTGCTGGTGATTTGACATCAAAACTTGATAAGCCAATCGCGTAATGCTGTGGTCATATGTTAAATGAAAGTCGCAATCTTGTGGCTTTTATTTGTTTTTATGTCGCAGTATATGACATTAATAGAATATTATTGCACCAAACATGTCTCTATTCATTTGACATGGCGTGGATAACTGGTTATAAACGCAAATTCTTGAAGAAAGAATAGAATTTATTGCAGCTCTGATATTGTCTTGGGGCGCATTGACTGAAGAGGTAATTAATAATGCATCAGAAACGCACATTTCAACCAAGCCGCATCGTTCGCGCACGTCGCCATGGTTTCCGTTCTCGTATGGCTGATAGGGGTGGCCGCGCCATTCTTGCACGTCGTCGTTCAAAAGGACGCAAGCGTCTAAGCGCTTAGTAAAACCCTATGCATACACGTAAAGAGGAGCTGGCAGCGATTAAAATGCTGACGGCTCGTTCTGAATTTTTGATCGTGCAGGGTAAAGGTAAGAAGTGGGTTTCACACGGTCTTATACTTCAAATGCGGCCAAATGACCTTGGGCATATCCGAACTGGATATACCGTTACCAAAAAAATTGATAAATCAGCAGTTAAACGCAACCGTATTAAACGTCGCCTGCGTAGCGTTGCCGCAGATGTTTTGCCGCATTATGCTCTGGATGGGCATGATTATATATTGGTTGGGCGTAAATTAAGCGCGACACGATCCTATGATACATTGGTTGATGATTTGAAATGGTGTCTCCGTAGAAGCGGTTTTTCCCGAATTCAGGAAAAGTAAATGGCAAAATTTCTTCAATATTTTATCAAGGCTTATTCTTTTTTGGTTTCCCCCTTCTTGGGACGAAATTGCCGCTTTACACCGACTTGCTCAGCCTATGCCCACCAAGCTCTTGAAAAACATGGGTTTTTAAAAGGCGTCTACTTAATATTCTTCCGAATAATTTGTTGTCACCCGTGGAACAAGCGGAATTTTGATGATCCTGTTCCAGAACGGTTTGCGTGGAAGGAAATCTTGGGGTATAAACGCTGCACCTGTATAAAAGAAGCGGACTTATCAGGGACAGAAAACAAGATTATAGAAGGCTCTAACAATGAATCACAATAACAAGGATGGTATGCATCCTGAAGATATGCGTAATCTGATTATTTTCGGGGTATTGTCCCTCGTTATCTGGTTTTTGTATGAGACATATATTCTTGGCCCCCAAGCAAAAGCGTTAAAAGCGGCAAAAGAAGCCCGTGCGGAGCTGATTATTGAAGACCCTAAATTATTAGAGCCAGTACAACTGGTTTCGCGTGAAGATGCATTGGCTCAAACGCCGCGTATTTCCTTTGATAATGGTGAGGTTTTTGGCACGATATCCTTGCAAGGCGGTAAAATTGATGATCTGAGCCTCAGCACCTATTACAAAACGCTTGAGAAAAAAGACCATGTAACATTGTTTACACCGTACAAAACCGAAGCCGCGCGTCATATGGATTATGGTTGGGTGACAGGTGATAAGACCGTAAGTCTTCCTGATGCGTCAACATTTTGGAGTGTGCAGGGCAATAACCGCGTTCTGACCTCTGGTGCGCCGATCACGCTGGTTTGGGATAATGGGCAGGGTTTGCGTTTTGAGCGTGTTATTGCGCTGGATAATGAGTATCTTTTTACAATTACACAAAAAGTCTATAATCAGTCTGGTCGGGATGTGACACTATATCCCTATGCGTTAATTTCACAGACGGATATCCCCAAGGATTATTTCCGTACATGGATATCGCATGAGGGACCTATGGGCTTTGTCGGTGGCGCGTTGGAAAAAATGTATTACGCCGCGATGGTGAGTGAACCGGATAAAAAGATCGAAGCACAGCGTGGCTGGATTGGTATTTCGGATAAATATTGGTTAACGGCGTTGATTCCCGCGCAGAATAAAATTTCAAAATACAGGTTTAAATACACGCCTGATCCGGTGACGAAAACGCGCAACAGATATCAAACTGACTTTACGGGTGCGCCGCAGATATTGTCCTCTGACGGGACAATCGAAAATTCATACCATATGTATGCTGGTGTAAAGAAGGTTCTGACTTTGAAGGATTATCAGCTTAAACTGGGCGTGGATAATCTGGATTTGGCCGTTGATTTCGGCTGGTTCTGGTTCTTAACTTACCCGTTCTTTTTGGCTTTGCACTATCTTGGTTTGCTTGTTGGTAATATGGGCGTGGCGATTATATTGCTCACAATCATAGTGCGTAGTGCGGTTTTTCCGTTAACGAATGTGTCGTATCGTTCTTTCGCAAAAATGAAAGTTGTCGCTCCACAAATATCTGAATTACGTGAAAAACATGGTGATGATAAGGAAAAATTACAGGCTGAAATTGTGGCGCTATACCAGAAAGAGGGCGTGAACCCGATGTCTGGTTGTTTGCCGATGCTGGCACAGATTCCGATTTTCTTTGCTTTTTATAAGGTGTTGTTTTCAACAATCGAAATCCGTCACGCACCGTTCTTTGGCTGGATCCAAGATTTATCCGCGCGCGATCCAACAACAGTTTTTAATCTGTTTGGTTTGTTTCCGTGGGGTGTGCCTGAATTTTTGATGATTGGAGCGTGGCCTTGCTTAATGTTGGTTGCTACGATAATGCAAAAACAGCTAAACCCGCCGCCGCAAGATAAAATGCAGCGTGATATGATGATGTTCTTCCCGTTCTTCATTACCTTCATTATGGCGAAATTCGCGTCAGGTCTGGTGATTTACTGGACGTTTAGTGCGCTTTTGGGCATTATTCAGCAATCCATCATTATGCGCTCTGTGGGTGTTCCTGTTTACTTCTTTAATAAGGATAAATTTGAGAAAAAATTGGAAGCTCAAGTCGAAGAAGGCCCAGATGTCCATCCTTTGATTGATATGGCGGAACAAGAGGCGGAAAAGGCCTTATTTGGTGATGAGGACGAGGCAGAATCAGAAGCTGTCCCTGACATTAAGCCACCAAAACCCAAAAAGAAAACCCAGAAGAAAAAGAAGAAATAGCCCATTATGGATGAAGAATTCTCAAAAGAGCAGCTGGAAACGGCGCGTAAAATTTTTGCAGGACCATGCGACTTTATGCTTGGCGTTGTAGGCTTGCCGCAATTGCCTGATGCTGCGTTGCCCGAGATTGCCTTCGCAGGTCGCTCAAATGTTGGTAAGTCTTCTCTGGTGAATGCGCTGACAGGGCGCAATACATTGGCGCGTACATCCAACACCCCTGGTCGCACGCAGGAGCTGAATTATTTCAATCTTGGTGATCGCCTCTATATGGTTGATATGCCGGGATATGGCTATGCGAAGGTGTCCAAGGAAAAAATCAAAGCATGGACAAGTTTGATCTTTGCCTATCTTAGAGGTCGGCCAACGCTACGGTGCGTATTTATTCTTGTGGATGGTCGCCATGGTCTGAAGCCCACGGATATAGAGCTTATGGAGATGCTGGATAGCTCTGCCGTATCTTATCGTATCGTTTTAACCAAGGTCGATAAAGTGAAGGCTCAAGATTTGGAAAAAACCATAGCCAAGATTTTACTGACCTTAAAAGACCATGCCGCTGCTTATCCTAAAATCCTCTATACCAGCAGTATTAAAGGCACGGGTATTCCCGAATTGCGCGCGGTGATTAACAGCTACAGCGAAGCCTGACTAACTTAACGATCAAGAATAATGGTGTAGAAACTATAGGTGTCCGCGCTATTATTACTAACGCACAGCGCGACATATCCCTCGCAGTCCGCACAAGATGCCGCCGTGAACGCATTATTCGTGCCTGTATCAACCAGATAATTTTCTAAATCACCCGCTAAAACAGGAATAGTCGTTGAATATGTAATTTTGTCATTAATCGCCCGACATACAGCTTTTGAAATCTGATGGGCGGTGAGTATTACATCTGTGCCCGCGCCTTTTGTCCATTCAACATTATTAAACAGCCCCAAATACCATCCCGCCTCAGGATTGCTTGAGTTTTCCTTTATAATCCGTGTCGGTAAGTTGGCAGAGGTTAACCCACCGCCTTGCGGATGAAATATTTTATGGATATGCGGGGTGCTACTAAAACCTGCGTCGCCTGCTTTTGTGAAGTCCAGCGTGTTAAATTTTGTTCCTGTAAACGTCATCTGGTCAATAACCGATTTGACTTGCGCGCTATAGGCAATCAGCTCCATTGCGTAGAGTTCGGCGCGGGCGGCGTCAACTTCCTTGGTATTAGAGCCACCCATATTACGTGATAATGTGAATCCAAGTGCGGCGAACAGGACAATCGCAATCAGAACATAAACCAGCGCATTACCATTTTCTGTACGGCTATATGATATTTTTCTGCACATAAATGTTCTCTTTTTGTTTCTTTTTCTTTTCCCTTCCTTTAGGGTAGGGAGAATCACTTTTCTTGACACAAGGCTATCAAAAATGACGTTAGACGCAATAGTTTATATTGGATTGGGGTTTTTACTCGGCGCGGCATTGGGCGCGGTTGGCGTTATGTTTGCGCGGCAGAAACTCTCATCTGCTCTGGCCACGTTAGAGGCACGCGTGGCGCAATATAAGGATATGGCCGACACATTGGGGCAGGAGAATAAAACACTGCTCGGCGATCTTCAGGATTCTAGAGAAAGTGCCGTGCGCCAAGAAGCAGAAAATGAAGCCAACCTGCGCCAGATAGAACAAAGTAAAGCAGACTTCAAGAAGATGGAAGAGATGTCCATTCAACGGTTTGAAAATCTATCGCATAAGATTTTTGATGAAAAGAACCAAAAGTTCAAAACACAATCTCAGGAAAGCCTGAACGAATTACTGAACCCTTTGAAAGAAAAAATAGGCGAGTTTGAGAAAAAAGTGAACGATTCATTCGGCGCGCAAGCGAAAGAGCAGTTCTCTTTAAAAGAGCAAATTAAAAATATCGTAGAGGTGAACGAGCGCATGACTTTGCAGGCCGAAGGGCTGGCCAATGCCTTAAAAGGCGACAGTAAAGCGCAAGGCGATTGGGGCGAGGTTGTTTTGGAAAAGATTCTGGAAGATTCCGGCTTGCGTAAAGGCGATGATTACTCCGTGCAGGGCGGAGGTAAGAATTTAAGGGATATGGAAGGCGCGTTGCAAAAGCCTGATGTGATTGTAAATCTACCCGAAAACAAACATGTAATTATCGATTCGAAAGTATCCCTAACGCATTATGAACGTTTCTTTTCAGAGGAAAGCGATGATGCCCGTCCGCTTCATCTGAAACAATTTTTGGCCTCTGTTAAAAAACATATCGTGGATTTGGAGCAACGCCGTTATCAAGATACGGAGAAGCTGGGGACACCTGATTTTGTCTTGATGTTTATTCCGATTGAGGCTGCCTATGTTCTTGCCGTTCAAGAAGATCGAGAGCTACAAAATTATGCGTGGAATAAAAAGGTTATTCTCGTTTGTCCAACCACGTTATTTGCAACGCTGCGTACGGTGGCTTCGGTCTGGCGTTTGGAATTACAAAACAAAAATGCACAGGAAATTGCCAAACAAGGCGGACAGCTTTATGAAAAAGTATGTGGCTTTGTCGAAGATATGAGCAAATTGGGTATGCAAATGGGAACGGCGCAAAAAACCTATGATGCGGCGATGAATAAGCTGTCCGAAGGACGCGGTACTATTCTAGGGCGCACGGAAAAGCTGAAAGCGTTGGGTGCAAAAACCTCCAAATCTCTACCGCCTGAATTATTGGATGTGGAAGCCCCGCTGCTTGGTAAAGGTACAGAAAACTCTTTGTCCGAAGATGCGCTGGAGAAAAAGCGCGCTTGATATATCAGTGAAAACCAATTATCACTCTATCTATGACAGCTTATAAAATTATTACAGTTCCGCACGCCGCACTTAAAACCTCTTCTAAACCCGTTGATGGCGTGAGTGATTCTGTGCGTATGCAAATGGATGGCATGTTACAGGCGATGTATGATGCGCCAGGGATCGGGCTTGCGGCCAATCAAGTGAATATGTTGAACCGCGTATTGGTGATGGATTTATCCTCACGCGAGGATGAGGAAGAGCCCGCCCCGATTTGTATGGCCAACCCCGAAATCATTTATGAATCCGAAGAGATGAGCGTGCGTGAAGAGGGTTGTCTCTCTATACCTAAGCAATATGCGGATGTTGAACGTCCGGCAATTGTGCGCGTAAAATATCTGGATTACCATGGTAAAGAAGCCGAATTGGAGGCTGAGGGTCTGCTGTCTCATTGCGTACAACACGAAATTGACCACCTGAACGGTGTTTTATTCATTGATTATTTATCGAGCTTAAAACGCAATATGATTTTGAAAAAAGTCGACAAATTAAAGAAGCAAAATTTACTCTAGGAGGTAACGCATATGGGCGAAAAACTTCGTATCGCTTTTATGGGGACACCTGATTTCGCGGCGCATGCTTTGCGCGCATTATGTGACAGCGATCATGATATTGTGTGCGTGTACTCACAGCCTCCTCGCCCGAAGGGGCGCGGCCATAAGGTGCAGAAATCGCCTGTTCATGAATTGGCCGAAACGTATGATATTCCCGTCTTTACACCGAAATCTTTAAAAAATGCAGACGCGCAAGAGCAGTTCGCCGTTCATAATATAGATATCGCGATTGTTGCCGCCTATGGTTTGTTGTTGCCGCTTGAAATATTACACGCACCGAAGCATGGGTGTTTGAATATCCATGGCTCTCTGTTGCCGCGCTGGCGTGGTGCGTCCCCAATCCAGCGTGCAATATGGGAGGGGGATGAAGCCTCCGGCATCACCATCATGCAAATGGATAAGGGGTTGGATACAGGTGATATGATTGCCAAGTCTGAAATGTCTTTGGCCGCGAATGTCACGGCGGCAATTTTACATGATGCACTGGCGGAAATGGGTGCAGATTTAATGCTGGATGTTTTAACGCGCCTTGTTACGGAAGGTTTTTTATCTGCGGAAAAACAGGATGATGCATTGGTAACCTATGCCCATTTGCTTAAAAAATCGGACGGGGTTGTTGAATGGGGGCAAAGTGCGCTGCAAATCGATAGGCAAATAAGGGCACTTAACCCTTGGCCGGGCGTTTGGGCAGAAATTCAAGGTAAACGCTTTAAAATCCTAGAGGCAAGCCTTGCCGATGTAGATTTTTGTGGCGATACCTCTGTCGGTACGATTTTAAATAAAGAGGGTTTGATTTTTTGCGGAGAGAATACCGCGTTGAGGCTTAATAAAATTCAGCCTGAAGGTAAGAAAGCGATGGATTTCGCTTCGGCTCTAAATGGTGGCTATATCGACGCGGAAAAGATTTTCTGATGAACCCGACATTAAGCGGTATTTTGCCCTGCTTATATTTTCAACTATTACGGTTCTTGTCGCGCAAAGTGATGGTATTCCAGGGCTTCAGCTTACATCTATTATGTTCTTTAGCGGGCCTTTGGTGCTTGCTCTTGGCTTGAAAGTCACAGGCGTTAAGCTCTCTTTTAAGGCGCCCTTTTTTGTTTACTTCATTGTCTTTCCTGGGTTATATAATAGTTTGCGTTAATAATCGTATATTCTATAATTCTGTATGACATATTCAAAATTTCCCGTGACACGCTTTATCGCTGGCTAAATTCGGATGATTTAAGGTCAGGTGAGTAAGGAGGCAGCGGGATCAGGTAATGATAACCTTTGGCTAAGATTTCTTGTACGCGTTTCTTATCGTGGAAAGAGGCATTATACTCGAAGGGGCAGACCCTCCATGACAACGATGGTTGGCTCATGGAGCTCTTCCATCAAACATTCCTCAACCCATGTTTCAAAAAGCTGCGCATTGCATGATCCTTGGAAAAGCATAGGAGCTAACCATTATTTTTTACAACCTTTCACCCCATGGCGCTGCGCCATAATAAGATTGGTTCTACGAGATCGCTTTCCTGTAACTTCACCGAATATCTTACAACCTTTCTCTGCCCAGCCAGATGGCCTGTGTGTATGAGCGTCGAAGCCAGTTTCATCAACATAGATCAAGTTCTTAAAGCCAAACATCCGATGCTCGGCTTTGAGCTTCTCTATAAATGTCTGCCTTTGCACCTGTACCCGAAGGGTGAAATACAGCGTTCTTTATACTGGCGTTCTTTTTTTACGATCCCTAAACGCTTGAGCGCATAATGCATCCAGCTGATGCCGACATTAAACAAAGCGGAACGTTCATGAAGATACATATCGGGATGATCCTTAATATGTTTCCTTAAGGTGGACGTATCGATCTTACGCGAGCGAGAGCCATGAACCTTTGGACTTAAATCATCCATTTCAAGCCAACGATAAAGTGTGGCACGAGACACCTTGAATATATGCTCTGCCTCAATCTTGCTACCGCCATTATTTATGTATGAGATTGCGGCTTCCCTCAGGTCTACAGAATATGTCATGTCAAAGAATAACAGTTCTCATTGTTAAATGAAACTACTATACTATCGTGACTACGTGGAATGCCTTCTGTGATTTCCTGTTTTTGCTCTTGGCCAAACCCTTCTTCACCCAATGCCCGTTGATAATGCACAATTTCAGGTGTCATATTCTCCATATAATAGGAAACTTCTGCCAATTTATTAGGCTCTAACGGAATATTCATAATGAACTTTTCACATTGATCTGCTACCGTTTCGCGATTATAGGCCTGTAAATTTAATTCTTCAATAGTTTCTGGTTGGTTTTGGGGTAACGTTTCCATTAACTCTGTTCGTTCAATCGCCTCGACCAGAGTGGCATTCTCCTTCTCCCTTCTCCCTTCTCCCAATACTTTGGTTATATGCCTCTAAATTCATACCCATTACTTACACTTTTTTATTTTACATATTTTAACATAAAGACCACTTATTTGTAAAAAACTATCATGCACTTCCGTATTCATAAAATTCTGTGGATATCCTGTGGGTGGCATGGTATATTTATTGAGTAATTTCCATGAATCATATTTTTTGATCCGTCCTCTCACCTGCCGCTTTTTCAAAATGCACCTTACTTAGTGAGTATTTTATATGTCCAACACCTCCAATATCCGTATTGCACCATCCATCTTGTCTGCTGATTTCTCTATTTTAGGGCAAGAGGTCTCCGCCATTGATAAAGCAGGTGCGGAGTACATCCATATTGATGTTATGGACGGGCATTTCGTGCCAAACCTGACTTTCGGCGCGCCCGTGGTTAAAGCCATCCGCAAATGCACAACCAAAATATTCGATGTTCATCTGATGATATCCCCTGTCGATTACCTGATCGATGATTTTGTGGATGCAGGATCAGATATTATCACCGCCCATATTGAGGCAGGGCCGCATTTACACCGCACACTGCAACATATCAAAGCCAAAGGCGTGAAGGCGGGTGTCTCTCTGAACCCGCACACGCCAATCGAATCAATCAAACATGTCATGGATATGGTTGACCTTATTTTGATTATGACAGTAAACCCCGGTTTTGGCGGGCAGAGCTTTATTCCGCTGCTCGATAAAATATCCGAAGCCCGCCGTATGATTAACGACACAGGTCGCGATATTGATCTGGAAATTGATGGCGGCGTAAATCCCGAAACTGCAAAACAAGTTATTGCCGCCGGCGCGAATGTTCTGGTTGCCGGTACAGCCGTTTTTAAAGACGGATCCGATAAATATGCCGAAAACATCAAAGCCTTAAGACCATCAGCATAAAACCTGCCATCCACCCCTCCCTCCCGAAAGAGAGAAAACTATGCCTCTTCATTTCATTAATACTCTGAAAAGCAAAGCGGGCGACCTAGCCTATAGCAGCTTTCTCTATAATTGGAGCTTACATGAAAGCGCGCCCGATCGCCTGATCGCACGCCCTGTTGATCCATGGCCAGGTAACGCGCAAAAGGCGCAAAACCTTCTCGATGCCGCAGGTGTTGGTGAACGCACGGGCGCTGTATGGTACGAAGAATGGTGGAGTCCTGAAGATGCAGATGAAATTTGGCATACACATATGCACAGCTTTGACTGGCTGCGTGATCTACGCACATTAGACGGCGCACTTGCACGTGAACAAGGTCGCCTGATGATCGAAAGCTGGGTTAACCGCTATGGCTGTTGGGACGCGCAAAGCTGGCGCATCGATTTAATAGGGCGGCGCATTTCCATGTGGATTTGCCATTATGATTTCTTCTGCGCCAATGCGACGGAGCAATTCGAAGATAAATTCCTTGCCTCACTGGTGAAGCAAACAAAACACCTCAGTAACGCTTTGACGCGTTCTTATGATATATCAAGCATCAAAACACTGGAGGCAATAAAAGGCTTGCTTTATGCTGCCATTTCCCTTGAGGGACATGAAAAATGGATCGAACAAGCCTTAACCAACCTTGAAAGCACCATCAATACGCAAATTCTGTCTGATGGCGGTCATATTTCCCGCAATCCCGAAACGCTTTTGGAGGCATTAGAGCTGATTGTCGATATGCGAACGGCTTTGAGTAGTGGTGGTTATCCCACACCTGAGTTCCTTAGCGATACCATTGATAATATGAGCAGCGCCCTGCGTCTTTTCCGCTATCGTGATCGCAAATTCGGATTGTTCCATGGCGCGCAAGAAGGCAACGCTGCGGCAATTGATTCTATTCTCGCACAGGCAGGTACGCATAAACCGACCAAACGCAGTCTTGAGCAAACGGGTTTTGAACGCCTTGAATGCGGACGATCACTGCTGGTCATGGATACAGGTCGATCTCAAAAGACACCTTATGATAAAACCGCGCATGCCGCGCCTCTTGCCTTTGAATTTTCCTATGGCAAAGAACGTATCATCACCGCTTGTGGTTCACATCCCTCATCACAGCAATGGCAAGATGCCCTACGCTCCACCGCAGCGCACAGCACGGGTTGCCTCGATTATCGCAATGCCTGTGAAATCAAGAAAAACGGGCATTTCGAACGCAAAGCAATCCATTGCACTTTGCAACGTGAAGACACAAAAGATGCCAGCTTGCTGGTTGCCTCTCATGATGGTTATGTTGCCCTGAACGGTATCACCCACACCAGAAGAGTTTATCTGGCCGATGAAGGACATGATTTACGTGGGCAAGACGATTTTTCTTGCGGTTTTGAACTGATTTGCCCCGTGGAAACAGCCATAAGATTTCACCTGCACCCCAATGTCAGTGCATCTTTCATTAATGACGGGGAAGAAATTATCTTACGTATTCCTGGTGGTATTGGTTGGAGGTTTTCACGCTCCGCAGGGATGCTCGCCCTTGAAGATAGTCTGTATCTGGGGCATGGCACCACCGCGCAGAAAACCAAACAAATTGTCATTTACGGACAAATGGCAGAGGATGAAGCCTGTATGAAATGGTCATTAAAACGTGAGAGTTGAAAAAACAACAGCCCCTCAATTTAATATCTTTTAGAAGTGTTGCTTTTTAATAATTTGCACAATTTTTTCGCAATATTTTTGGTCAATCTTATCAAAACAATTCAATTGTAAGCTATCAATATCCAGAACAAGTTTAGTTGCGCCATCACTTCCAACCAAGGGTACAACTATTTCAGATCTGGAATCACTGGCGCATGCAATGTGACCGGAAAATTTATCAACGTCTGGAACAAGTTGCGTCTCACCACTTTCTGCCGCAACGCCACAAACACCGCGGGCAATTGGTCTTACGGGTATTCTTGTGCAGGCAATAGGCCCCTGAAAAGGCCCCAGCACAAGTATGTTTCCATCCATCAGGTAAAATCCAGTCCAGAGATGTTTAAACGCCATATCAAGCACAGCAGAGACGTTTGCAAGATTAGAGATTAGGTTTTCTTCACCTTCTATCAAAGATTTGATTTGCGGAATGATACCCTTATAAACGTCTTCTTTTGTCGCGTTCTGAGGGATATTTAAACTCTCTGCCATTTTAATTCCATTCTATAGATTGTAATTGAGGCTCTGCCTTTTCATTTAATGGCTGCCAGTTTTGTACAGTTTTCTTTGCTAAGTCATCAGCAAATGGTGCAAAGCTCTCCATACCGTCTGTACCAATATGAGTGGCTGGGCCAATGACTGCAATACCAGATTCGCAAAGCCTATATCCCGTATGGTCTGTATCAAGAACAGCTGTTCTTTTGCTAACACTTGCAAGATCATCTTGCTTAAGTGAATTAAGGATAGGGGCGTTATGACGACCATGGCCAGTGGCGTTTATAATAATATCCACCTCACATTTATTACCATTGCTCGATATTGTAAAACTTCCATCATCATTGGTCGTAATATTTTCATCACGAACTTTACCACGTACAAAGGTAGGTGATAACTGATCCAGTTTTTCTTTACTTGCCAATGGAACAGGCGTTGCACAATGCTTAATATATGCCAAAGTTGGTGATTTTAGAAATTCTTCTGCGACGCTTTCATCTAAATTATGAAGGATTTCTTTAAGGTTCTTATTAATATCAAGGCCGATTCTTCTATGAGATCGATTTGATGAAGCAGTTTGAAATTCATCGCTGACACATTTAAGCACACGCTCCAAACTCGCATTCACATCCATATTAAGAAGCTGTTGCGGTGAAATTGAACTTTCTCCGTCTTCAACGGAGACATCACGAACAGACAGCCCTTTGCCGGAGCCGCTAAACACAAACAAGTCACTTGGTATGATGTTTAATTCGTTTGCAACATCATATAATCCTGGACCCGAACCCAAAACTGCAATCCGCACATCCTCTGAACCCAATTGTGGAAACCTATCAACAAGCGATAAATCCCTATCATAAATATTATGAACATATCCCGTTTTCCCTTGAAGAGATTTGAAATTGTTATTACCACCGTAACCGACTGTTAAAACAAAATCATCACTTGTTAATTCGGTTAATTCTGGGGCTAAGAGATTGGCATCATTACCCTCCTGCGTTGGGTCTTGGTCAACGATAGAATAGGTATCAGAGGAATCTTTCTTAATAAATGCAGATGATCTATGCACCACCACCTGAGCGCCAAGGCTTCTTAAAATGGCGATTGGCTTATCCACCAATTCATCTTTAATATAGGGCTTATAAGATGCTCTGGTATTAAATTCTTCATTATCGAACGATATATTTTTTTGATTAAGAAATGCGGGAAAAGAACTGGATTTATTACCATTCATTTCCGAAGGGATACTATTTAATTTGTGATTGGAATGTGCCATCCCATAAGCGATACCACCGTTTCCAAAGCCGTTTGGATCAATTAAATGAATAGTAAGTCCATCACAGCGCGTATTGTTTTCAAGTGCTTCTTCTGCGATACGTGATAACAGTAATGGCCCTGTTGCACCGCCGCCAATAATAGCAAAGTTTTTTTTCATTTTATCAAACCCGTGTTCTTCTACCACATAGTCTAACCGACCATGCATTATTATGCAAAATTATATCAAAACAGGGAAGCGTTATAAGAAAGTGAAAACCGCTCTGCTTGATCCTAAATTAGGATACCACAGGCGGATTTATTGCCGTGGCGCTTTAGCTTTTTTTACGTGGTGCAAGCTGATCCTTCAAATCCCACTAATCAACTAGCTATAATATAGTTACGGCTTTCAAGTCAATATATTTATGTGCTGCGACTGGCTTTTTCATCGTGACCAGAAATACCAAAGCGTTTCTCTAGAATATCAAAGACATCGGATGGCGGCACATCGTGATGGGATAACATCACCATGATGTGGAACAGCAGGTCAGCGGCTTCGCTGCGAAGGTTTTTTTGCACCTCTTCATTATCGCGTTCATTATGGATGTGGAAGGCTTCATCGATAAATTCCTGTGCTTCCTCCAATATCTTTTCTGCAATCTTGGGCGAGCCTTTTTCATACAAGCTCGCAACATAAGATTTATCACCTTCTGCATTTTTGCGCTGTTGCAGGATTTCGTAAAGCTGGTCAAGAATGTGTTGTTGTTTACTCATCGCACTGGTATCCCTGCGTTGTTCATGGCATCTTTGGCTTCTTGAATGGTGTATTCACCGAAATGGAATATTGAGGCCGCCAGAACCGCGCTGGCGTGGCCTTCTTTTACGCCATCGACTAAGTGTTGTAAATTGCCGACACCACCCGATGCAATCACAGGCACACGCACCGCGTCCGATACGGCGCGGGTCAGTTCAAGGTTAAAGCCTTGCTTAGTGCCGTCACGATCCATAGAGGTCAGGAGAAGTTCTCCTGCGCCATACTCCGCCATCTTGATCGCCCATTCCACAGCATCAATGCCTGTGCCTTTGCGCCCGCCATGGGTGAAAATTTCCCAGCCCGCAGAGCCATCTTCTTTTTTCTTCGCATCAATCGCAACAACGATACATTGATTGCCACATTTATCCGCGGCTTCTTTCACGAAATCAGGGTTTGTTACAGCGGCGGAATTAATACCGATTTTATCCGCGCCTGCCTCCAGTAATTTCCGAATATCTTTCAGCTCTCGTACGCCACCACCAACGGTCAGAGGGATAAACACTTCATCCGCTGTGGCGCGCACAATATCATACATTGTTTCACGATTATCACTGGTCGCAGTGATGTCGAGAAAGCATAACTCATCCGCACCTTGCGCGTTATAGAGCTTGGCTTGTTCAACGGGATTACCCGCATCAACCAGGTCAACAAAGTTCACGCCCTTAACCACGCGACCATTAGCAACATCAAGACAGGGAATTATTCGGGTTTTCAGCATATTTTTAAACTTGTCATTATTTATGTTATATATCTTATAATGTGCTTCGGCCTTTATGTGAATAGATAAAGAGATTGTGCTATGTTTCCCTGAAGAAAAGAAGGCTATTATATTTATCGCTACAGTTATAATAATTCACATTAATGATTAAGACACTATAATTTCCCCACCCATAATGTTTCTTATCGCTTCTGAGCCTAGCTGACGGGTGACATTTTTAACGTGTCCGTGTTAATCGCGAGATGAAAAATCCATCCATACCGCCTTGGGCGGAGAGATGATAGGGCAAGATACGCAAATCGCCCTGTTCATTGATAAGCTCATCATATTTACCGATTTCTTCTGGTTGAATTGCGATACGCTCAAAATTCAGGTTTTTCTTCAAGAATTTTTTGATTTGGTATTCGCCTTCATCTTTTTGCAAGGAACAAGTGCAATAAATCAATATCCCGCCGATGTCCAACATCTCTCCTGCATGGGCGAGTAAGCGTTCCTGAATAGACATTAATCCTGTAATATCTTTCGGTGATTTTAGATACCCTGTATCAGGGTGACGGCGGATTGTTCCAGTGGCAGAACATGGCGCGTCGAGTAAAATGCGTTGTGGTGCGTCGACGGATTTCCAAGCGGCAGCGTCCGATATTTCGATTTGTACCTGATCTTTTAAACCCATCCGCTCCAAATTTTCTTCCAGACGTTTCAGGCGTTTTGCAGAGCGATCAATCGCGGTAACATTTGCGCCCATTGCCGCCAATTGCAGAGTCTTTCCACCTGGCGCGGCGCACATGTCAATTACATGCTGTCCTGTGATGTCGCCCAATAATGTTGCAGGAATAGCGGCGGCGGCATCTTGAATCCACCATTTGCCATCGTCAAAGCCTTCCATTTCGCGGATATTACCGCCACTCATTCGGCGCAGTGTTCCTGTCGAAAGCTCTGATGCTTGCAAAGTATTTCCCCAATAGGGACGGTCATCAATGGATTTTACGGTGAAATCCAATGGCGCTTCACACATATTGGCTTCGGCGATTTGCGCCGCGCCGTTCAGCCCGTAATCATCTACCCAGATTTTTAGCAACCATTGCGGTGTATTCAAACGTCCGGCATCTTGACCTTCAATGCGCTGTGCGCCTTCACGGCTTAATTTGCGTAGAATAGCATTCACAAAGCCTTTTTGCCGCTCCATGCCTATTTCTTCAGCAAGGCGGACGGATGTATCAACACTGGCGTGATCGGGGACGACCATGAAGAACAGCTGCGTCACGCCTAGGCGTAGGATATTACGGATCGCAGGTGTTTTTAAATCATCAGGTCGGTTTTGTGCAAAGGTGATCAGGTCATCAATTTGTCCCAAACGGCGCAATGTTGTGGTCAAAAGCATCCGTGTGAAGGCACGTTGGCGTTGGGGTAGCGCGGCAAATGCATCCGAATTATCAAGCGTTACATCCAGTGAGTTCCGCCGATCCAGTACATTGCCCAGCATATCCAGCGTAACTTTACGCGCTAGTAATATATCACCTTCATCTACGGTTTCTTGGTTTTCCTCTAATAGATCACCTTGTGCGCTATTCGGATTTTCATTATTTTCTGATAAATTCATTTGCTCGATCAATCTGTTTTATTCTACTATTAAACATGGATACAAAAAAACCAACCCCTGTTATGCAAGATAAACCGAAAACTTTGCCTGAAAAGGATAAAGAACCAGAGTTTGGCGGTTTTGAGAACAGACCTGAACCAACCCGATATGGTGATTGGGAAGTCAATGGGCGATGCTCCGATTTTTAAATGTATTAAGGATGAACAGAATGATGTGTTATAAGAAAATTTTTCGATATTGTCTGGCTTTGCCTTTGCTGTTCTTTGGTGTTTCGGGGTTTTCAAATGTGGCGTTATCAAGACCAGCTCTTATTGAATTTTTTGGTCAGAATTCTTGTTCCGGTGATCTTATAATTCAAGAATCATTACAGGAAATCCTTTTAAGTGAAGAGGGCGTTATTGTAATAAATTGCAGAACGTGGTCTGACAGAGAGGGGAGTGCAACAACATTTTCTCATCAATTTTGTAATGAACGGCGTGATATGTATCAAAAACATTTCAAAAGGACGAACCTTTATCATGTTTCTCCCGTTATTGTGAATGGGCGATGGGATGCGAATTATCAAGATATTCTGCCTGCGGTTAAAATTGGGCGTACAGATAATTTAGAATCTATTTCAATGAAAATACATGATAATATGCTGGATATTTCTGTGCCTAAACTTAAGTCTACTGTTGGTTCAGGGGATGTTGTGCTGTATGCGTATATGCCGACACAAGGGGGCGAAAAAAGTGTGTATGTTGACCCTGATGTGTCTTTGACCGACGAGATGAAAGAACGTATTAATGCGAATAAAAGCGTGCCTTTTGTTACAAAATTACGTGCAGATCCGCTTTATGTACGTCCGGTTTTGTCGATGGAAAAGATAGGCCATTGGACGGGTGAAAAAATTGACATGACAGTCTCGTTAAGTAGTTTAACATCGTTGGCAGCGTCTAGTTCTCCAGATTTAAGTTATGTTGTTGTTTTATATGAGGGGGGAGATTCTGGCCCTGTTCTGGCTGTTGGTGAAATTGTTTCATTAACAGAATTTAACAACACATTACCTCATAGCGAACCTCAAGACATAAAATACTTGTCTCCTCCGAAGCTATAAAATTCAGTTGTTTTAGGGTGCTATTGCTTTAATGTCACGATAAGCGGGACGTGGTCGCTGGGTTTTTCCCAATCGCGAATATGAGTCAGAATGTCATGATCTGATAATTTTGATTTTAGGGGCGGCGTTACCCAGATGTGATCCAGCCTGCGCCCACGATTTGATTTCTTCCAGTCACGGTTTCTATAAGACCACCATGTATAGCATTTTTCCTCATCGGGCACGAAGTGGCGGCTGGTATCTGTCCAATCCAAAGAGCTTTGCATTTTGCCGAGGTGTTCAATCTCTATCGGTGTGTGGGATACGACTTTTAGAAGTTGTTTGTGTGACCAGACATCATGTTCGCGCGGGGCGATGTTGAAATCTCCAACCACCATAAGGGGGCTGTCCTTCGTGTAGTTTTCCTCAAAGAACGTAGACATTTCTTCTATGAAATCCAGCTTATGTCCGAATTTTTCATTCACCGTGCGGTCAGGCTCATCGCCGCCCGCAGGGATATAGATGTTATGCAGCTCGAAATCAGGGAAGCGCACAGAGATATGGCGGCAATCTTGCTTGCCCACGCGGTTATATATTTGCGGGTTATCAAAAGGGATGCGCGAGATAATGGCAACGCCGTTATAGCTTTTCATGCCGTTGAAATGGATATGCTCGTACCCTGCTTCTTTGATGGTATCCAGAGGGAAATGTTCATCGGGTGTTTTGGTTTCCTGCAGGCAGATCACATCTAGATCAGCTTCTTCCATTAGGCGTAAAAGTGAAGGCGCGCGTAGACGCACAGAGTTGATATTCCATGTTGCTATACGCATTTCACGGCCTCGTTTTGTTTGAGTTGGAATAGAGTGATGAGGCGAATTATCCGCCCATGCCGCCTGTCGGAAGGTCTAGCCCTTCCATCAAGTTCTTAGTCTCGCTTTTGATGCGCTCTTCCTTGGTGTCATTGGCATTATTCATCGCTGCCGTGATGAGGTCTTCCAGCGTTTCTTTGTCAGAGGTCATCAAGCTGTCATCAATTTCGACGCTTAAAACTTTGCCCGAACATGACATTTGCACTTTGATAAGGCCGCCACCGGATTCAGCTTCGATATTAATATCCTTTAGCTTTTCTTGCACTTCTTGCAATTTGAATTGCATTTCTTGTGCTTGTTTCATCATTTTCTGAAAGTTCATCATTATAGTTGTTCCTCTATTCATTTATACTGCGTTATTCGTATCCTAACGTATAAGGGATACGTGTCGTCACTCATGCCTTGTCTAAATAAAGATATGAACAACTAAGGTTTTTAGGTTTTATCTTGTGCCTCTGCTTCTGCTTCATTTTCTTCTGCGTGCAGGATTTTTGAGAGCTGCGCGTCGGGAAATGCTTTTAAAATATTATCGACCATTGGTGTTTTTGCCACGTCTTCGAGTTCTTGTAAACGGTTACGTTCTTCTATTTCGTGGAGGGTGGGTGCGCCTTTGCCTTTGGAAATTACGATCATCCAGTGGTCGCCGGTTATTTCCTTTAAGGTACGCGTTAGTCTTTGGGACAGATCAGGCATTGCGCCTTCTTGCTGTCTGAACTCAAAGCGGCCTTGTTCGACTTTGATTGGGTGTGCGAAAGCGAAAAGTTGGCTGGAGAGTAGAATTTCTTTATTTTGCTCCAGCAGGGCGATCATGTCTTCGATTGTATTTATCGCGGTGATGGCCTGTGGCTCTGGCACGATGGAGAGCATTGGCGCGGCGCGGGCAACTTCTTGTCCTTGACCATTGGCGCTTGCTTGAATAGCGCCTCCCGTTGGTGGTGGCGGGGTGAAATCTTGCACATGAACGGAAGAGGATGCCATTGGTGCGCTTCCTCCTGTGCCTGTTGCTTGTGCGCTCGCCTGAGGTGTGCTGTTTGTTGGTTGATTTTTTAATCGCTTAATCAAATCGGCGGGATCAGGCAAATCGGCGGCATAGGCCAAACGGATAATCACCATTTCGGCGGCGTTTTGCGGATTGGGCGCAGTGTTAACCTCGTTTAATCCTTTCAGCAGGATCTGCCATGTTTTGCTTAAAGACGGCATAGAGATTTTACCTGACAGGTCTTTGGCACGAACAAGTTGATCGGCGGATAGGCTTTTATTCACGTCATCCAAATCAGGGACAGCGCGGAATTTTGTTAAGAGATGGGTCAGGTCAAGCAAGTCTTGAATAATGACCGAAGGCGCGCCGCCATTTTTATGGATGTGATCCATAATTTCCAGCGCCTTTTTCATGTCGCCTTTGAGCGCACTTTCCAGCAAATCCAGATTTTGCGCGCGATCCGCCAGCCCCAGCATATCTTGTATTTGCGTCGCGGTAATCGTGTCACTGGACAGCGCCATGGCCTGATCCAGCAAGCTTAGCCCATCACGAACCGAGCCATCAGCCGCGCGGGCAATCATCGCAATTGCATCGTCCTCGGCGGTGAATTTTTCAAGGCCGCAAATCTTTGTGAAATGCTGGCTGAGGATATCAATGTCGATGCGTTGCAGGTCAAATCTTTGACAGCGTGACAGAACGGTAATCGGGACTTTACGAATTTCAGTGGTGGCGAAAATGAATTTCACATGCTCCGGTGGTTCTTCCAGCGTTTTAAGAAGTGCATTAAACGCATTTTTCGAGAGCATATGCACCTCGTCAATCACGTAGATTTTATAGCGTGCTTCGGTCGGGGCATAGCGCACGCCGTCCAGAATTTCACGGATATCATCCACGCCCGTACGGCTGGCGGCATCCATTTCGATAACATCAGGGTGGCGATCTTCGGATATCGCTTGGCAAAGGGGGCAATCATCTGTGCTGTCGATGGTTGGGCCTGACGTTCCATCCGGCCCAATATAGTTTAAGGCTTTGGCGATAATACGGGCGGTGGTGGTTTTACCAACCCCGCGCACACCCGTTAACATAAAGGCATGGGCAACACGCCCCGATGTGATCGCGTTTTTCAAGGTACGCACCAGCGTATCCTGACCGATCAGCTCATCAAAATTTTGCGGACGGTATTTACGCGCTAGAACGCGGTATGCTTCTTGTTTCTCAGTCATACTTTATTTGTAGAGAGATTTACGCATAGGCGCAAGGGAAGAGCGGATAACAGGGGAAAGAAAAGTGGAAAGCCGGATACGACCCGAAAAATTCGTTGGTGGCTGCTTCCTTTCGGATCTGACCGGACTACAAGCGAGGTTCGCCCGCACCAACTTTCCGAGTGTTTTATAGTGCGTAGCTTGTATATTTGCAAGGTTTAAGTTGCAGGATAATGATTCACGCTTGCACTAGTGTTTTTGGACGTGCTATCAATGCAGATGATAATCACTTTCATTAACAAGGGGCATGCGCCATGAAAAATTTTCTTACAGTTCTAACAATATCTGTGTTGAGCGCGGGTGTCTCCTCTTATGTGATGGCGGAAACAGAGGTTGATCCAAAGACTTTAAGCCAAGAAGCACGTGATGCACATTATAAAGCGTCGATCGCTACAGCGGATGAAGCGTTTAAGGCGATAGACGAGAAAGTTGCCGAGATTAGCGGTATTTTGAAGAATGAAAATGAGCTGGAATTTCTAGAATTAGAGAGCATTCACGAGATCAGTTATACGCTGGAAGCGGCAGTCGATAAATTGCGCGATGAAAAGGCTGCGAATATGGCAAAGTTGGATGTTTTGGATGAAGCGGTGCAAGCCATACATTTTGCATCCGAAGAACAGCAAGAAGCACAAACACGTGCATGGTTTGCGAAGTTAGAGCCTGCGGCGGGTAATATCAAGATGGACGCGGAGATTGCGAACACTGCGCCCCAGCTTAAAGAGTTTTATGAGATCACCATTAAAGATCATACATTCTCACCAGTAGAGCTGATTGTTCCAGCGGGGCAGAGAATTAAGTTACGTGTTTCAAATCAGGACGCAACGCCTGAAGAGTTTGAAAGCCATGATATGAAGCGCGAAAAAATTATTGGCGGCAATAAAACAGCAACTATTTTTGTTGGCCCGCTGAAGCCTGGTAAATATCACTATTTTGGTGAGTTTAATATGGATACGGCGAACGGCTATATCATCGCCAAGTAATCTTCATAATTAACGGTGTAAGATCGAGGAAGGTCATACCATGTTCCCAACTGCAACAATTGTCTTTCGTGAAATACTGGAAGTCTCCCTTGTTTTGGGAATTGTGATGGCGGCGACGCAAGGTATGCCAAGGCGCGGTCTTATGGCTGCGCTTGGTCTGGCGATTGGTATTGCGGGTTCTGTTTTGATTGCCTTTTTCACCGATAGTATTTCAGATGCGATTGAAGGCATGGGGCAGGAAATCTTTAATGCTTGTATCATGTTTATTGCGGTTGGGTTCTTAAGCTGGACTGTGATTTGGATGAAACGCCATGGGCGCGATCTGGCCAAACATTTGGGCGCGGTTGGGGACGATGTGGCAACGGGGCGTAAATCGCTTTATGTGCTGGTCGGTGTGATTGCGCTGGCGACGTTTCGTGAAGGGGCGGAGATTGCTCTGTTTACTTATGGCATGGCGGCATCGGGGGCTTATACGTTTTCCGAGATTATGATAGGCGGTCTGATGGGTATTATTGGCGGCACTATTGTTGGTGCGATGTTGTATTTTGGTTTGTTGAAAACGGTGAAGCGTTATCTGTTTACCGTGACCAGCTGGATGCTGATTATTCTGACGGCAGGTATGGCGGCGCAGGGTGCGAATTTCCTAATTGCGGCGGGTGTGTTGCCTGAGCTTTACGGGCAAGTATGGGATACTTCTGCCTTTATTCCGGGGCATGGATTTGTTGGTGAAACATTAAGTGTTTTAATCGGCTATACTCCGCGTCCAACGGGGATGGAGCTGGTGTTTTATTGCAGCGTTTTGTTTAGTGTGGGTCTGACGTATAAATTAATCGGCAGCGCAAAACCAAAACCAGCTTTACAGCCAGTAGCCGCCAGCGTTCCTGCGGAATGATAAGTGCGAAGCCCCACATGCCGCGCGTGATTGTTTAGTGTTAGGATCGTTGTATTAGATCAAAGACATTGACATGCAGTGCCGCCGCGATGGTGATAAGATGTGCAAAGCATAATTCATACTTTCCAATTTCAAAGCCATCCAGTTTGGGGGAAGAAATATTTGTGCGCTGTGACAGTTTCGCCAGCGTCAGCTTTTTCCTGATCCGTACTTCATGGATGTTACGCCCGATGGTTTGGCGTAATTGTTTGAGAGATATTGCATGTGGGTTGGTCATCATAAACTCCTTTTTCTTTTGATGCCGGGAGTTTAAACGCACGCATAAACACGTGTGGATGTATTTCCCCAAAGGGGTATTATATTCCACCCACTCCCGACCTGAAAAAAGCATCTTGATGCACGCCTGATGGTATCAGGGCACAAAAAGACCGCCCGATCGGGGGGGCAGTTAGTCCGATTTATGAACGCGTTTAAACGTTAAATGTGATCTTACACAAGAACATATTTAAAATCAATAATACTCTATGTAAATCAGTCGGAACGATTGTAAGTCATTGAATTGTATTGAAAATATCGTTCTATTCAGTTTGTTTGTAGATTATTTTGAAATTATCCTTATATTTCGTTTAATATCAATTTGTTACGCGTTTTTAATTGTGGTTGCCCTTATTGTCGTTTTTTATAGAGAATCCTCGCGGGTATAATTGTATTATAGGATATAAATCCTATTTTGTCAAGGTTATAGCGGGATATTTTTCGCTTAATCTTAAACGGTTTTTAACACAGATAGATTAGAAATAATCTTAGGTCTTTTTTGAATGACAGAATCTGTCTATAATGGAAGATCTCAGCATTTATATAAATATAGGGTAAAGTAATATGTCAGATGCATCGGAAACAGCTTTACAGACACCGATTACGGATTCCATGGCGGCATTCAGCAAGCAATTGCAAGAGCTGACGGATTCTTTAAATCTATTATATATTCGTAATAATGCGAGCGGTCGTAATAAGTTTAGAGATAAATGGCCCGATGTTGCCGATTTTATTTTTGGTGAGCAGCTTATAACTTATGATAATGAGGGCGTGCAAGATCGAGAACATCGTAGCGAGCTTGAGGTTGAAGCTGGCGAAAAAAGATTTCAGCTGAAACAGACAATTTTGGAATTTGTAGAGAAAAGCGTTGATCAAGGGTCTTTGTTATTTGATTATGTTGGTGGGATTATTGATATTTACGGGGCTGGTGTTTCTAAATGCCTATATGCCGAAGATGTGATTGAGCGTGTCCGCCCAGGGATTTTGGCGATATTAGACGCGGCGAAAGAGGCAGAGGCGAAAAAGCAAGCCGCGAAAAATGGTGAAGAGGTTGATGTTACTCCAAATTCGGAAATTATGGGTGACGATGTTGCAAAAACAGAAGACGTGCAGGAAACCCCATCCGAGGATCAAAAGTTGTCGGTTGAGGAGCAATCAATTCTTAGTAATACGCCCAAAGCTGTTGCGGAAAGTTCGGGTGGCGATGCTTTGGATGATGTTAAACCAATTGAAACAGATGCGCCGTTATCATCACAAAGAACCTTGAATAATCCTGTGCCTGATGCGCCGCAAATGGTTGAAGAAAAGCCGACAGAAGCGGCGCAATCTAAAGAAGATATTCCAACAGTGCCGCTTGTTGAAGCGGCAGATAAATTAGAAGACAAACCACAAGATCAGTTACAGGAAAAGCCGAAGGAAAAAGCGGAAACATTACCGACGCGGCCAATGTCGGAGGTCTTGGATTCTATTAAACCTATTGATACCAGTGGCGCAGCCGATGTTGCTGTTGAAGAAAAAAAACCAATTGAAGAGCCAGTCGTGGAGCCTGTTATTGAGGCGCCAGTTGAAGCGGAAAGCTCAGAAACAGAAAACCTTGTAACAAAAGCCGCATCGGAAGAAGTTCCTGTGCCAGATGTTGTTACAGAAGAACCCGCACCCGCGCCATCACCCACAGGTAAAGCTGCAAAGGGAACGTATGTTTCTTTGTTTAACGGGGTTGCTGGTGCGGCAGTTGTTTAGATTTCACTGCATGCATTGCGCATAATAATAATGTTAAAATCGTAACTGCGCCCCCTTGATGCAAGACCGCAACAGGCAGGGCAACACCCGAAAACAGGGTTGCGATTCCTAACCCAACTTGCAGAAATATAAAAATACCGAGAGCTGGAAACCAGATTTCCCGTCGTTTTTTACGCATGGAGTGCAAAACGAAGCTAATCACCGTGATTGCAGTAATAATCGCCAACCAGCGATGTGCGAATTGCACAACAGCGTGATTTTCAAAGATATTCAGCCAGAGGGGCTTATAAAACCATAGCTCTTCAGGGATCCATTTATCGCCCATCATGGGGAAGGTGTCGTTATAAACCAGCCCCGCGTCCAGCCCCGCCGTAAATGCGCCCCAAAGGATAGTGAGCGTTAATATGCCAAGCGTGACCCAGCCATGCGTATAAAGCCCCGTATCAGGGTTTGGCGTATAAGTGGCGGCCATTTTGCGAAATCCCAACCCCAGCCAGAGCATATAGCCGTAAATCAGCAGGGCGAGTGATAAATGCGCGCATAGACGATAATGGGAGACGGCAGGTATGTCGACCAAACCACTTTTAACCATATACCACCCCATAAAGCCTTGCGCCCCACCCAAAAGAAAGGCGATGAGTAATTTGAGCTTATAACCCTTGGGTATCCAACTTTTCACCAGAAAGAACATAAAAGGCACAGCGTAGAATACGCCAATCAGACGCCCCAACAGGCGATGAAACCATTCCCAGAAGAATATGGATTTGAAGTCAGATAGGCTCATCCAGAAATTCTTTTTATGATATTCGGGAGAGGATTTATATTGTTCAAAAACCTGTCGCCATTCTTCTTCGTTTAAAGGCGGGATCGCGCCAAGCAAGGGCTTCCACTCCACAATAGACAGGCCAGATTCACTCAAACGAGTAATCGCACCAACGATAATCATGCAAAACACACTGAAACAGCAGAAAAACAGCCAATAGGCGATGGCTTTTAAATGCCTGTTTGTATTTTGTATTTTTTGCATTGTTATCGGTACATCTTTAAATTTACTTGCGTAAAATGAGGGGGTTAATCCTGAATCATTTGTATGATACGCTTTACGTGAGTTCAGAGATAAACCGAGAAGATAAAAATGGCAAGTTTTGATTTTATAGATGCTTCGGCGCGTGGCTATGCTTTTATATGGGAAGAGCGCGGTTATTTAGCGCGTGTGGCGATCCCTGTTCTGTTTGTGAAAATTGTGTGTTTGCTTGCTGTGTTTGTTCTGGATTGGCAAGGTCAATATGCGCGCCAAGGTTTGGTGTTGATGCCGGGCTATATTCTGGAGGCTGTTTTTATCATCGGGCTGATCCGATATGCATTATATAGGGAAGCAATATTTATCTGGGGAAAGGTCGTCGCTGTTCCGCCTACGGATCAAAAATATGCACCATATCAAGGTCAGTTGAGCCGTAAACAATGTGTGCAGGGCGGTATTGTTATGTATGTCTTGTTAAAGATTATCGCGATTGGGTTTTCAGCGGCTGTTCAGGATAATATATCTGTACCGTATGAACCACCATTGACGGAGGTGCAGGGGATGCCTTCTGTTCTTGATGCGATGATTATCTTGGCTTTTCTTGCTGTGGTTGTGTGGGGGTTCAGGTTGCTGTTTTTATATATTCCCATTGTTATGGGGGTTTTACCGGGCAGGTTTTTACAGTGTATCTCGGGTATGAAAAGCTCTGCCTTTATGATTGCAACGTGGCTCGTTTGTTTTTTGCCCTTGGTTGTGTTTTTTGGTATTGGTCTTCAATTATTCTCAGGTGTTTTTGTGGCTGGCTCTGCGGTGGATGTTCTTATAAGCTCTATATTCGTGGGTGCAGTCGAATTGATTATTATTTCCGTACAAGTGATCGCAATGACTTATGGTTTTGTTTCGATGTTGTCAAACGGCAAATGATTCGTTTACATAAATTATTCATCGTGTTATTTTTAAAAATTATTAGAATTGATGAATACGTATGATAAAGAGGAAATTGATATGCTTAAACCCATACTTTCTGTCTATACAGGGTTTTTCAGTGGTGGTGCTAGAAATGTCCATACAGACCTTATCTCGAAAATCGCGGAGACGGATTTTCCACAAGTTGTAATCAGTATGGCTGATGAGGTTGATCGTGGTTTCGAAGGTCGTCAAAAGATGACGGATGACTCTAACTATAAGCGTTTATTATCAGAAGGGTTTAATATTGAATCTCTGGGCTTAGATACACCAGAAGAACAGATAAACCATTCAGCTGTTCAGGTTATGGCGGGAAAATTGCTGGAAATTGACCCCAGTGTTATTCTATCATTGAAGGAGCAACCTGTTAAGTTACTTGTTGAGGCGAATAAATATTTAGAAACACACGGTTACACCCCTTACCCTATTATTGTGACGTTACATAGAACGGATCCAGAAGTTCAAGACCCTGCGGCTATAGATATGTTAAGAGAGATAGAGCATACGCCGCAAGATAAAAAACATATTTTGGGATATTTGGCATGTGCAGAATCTGCGACGATTGCGTATAAGCGTGTTTTGGGTCTAGAGAATGAAGTTGCAGATAGGTTTGATTTTATTCCTAATGGAATTGATTTGGATCTTTTTCAGCCATCCAGCGATGAAACCATTCAAAATTTTATTGATGACCGTATACCAGATATCACGAAAGAGACTCCTCTTGTCATTATTGGTGCGCGTAATAGTAAAGAAAAGAATATTGATTTATTTGTTGCCTCGGCTGTTGAATTTTTAGAGCAACGCCCAGATGCTCATGTTGTGATGTGTGGTTCAGGTATGGAACATGAAAAACTCTCTGGTTTAATAGATGACAAAGCAGCAGCTTTTGATTCGGATAAACTCTCATCAATAAAAAGTAGAATTCATCCCATCGGCCGTTTATCTAGAGAGGAAATGGTGACGCTAGCAACGATTTCCAATATTGTAGCGTTAACATCGCCAACACTTGGTGAGGCTGATCCCCTTGTTTTAAAAGAAGGTATGGCGTGTGGTGCAATTCCCGTATCAACATGCACAGGCGATATGGCGGGAGTTGCAGGAATTGATAACCCAACGGATCATTATTTAAAACCAATTGAAGAGCCATTTATTGTTGGTACGCGCGGTATTGTTACGTCACAAAATGCTTCCGATATTGCTGCCGCGTGGCAGTACGGGATTGATAATCCAGATGAATTTCTTGACAATATCAAGGCGTATAGAGGTGAAATGGATCAAGAAAAGTTTGTTAATTCATATGTTCAAGCAATCACGAATATGTGTTCAAAAAAGGATTATGTGGCAAAAACCAAAGAATTCCAGCTAGATTACTAGGCAGATCATTTATGCATTAAAGCATAAAATGTAACCGCCGCGGCGTTGGAAACATTTAGGCTTGCGATTGCTCCCTTGGTAGGAAGTTTGACCATCTCGTCACAGCTTTCCTTAACCAGACGTCTGATTCCATCGCCTTCTGACCCCAGAACAATTACAATTTTGGTACTTTCGTCTGGCGGCTCGCAAATATCTGTTAGTTTGCCAGTGTTGTATTGTCTGGTACGCATGACTTGTCCGATTTCTTTTTTGCCATGTTCATCCAGCCCAATAACGTAAAATCCTTCATCTTGGAGTTCTTTGATTGTACGGCTCAGATTTGTTGCCTGTGCAACGGGAATATGGTCAACCGCGCCACATGCGGTTTTTGCCAAAACGCCGTCTAATGTTGGAGCGTGCTTTTTTTGCATGATAACGCCATCAAGTCCAAAGGCGCTTGCACTGCGTAATATTGCCCCGACATTATGCGGGTCTGTTACTTGATCGAGGATCGCTAAAACTGTTTTCTCTTGTGAATTTGCCATGATGATAAAGTCTTGCACGTCATGCTCCTCTGCATTTGTACATGCAAGCGCAATCCCTTGGTGAACCGCGCCACGCGGCAGCATCTTTTCCAGTCTATGTTTCTCGATAATAGTTGGCTCTGGACGGCGTAGCCCTTTTTTACGTCCTTCTGATATGGTCTGTTCGAACCCGCGTTGTGCCTGTTCGCTCAGGTATAATGTATGGATTGTGCGCTCTTCATTCAGCCATGCCTCTCGTACAGAGTGAAATCCATAAAGGCTAGGGTTGCTATGTTTGTTTTTCTTTAATTTCATTATTATCTTCTTTCGCATGGGCGTTACGCCGCTGGTATTAAAAGTAAAATGCTCTTCTTGGCGGAGGTGCTATTTTAAACGTATTGTTATATTCTTTTCTAATCTATCAAGGGTAAATTACCACGGGACACGCAGCTTGCTTGAGTTTAGGTTTCAAGGTGATATTTATTGCTGTATTTTTCCTGATGTACCGATAATAACCCAGAGACCATTTTGCAATTTTATCGATTTTATACGCCCGATGCCTTTGATCGTATCATTAACCTCTACAGATTTCATTTCTTTATTATTCTTGTCATATATAACGGCTTTTCCAGCTTGCGCCGCGCGGATTGTCCACATCGCCTTCAGTGTGTTTGTCTTTTTTGAGATACTCTCACGCGTCTTTTTATTGGTTACGGGCTCTTTTCCTGTGGATTTTTTTGTAATTTTTTTATGCGTTGGTACAGGCGGTATTATTTTTTCAACAACAGGCTGCTCAATTTTTACTTTTTTCGCTTTTGTTGTTGGCACTGTTGGCGCGATTATTTTTATTGGCGTATCCTCAATGATTTGTGCTGGTTTTTCTATTTTTTTGTAAGTGGCTTCGGTTTTTGATAAAAGTTCATCTTCGCTAAGCGTTTTTTTGTCATCGATTATTTTTCTCTCAATAGTACTATTGAGATTAATTTTTCTTAGTGTCGTGGGGGTAAGTTCTGGAAGAGAAAGTATAGTTGTGTCTATATCTTCGGGCATGGGAGTCAGGATGGAGTGCCTTTTTTCTTGTTGCACATTCTTTGTATGTTGTATGGCAGGTGCTTTTGTATCAATTTCACTGTGAGGTTCACCGTCGAGATATTGATTAATTTTAACAATAGGGACAGGATTATCCTGTTTAGAAGGCGGAAAAGAAAAATAGAGAGCAGCCCCGACCCCTGCTATGAGGAATAGTACGAACGGCAATTTAGTTCGCTTTTCCTTTGAGGGTGCTGGCTGATTTTCTTCCTGAGTATTTTCTTTGTTTTTAGTCTCAAGATGATCTTCTATTGCATTATTATCTTCACCTAAATCATCGTCCCAAAGATTATCAAAATCATCGTCAAATTCATATTCATCAAGATTGCTGTCAGATTCAGTCATATTTCACTGTGATTAAAATTCATGAATATCAGAATTAAATATCACCTTCTTCTTCCACAACATTTTCAACAAAGAATATTCCGATAGGCGTTCCCGCCGCGATCACAACTTGAATAGGAACATCGCCCATTTCGTCTAGTATTTCTGTAATCTTAGAGGCCGCTTCTGAAACACCAAAGGCAAGTTCTTGCTCATCGTCTTTTTCTTCTGTGTCCTCAACAACACTGTCACCAGTGACGACCACTGTTGTTTCTGGCTCTGCTATCGCCTCAGCAAAACTTTCTACAAAAGCCGCAGCAGCAGGGAAGATGATACGTTTAAAGTATCTATGATTTATATCTGATCTCATTGCTGCCAAACCATTATCCGGATCCAGCAAAATAGCATCAACATCATGTTGCTCACCATCTTCATTAACTGCGACATCAAAGGTCACAACAAGTTTTCCAAGATCGTCTTCTAATTGGAATTCACCAAGTAACTTCCAGCCTTTTAAAGGGCCACTAACCATTTGCGCCAGAACAACGGCGTCAACATCGGAGTTTGCTTGTAATAGCATTTGCCCGTAGACAATTTTACCTGCGGGAATAATGACGATTTCATCACTTTCTTCTGTAAATGAAGGATCATCAGAATCCCTATTACCGCCGCCACCGTTACTGCCATCAGTGTTACTGCTGCCATCTTCATAGCTAATAAGGGTTTTTGTTGTAAATTTTTTCGTACCATCATTTGCTGTGAGTAGAGTAGACATTTGCTCTATCATGGATTCAGAAAGCTGATCCAGTGCTTCGCCTTGTTGCTCAGCATTTAAAACGGTCACAGGCTCTATCTCTGTTTCTCTTATTTTCATTTCACGTTCTATGCGCTCGTCTTGAAGGAGTCTCCAACGATGTAGGGGGTCTTCGGATTTCTCTTCTAATTGTGGTGCTTCAAGGCGGGTGCTTTGTGCTTGAACGGGTACAGGTATAGCACTACGGCTTTCTGTTATGGCTCGTTCCAAATCAGCTTCATTTTGCTGTTCCACAGCGTCAATATATGCTGGAGAAAGCTTTTCGTCAGTTCCAGGAACAGCTGTCACTTCGGATCCAGACGGCATGCGAGATGTTGTTTCTTTAATGGCACTACCGCCAAAACTGAACATGATGCCAACAATAACCAGCAGAACAACAACAATAATCCCGATTTTTATAATAGGATTTTGTCTGGAAGCGTCTCCTAAATTCGATTGCTGAGAAAACTCATCAAACTCATCTTCAGAACCGATTATATCTTCATCTAAATCATCATTCATCTAATAGGTCCTCGCGCTCAGTAAGATAGGCTCGCACCATGCGACCTCTATCAGATAGTAGAATTACAGGTGTGTCCTCTAAGGCATAGATTTTTGTGCCATCTGCAGATGTCACAGAACTGTTCCAACCGGGAGAAAGTAGGGTAAGGGGGGTTCTTACATATGTAAGTCCATTATATATGTAAGCCGTTGTACGGCCATCAACACCTGATACATTAAGTATTTCGGCATCACCTGGAACCACGCCGCCAAGGGCGATCGACATATCAGGATCACCAGATGTTAGGGTTACACCAGTGTCAATAAGAGGCGTTGTTGCACTTGGCCCCATTTTAGGAATAATGGCGTCGAATCTGTAGTGGACGAGATCTCTATTGGTTTCGAAAGTCAGGATAACAGGAGCATTTAAACCAGCAAGGCGCATGGAAATATTACCATGTGCAAATGATGTTTCAGGCGACACTCTTATCATGTGTGTTGTCTCGTGAACCTGCGATTCTTGTATTTTGAATTCTCCGACCCAACTCATATCCTCGATAGGCCATGGCTGACCGGAGGAGTCTAGCATGCTGATGGTTGTGACATATCCATGTGCCATTTTCACCGTGAGAGGCTGTACGCCTGGATCAAGGGAAATATTTTGAACTGTAAGCTCTGGCCTTGGGTATGGATGAACAGGAAGTTGCGTTGATTCCACTGTGCGGTCAAAATGCTCCAGCAATGTTCTTATCTCACCCGGACGTAAGGGAAGCAAAGTTTTCAAAGCCTGATCGAAGGCCTCGGTTCTGAAGCTCTCTTCAATATCCGTTGTCGCTTGTTCTGACTCGATATCATCATCAAAGTCAAAGACGCTATCCGCTGTTGTTTCTTCTGTCGGCTCATCCATAAAATCTTGAGATAAGACCGGATTGCATAATGCCGTAGAACAAGCAAAGACCAAACCAAACCCTAATACTTTCATATTAAGATCTGCACATATTTTATATGAAAAATTTCTGTAATTCATGAATTCCATTTACCCCAGATACTCTAAAATAACTTGTAGACGATACATCGGATTTTTACAATTGTCACGCATTATCAACATAATAGCTAAAATTTTTAACATTGCCCTTTACCTTGCCTCTGCAATCCATTGCTCTATTCCAACGCCACTGGGGCTTTCAAGTCTTGGAACACGAACAACTACTACCGTTACTAGCAGTCCTGTATTGTATGTTTTTGCACCTGACATGTACGTTAGGATAAGGGGGATCTGCACGACCCATTGATATCGCCCTGCTACGAGACCTTCGGATTGAAGGACGGGTGCACCCCTTGGCGCGGCTGTGATGATTTGCTGATTAACTTCAACCATCTCGATGATGCGAGATCTTTGGAGTGCTTGTGTAAAGCTCTCCCACCCTCTTTTTGTAAAATTACGTGAAGATTCTTGTAATCTTCTTCTATAGTCACTAAAGCCAAAGGTCATAACCTCGGTCGTTCCTTGTGCGACCCATGACATAAGGGATGGCGCACTTAGGTTGGGTTGATTAAGTGGAACCATTGGAATAAGTCGGCCATCCTCTGTTGTTGCAAAGTAGAAATGCTGTGGTTGGTGGGTTTTTATGACGTAATACATTGCACCGATAAGACCCAATATGACAACGCTTTGTATAAGTGTCATTTTTAAGAGGCTTCGATAACCATCTCTGTAGAATTCATTGCGGATAACGACAGTTCCCAGTCCAGATGTATCACCAGCACTTGGTGCTGCCTGTTCATTATTTGTTGCGCTATCTTTCTTTTTTAAATTTTTCAGCATGGGAACTTTCTACAGCCTATTGTTAAAATTATTTATAATCCAAATTATATTCTGTAACAAATAATAAGAATATACAATATTTCAATTATATATTTCTTGTTGCTTGGCGAATATTTTAAGTGCTTTCATCAAGGTGCTTGTGTTATCGTTGAATATCGTTAATTATGTACGGCACTGTATCGCTGTGAAAATAATGTGGCGTAAGACTGTTTTACAGATATGAGTTTAATTTTAGGTGTCCTTAAGAATGATGGGTATATATAATAAGAGAGAGGATACGGCGGTTACTTTTCGCCATGTGTTATTCTCTATTTTACTCACCTTTGTGTTCGTGGGCGCGCTATCTGCGCCTAAGGATGCGTATGCCTGTTGTACAGAATGTCAGACCTCTTTGTGTACAGATGCAACAAATTATATTGATGATGCTCATGCGGATATTATTACGCGTGTTTCTGATGAGCTTGAATATGATATAGAAGAATTTGAGGAGTGGCTGATTGAGGTTATGTTTAAAACGCAATTTCTTCCTGCGATGGCGGACATGGCAACGCAGATGAGTTCTGTTGCCATGCAATACACGCAGGCTATCGGTATGTTTCTTGATGCTCAAAATCAAATGGATACCCAAAGAGTATTCAGAGAGTTGCAATTTGAAGCCCATAGAGACTATATGCCAAGTCAGGACTTTTGTCAGTTCGGAACAAATGTCAGAAGTTTGGCGGCAACTGAAAATATCGCACGTTTTAACAGTCTTGCTTTGTCGCAAGTATCTTTCGCGCGTCAATTAGGCAATGTTAATGCAGCTGGTTCGGCTGATGTTATTGGTGATTATAAAGCACGGTGGGAGCAGTTCGTTGATACTTATTGTGATCCGCGTGATAATAATTGGCAAACGGCAGGTACGGGTCTTGCTCTTGCTTGTGATCGTAATGGCCTTGCTTCGGGTACTGATGCAGGCGCAGAAAATCCACAGCGCGTTAATCGCGATATCGATTACACGCGTTTGATTGAAGAACCGAGAACCTTGAATATAGATATGGATGATGTCACCCTTGATGTGACAGTTGAGCCTCTGGGCACTTTAATTATTGGTCTAATTGAAGAGCCAGCAGAAGAAGAGGATATTCTTGCTTTATCCAGAAACTTGTATGGTCACAGGGTTTTATCCAGAGATGTTTCCCAGACGATCATGAAGAGTAATAGCGCACAAAAATTGTATTTGGCATTGCGAAGTGTTGTGGCGAAAAGGGGGGTTGCACAAGCCAGTTTTAACGCAATTGTCGGTTTGAAATCATCTGGAACGCAGCATGAAAAACTGCCTCTTATACCAGCAAATAATTTTTCTCATCCTGGGGTCGCTTATGGTTTGCCTTCGGTAATAGGCGCGGGCACTCTTTCGACAAAACATTCGGGACGTTTTATGGCGGTAATTGTACAAGAAATATTACCTTCCAGTCCGGCGGGTGTCGGCGGTAATATTTTTGATCTTATTGGTTATAGTCCAAGCTATTATTCCCAGTTGGAGGTGCTAGCAAAAAGAATTTATCAAAATCCTGATTTTTATGCCAAACTTTATGATACGCCTGCAAATGTATCTCGAAAAAAGGTTGCGATGAAGGCGGTGGAACTTATGCTGGATCGTGCGATTTATGAAAGTCAATTACGTCGTGAAATGAATGTATCTGTTTTACTTTCTAGTAAATTAAGAGGGTCTCATCGTGCGGTGAATGAAGGTTTAGCGACATCTAAGGGTCAAAAGTAATTTTTAAATTGTGAGAGAATTTTGTCTTTTATGGATAAATTGAAAAAAAATAGAAAGTGGTTTAGAAGAAATTATCGTTTTCCTCGGTGGATGAGGAATGGGGTCGTTCTTGTTTTCTTGGTTGCTGTTCTATCGGGATTTGCCCTGACTGTTCGCAATAAGGACGTAGAGGCTCTTAGTGTGCAAATCCCTTGTACATGGTGCAACTGGTTTGATACTGAGATTGCGAAGCTTGCGCTGGAGTTTATTCAGAATAGTATCGGTAATCCTCTTATTGATGACACGATTGAGAAGCACATGAATCAAGAGCATAATTTTATAGTCAAAGATTTTTTCGAAGACTATTGGTTAAGGGCACTGGCTGAGTTGACAAATTTCTTGAGCACTTTTGGTATGTATCAGGTGGAAATGGTTGGTACTTTTTTTGATGCAAAAAACCAATTGGAAACGCGCCGTTTGTTTTTTGAATTACAGGCCGAAGCACATAAAGACTATCACCCAAGTGATGATTTTTGTTGGTTTGGAACAAGTTCCAGAAGTTTGGCTTCCAGCGATAGTCGTGCACATTTAAATATGCTGGCAATGTCCGAGCATTCTTTAGGTAGGCAGTTGGGATATCGGGGGGCTGCCGCAGCGCAGGGAATACAGGCAGATAAAAATTCCAGATGGCAAAAATTTGTGAATACGTATTGTGATCCTAAAGATAATTCTTGGGAGGTTGCGGGTACGGGCTTGGACCTTGCTTGTGATCGGGATGGGCTTGGTGTATCTGTGGCAACGGGTGCGTTGGATCTTGGTCGTGTTAATCGTGATGTCGATTATACGCGTTTGATTGATGAGCCCAGAACATTGGATGTTGATTTTTCTACAGGTGGTGCTGCGGTGTCCGAAAATGGCGAGGATATCTTGGCCATGGCGTCGAACCTATATGGTCATAATGTGCCTTCTCGCGCATTGTCCAAGAAGAAAATAACAACGCCAGCGGCGAAAAAACTCTATATGGATTTGCGGAGTGTTATCGCAAAAAGAAATGTTGCTGAAAGCAGTTTTAACGCAATTGTTTCTATGAAGTCTGCCGGAACAAATGGTGATGCGTCTGCGCCAACCCAACCAGATGTCGGTGCCTATATGGCGGCAATAATAAAAGACCTTATGCCAACGGGGACACCTGATGATGAAATCTATGCAATTCTTGGAGAAAACCCTAGTTACTATGCACAGCTTGAAGTTTTGAGTAAGAAGATTTATCAAAATCCTGATTTTATTGCTAATTTGTATGATACGCCAGCGAATGTGAAACGTAAATCTGTTGCAATGAAGGCGATTGGGCTGATGTTGGACAGGGCTTTGTTTGAAAGTGAATTGCGTCAGGAAATGATTTTATCTGTTATGTTATCTAGTGAACTGGGCAGGAATGTCAGTACGCTTAACCGTGATTTCAAAAAAGGCAAAAGGCATAAATAGGGTTTTGATTATGAGTTTGAATACATTAAAAATCTTTGTAAGTGCGCGTCGTTATCTGGTGAGGCTTGTTGTCACTTTGTTGGCGATCTTCACGTTGTTTGGTTTTACGGGAACTGGGCATGCGATTTGTACTGATTGTGGATCTGAGATAGAGAGTGTGGATAGCAGCATTTGGAAGCAATCGGAAAATAGGTTCGATAGTAGAATAAATGCTAGATTTAGATCACTTCAAAATTTTATTATCCATGATATGTGGGAGCAGAGTATTTTGCCGGCGATGATGTTGGCGGCAGAACAGTTTACAGTGGTTGCTTTACAGCAAGTGATGGCAATTGGCATGTTTATTGATGCCGAGAGTCAGATGGATGCCCAAAGATTGTTGCAGGAAATACGCGCAGATGTTCATAAAAGGTATCAGCCCAGTGTCGGGATGTGTGAATTTGGATCTGTCATGAAAAGTATTGCAGTGACGGAGAGACGCGGTGAAGTGATGGCCGTAACTCTCGCGCAGCGTTCTCAGGATAGGCAATTAGGGCAACAGAATACATCTGGAACATATGGTAATGATTTGGATCATGATATCCGTATAATGCATTTCAAAAATTTGTTTTGTAATGAAAAAGATCGTGGTAGTGCTTTGTCAGCGGCATGTTCTCTTGCATGGACGGATACAAGTTTTGATGCGGATGCTCGTGTTCGAATAAATAAGGATATTGATTATTTTTCTCTGGTTGATTCGCCGTGGACGTTGACGTTAGATTTTACGAATGATGATATTATTGATGATACGGCATCCCTTAATCCAGAAATTCACAATGAAGATGAAGAACATCTTTTGGCTATGGCGAGTAATTTATACGCGCATAATACTTTTCCGCGTATACCTGCGCGCTTGCTTGTGAATAGAGTGGGCAAAGACTTAACGACGATGCAAAAATCATATATGGATATGCGTTCTATCATAGCGAAAAGAAGTGTTGCAGAGAACAGTTTTTATGCCATTGCTGCAATGAAGGCAGAGGGAAACAGGTTAGAGCCACCCACTGGTTCTCCTCCTAGCGCTCCGGACAGTTTTCCTATGAGCGCAAGAATCTATATGCAGTCTATATTGGAAGAGCTTGGCGTTCCTGCAACAGAAATTCTAACATTATTAGGGGATAATCCCAGCTATTATGCCCAGATGGAAGTTTTGACAAAGAAATTGTATCAAAACCCTGATTTCTATACGAATTTATATGATAAACCAGCCAATGTAGAAAGAAAAATAGTGGCTTTGCAGGCAATTAAATTAATGCAAAAATTTGATGTGTTGAAAAGTTCTTTGCGCAATGAAGTTTCAACATCTGTTCTTCTTGAGTTAGCTGTTATGGATTTACAAAGAGAAATCGAAGACCAAATTCAAGCGATTGGCGTGGGTGATGAGTGATATGAAACGTTTTTTTACAAAATATATAGGGTTTAAAGTGGCGTTTCTAGCAGTGCTTGTCGTTGTATTTCTATCTGTTTCAATGATGAGCATACCACCTAAAAATGCGGATGCGCTTGTTCCCTCTTGTTGTAGCGGCGGATGTTATTGTACATCAGAAACTGTATCGTCTGATATATCTGGGTGGATTCAAGATTATATTCAGCTTAACCTTGAGTTTTATTTGCAGTTAGTGGCACAGCATCAATTTATTTGGTTTAATTTGGAGTACTGGCAGCAATATATGTTGCCTTCATTTATACAGATGGGCAATCAGCTGGGCGGGGTTGGTATGCAACAAGTCATGATGATTGGTATGTTTCTTGATGCGAAGGAGCAAATGGAAACACAACGTTTGTTACAAATACTCCATGCGAAGGCCAATAAAGATTATCATCCAAGTGTAGGTATGTGTGAATTTGGAACGCGCTTAAAGAGCTTGGCGGCGTCTGAGCGTAAGGGGGAAATGAATGCTCTGATCTTGAGTGAGAGATCTTTGGATCGTTTTTTTGGAAATAAAGACACAGGTGGATCTGGTGGATCAAAGGATGATGTTAATATTAGATTGAGTGCTTTTAAAGGCAAGTTTTGTGAAGCCTTTGATAATAACAATGGCTTGAGTTTTATTTGTCCTATCACTGCTTCTGCACCAGCGGCGAGGAGAAGTCGATTTAATAAAGATATTGATTATCAAAGAACCATTGAAAATCCATGGACAATCGGGCTTGATTTAACGGTTGGTGGTACACCTTCTGAAGCGGATGAGGAGGTCTTTGCCTTGTCGAATAACCTCTATGGTTTCGAAAGTTTTAATACAGTAGATTATAAGGCAATGCAGAATATGATTAGTGTTAATGACCTGCAGCAGGCTTATCTGGATATGCGTGCGGTTGTTGCAAAAACCAAAGTTGCGGAAAATAGTTTTAATGCAATTGTTGCAATGAAGTCAGAGGGAACCGTTGGATCGAGAGAATTTTTGGTTTCTTATTTGGAAGAACTTGGTATGCCTACTGGGGATATAGATGCATTTCTGGGCGAAAACCCGAGTTATCATGCACAAATGGAAATTCTAACTAAGAAAGCTTATCAAAGCCCTCTATTTTATACAAATTTGTATGATAAGCCTGCGAATGTTGAGCGTAAGGGCGTTGCGATGCAGGCAATTGGTCTGATGCAGAAATTTGATTTACTAAAAAGTAATTTACGAACAGAAGCATCCCTGTCTATTTTATTGGAATTGTCGGTTGAGCAATTACAAAGAAAGGTTGAGGATGATATTCGGGCTCTTTCAGGTTATTCTGAAGAGTAGGAGAGGTTATATATTATGATGAAATATAGATATAAACGCAGAATTCTATTGTTGGCGGCTTGTGTGCCGGTGGCTGCTCTTGGCTTTTTTCTTGCTGATAGTTCAGGTGTTTTTGTAACTCAGACACATACGGAGGTTGTTATACGCGATTTTTCTGCGGGAACGCATGTTGCGTATGAAATCTTGGCTGATGGGGTTGTCGTTGGGCAAGGGCAGGAAGATTTGGAAGAAGGCAGTGTATTGAATTTACCTTTACCTGTTGTGGCAGAGGATACTGGTAGTGTGACTTATCGCCTTCACCTGAAGGCACCAGAAGAGATGCAAGAGGATGGAAGCCCCGCCGAGACTTTAGATTTATTATTGGCTCTGAATCGTGATACTGGCAATGTTTCTGTATCTGGTTCCGGTGTGAATAAATTTTCTGATATTCTTGTTAGGAAAGGTGATAAGAGTAGTCTTATGACGGCTGATTGGGCAGGGCTGTTTCATTCAGATGCCCTGGATAATAATGACGTAGGTGAAGATTTAGGGGCGAAATATAATCAAAGAATTGAATTGGCATTCCAAAATTCAGGAATAGATGGTGATTTTAATCGCTTTGGATCTGGTAAAGTGGACGTACAATTTGGTGATTCTAGTGATTCAGACAGGGCAGATGTGCGCCGAAGATATAGTTGGGCTTTGCGTGAAATGTCGGAAGAGCTATCTGTTGTTATGGTTATGCAGACTAAGGTAATCGGGATGTTTTTTGATGCCAGAGCGCAGCTTAAAACCCAAAGAAAACATCAGGAACTAAAAGCGCGGGCGCATAAGGATTATCATCCAAGTGATCAAATGTGTCGGATTGGTACATTTATGCGTAGTATCGCGCATACGGAATCAAAGGCCGAGCTTAATAAACATGCACTTAATAAAATGTTGATGAATCAATATTTGGCGACAACAGGCAACAGTGCGGATCATGGACCTGAAGAGAGCCAGTTTGCAAAACTTTATAGCTATTCTGAATATTATTGTGATCCAAGAGATAATGATGGGGCAACGTCAGGTATTTGTCCGCAGGTGAGCGCGCCAACGGTTGTAAGACGGGATCAATTTAATAAAGATGTTGATTACGCAAGGATGGTTGCCGGCAGGCTTACGATAGATGTTGATTTTTCTGATGGTGCGACGAGGGGGACGGCTGATAATGATTTGGTAAATGATGAGGCCGCTATTATTGCGCTTGCGAAAAATTTATATTTTCCAAATGTTTTTGAAATGCCAGAAAAAGATGTTTTACGTGATGATACGCGTTCACATTATTCTTCTAGAAGTTTTGCTGCAAAAATGAATGTTGCCCATAGCTCTTTTCTAAATATCGTTGGTATGAAGTCTAGCGCCCCCGTGGGGCAGTCCACCACAGCAACGGCAACGACGCCACCTATACCCGCTCAAATGGCTACGCCACGTGTTCCGACGCCACCAATTTTGGCGGAAGATGCCGGTTGGGCATATATGAAGGCGATGCTTCGTGAGTTTGGTATTGTGGGGATAGATGTCAATAATGATGGTGATGTAACTGATGCCGTAGACTTAACTGTTGAAGAGCAAATTACTGAAATTCTGGGTGAGCGACCTAGTTACTATGCTCAGATGGAAATTTTGACAAAAAAGATTTACCAGCATCCAAATTTTTATACGAATCTTTATGATAAGCCAGCAAATGTAGATCGTATAGGAGCGTCAATTGATGCGATTACTCTAATGAATCAAAGGGATAGATTTGAATCTCTGCTGCGCCGTGAAATGTTGACATCTCTGTTGATTGAAGAGGGTCTTGAAAAGCATGTTGTGGATGTCAGCGCAAATATCTATGAAGGCATGCAAAAAGCCCAAGAAAAGCTTAACTAAATATTTCTGGCACTATCTTTGCATATATTATAATCAGCCCACAATAAGAGGGCTTTGTGATTATGATATAGCAAGGAAGCAATATGGGACTTTCCAGTTTAAGTACGGCACTTTCGGGGCTGCGCGTAACCCAGCAGCAAATAGACATTATTTCCAATAATGTGGCGAATGTAGGCACGGAAGGCTATACGCGGAAAATATTGCCCCAATCATCACAGGTTGTTGATGGGCGTTCGATTGGTGTTCTTGGTGGTACAGTCGTACGGAATGTAGATTTACGTCTTGAGCGTGATTTATGGACGCAAGTCAGCGCGGTTAGCTTCCTTGATGTGAAATCGACATATTTAAGCCGTGTGGATCAGTTCCACGGCGCACCTTCTGCGAATATATCTGTGGCGGGGGAGGTTTCAAAGCTACAAGACACGTTTGCCGCTTTGGCCAATTCACCGGATGATCAGTTTTTATTAACTGATGTTGTCGATCAGGCACAGGATACAGCCAAAAAAATAAATGATTTAGCAGATTATTATTCTGTTTTGCGTAACGATGCCCAAAGTGAAGCCGCCACGGTTGTGCAGAGCATTAATGACCTGTTGGAACAGATCGCGGAATATAATACTCAAGTACGTTTTTCCAGAGCCGCAAATCGAACAACCGCAGCGACAGAAGATATTCGGGATCAGGCCGTTAATGACCTTGCAGAGTTGGTGGATATTAGCATATTTTCACGCGGTGACGGTGTTTTGGTTGTCCAGACTTTAGAGGGGGTAGAACTTGCCTCTGAACAGGCTGCCGAGCTTTATTTTAGACCTACGCCTTTATCTGCTACGACGGCATACCCCCTATCCGCAGCAGGAATTTTTGTTGGTGATCTTACGCAAAACCCTAACGCAATTGAGATTACACAGAGTCAAATAGGTGGAAAATTGGGCGGCTTGATGGAGCTTCGTGATGAGATCTTTCCAAAGCAAACGGCGCAACTTGATGAGCTTGCACATAAACTCGCACTGCGTTTTGAGGCGCAGGGCTTGCGTTTATTCACTGACCAAACCGGAACAATTCCCCCTGATACGCCGCCAGATTCATCGACAGACCCTGTCACACCGGTTGAATATGTTGGGTTTTCTTCCCATATTCAGGTTAATAATTTAATTGTGCAGGATCACTCATTATTACAGACGGGAACCTATGGTGACACGTTGCAAAGTGGAGCGAATGATATTATTCGCCGCGTGATTGAGTATACATTCGGCAGCGTTGAATATCAGATGGCGACAAACACGGATGCGGCAACATCGGTTGATATTCGCGCCGCTGCAACAGGCGGTACAACGTTGCAGGATTGGTTGGGCTTATCGGCGACAAATAGTATTGCCAGCGGTGTTAGCTTAAGCAATTATGCCAGTGTTGCCGATATTGTTGCCGCGGGTGGCACAAGCGTATTTGGGGCGGGTGCGACGGAGACAGATACATTTATTTTACGTTTTGATGACCCTGATTTTGGTGGTGGCCCTTATAATATTGAAATTGATCTGCGTAGTGTTGCCTCAACAGGGACAAGTGCGGCGCAGGATTTGATAGATCATATTATTGCGGATCCTGATTGGGCGGGGGCTGTGACGGGCTTTGGTGCGGCTGTTTCTATTGGCACGAATGGCGAATTGATCATTGAAAGTGCAGGTGATATTGAGATTGTGAATAGCGGTGTTGAGCCGATATCGGATCAAGGTTTTGCTTTCTTGGGGTTGGCTGCTTCCTTGTCTGAGGCAGATGATCCTTATTTCGATGTGAAGGTTGGTAATAATGATGCGGTTCGTATTGCGATTGTGCCAACAGATACGGAAGTTGAGCTATTGGCAAAGTTAAATGCTGTTGATGGCTTGGCGGCGCAAATCGATGCAGATGGATTTTTGTCGTTGCGTCCGGGTGACGATTTCTTAAATCCTGATTTCGGTGGTGATATAACGATCATTGGTGGTCCCTTTACAACGAATGGCGCGGCGTTGGGCGGGACAGCGGCTGGTCGTGCCTCTTTGGATAATGGCGTGAATATATCGCAGTCCTTGTTTGGAACATATCAAGTTTTAGCAGGCGGTGTGATTGAGGATTTAACCCCTATTATAGATGTTGAATATCAATCGGAAACAGAAGTAGGCAGTGGTGTCTTTGTTGCTTTTCGTTCCGAATTACTGGGGGCGGGTGCCAGTACGGATACAGATATTTCTGCATCATTGGCGTTGAAGGATTATGCCCAAAAAATTATTAATGAAGTCTCACAGGTGCTGGCTTTGATTGAAGCGCGCCGTACGGATGAAGGTACATTGCAACGTCTATTACATCAGCAGCTTTTGGATGAATCCGGCGTAAATATTGATGAAGAACTGGGGCATTTGATTGTTTTGCAAACGGCATATTCCGCTTCGGCGCGTATTATTACCGTTATTCAGGAAATTTTTGATGAATTAATAAGAATCGTATAGACATTATAGGAAGAGGAGTATGACATGACAGGCGTATCAACATTGGGGCAAGCTCTAAGACAAATTGAGCATTTAAATTCCCAGCAGGTATTATTTTCTAAATTATCGGGTCAGTTGGCATCAGGTAAAAAGACGCAATTTTATTCGGGTTTAGGCACGGATGCCTTAACCTCTGTGCGTTCGCGTACTGAGATATCCTCTATTAGTGTATATATGGATAATATTACGCGGGCAGATACAACGATATCTCTGACGTTAACGTCCATCGAGGAGTTTCAGGAACAATCGAAGAAATTTTCTTCAACGTTGATTGGTCTTGTTCAGCAAGGGTCACATCAAACGGGGCAAGATGTTCGTTATGATGATCCTGCAACACCAGAGGTTGAAAGTACGATTTTTGGTAATACATCATCCGATACTGATGCAGATTTAAAGGCGGTATTTGACCATGCAGAGAATTTGTTCGGTTTTCTGGGGGAGCTTTTAAACACGAAAGAGGGAGATCGTTATCTATTGGCTGGTGCGGATAGCTCTCAAAAACCGTTCTCGGATACAGGCACGTTAGAGGCCTCGCTCAATACGCTTATTGTAAGTTGGAAAAATGGTACAATTACAACGGATGAGTTGATTGCAGATATCATGGATGGCACACCTTTGGCCGGTAACCCCGATGCCTTGTCAGACAGCGTTGTCGGGTATTCCGCGTCTTTAAGTAACGGTACGGCTGGTAATGTTTTTGTGCGCGCAGATGAATCATCTGAATTTAAATATACGACTGTGGCAAATGAAAGCAGTCTTAGAAATATGATGGTTGCGTTGGCCGTGATGAAGAATGAAAATTTACCGCCCATCGTTGATGTTTATGAAAATGGTGTTTACCCAGGAGTTGTAGACGAAAATGGCGCACCTGGCGCAACGGCTGAGGAACAGCAGCAAAATTTTTATCAGCTATTTGATGCGATGGTAAGGGTTGTTTCAAAATCAATTGATGAGGTCGATCAAATTCGTTTTCGTATGGAGACCGTGCGCGCGCAGATGAATGAGACAAAGGAATCGCACATTAACCAACAAAATCTATTATTAACCACTGTCAGTAGTGTTGAAGATGTAAATATAAATGAAATTGCCGTGCGGATCACAACATTACAAACGCAGCTAGAGGCATCATACAGCGTTACAGCACTTATGCAGGGGTTAAGTTTGGTGCGGTTTTTATAGATTGCGCGTCATTACAATTACGGATTATCCAAGTTTTGGTGCTTCGGTTGTTATCTCTGCACTGGCGACTAGTTCAGATTCTAAATTTTGTGCTGTGCCAGCTGATTTTCTCACCTCTTCATCAATAACTGCACCAGTGGCTTTCATTTCTGCCTGAACACCAGCGTTCGTGCGGTTTATCTGTTCTTCCGTACCCAGTACTTTACGCGTTTCAACTTCTGCGACGGCAATTTGAATGCTTGCAACGCGCTCTAACGAGGCGGCTTTTGCACCAGATTCATTCGCTGTTGCTGCTGCACTATGACTTAGAGCATTATGCGCTTGCGCGGCTGAATCATGCTGTTTAAAAGTGGTTTCATCTGCACTGGCGGACGCCATACCTTCTTCTGTTACTTGCGCGACCATGTGAGTATTCGCATTCGCCGCGGCGGTTGAGCTGTTCTCTGCTTCTTGTTTTGATGCGCCTTCAAGGCTGGCAATAACGCCATCATGCAACGTTTGAGCAACTGTGCTTTCATTTTGCACTGTGCCAACGATTAATATTGTTGGATCTTCTGGTAGAATTGCTGTTGCAGACATAATATCACCCTTTATTTTTGCTTATCATTTGTATTTTACGGCATCCGACATGTAAATCTTACATATTCGCTGGCAATTAACTTGCCATCTTTAAAATAACCTATAGCACAGAATAATTGATTTTGCAGTTTATTGCAAATTTCTTCATGGATAACACAATTAGGTTCCCATTCTTCATAATCCGGCTTGAACGTAAAGGTCACTGTGCCTGTTTGCCCATCCAAGACCACTTGATCGATCTCTTTTTTGAATTCACGATCACATGTTAAAACCGCGTGACCTTCGGGGGATACAAAAATCTCTATATTCATTTGTACATTTCACTCTTTCGATCGTTGCCTATATGCTTTATCAATAGCGGGTTGATAAGTAAAATGGAAAATAACGATGTGCGGACTAACTGGTATTTATACATTTGATCCCAGACCTGATCGTTCTGCTCTGCACCATACCGTGCAATGCATGAATGAAGCAATTAAGGTGCGTGGTCCAGATAGCGGTGATGTCTGGCAAGACCCTGATACGCCCTTGGCTTTGGGGCATCGTAGGCTCTCTATTCTTGATCTATCCCCCTTGGGGCATCAACCGATGGAATCCGCATCGGCACGTTATATGATTGTCTATAACGGCGAGATATATAATTTCAAAACCTTGCGTACAGATCTTGAAGTCACATTTAAAATCGCTTTTCGCGGTGAGAGTGATACGGAAGTCCTCCTCCATGCCATTGAAAATTGGGGTGTTGAAGAAACACTCGCAAAAATTAACGGCATGTTTGCCTTCGCCCTTTGGGATCGTAAAGCCAAAGCACTTTATCTCGCGCGTGATCGTATGGGCAAGAAACCGCTTTATGTTGGTTGGGCTGGCTCTACCCTTGTTTTTGGTTCAGAGCTTAAAGCACTCTGTGCTCATCCTGATTTTCGGCGTGATGTGGATCGCACGTCCCTGACATCCTATATGCGCTTTGGCTATGTGCCTGCGCCTTTATGCATTTATCAGCAAGTCTGGCAATTGCCTGCGGGCAGTATGATGGCGTTGGATATGCGGATGCTGCGCGGTGGACAGGATTTGAACCCCTTCATCGAAAGCTATTGGAGCCATAAAGACGCCCTGATCGCGGCGCGCGAAAATCCGATAGAAAATACAGATAATGTGGTTAGTGAATTCGAAGAGTTACTTACCACTTGTGTGCAGGAACGTATGATTTCTGATGTCCCGCTCGGCGCGTTTTTATCGGGGGGCATTGATAGTTCAACCATTGTTGCGCTGATGCAAAAAAGTTCCGCAAGCCCCATAAAGACATACTCTATTGGCTTTGAAGAGGCTGGCTTTAACGAGGCCGAATATGCGAAGAAAGTGGCCGAACATCTGGGTACAGATCATCATGAAATCTATGTCAGTGCAAAGGATGCATTGGAGGTGGTGGACGATCTCCCCGTGATGTTTGATGAGCCCTTTGCCGATACCTCTGCAATTCCCACATATCTGGTTTCTAAATTTGCCCGTGAAAGTGTTACGGTTGCCCTGTCTGGGGATGGTGGCGATGAAATGCTGGGCGGGTATAACCGCCATATTTCCGCGCCCAAGGCATTGAACACAGTGAATAAAATCCCGCCTAACCTCCGCAAGCCTTTCGCGCAAATGATTACGTCCATATCGCCGCGTCTTTGGAATAAATTGCGCCCCTCGCATCCGCAGTTCGGCGCACATATGCATAAATTCGCTGGAACATTAGAGAAAACCTGCGAAAGTGATGTGTATTTAAGTCTAGTCAGTCATTGGAAAACACCCAAGACTTTCGTGCAGGATGGCAAAGAAAGCATAATCCCTCTGGTTGATCCTGCCCTGCAAATCGAAGAGCTGGGTTTTGCCGAGAGCATGATGTATTGGGATACGCTATCCTATCTCAATGGTGATATCCTGACCAAGGTTGATCGTGCCAGTATGGCGGTGAGTTTAGAGGCACGCGCGCCTCTGTTGGATAAGCGGATTTATGATTATGTCTGGCGATTGCCTATGGATGTTAAAATCCGCGATGGGCAGGGGAAATGGCTGTTGCGGCAAGTGTTAAAAAACCATGTGCCTGATGAACTGTTTGACCGTCCGAAACAAGGGTTTAGCGTTCCTATCGCGGATTGGTTGCGTGGTGATCTGAAAGATTGGGCAGAGGATTTGCTCAATGAAACTAAGCTCCGCAAGCAAGGTTTTCTGGATTATCAAGCTATCCGCATTTTATGGGATGAACATCAAAAAGGTCGCGGCAATCACGCGCAAAAACTATGGACGGTTTTGATGTTTCAGGCATGGCACAAACATTGGATAGAAACATGACAAAGATACTATATATTTTTGAATCTGGCGATTGGGACAGCCGTATGGCCGTTGCTCATGGTGCGCGTGATAAAGGGTTTGAAATCGTCATTGGGCTGATGAACGGCGATGAAGACGCTGCGAAGCGCGCGCCAGAATTCAAGATCATCCCGCTTAAGAAATCAGGCAATCGCTTTGGGATATTATCATCCTTACAGATTGTTCGGGGTATAAATGCACTGATTAAGCAAGAGAATCCTGATATCATTCATGCGGTTACCCTGAAATACGGTTTTATGACGGGTATTTCCTCCGTTTTTATCAAAAATGTACAAAAAATCTATACTTTGGCGGGGTTAGGTTATCTTTTTCGCAGCGATGATCCGAAATCGACGTTATTGCGCTTTATATTACGGCCTTTGTTGACTTTGATATTGAAACGCCCAAATACGACGCTGATTTTTCAAAATGCCGATGATCTGGATTTAATGATCGATAAGAAATACGCACGCGCGGAACATTCTATTTTGATTCGTGGATCGGGCGTCTATTTGGATAGGTTCACACCAACACATAATGATTCCGAAATCCCCATTGTCTTAATGCCAACCCGATTGGTGCATGAAAAAGGCGTCGCGATTTTTATTGAGGCAGCGCGTATTTTAAAAGCACGCGGCATCAAGGCACATTTTCAAATTGCCGGCGGTGAGACCAAGCATAACCCAAAGGCGATATCCCGCGCACAAATGTTAGAGATGGTCAGTGACGGCGCGGTTGAATGGTTGGGACGGGTTAACAATATGCCTGATTTGCTCGCTCAGGCGAGCCTGATTGTTTACCCTTCTTATTACGGCGAAGGTATCCCGCGCGTTCTTTTAGAGGCTTGCGCCGCAGGTCGCGCCATTGTTACCACAGATCATGCAGGCTGTCGTGAAGCGGTTGAACACGGGGTTAATGGCTTGCTCGTCCCCGTTAAGGATGCCCACGCCACCGCGCAGGCTATAGAGCATATATTAGGCCACACCGATGAACGCCGCGCCATGGAAATACAAAGCCGCAAACGCGCCGAAGATCAATTCGATATCCACGCGATTGTTGAGGAAACTGTGCGTGTTTATGGCGAAATATAGGGGTTAAACTTATTACTATATTTATAATATGTATTCTAAGAAAAGCCGCTACGGTCGGTTGTAAGACAGTAAAATGGTTTTTATTTTTTCTTAGAGGAAAAACGCTTCACCTTCAAAAGAAGAAAATAAACAATCATATATGATTTAATTATCATCATATATGATATATAGTTTGATTGTTTTTATGGAGGAATTATTATGAAACAGACTATTGAAGTATCAACAGCCATCTATTCAAGATTAGAATCTCTAGCAGAAGGGTTTGATACGCCTGAGGCAGTTATTGCTCGTTTGCTAGATAATATAGAGGGAAAAGAAGATAAAAAACCAACTCTGGTTTTTGACCCTAGCGATGAGGATTTGTTTAAACATAAGCTCATTGAAGCAAAGGAAGCGGAGGTTGTTCTTTATAAAATAGATGGAACTAGAGAAGTCTCCCGATGGAAAGCCAATAGCTTTAGTGAAACTTCAAACTTGCGTGGAAACCTTTGGTCAGGTTATTTGAGAGGATGGAAGAGCAAAGGAATAAAAAATGCAGAATTTTCAATTCTTCCAAAAGGACTAAATTTGCCTGATGATGATACAGAGCAAAGAAAGGTATTAGCTTTAGAGTTAGGATTAACTTTTGATGAAATTTCTGAATTGGAATATGAAATATTAGAAAATAGTAGCGAGGATGGTTTGGTATATAACCTCATTGTTCAGTTTTCTGGTGATAATGACAAAGACATTCTTGATAAAATTAATGGTCTAAGTGAGAATTTATGTATCAACGTTGATAGTTCTATTCTTTATTCTAGGTAAATGGCGGAGAGACAGGGATTCTATTTTTAAATTTATAGTCCTTAACATATTGATATGAAATGATAATAAAAATTTATATAAATATTTGTGTGTGAAATGTGTGAAAAAATGTGTGAAAAATTCTTCCACTTAATTGTTGGATATATCATCTGTTGATAAATTTATCCCGCCTATCTTTGTTGCGATATTAAGTAATTCTTTTCTCTCTCTATATTCGGTTATTTCAGTGTGAAGCCGTTCAAATAGGGGAAGATATTGCTCGCCATGCAGGGCTATTATTTTTGCTATCTGATTGTAGGCTTTGCGTATTTCAACGAATGTAACCCGCTGTAAACGCTTGGGTCGTTCTTTGAATATAAAAGGGGGATTTGATAAAGGTGCAGGACTACACTGTTCCAAACACTTATCAATATCCCATTTTAGCGTAGGCATTATATTATCCTTTCATTCACGGAAAGTCATAGGTGGAGGTTGTGGGGAAGGCACTATCTAATAATTCGATTATTTCCTTTGTCAGAAATTCTCTGGGATTATCGTAGCCTGCTACGATA
>NVUR01000016.1 GCA_002401965.1 Alphaproteobacteria bacterium
ATTTCAGCTCAAGCTTAGCGATATCATCCTCACCTGCACCAACCCTGATATAATGAGTGCCTTGAACTTGTACTTCAGCCAATTTCATCAGCAATTGTGTGCTTTCCCTCGCCAGCTAGGCGATTGACGCAAGTACGAACAAGGAAATGCGTCCCAATCTCTTGTGCTGCGCAGAAAAACTCATATATATCGTTTTCACGATCACCTACATGAATGAGCTTTTCTGGTGTTCCTAAAAGCTCACTTGATTGGCGCATATTTTCTATCCAGCGAAAACTTTCCTTTTTTTCAATGGGCATACGCGTTGGATTAATTCGGCGTTTCAGTGCGTTTGTTCCTTTAAATTTAGAACGCTTATATGTGAATTCAGTGGTATCCTGAAGAACTAAAATAGGGGCATCAATAGCAGCAACCCGCTCGCGTGTGGCCTGAAAATGCCCAGACAAAATGTCAGCCTCACTTAACTTACTGTATCATTGGATAGAAAGCGATATGCTGCTTTTGTATTTGCACAATCCTGACATGCCATCGGTATGGGTTTACCAATCGAACCACTTAATTGCCCAAGAATAAGACGTAAACGATCTCCTAACCTTTTGTCTCTAAAAGACTTTCTATCAATTTCATTGTCAATCCACTCATCTGATTTAATTAAGGAGAATTTTTATATGAGCATTTCAGAAAACTATGTTTTTTTCTTATAATTTTGAGGGGAAGCGTTATTTTGTGCGTATAAGGACTAGGATTAGCCTAATGGAGTGAAAACCATGTTGTTAAAAGTGATAGATAAGTTACTGGATCGGTCTTTCGGGAAAGAGCCGGATTATAAATGTTTAAATCGATTGGAATCGGATGTTTGGCGGCAAGTACGTCAGAGTCGCGATGCGGCGCGCGGCATTTCAGTGATGTTGCCTGTTTGGCCGAATGTGCAATTGCGTTATGCCTCTTTGGTGTTGGTCGTAATTTCCGGATTGGCGGTGTCACAGATATCTTTTTACTCTATGCCTAAACCTGATAGACTTGGCCTTCAGGTGTTTTCCCCTCGCGTATCTTTTCTATAGTTTAATTCTTGAAGAACCGGATTTTGTGTGCTTATGAAACAGCTTCCCCAAATTATTTTCTTTGTCATGGTTATCATATGTGTCGGGTTTTGCGGCGTGTGGATTGGCCAACAGACGACGTTGCCTAGTGATTACGGGAATTCCGGTAACATGCATGCTTTGTTTCATGAGAAGTTGAATGTGAGCGATGCGCAAGAAGCCAAGATCGTTGATATTGAAAAGGAATTTGAGCGCTTACAAATTCTGTATAACGGGCAAATGAAGATGGCTAATTTAGAGTTGGCGCAGGCGATTAAAGAGGGTGGTTATGAATCCCCTGATATTGAAAATATCGTGCATAAAATTCATAGGGCGATGGGGTCATTGCAGGCGTTAAGCCTAAAGCATCTTGCGGATGTAGGGGAAATTCTCGATCCGGAACAAAATCAAAAATTGCAGGAGATGGTGATTGAGCAACTCTACCGGAACGCCGGAGAATAAGCCTCTCCCCGATCTGGGTGATGGAGATTTGATGCTGGCCTTGCAAGGTGGGCGGGATGTTGCACTTGATGAGTTGATGCACCGTTACAAGCAGCCGTTATTTTATTTTGTAACACGCTATACGCGGGACGAAGAGGTCTCCTATGATATTGTGCAAGAGGCCTTTGTCAGGGTTTATACGCGCGCGGAAACGTTTAATCCTGCGTATAAATTTAAAACATGGCTCTATCAAATTGCGCTTAATCTTTGTCGGGATTATGGGCGTAAGAAAAAGCTGCAATCCTTTATTTCTTTGGATTCGTGGATAACGAAAAATGGCGAAGATGTTTCTTTGCACGACATTGTCGCGAGTGATGAAAATATCGAGAGTTTGATAGAACACCGACAAACGTTGATGATTTTGGAAAAGCAGATTGATGCTTTGCCGCATAAATTGAAAACGGCGCTTATTATGTTTTCTTTAGAGGGGCGATCGCAAGAAGAATGCGCCCGTATCCTTGGTATAACACCTAAGACTGTAGAAATGCGGGTGTATAGAGCGCGTAAAATCTTATTGAAAAAAGTCTCTGAGAAAGTTTGAGGGATTGGGCTATACTTTTCGTAACAGTATGAATGCCCGTGTTACGGAGAAGATAATGAGCTATAAAAAATTTCTGAGTGTTAATGCTTTCGCCCTTACTTTGTTAATGTCCGGTTCTGCTTTGGCGACGACGTTTGAGGAGTATGTGCAGCGTTTGGGCGCGCACCCCCAAGTGATGAGTATTCTGGCTGAAAGTGATGCGAGCATGGCGCAGGCGCAAGGTATGCGTGGCTTGCCTGATCCTGTGATTATGATTGGCGTTGATAATGTGCCGATTTCCGACCCGTCCTTTGACAGATTTTTGCCGACCTCGAAAGTGATTGGCTTTTCGCAAGATATTCCCAATCCTGCGGTGCGGGAGGCTGCGTCTGCGCGTTTGGAACAGATATCCAAGAAACAAAACTTGATCGCCGCTTATACTAAAGAGCGTTTGCGTTTTATGCTGGTTGTGAAGCTCGCTAAATTTAAGAGCGTTCAAACTCAAACAAAATTGATGAAGCGGCAGTTGGGCTTTTATCAGGAACTGGAAGAAACGTTTCAAGGTCAGATTGAGTCGGGTCGCTCGCTTTATCAACGTTTTTCAGAGGTGGACGTTGAACGCGCCGAGGCTGAGCGTAAGCTGAATGATCTTGATGCGCGGTTGGTGTCTATCAAGGCGGGGTTTATCCGTCTTATCGACGTTGTGCCCGACATTGATGTGCCTGATATAACCAATACACCGTGGGATCATGATTCCAATGTGCTGTATCCGGTTTTAATTGCGGCGCAGGATATTGATATTGCGAAGAAGGGTGTGGGGATTGCCGATGCGGCGTTCTTGCCGAATTTTGGCATTAGCGGGGTTTATAAGCAACGCGAAGATGGTGCGAATGGTTCGTTTGAAGGCGATGACTGGTTCTCTATTCAGGCGAAAGTAACCTTTCCTTTATGGGCATCGAATAATCAGAAACCAAAGCTGAGGGCAGCGAAGGATCTGGAGCGTAGCGCGGTATTTGCCTATGAGGATTTACGCGGGCGATGGGTTGCGCAGATGATAGGTCTGCAAAGCAGGCGCGATGCGGCGGCCAAAAATGTGAAAGTTCTGCAAGATAAAGATTATGCGATGAAGTCTAAAATCGCGGCGGCGCAGCGTAATTACGAGGCAGGCACCGAAGATTTTGATCGGATTTTATTGGCGAAAATAGACCGCCTTAATATTCAGGTGAAGTTCGCCAAAATGAAAGCGATGTATCTTTCTATGGCGGCGGAGTTTAATTCTAATATCGTGGCTGATCTTCAAGAAGAGGCGCCACAAGAGGAAACACAAGAATGAAATATGTAATGCCCTTTTTGTTTTTGATGGTCGTGTCTTTTGTGGCCTCAAATGTTACGTCTCCGGCCTATGCGGCTTCGGAGGATATCAGGCAATATACTTGCCCGATGCACACGCATTATTTTTCCGATCATGAGGGAACGTGCCCGATTTGCGGGATGGATCTGGTCGCGCTGGAAAATGAAGAGGATGACGAAGACGTTAGCGTATCTTCTGAAGGCGAAAAAGAAATCCTGTATTGGGTCGCGCCAATGAACGCGGATTACCGGATGGATAAACCCGGCAAGTCTCCTATGGGTATGGATTTGGTACCGGTTTATGCGCAGGATGATGGAGGCGCGTCGTCGGAAAATACGGGGCGTGCCATTGTTAAAATTTCCTCTGAAATGATACAAAACACAGGCGTTCGCACGGAAAAAGCGCGCATGGAGGCGTTTGGTACATTGGTGCGCAGCTATGGCGATGTGACGGAGAATATCCGTTTGCAAAGCGATATATCAGGTCGTGTTTCCGGTTGGATCAAAGATTTGAAAATCAAGGCGCAGGGCGATGAAGTTAAAAGGGGCGATTTGCTATTTCTGCTGGATAGTCCGGAGCTGATCTCCGCGCAGCAAGATTATATCAGTGCGCTTACCACAGGTATTAAGGGGCGTATCGGCGCGGCGAAAAGAAGGCTCGGTTCGCTGGGGGTTCAGGATAAAGCGATTAAGGATATCCGCGCAAAAGGGCGGGCGCTGATCTATATTCCTTTCTACGCCACGCAAGACGGTATTGTGAATGAGATTACTATTCGCGAGGGCAGCTATGTTGATGCGGGGATGATGTTGATGCAGATACAAGATTATTCTTCTGTCTGGGTTGATGTCAGTATTGCTGAGCAGGATATTCCCTATATTAATAAGACAACAAAGGCGCGTGTCTCTTTGCCGAATCTGGGGCTGCATGCGCAAGCGGCGCAAATTGATTATATTTATCCGACGATTGATCGCTCTACCCGAACGGGGCGGGTGCGTTTGGTTTTGGATAACCCGAATAAGATGATTAAGCCGGGCGCTTATGTAGATGTTGAATTTGAAACCGATGTTAAGCTGCGCCTTTCCGTGCCGAGTGATGCGATTTTGAAAAGCAAAGATGGTGACTTTATTGTCGTTGCGATTGGGAAGGGGCGTTTCCAGCCACGCAAGATTTCATCGGGCTTACGGTATAAAGGGCGCACGGAAATATTAGACGGTATTGTCGAAAATGACGACATTGTCGTTAGTGGGCAATTCTTGATTGATTCCGAAAGCGCGTTGCGTGAATCATTCCGCAAAATGAGGAAAGCACCAGCTTCTTCAGCTGCGCCGGAGAGTAATGCTCATGTCAAATAATGATGTAGATGCGCATAGTGTATCGCGTGATCCCACAGAATCCTTTGTTGCGGGCGTTATAGAATGGTCGGTGCGTAACCAGTTGCTGGTTGCGATGATGATGATTGCTTTGCTGGTTACGGGTGTTATGTCGATGCGCAACATGCCGTTGGACGCGATCCCTGATATGTCGGATACGCAGGTGATTATCCGCACTGAATTTGCAGGGCAATCGCCGCAAATTATCGAGGATTTGGTGACGTATCCGCTTTCCACCACGATGCTGGGTTTGCCGAAGACCAAAGCGGTTCGCGGTTTTTCGATGTTTGGCACATCCTTTGTTTACATTATTTTTGAAGATGGCGTTGACCAATATTGGGCGCGTTCACGCGTGGTTGAGGCTTTGTCCAAAGTTCAGGGAGATTTACCGCGTAATGTCGCGCCGCAAATTGGCCCCGATGCGACAGGGGTTGGCTGGATTTACCAATATGCTTTGATTGATAAAAGCGGAAAATACGATCTGGCGCAGTTGCGCGGTTTACAAGACTGGTTTTTGAAGTTCGAATTGGCCACGGTTAAGGGCGTGTCAGAGGTGGCTTCGGTTGGTGGGTTTGTTAAAGAATATCAAATTCTGATTGATCCAAATCGTTTGCGCGCCTTTAACGTGCCCTTAAAACGCCTGATGGTGGCGGTTGAAAACGCCAGCATGGATGCGGGTGGGCGCGTGATTGAAAAGGCTGAGATGGAGCTGATGATACGCTCTAAGGGCTATATCACGAACATAGAGCAATTGAAGAAAATCGTGTTGTATGCGCGCGATGGAACGCCGGTGAAATTATCCGATGTGGCGCGGGTGATTGAAGGGCCGGAGCTGCGCCGCGGTGTAACCGAGCTGAACGGTGAGGGCGAAGTTGTTGCGGGCATTGTGATTATGCGCGCGGGTGAAAATGCGCTGCACGTGATTGAAGGCGTTAAGGCCAAGCTGGCGGAGCTGCAACAAGGCTTGCCCGAAGGTGTTGAAATCGTCACTGTTTATGATCGTGCGCCTTTGATTGAAGGGGCAGTGGAATATCTTCAGGAAAAGCTGATTGAAGAGGCGCTTGTAGTTGCGTTGGTCTCCTTTATCTTTTTGCTTCATGTGCGTTCGGCTTTTGTTGCGATTGTAACCTTGCCGCTGGGCGTTTTGGCGGCGTTTATTGTGATGTCTATGCAGGGTATTACCGCCAATATTATGTCGCTGAGCGGGATAGCGATAGCGATTGGCGCGATGGTGGATGCTTCGGTGGTGATGGTTGAAAATGCGCATCGGAAGCTGTCTGAATTACCGGAGGATGCTTCTACGGCAGAGAAGAATGCCGCGATTTTACTCTCAACCAAGGAGGTCGGGCCGGGGCTGTTTTTCTCGCTGCTTATTATTACGGTGTCGTTTATGCCTGTCTTTGCGTTGACGGGGCAGTCTTATCGTTTATTTGCGCCACTGGCCTTTACCAAGACCTATGCGATGGGCTTTGCCGCAATTTTGTCGATCACGGTTGTGCCTGTGCTTATGCTGTGGCTGATTAAGGGGAAGATCAGGAAAGAAGAAGAAAATCCGATTAACCGCTGGTTTATCAACCTTTATCGTCCGCTGTTAAATGGGGCATTAAAGCAAAAATGGCTAACCATTATTATGGCGGGGGTTTTGTTGGCGTCGATGGTGTGGCCTTTGTCTAAAACGGGATCGGAATTTATGCCTGCTTTGTATGAGGGGGAGCTTCTCTATATGCCGACAACATTGCCGGGGGTTTCGATTACCAAAGCAAAGGAAATTTTGCAGCAGACCAATCGCTTGATTAAGAAAGTGCCGGAGGTGGAGCGTGTGTTTGGCAAGGTCGGGCGCGCCGATACGGCGACTGATCCTGCGCCGATTTCAATGATTGAAACATGGATAAAGCTGAAGCCGAAAAGCGAATGGCGTAAGGGGATGACTGCGGCGGCGTTGATTAAGGATTTGAATAAAAGCGTGAAGATTACAGGCGTTGTAAATTCATGGGGCTATCCGATTAAAACCCGTATGGATATGATTTCAACGGGTGTGCGCACGCCTATCGGCATTAAGATTGCGGGCGGCGATCTGGATGTTATCGGGCGCGTTGCTCTGGACGTTGAGGCGGCGATTAAAAATGTTCCGGGGACGCGATCGGTTTTTGCGGATCGGGTGACGGGCGGTAAATATCTGGAGATAACGCCCAACAGGGATGAGCTGGCGCGGCGTAATATTGATCTTGGTGTGTTCCAGAATATTGTTGGTGCGGCGCTGGGCGGTATGAAGATGTCGGAATCTATTCAGGGGCGTGAGCGTTATGACATTATGGTGCGCTATGATCGGCCTTTCCGTGAAGATCCTGAGGATTTGTATCATATTTTAGTGCCAACCCCACAAGGGCAGCATATTCCACTGGGCGAGGTCGCGACGATAGAATTTACCGAAGGCCCGCCGATGATTAAGTCTGAAAATGCCAGATTAACGGGGTGGGTGTTTGTTGATATTGAAGATCGTGATATTGGCTCTTACGTTAAAGAGGCGCAGAAAATTGTGGCGGAGAACGTTGATTTGCCTGCTGGTTATGCGTTGATTTGGTCAGGGCAATTTGAACAGATGTTAGAGGCCAAAGCGCGGATGCAAGTTGCTGTGCCTGCCGCGATTTTCATTATATTCACCTTGCTGATGGTGCATTTCGGGCGGCTTGATCGCACGTTGATTATTATGCTGTCTTTGCCGTTTGGTTTGATTGGCGGGGTTTGGGCGTTGTATTTTGCGGGCTATAATTTTTCGGTTGCGGTTGGTGTCGGGCTTATTGCACTGGCGGGTATCGCGGTGGAGACTGCGGTTGTTATGTTGCTGTATATTGATCATCAGGTGCGGGCGCATCCGCCGAAATCACGGGCAGAGTTGTTTGATGCGGTGATGCATGGGGCGGTGCTGCGCGTTCGTCCGAAGCTGATGACAGTTTGCGTTATTCTGGCGGGGCTGACACCGATTTTCCTGACCGAGGGGCTGGGCTCTGATGTGATGCGCCGTATTGCTCTGCCGATGGTTGGCGGCATGGTGAGTACAACCATTTTAACCCTTATCGTCATTCCTGTGGTGTATTACCTGTGGGAAGGACGACGGTTTAAAAGCGCAGATCAATCTGAGGGGTAAGTGTTTTCATTTCGTAATGTTTATATGAGGCGTAGCACTTTAACTCCTAAATTTTCAGAAGGAACACCACAATGAAAAAGAAAAATATAACGACAGCATCAATCATATCTACAGCAATATTAAGCTTATCTGCCGCTAATACTTTGGCACATATGGAACCAAAAACAGGCGATGATATGGAAAAGTGCTATGGTGTAGCAAAGGCCGGTAAAAATGATTGTTCATCCAAGGCAGGTAAGCATGGATGTGCAGGGATGGCTAAAACTTCATCCAGCGCAGATGAATGGATTAAGTTACCAAAGGGTCTTTGTGACAAACTTGTTTTTAGCTCTTTAACTGCAGGTGAAGCACATAAAGCTAAAAAAGTAAAAGGTGAAAAGCATTAAGACATAAATATTAAAAACGTCACCTCCCCCTGTGTCAGGGTAGTTGTCACCTAAACTGAAATAACAGGAGACAACAGGTATGAGCAAGAAATACAGCGAAACTTTCAAGAAACGTGCGATAG
>NVUR01000017.1 GCA_002401965.1 Alphaproteobacteria bacterium
CATGAGATCAGCATTAAGCTCTCTAAGGAGCCACTCAATCTCATTATCCATTTGTTGTCTACCAGCGTCACCATCAGCACTCAGAACGATCATACCAGAGTCACTCTCGGGGTCTTCTCCGAAGTCTGTTATTTCTTCAATTCCGAGGGCAACTTGATATGCTAGGATGTCAGCATCTAGGATGAGTACGGTGTCATTCTTCTGGGGCAAAATAATCCTCCCCAAGCTTATCTGTCTGATCACCTTTAGCCACAATAAGATCGCCTGTCTTAGTTAGCTGGATAATGGTGTTAGCATTAAAAATAGCTTTTATGAAAGATAGCGTAGCTTGTGATGCATTATCTGCTTCAACAACACCATTTAAATCACAGTTCTGTAGTTGAAGTACAACTGTATATTTACTCATCTTAAGCACCTCCTAAGGTTCGCAGCACACCCGCTGCATTAGGATCTAAAGTTAATTGGTAAGTATGTGAGCGGGTGTGCTCTTCATAGTAATCCAGAAGGATGTCTAAAGCTTCCATGCCAGCAGCAGTTATGCGCCATTCACGAGTCCACTTATATTCTTCTGGAGACCTCGTTGAGATCCATTCTTCGGATGCAGCTATAGCCACATAATCTGCTTCTTTTCTTGAGAAATCACTCTTAGTTTTAAAGGGGTGATCCCAAGATCTCTGAAGGCAGTTAATGAGTTTCAGCCCAATTACATCCTGTTTTATATTCCCCATCTGTAGGGCAGCGGAGTTTAAAATACTCTCCAGCTTTGACGAAGCTATCCGTGCAAATCTGTCCGATTTCATCGGCAATCTCCTYTCTTGCAATTAGTTGAAGTTCATCATGRATRTGKGCTACATTTGCGTAGTCTTTWCCGAAKACRTAKCCACGTTTAGTCATTTCCAAATAGGCAATKATTGTTGCTTTTTTGACAAGYAAAGCACCCGCAGATTGCAGGAGCATATTRAGAGCACTGTGAGGTGATCTAATGTKTAARRTACGGCCATCTAAACCTCGGAGGGTYYTGGTGGCTYTCACCTTTTTCTTAACRCTATCTTGGAGCTTCTTAAGAGCTGGYAGAGASGCTARGAAYTTGGCTTTAAGAGCCTTSCCGATWGCMGCAGTACCTTTWACGATYTGYCCAATCTTCCCATCACCAGCYCCATARAGGAAMCCGTAGATGAAAGTCTTRGCGTTATCTCTGGTTGGYAGTCCAGCGGCCTTCTGGTTMACTGTATGAATATCACCATTAAGGAGAATATCCACGTAAGCKCCYTTGTCATACTTAGCCATGAAATGACCAAGCATYCGRAGCTCCAAACCAGAGGCATCMGCGCCCACCAAGACAAAGCCTTKAGGTGCTATRAAWARCGCCCTRCACTCTTTRCCATAAGGAGCATTTACAGAAGGCACTTGAGCMACATTAGGKCKGCTRTGGGTGCATCTRCCTGTTACCGCTCCATTGGTTATTACGGAGCCATAAATCTTGCCATCTCTAACAGCTTTGAGCCAWGCACCACGYCCCTCAGCAAGCATMCCTAAYCTCTTKGAGATCATGAATAGTTTTGCTAGRGATTTRGCTTCAGGCCACTGGTGCTTCTTATAGAGAGCMACCAAGATATCATCATTGATTGTGGCCGTACCATCTTTACCGAACTCTTTAGGTTTCCACCCATATTTCTTTCGGAAAGATCTCTCAATATGTTGACGTGAGTTAGGATTAAATTCAATTATCTGAACTTTATCAAAAGGTACACCTTTGACATATCCTCTGGCCTTATTATTGACCTTTGGAATAAATTCTGTGTGAATCTCCCAAGCTGGAAAGAGCTTCTTAAGAGGCACCACGAGATCAGCTTTATCCTGCAATAGTTGACCATAAAGATCCTTTGCAGCAGGGACATCAAAGTCAAAACCTTGGATCTCTTGCTTGAGAATAACCTCAGCGAACTCTTGCTCTAACTGGATAGCCTCTTGAGAGTAATCTTTCTTCTCAATTAGCTGAAGGAGTGCATAGTTTACCTGAACATCTTGCTCACAGTAATCCTGCATATCCTTATTCCAGTCAGTCCAAGGATCAAACTCAATGGCATCATTAGCTTCTTTTGTGAGCACCTTCAGTAGAGCTGTTTTCTTGCCCTTACCAAGATCCTCAAAATCATCTGGGAGCCGCTCAGTAACCCATGCATCTATCAAGATCTCATGAGCTGCTTTACGGGCTTTCAGATAATCACCTTTGAGCTCACCTAAGCGTATTCCCCAAGCCTCTAAAGAATGCCTACCGAGCAACTTGAGTGTAAAACCCGAGTTAGGCCGATGACCATCTTTGATCTTTCTTAATAAATCAAAGTCTTTCTCTTTAAGGTTTGTCCAGATGAGCCTTGAGATTAACAGGGTGTCAATATAGGTTTTATCTGGGGTGAATGCGGAGTGAGTTAGAAGGTTCGGGTGGATCTTATTTATGGCTGCATTATCAAACTTGAGAATATTATGACCAATGAGTACTTTAGCTTGTGCTAATAGACGTAATCCATATTTGATGGACTTGTAGCCCTTCTGATCACAACAGGAGATTACCTCACCACTATCAATGTCCCTGATAACCAGAGAATTAATCTTAGTGAGCACCTCTAGAAAGCCATCTGTCTCCACATCATAGAGGAGCCTTTGATACTTTTTAGTAGTCGCCATCAGAGCCACCTCCAGATTCATCTTGGAAGGCACTCTCAGAAGTAGGCAGAGGTATCTCAGACATTCGCCCTGTCTCTTTGCTATAGACAAGCCCATGAGCTAACCCTGTGTCCCCGCTGTAGCGGTTCTTCAAGATCCTCAAGATTGTCATATTCTTATTCTCAGGATCTTGCTGATTACGCTCCAAGCCAATCACGATATCGGATAGCTGAGCAATCGAAGCAGAGCCCCTGAGTTGTGCTAAAGAGGTTATTGCGCCATCTTCATGGCCTTTGTCTTTAGGCCTCTTAAGGTGTGATACGAGGATCAATCCAAAGGGTAATTCTTCGACTAATGAGCGGAGCTTGGTCATCATATTGTCGATGATGCGTCTTTCATCACCATCACCAATGCCTGAAACCAGAATTGAGATATGATCCAAGACCACCCATTTACAGCCAAGACCAACAACCATATATCTAATTTTATTTAGAAGGTTATCGCTATCCATTGACCCAAAATGATCATAAAGATAGCAAAGGCCTGAGCCGATAGTGGCATCAAAAGCTTTCCTAAATTCATCTGAAGAGGTGTCCATAGATTGCAAATGAAGGGGCTTCTCAAGCTCAATACTCATCATTGCCAAGGCAGTCTTCTTCAGACTTTCCTCAAGATGAATAATGCCGATTGTTTCGCCCTGCTTGATGAGACTATGCTCAATCTCTTTACAGGCTGTTGTCTTACCAATACCTGAGCCAGCGCAAATAGTGGTGATCTCATTTATCCGGAGGCCTAAAGTTTTAACATTAAGCCCTGCCCAAGGATAATCTGCGTCACAAGGCTTTAGCTCTTCTTGAACAAGATCAAATAAATCTGATCCTGCAACGATGCCATCCGGACGGTATTCTTTAGCATTCCAGCAAGCATCTGTGAGCTCTTTGATCCGATTTGCCTTAAGCATCTCGTTAGCATCTTTAAGGGGCAGCTGGGCTATCTTGCCTTTGCCAATTGAGAGCACCTCTAGGCACTTCTTGGCAGCTTCATAGCCTACATTGACATCCTTATCCGCATCATTATCAAATAGAAAGATGACTTCTTGGAAGCTCTCAATCCATTCTAAATTTGCTTTGATGTCCTTAACTGCACCTTCGCAGCCGTGTATGATTGAAACTACAGGCCACTTATGGCTTTGTACTTGAGAGAGGCTCATGGCATCTAAAAAGCCCTCTGTGATCACTAGGCGTTTACCACCAGCTTTCCAGAGTTGTTGCCCAAATAAGGCGGCTTCTTTCTGATTACCAAACCACTTAAAGTTCTTCTTAGAATCTCTCAGCTGCTGCGCTACAATATCTCCAGAGGAGCTGTAGACATCTGCAATGTGCTGCTTAACACCATTGACCATCCCTGTGCGATACTTGAATTTTCTACAGGTTTCTTCAGATAATCCACGGCCTCTTAAGGGCTCATATTCACCAGCATTAAAGAGGTTTGAGGCTCTCTTAGAGGGAGCTGTAGAAGCCTCACCATCACCTTTCCGTGGAGTACCACAGGAGAAGCAATAGGTGTGACCATCGCTGTATTCTGTTAAAGCATCACTTGAGCCGCAATCATCACAAGCACCTTGAGAAAGCACTACGCTCTCTTCAAATTCTTGTTCCTGTTGTGGCATTATTTTAGCGCCTCAGTATCCAGCACATACTTTGCATACCGAACATTTTGTTTTGTAGGATGCGTGTGCTGTGTGGAGATGATCGGCCAGCCCATCTCACGGAGTTCTGAGATGCGTTTTGGGAGGCTCTGAATATCAAATTCAAGGATCGCTTGTTGAACCGTGATGCCTTTTGAGCGACTGCGCATGAGTTTTAAAATGTTATAATGCTGAGTGCCTTTATTGGGCTCAGTAGGGACGCTTGAGGTCTCTTTAGGTGTGTCTGGGCGTGTGATTATAATGTGCCACTCGCAGCTTAGTATGAAGGCCGTCTCCACCTCTGTATAAGCTGTCAAGTCCACGCCCCCGAAATCTTCAGCTAAGAAGGCTTCGTGCTCTCTCAATACTGCACGACAAATCTCCTTTTTACGTGCCTCACCGAGCTCCTTGGGTTTATTTGTATTATCTTTATTTATCATTATATTTATCTCTATCAGCCACCCCAGAACGCACTAAAAGACCCACCCCAGATAAATCTGAAGGTGAGCCTAAGAGCACTGCTGAGAGTGGTTATTTTAGTTATTTCTTATGCGCTGTGAATAGGGCTGCAATGGCCTTGAAAAGAGTGATCCAAGGATTGACCTTGGCTGTATCTTTAGTTTCCACTTTAGAAGGAGCTAGAGGTAGCTCTAGCTGAACTTCAGAATTTTCAAAGAGTTTCTTCTCGGCAATTCGTCTGCGGGTTAATCCTGAAAGCACCACTAAACGGCCTTTAGAATTACGCGCCTTATTCCACTTTAGAAGCTCTTTAGCGGCAGCTTTATAATTGCCAGCGTTTAAGCGTTTGCGTAGCGTGGATTTCTTTAAAGCACCAGCCCCTAGATTGAACGTAAAGCTCACTAAGGCGGCATGTTGGTTAGATGTGAGAGGTACTGAGATGTATTTTTCAACGGCACCTTCAGCCCACTTCAGATCTTCTCGAAGTAAGCTGGAGGCTTTAGCCTGATTAATCTCATCACCTCTTGTCACGCTCTTGGTATGGCCGTAGCCAATCGTCCAGATACGTGCAGGACACAGATATGCCCTTAAGCGCAGACCCTCAAATGATTTGATAAGATCTACGCCTGAATTAGATGTTTTAGTCATGTTATTGTAATTTATTTCTTATAGAGAGCTTCTATGGCCTCTAAGCTTTTAAGATTTGGCGGCTCACTAAACCACTCCACGGGGATCAACTTCTTGGCATATTTAAAGCCTTCTTTAGTTGCCCATTGAGCGTAACTCGTGGGGGAACCTTTACGGATCTTGCCGAGTGGATTAGTGAATACGAAACGGATATCTAGATCAGGATATTGGAGCTGGATCCACTTGTGCTTTTTACGGTCATCAAGTTTGAATTGCCCCTTGGTCTCAATAATGATTCCATTTTCTTCTAGGATAAAATCTGGAGTGTATTTATGGACACTCTCAGGAATTGTGTAGCTGATCTTATGCTGTTCATAGGAGTATTTAATACCCATCTTCATGCACTGCTTGTTTACAGAATCTTCTAAGCCTGAGCGGAAACCATTAGCCCGATTAAAGGTAGGTCTGCCGCGCTTAAAAGTCATCTTCAGGATCACCCGTAGAAGCATCATTAGATTGGCTAGAAGTTTCTTCACCAAAACCATCAGAGGCCTCTGTGCTGTCATAACCTTCTTCTTCACCGAAGCCGCAGCTATCTGCTGAGCCAGTACCTTTGGTTACAAGGTCGATGATTTGAGCACCCTTAAGGCGCATAGATAAACCTGAAGCACCTGTAGCTGGCATGAAGTAGCCGCTTGTGGTGAAGCTTACTTTGCCCTCAGTGCCTGACCAGATGTCAACTGAAGGATTAAAAGGTTTAGCTTTAGCATCAAATAGAGAAGGCTTACGCTTCACCAAATCACCGGTCTTCTGATCAGTGAACGTAGAGTTCATTTTAAACTTAAAGATGGTGTTGCCGGTTAATTCACCTTCATCATCATATTCATCTTCAAAGTAATCATTGATGGTCAGCGGTTTCTTCTTCTGCTTAGGCACAGGCTGTGCTGAGAACTTCTCTTGAGCTTCTTCTAGAGCTGCATCAAAGAGAGGCTGTAGCTTTGCTTTAAGCTGAGCTGTGCCATCACCTGAGAGGATTAGATTAACAGAATAAACTGGGTTTTCTTTATTGAATTTATCATCAGGCCGATTAAGTTTAGGCCATGAAAAGATGCCCTTAGGTGTTGTTAAAGGCTTCTGGTATTTATTTTTATTTTGGGTAGTCATATTATCTTTATTATTATTGTTGATTACGAGTTCCTATTTCTAGAAACACAAAAAGAGCAGCCTCAGGTTCCCCCGAAGACTGCTAGAATTGCTACCTCCCTAGATTTGCTTAAGAGGTTATTATGTGTTTTCTTCATAGTAGTTTTGAGTATCAGTATTTTCTGACCTCTGAAGCTAAATAATAGTCGGTAGCTTGGAACTCCGCCCGACCAACCTGAGAGCCTCTTTTGATTATATTATTGGCGTATGCAAAAAGCTCTAGAGCATTTAAGTTCCAGCACTTGCATAGCTTCAGGAAAATTACAGCCATTGAAAGAGCCTGAATAGAAGGTTTGAACTTCTGAACAGCATCAATGATGGTGAATGTCCCCTGAGAGACTTCATAAAGATCAGCATTAGCCAGATAGAAATTATCTACACGTGGCCTTTGCTGTTCCTCAATGCGATCATCAATTATCTTAGAGATCTTCTTTTGAATAATATCCATAGGAGCCTTTCATAAGGTTGGTTGAGGGAGTTGGTGTGATAGGTTTGTCTTAAGAGGTAACCGGTGATAATCTAGAGAGGACTCACCTTTACTCGTGAGTCGTTTCATTAATTAATAATCAAAGGAAAGGAGAGTTGTGAACACTTTCAAGATAGAAGTAGAACGATCATTTGGAGGAGGCTTTAAGTTCAAGATAGAACTAGGAGCCGCCACATTACTCATACTTTGGCTTTTGGATAAGCTTGGTATGTTTTAATTAACACTAGATGATCAACCCAGAGATCCTTAGATATAAACTAAAGGAACTCTGGGGCTACTTCTTAAGACGGGTTATATTTTATTCTTGTTCATTTAGGTAGAATAGTTAAACTAAACGTATAAACGAACAGTCGGGCGGTGAAGTACTCGTTGTACTGTTATAATAAGAATCATACTTCACAATCCAATCTCAAGCTGCATCTATAGAAGATCTATAGAAGCCCCTATAGGTAATCTATAGATGTATATAGAGGAGGCTTAAGGTTTAGTTTGGAGATGAAATAAATCAAATTTAATAATCTGAAAAAGGAAAATTAAAATGTTTTTATTTCAATGGTGTAACCTGAATGCTCAACAGAAGAAGAACTCAGACCTCTTAACCGGTAGCGTTCGGAATTCTGTGTCAATTCGTGTATTTTAACAATAAACAAGGATTGACGTATAATGACAGACAAAAATTTCAACTTTGAAGACGCTTTA
>NVUR01000018.1 GCA_002401965.1 Alphaproteobacteria bacterium
TAATAAAAAACCCCCAGCAGGCGAGATAATTATCTCTATCCACTGGGGGTTCTTTTTGTAAGCTGTCTTTGTTAGCTCAGCTTACCAAGGTCATAAGATAGTCATGTAGCCTATCTTAATGAGTGGATGATTTTTACATCATGCCGCCCATTCCGCCCATGCCGCCGCCCATATCAGGCATTGCAGCACCACCTTCTTGTGGAGCATCAGCAATCATCGCTTCTGTTGTTAGCATTAAGCCAGCAACTGAACCTGCATTTTGTAATGCAGTACGCGTTACTTTAGTTGGATCAAGAATACCCATTTCAATCATGTCGCCATACTCGCCTGTTGCAGCGTTGTAACCAAAGTTACCTTTACCCGCTACTACTTCGTTTAATATAACAGAGGCTTCTTCACCTGCATTGATAACGATTTGGCGTAAAGGCTCTTCCATTGCACGACGAGCAATCTTAATACCTGTGTCTTGATCAGCGTTAACACCTTTCAATTCACCTAAGCTACTTTCAGCTCGAACTAGTGCAACACCACCACCAGCAATTACGCCTTCTTCAACTGCTGCACGTGTTGCATGTAATGCATCTTCAACTCGCGCTTTTTTCTCTTTCATTTCCATTTCAGTTGCTGCGCCAACTTTAATTACAGCAACACCGCCTGCTAATTTAGCAACACGTTCTTGTAATTTTTCTTTGTCGTAGTCTGAACTAGAATCTGCAATTTGTGAACGGATTTGGTCAACACGTGAACTGATTTCAGTCGCATTACCTGCACCATCAATAATGGTAGTATTTTCTTTACTGATTGCAATTTTCTTCGCTTGACCTAAATCTTCTAATGTTACTTTTTCAAGGCTTAGACCTACTTCTTCAGAAATAACCGTACCACCTGTTAAGGTTGCGATATCTTCTAACATCGCTTTACGACGGTCACCAAAACCAGGCGCTTTAACAGCACATACTTTCACGATACCACGCATGCTATTCACAACTAGTGTTGCTAATGCTTCACCTTCGATGTCTTCAGCAATAATTAACAATGGACGATTTGCTTTAGCAACTGCTTCTAAAGTCGGTAATAATTCACGAATATTAGAGATCTTTTTGTCAAATAACAGTACATATGGCTCATCTAAATCAGCAGTCATGGCTTGTTGATCATTAACAAAATAAGGTGATAAGTAACCACGATCAAATTGCATACCTTCAACAACATCTAACTCATCATCAAAACCATTACCATCTTCAACAGTGATAACACCTTCTTTACCTACTTTTTGCATTGCTTCAGCAATGATACCGCCAACTGATGCATCTGAGTTTGCAGAAATAGTACCTACTTGAGCAATCGCTTTATCATCATCACAGGTAATAGACATTTTTTCTAATGCTGATACAGCAGCAATAACGGCTTTATCAATACCGCGTTTTAAATCCATTGGGTTCATGCCCGCAGCAACGGCTTTCATGCCTTCACGTAAAATGGCTTGAGCCAATACGGTTGCAGTAGTAGTACCGTCACCAGCTGCATCAGAGGTATGAGAAGCAACCTCTTTAATCATTTGTGCGCCCATATTTTCGAATTTATTTTCTAATTCGATTTCTTTCGCAACAGAAACACCATCTTTAGTGATCGTCGGTGCGCCGTAGCTTTTATCTAAAATGACGTTACGGCCTTTAGGACCTAATGTTACTTTTACGGCATCAGCAAGTATGTTTACACCATTGATCATCAATGTACGTGCATCAGCACCAAATTTGACTTCTTTAGCAGCCATGTTAATTCCTCTTTAAAATATGCTTAAATATATTTGTTTAATATATAGGGAGTAGAAAATGGGGTATTAGTCTTCTAATACGGCGACGATATCGTCTTCACGCATTACTAATAGCTCTTCACCATCAACTTTAACTTCAGTACCGGCAAATTTACCGAAAAGTACTTTGTCACCGACTTTAACGTCCATAGCACGTACGTTACCAGAATCTGTGATTTTGCCATTACCTGCTGCAACAACTTCACCGTGTGCAGGTTTTTCAGCAGCACTACCAGGAAGTACGATACCGCCAGCACTAACAGTTTCTTCTTCAGTGCGGCGCACAACTACACGATCATGTAGGGGACGAATATTCATCAATAATAACCTCAAAAAATGTCTAACAAAAAATTACAAATTTACGAACCCCAAAGATGGGGCCATTAAAATAAACTTCAAGTGTTCAAAGTGAAAAACTTACTTTAAGTGTCGGTCTTCCTTGTTGTCGACAATTTCACCTTCAATAATAGTCGAGTCATGATTAGCTTGGTGTGTATACCTTGCTTGGCTATGAACGGTAAATTTCCCGCCTATGCTTCTTATAAGTGATTGCCTACAAAAAGGCACTAATAAGATAAAGCCAAAGAAATCGGTGAAGAAGCCAGGTGTTAACAGCAACATACCACTTGCAGCCAATACAATGCCTTCCATCATCTCCATCGCAGGTAAGCTGCCTTGACGCATATTGGCTTGTGCTCGTAATAAGGTTGCTGCACCTTGGGCACGCAATAAGTTAACCCCGATAACAGCTGTGGCGACGATAGCAAGAATCGTCCAACCAGCACCAATCATCTCTCCGACTTGAATCAGAAAATAGATTTCAATCAGAGGTATAAGTAAAAAACCTAATAATAAGACACGAAACATACATTACCACTCTTTATATGACAGTAAACATACCCGCTATATTGAGACATAAATACTAAATTTCAAGTAAAACAGCCTTTTGTTGCATAAAAGCAACATAGTAGCCTTAGCCTTGAAAAACTTCATGTTCATTATATATCAATAACTTAACTAATTTAACTGCATTTATACCCTGATTTTTTATTTCCTAATCTTCCCGAATTAATCCTTGTCACAAAACTGTCACGCCTTGTTCATAAAGCTGAAATATATCAGCGTTAATGTGTGCCCACTCGGACATGACTCCGACCAGATTTTTTATTAATTAATGAGGATAATCCCTTGAAACTTAAAACAACATCTCTTTTAATTGCTGCCACTTTATTTGGTGCGGCAGTTGCTCCAGCACAAGCTAACAACGATGCAATGGTTGACCTTCTTAAAGTATTGCGTGATAAAGGTACTATCAGCGCACAAGACTTCGACTTACTAACGGGTGCGGCTAAAGCAGACAAAGAAGCATCTGAAGAAATCGCTAACAAAGTGGCTAAAGTTGAAAAAGAAGCAACAACCATTAGCTTAAAAGGTGGTCACTTAAAAATTAAATCCGCTGATAAAGCATTCAGTGCTCAAATCGGTGGTCGTGTAATGGTTGATTACGCATCTATGAATGAAGATGATTTAGGCGGTAAAGGTAATGCTTCTGAATTACGTCGTGCACGCTTATTTGTTAAAGGTACAGCATTCACTGACTTCGGCTATAAATTACAATTAGACTTCGGTTCTGCTGGTAAAGATGGCAAAAGTGTTGCGATGAAAGATGCTTACATTCAATACAACGGCTGGAAGCCAGCTAAGATTACATTAGGTAATCACAAAATGCCATTTGGTTTAGAAGAATTAACTAGTTCTAAATACATTACGTTCATCGAACGTAGTGCCGCCTCTGAAGCATTTGGTGTTGGCCGCAAAAATGGTTTAAGCATTGGTACTAGCGGTAGCAACTGGACACTTAAAGGTGCCGTTCACATGAATGGCACATTGGCAAACAATAGTGGTCAAGATGAAGATTTCGGCTACGGTGCCCGCGTAACATTTGCTCCTCTTTCAGAAAAGACTCAAGTAATTCATTTAGGTGCAGCTTTCCATCACCAAGAGTTTGGAAATGAAGCTGGTGAAGAACTACAGCTTGAAGTTCGTCCAGAAGTTCATACTGCTGGAAAAATCTTCAAATCATATGAAGATAAATTTGAAGATATGAACCAATATGGTTTGGAAGCTGCTGCAGTATTTGGCCCATTCTCTGTACAAGCTGAGTATGTTCATGCTTCTTTTAATGCTATCGATGGTAGTGAAGACCAAGACTTAGAATCATTCTACGTTTACGGTAGCTACTTCATCACAGGTGAGTCTCGTAAATACAAAAAAGGCGAGTTTAGCCGAGTTAAACCTAAGAGCATTGTCGGCCAAGGCGGCACAGGTGCTTGGGAAGTAGCTTTACGTTACTCAGACCTTGACCTGGAAGATAATGGCTTAGGTAATGCAGGCGATGTTACAACAATCGGCCTAAACTGGTATGCGACACCCACTGTCCGTGTAATGGCCAATTACACTAGTGCTGATGTTGATGGTGAAGATGATGACTTCAATGCATTTAACCTACGTGGTCAAATCGACTTTTAAGTTGAAATTAAAAGTACTCTCGTAACTTTTAAAAAGCCCTACTAGATTTTCTAGTGGGGCTTTTTTTTAATTGATTTATATTTTAAGGACCTCCGATGAAATTACTGACACTCCTCACCAAAGCTTCTTTGTTAGGATTAGCATTTACAAGTACAGCATTCGCAGCTAGTGCACCTTCGATTGAACTCCTCAACTCAATTAAAACAGGTGATAAAAAAGGTACTGAGATTATCAGTATTCAAACTATCAATGCGCGAGCAGCTATCTCAAATAGTATTGAAGGAATTATTGATATTTATTCACTTGCCACACCTTCTAAACCTTCACTTACCCAACGTATTACATTAGGTTTAGCAAAAGGTGAGCAAATAACGTCTGTTGCATTTCATCCTACTTATAATTATGTATTAGCGGCTATTCAAGCTAGTTCACCCACCGCTAATGGCCGAGTAGAAATTCGTGATGCAAACACAGGTAAAATTTTACACATTGTAGATTCTGGTATTGGTCCTGATGCGGTTGTTATTGATCCTACCGGTCAATTTGCCTTAATTCCAAATGAAGGTGAAGAGTTTATTCTTAACCGTGAAAAGAAAACCTATAGTTCAGCAGTAGGTAGCTTAACGCTTATTAAGCTTGATGAAGATAGTTCTAAAATCACTGCAACACAAATACCTTTAAGTGAAATCACAGACACGGCAGGGTTTGTAAAAGCAAAACATCATCGTTTTCTAGAGCGGGGTATTGATTGGAATAATGATGGCGAAATTACTGAAGATCCTATCGATCTAAATGGTAATGGCAAAATAGATAAAGAAAAAGTAGTGGTGGGCACATTTCACGGTGTAGAGATTAAAGCCAAAGAGAAAAATGGTGAACTATTTATGTTTCCTATTCTCAACAATAAACCCGATGTATTAGAACCTGAGTATGTTGCTTTTTCTAATGATGGTTCAAAAGCATGGGTTGTTTTACAAGAAAATAATGGCGTGATTACTGTCGATACAAAAACAGCCTCTATTTCAAGTGCTTTTGGCTTAGGCATCACATCACATGAATCTGATCTTGATGATGATGATGTTATCGATTTTAATGCTCAATTGATTGCTTTAAGAGAACCTGATGGCATTACCTTAAGCAAAGATGGTAAATATCTTGTAACTGCTGATGAAGGTGATACTGAACCTAAAGCATCAAAAACTAAAGATGGACCCGCTGGTGGTGGTCGAACTGTCAGTGTATTTGATGCTGCAACAGGTGAGCTCTTAGGTGATACAGGTAACCAAATTGATATTATGGTTAATGAAGCAGGTTTTTATCCTGAATCTAGAAGTGACAATAAAGGTTCTGAACCTGAAATGGTCACCAGTTTTACACTCAATGGTGAAAACTACATTGCGGCTGGCCTAGAGCGAGCAAATGGTGTGGCACTTATCTCACTTGCTGATCCGAAACATCCACTTGTTGTATCTGTTGCGCCAATCGATAAAACGGCAAAAGCAGGTAAAGTGGGCCCAGAAGGTATTGCTCACTTTTATGACCATAAAAACAAGCAGCACTATATTTATACTGCTAATGAAAAGAACTCTTCAATCAGTACTTTTAGAGTTAATGTGAAATAAACTAACAAAATAACGTCAGCTCTCGGCCTTAGCTAATTAACTTTCGCTAAGTCGAGAGATGGCGGCTATTTTTTGGGATTAATACATGACCAAAGATGAATATTTACAGTCTCAATCTCTTGATGAGATTTTGGCTAATGCAGCACTAACACCTTTGTTTCAACCTATCGTATCAATGAAAGAAAATAAGATTTATGCCTATGAAGCATTGATTCGGGGCCCT
>NVUR01000019.1 GCA_002401965.1 Alphaproteobacteria bacterium
ATAAAGACAAATCAAGCAAAGTCGGTATCAAAGCAAAACGCAAAAAAGCAGGCTGGAACAACGACTTCCTTAAACAAATCATTGCTCAATAAGCCAAATACAATTGCCATGCATAACACCGCCACCCGGTCATAAAGACCGAGAAACGGCATCTTGATGTAAAAAAAACACCAATAACGACCGATGCCAGCCGCACTGTTTAAGAGGTTACTAAGCCCCAGCACTGCATGTACAGCACTGCGATCACTATGCATAATGGTATATGACTTGTCCAGAACAAATCTATCCACTCCACGTTCGAACTTCGAAATGATATTGGGTACAATGACACGGGGAGAACCTAAAAAAAATTATGGGTTCATACGGCAAAACAAGATACTCTCTTATTCATGCTTGACCCGTTGGATTTTGAAAACCGTCCGTTTCTTGATGCTCTGTCTAAAAAACGGAAAAGAGCCGCTCTGGTACTGACTCTGGAAAATATAACGCTGCACTTTTGGCGGTTATTCTTTTGGGTGCTGTTGTTCTGTGGCTTATGGATGCTGGATGTTCCTGCCTTTTTCGGCTCAATCATCACTATTCCGACGACAATATGCTTTTTCGCAGGACTCATTTATCTTATCCAAAAAGATGTGCTGACCTTCACATTTCCAAAACGAAACACAATAGACAAAGCATTAGAATCACAAAGCAATCTGCCCCAAGGGCACATCGCAATCCTTGATGATACATTGGCAAACCCCAAAACACATGAGACTCGTAATTTATGGGACAGCGCGCAAAAACACATATTGCACTCCCTCTCTGCGCTGAAAACACCACGGAAACGCGCGATTTTATCACGCAAAGACCCGTCCGCGCTTCGTTTCATTGCTGTTCTTGTTTTCCTCTCAGGTCTTATGGTTTCTGGCACACAATGGCAAAATAAGATCACAAATGGTCTGTTCCCGATCAATCCTTCCTATGTGATTTCACAGGGCAAAAGCACCAACCTCTGGATAAAACCACCCCTTTATACGGGCATCGGACAAACACATTTGGTTGGTCATGGCGCATATAAGGGTATTTTGGATATCCCCGAAGGCAGTAAAATCAGAATTCGCACCCACAGTATGTTCGGGGAATATATCCCGCCCTATCTGCAACATGGTGGAAAAACCACTGAAATGGACTATCTGGGTACTGGTCTCTATGGCATTGAAACCACGATAGAAAACGGTGAACAGATTTCTATCGTGCAAGCCTATATTCCACGTGCAAGCTGGCGTTATAATTTCATCATTGATACCCCGCCCGAAATATCGAACGCCCTGCCAAAAGCTGAGACATCAGACACTGAAGAACAGGAAGAACAGGAAGAACAGGAAGAACAAAAAGAAACACTCCCCTACGAATTCTTAAGCAACGATCAAATCCGTTTTCCCCTTATGGTCAAGGATGATTACGGCGTCAAAGAGCTACATATGCATATGGATATTGATGACATGGTGGAAGATCGTCCGCTTGGCATGCCCACCGAAGAAACGCGCCTTGTGATGTCTCAAGCCAATACTGATTTCAAAATATCCCCCGTGTTCAATATGACATGGCATACATGGGCGGGGCTGCCTGTTACCTTTGAATACACAGTTACAGACCATAAGGGGCAAACTGCGCGACTGGAAAAAATACACCTAATTCTGCCCGAACGTGAATTTGAACACCCAATGGCAAAATCCCTTATCGCGATGCGTAAACGTTTGGCATGGGACTATAAAGATAGTTTTATTGGTATAGCACTCAATCTGAAATCATTGCTCAACGCGCCTGATTACTTACAAAACAACCCTGTCATTTACCTTGCGATAAAAACAGCCAGCGCGCGCCTTACTCTTGTAAATAACCAGAAAGAATCAGTCAGACTAAAAGCCGCGCAAGACGTTATTAAGCTATTGTGGAACGCCGCTCTGGTGGTGGAAGACGGAAACTTATCACTGGCGATGAGGGAACTTCACGAAGCTCAACGCGCACTTGAAGACGCCATGCGCGATCCTAATGCCAGTGAAGACAAGATTTCGAGATTAATGGATAATTTGCGCGAAAAAATGGCAAATTATTTTGCTGAAATGCAACGCGACATGCAAAAACGCATGGCCAATGGTGAGGAATTCCCCGAACTTTCCCCCGATAATTTTTCGCAAATCATTTCTCCCGATGCCCTTTCCAAACTGATGGAAGACATAGAAACCGCCCTGCGTGAGGGTGATGAGCAAAAAGCGCAAGAGCTGATGTCAAAGTTACAGCGCATGATGGAGATGATGGATGGCACGATGTCGCCGCAACTGCCCGCAGATATGCAGGCCATGCGCGAAGGGATTAACGAACTGCAAGAATTGGTCGAGCGTCAGGAAAAATTGCTGAACCAAACCCAAAAACAGGCCAAAATCAAACGCCTTTTAGACGGACGACAGAATATTGCACCACGCTCTGCCCCTTCTATTGAAAAAATGTTCAAGGATTTCGGCATGAATGGTGTGCCACCCGCGCCCAAGCAACAAAATAAAACAAACGAACTTGCCATAGACACCTTGCCCAACAAAACGGAACAAGAGGCTCTGCGTTATATTCTTGGGCAATTGATGTTGGACACCGCAGAAAAACTGGATGAAATCCCTGAAACCATGGGACTTGCCGAACAGGAGATGCGGGGCTCTGAAAATGCTTTGGAGAATAACAGCCCACAAACATCAACCCCATATCAGGAAAAAGCCCTTGAGTACCTAAAAGATTCACAAGAGCAGCTTAATCAACAGCTAAGACAGCGAATGCAGCAAATGATCGGCATCGGGATGAGCGGTGGCAGTGGACAAAAATACGATCCTCTTGGTCGTCCCTATGGCGGTGAAGAAGATCAGGACGGCAGATCTAATGACTCTCGTGTGAAGGTGCCTGATGCGATGCAGAAGAAGCGGGTTGATGAGATTTTGAAGACTCTGCGTGATCGCTCTGGCGATTTGGAGCGTCCTGATGATGAACGGAATTATTTTCGTCGTCTTCTTCGTCAATTTTAGCCAATAGAGCAAAACGTATCTGCACATGTTGCGTGCTGTCCTTATGCACCTCTTCGCCATGCCCGTTTTCTTCATTATGCTCTGTCTTATGTTTCGCCGCAAAATCTTTATCATCATCGGGATGCGCGCTTTTATAATACACAGAATGAAAAGATACATTATCTTCCCCCTCCAAAATATCCGCAGGGGGCTGGATATACCATTGTGTTATCGATTTACCTGTCGCGTCCATCAAAGACGCCTCAATCATAGGCACATTTACAGGTATAGATTCTAAATTAATAATACGACCATCCACCGTAATCGTTTCGCCATTATCCGCGACAACCAATTGATCGAACACCAACCCCTTACCTGGAATGTCCCTGTAAATACCAAACACCCCGTAAAATGCCTGCATAGACGGATATTTTTTCATAGTCGCGGTACTGCTGCCCAACAAATATGAAAAAATCATACAAAATACACAGGCCGCGATACCATAACCAAGGCGCGTTCCCTTGTTATCTTTCCGCGCATTAACAGCATGATTATCGACTGCGCGTTTTATATGCTCTAATGATATTTCCTTATGTGGACTCTCCACTATCGGCTGTTCTTCGGCGATATCCTCCTCGATCTCATCTTCTTCAGAATCAACAAAATCCACTTCAAAATCATCGACAGCCTCTTCAATGGGCGTGTCCTCAATTTCGGCTAGTACCTCTTCTATCTCCTCTTCTTCAGGTTCGACATGCTCTGGTTCTTGAAACCAGATCTCAGTACATGACGAACACTTAACCTTGCGACCTTTATCGCCGATAAGCGTATCATCGACATTAAATTGACCATTACAATTGGGACAAGTCAGAATCATTGCAATCCAGTTCTTCTCTTTCATAGACGAGTTTAGTACATATATAGATAGGTTGAACAAGCCAACAACGCAGGAACGTTATATGTACCACAAAACTACATGCTTTTTGCCGCTTTTTTTGCTTTTTATTATTTTAAGCACAAACCTAAGCGCGCAAGAAACCAACCAAAACACGATTTGCCCTGTGAAAGACAGAGCATGCATTCTGAAGCAAGTTATAGAAGGTACGGCGTTGATAAATAACACCGCGTGGCGCGATCAAACCTATCGTGAGATTGCAAAGACCTATGCCTTTGATAAAAAATTCAACCTCGCCGTTAATATTATCACGAAAATACAAACCCCTGACACCAAAGCAATGACCATACGCGGTATCGGCATGGCATTAGCACCACAAGGCTATAATCCAAAAGATCTGGATACAATGTTCTCAACCCTGCGCGCAGAAGCCGAAAAAATTTCTCACCCCGCCTCTTACGCCATTGCCCTAACCTATATCGCAATGGCACAAGCCTTTGCGGGTGATAATGAAGGCGCGTGGAAAACCGCCTCAGACATGCAAAATGATGCTTTACGCCATAAAGCCTATGGTGAGACCGCCGAAATACAAGCCGAAAAAGGGGATTTCAAATCCGCGCAAATCAGCATTGAAAAAATCGAAAGTCTATCATTCCGAAACAAAGCCTATAATATCGTTTCCAGAATCCTTTCAGACCATGATTTATTCCAAGATGCCTATACTGCGGCAAATGCCATTACCAACCCTTATAAAAAAGCGCAAGCAACGCAATATATGCTGGATAAGCAAAGCCCCCGAGAGATAAAACACTGAGATGATAAAATTCGAAAATATAGGGTTTAAGTATAAAGAAAGTGGAGAAGAGATTCTCCATGACATCAACTTTACACTTGAGTCGGGATCATACCACTTTCTAACCGGCCCCAGTGGATCGGGGAAAACGTCGCTCATGAACTTAATGTCCCTTGGCAATATGCCAACAGAGGGACAAATGACCATGTTCGGTAAGAAAATATCATCTCTTAAACGTGAAGATTTATTTGAATTACGCCAGCGAATCGGCGTTGTTTTCCAAGATTTCCGCCTACTGAAACATCTTTCAATTTTTGATAATGTCGCCCTCCCCTTGCGTATTATGGGCGAAAGCGATGAAAACATCAAAAATTATGTCAGTGAGCTTCTCGATTGGGTTGGATTGGAAAAGCATAAAAACAACCTTCCGCCAACCCTGTCAGGCGGCCAGCAACAACGTGTTGCCATTGCCCGCGCGGTGATTGGCAGACCAAAACTGTTGCTCGCGGATGAACCAACAGGAAATCTGGATGATGAAATTGGCTTTCGCCTTATGGGGCTGTTCGAACAGCTAAACCGTATGGGCACAACCATTGTCATCGCAACACATAATGCCAATATCATAGAACAATTCGGGCATCCTCGCCTTATTCTTGGTAATGGAAAATTACACTCTTCACAATCCTCCAACGCCCCCATAGCACAAAAGATTCGCAATGTTTTCTAAAATCAAAAAACAATTACAACCGAAAATAAAAACACTGGGCAGTGTATTGGCAAAAACCCCTTTGGTTATGCGCATGCTCGAAAATTTGGGCTTTCGTGATTACGACCTGCCTTTGGCACAAAGTGAAGATTCCAGATTTCTGGTGCTCCTCATCGCTTTAATGAGCTTCCTCAGCGTTCTGGCATGCAGCGGCACATTCGCCCTGAATGATATGGCCGCGCGATGGTCTTCAGGGTTAGAAAACAAAGTCACAATCGAAATTGCCGTTGAAACCAAAGACGGGCATTTGCTGTCAAATAAGACCGTACGCAAAGAAACCAAGAAGCTTGCCAAGGGCTTAAAAAATAATCCAATGATAAAATCCTTGGCCGTTCTAAGCAATGCAGAGATACAAGAACTTATATCGCCTTGGATTGGCGACAGCCTGACGCTGAACGATATTCCCCTACCTGGCTTAATCGCCATTGAACTGCGTAATACAAATCAGAAAAGCCTCAACACCCTGAAAAGTGATATGTTGAAACTGTCCAAATATGCACGCCTTGAAACACACCATGAATGGCTGGGCGATCTGATAAATTTCACAAGAACATTGAAAAACCTGTCTTTATTCATCACCCTAATCATTGCAAGCGTAACAATCATCGCAATCACAGCAGGTATTCGCACCCGCCTTGCCATCCATCAAAAGGAAGTGTGCTTGCTCCACGCCATGGGCGCAACCGACCACTATATCGCGCGCCAATTCCAACGCCACGCCATGATTTTATCCCTAAAGGGCGGTCTGGTCGGCACAGTATTCGGCTTGGTTACAACCGCAATCATCATCTTCTTATCATCGCATTCCGGCACAACACTGATCCCCACCATAAAAATCAGCAGCGCAGGTCTAGCCCTCTTATGCTTAATCCCGATAATTGCATCCACCATCGCCACCATCACATCACGATTTACAGTCTTGCGTAACCTGTCAAAAATACCGTAAAATATACTCATCATGTTGAAAAAAATGTTGCGATTCTTTGTGCTTATAATGCTGATCCTATGGATTGGCGGTTACGCTCTGTTTATCGCAAACGTCATATCAAAACCCATCACGCAGCCCGCAACAAAAACTGACGCAATCATCGTTTTAACTGGTGGGCATAACCGTATTCAAACCGGCCTATCCTTGTTTTCTGACGGTCTTTCTAAAAACCTGTTCATTACAGGCGTGCATGAGGCAGTCACAAAAGCCGATATAACAAAAATTTCAGATTGCTGTATTATTTTGGGGCACAAAGCCACAACAACGCTGGAAAATGCCTATGAGACCAAAGAGTGGATTGAAGCACAAAACGTTAAAACAATTCGTCTTGTGACATCTGCTTACCATATGGATCGCGCCCTTTTGGAATTCAGACATGCTATCCCGAATATCAAAATAATCCCCCATCCTGTCCATGATAATCACGACACATTACAGGATATAAATTTCTGGAAAATAACATTTAGTGAATATAATAAAATACTGTTCCGCGTTGTTATCTTAACGCTGGTAAACCAAGGTTAATCCCGACTATGCAGCCCTATTTCATACGCTCAACCATCTTTAATATTTGTTTTTATATCCTAACCGCGATCAGCTGCGTTGTCCTACTGCCAACTTTATTTTTACCCCGTAATATATTTTTGGGTGTTGTCACAGGGTTCTGCCGCAGCACAGCCTTTCTGGAAAAATATATCCTTGGCCTGACATATGAAATCAGAGGACAAGAACACCTGCCAATCAGCGGTTCTTACATCGTTGCCGCAAAACACCAATCCGCTTATGAGACGCTGAAGCTGCATTTATTATTTCATGACCCCGCCGTTGTTTTGAAAAAAGAACTACTCAAAATTCCGCTATGGGGAAAATATCTGGCTAAGAGTGATGTTATTGCAATAGACCGCTCCAGCCCAAAGGCCGCGATTAAATCGATCCAAGATGGCGCAAAGCACATTGCCGCCCAAGGTCGTCCAATCGTTATATTCCCACAAGGCACGCGCGTTGCCACGCACATATCAGCAAAAGATAAGCCCTATAAAATTGGTATTATCCGCATGCAGGACGCAACGGCTTTACCAATTATCCCTATGGCATTAAACACAGGTGTATTTTACCCCCGCCAAAAATGGTGTAAAAAACCGGGGCGCGTCATATTCGAATTTATGCCGCCAATAATGCCCTCCGACAATAGATCAGAGACCCTAAAGAAAATCGAAATGAGCGTTGAAACAAAATCCAGTTTACTGATGGAAGAAGGCATAAAGAGCATCCCAAGCAAGCCTAAAGCAATAAAAATGCTGGCTGCTTTAATTCTAATACTCTGCATCGCCTATACAGTTATTTGGTTTGGCGCGGCGCATTTTACCAAGAAAGCCATCACAGGTTTTTTAAACGATATTGCAAAAAACCCGTCCATCACCCAATTCCAAATCAGCCCGCCAAAAATCACGGGCTTCCCGATGAAAATGCATCTATCACTGCCCGCCCAAACACTTAAAACCACCGCGCATGAAGAAATTACAATCGAATTTATTCACGCACAAAGCTGGCCAATGATGGGCGTACCTATTGATATTCAAACGGGTACGATCAGTATCGCTCAATCACGTTGGTCACAACCGCTCGCCTTTGATTCTCTTGATGCACAAATTATCTTTAAAAATGATATTCTAACCATCAAACACGCCACGCTGATCGCAAAGCAAACGCAAGGGCATGTATCGGGGCAAGTTGATTTCAATGCCTCCCCCTATCCTGTAATCAATCTGGGTTTAGGGCTTGAAAACTTTGAATCGTTCCTCACAGAACTCACCCAAAGAAAAATCGTAAAGCCCAAAGCCGCCATGTTCGCCGCAGTTGCGCTAAAATCTCTGGAAAAAGATGGCATGGTACGCACAACACTGACCAGTGATAAACACAAAATCTATCTTGGCCCGATAAAGATTGCGGAACTCCCGCCCCAATAATTTATGACAGTGTATCACACGTTTAATTCCGTTTGAAAAACTTGCGACAGGCTTTATTTGCGGCCACTCTTATTGATATTCACACGATAAAAACTTACGGTTATGACTAAAGGCTTTACGAAAGAATTTTTTTATAGGCAATATGTCTTAAAATGCCCTAAAATCTATGAGAATAAGTCAAAACGCGATGAATGAAGATACTGAAAAAAGCAGCAATAGCGGTGATAAACCGCCGAAAACAAGACTAAGCCCCATCTCCGTTGCCCCGATGATGGATTGGACAGATCGTCATTGTCGATATTTCCACCGTCTTATATCCCCAAATGCGTTGCTCTATACCGAAATGGTAACAACAGGCGCGCTGATACATGGCGATAAAGAGCGGTTTTTGCGCTTTGATAATACTGAGCATCCAATCGCGCTTCAGCTTGGTGGATCGGATGCTGAAGATTTGGCAACTTGTGCAAAGATGGGCGAAGATCAGGGCTATGATGAGATTAACCTCAATTGCGGTTGTCCTGGCGATCGTGTGCAAAAAGGTAAAATCGGCGCAATCCTAATGAAAGAGCCTGACACCGTTGCAAAAGCGGTTGAAGCCATGATAAAGGCCGTCAACATTCCCATCACAATCAAATGCCGTATTGGCATTGATGAGCATGATTCATACGAATTTCTGAACACATTCATAGAAACCATTCAAAATGCAGGGTGCGAAACATTTATCATTCACGCCCGCAAAGCATGGCTGCAAGGTCTGAGCCCCAAAGAAAATCGCACTGTCCCCGTAATCAATTATGAGCGTGTTACAACAATTAAAGCCGCCCACCCTGAATTGAACATCGCAGTGAACGGCGATATTAAAACCGTTGAAGATGTGCAAGGACATTTAAGAATACTCGATAGTGCAATGTTGGGGCGCGAAGCCTATCAAAACCCATATATTTTGGCAGAACTAGAAAAAGCGATTTTTGATAACACAAATGTTAAAGAGCGCATCGATATTGCCCACGCCATGGTTCCTTATATAGAACAGCAAATGGCAGATTTTAACACACCTGTGAAATCTATAACGCGGCACATGGTTGGGTTATTCCAAGGATTACCGGGCGCTAAAAAATGGCGACAGCGTCTATCCACCCTTCCTCATGAAGAAGGCGCGGATGCAAGCGTTATTGAAAAATCACTTAAGGCTTTCTAAACAGAGCCCACCCAATTGTCTTCTTTCATTTCGACAAAGCCATCACGCGTAACATCGAAGTCGCAATCATATAAAGTCCCATCGCATAAAACACGTGTGTTAATTGTATAAACGCCCAACTCGCTTGCATCATCAATCTTAGAGCCAGTAAATTTCCGCAAATAACGTGAGACTTCATATGCGCTATAACTTTTAAAAAGTTCACTATTCTGCCCTTCAATAACGTAAAAAGAATTGCCTTCATCATTGCTTGTAAACAAATTAAAGAATTTTAGATAATCAAACACAGTATCCAATGTGATATTCAGCTCACTTTCCTCATTTACTTCATGAATAACATCGCTCTGCCCCTTAAGTTGAACATACTGCGTCCCCTGTGCGCCATATTTAAGGAAAAAACAGAACTGAGGCTCAGCTTGCTCATCCAAAGAACGCATTTGCACTATCTTAACATCTACATAGAACGGTAAATCTTTAACATAGACATCCGCATTACCCTGCTCATACGTTACACCATCCATTGGGCTAATAAATGCAAGAAAACCTTTCTCATTTTCATATCTTTTCCAACTACCGTCATCCGGATCAAAAAATGAAAGAAGTGACTTTGTATAAATATCTTGTGGCATAAATTTTCCTTATATTTAGTTGAGGATATTATTGTTAATTTTAACTATTTCGGTAACTCTCCGCCAACATGAAAACTCTCGCCACAACCACAGCGTCCAGTTTCATTGGGATTTATAAAATCAAAGCGCGTGTTGCCAAGCTCATCCGTGATGTAGTCAATTTCTGTACCGAATAACATCCATGAATATATTTTCGGGATGTAGATGCTCGCGCCGTTTTCTTCGAATTTCTCGTCTTTAGATAAATCATCATCCGCACCGACATATTCCATCTGATAACTATTACCAGAACACCCCGTCGATTTTACGGTTAAGCGAACACCAACCGTGCCTTCTGGTGCTTTATCCAAAAGGGCTTGTATCTGCACGGCGGCTTTTTCTGTGATTTGTATTGGTGCTTGCATAATATATTACCTCTTACGTGAACATATTCAGTTGCATTTTTGCTGTTTCAGCCATCATTGATGGATTCCATTGTGGCTCCCAGATAATTTCAACATCACACCCACGAACGCCCTCAATCGGCAAAATCGCACCCTGAACCCAGCTTGGCATTTCCTGTGCAACGGGACAGGCAGGCGAGGTCAGGGACATTTTAACCTCAACATCACATAAACCGTTTTCTAGTTTCGGTAAAATTTCTACCTTATAAATCAGGCCAAGCTCATAAATATTCACAGGAATTTCGGGATCATAAATCTCCCTCAACCCCTTTAATATCAAAGGCCACAAGGCATGGTCACGTGCTGCTTCCACATGTGGTGGCTCAGCCAAGTTATCCAGGTTATCGTCTGCTTTATTTTCCATCATATTCGTCCACCTTTATACACGACGTTACAACCCCTTGAGGTATCACATAAGTGCCTTTGCGATCACTACCACGATCAATAGCCAATTTGGCTTTTATGCTATCAAGCCCCTTGCCCATGGTTTTAGGATCAAGAGCATCCATGGAAACGCTTACCTGCATTTCCATATCAAAATCATTTACAATAGTATAAGATAATAAAGAGTTCACTTTACCTACAAAACAACCACAAACCAGCCTACTTTTTTTCTTAGCCTTACGAAGCATATTGTTAATTTTTTGACACTCCGTCGCAAAAGATGCCTTATAGAAAACATCAATACACATTGAGGTGAAGTCTAGCTCCGACAAAGACTCGCCCGATTCCTTACTTTGGCTTATCGCATCCCGACCATCATCCAGACAATCACAAAACCCTGACGGTGTTTTTATCTTAAAATATTTATTACCCACATAATTTTGAGGTAAACAATCTTCCTTAGACTTTTCCCATTCACTAGACACCGTTGATTTAGCATAGGAAAAGAATGCAGCGTCTCCATAAAGATTAACAAAAACACTTGCCCCGATACCAACAACAGCAACCAAAATCAAAGTTTTAATGAGTAATGTGTTCATATTCTATTCCCTACAAAATTCTTTCATCTTATATTCTATTTTATACAATGATTTAAAACATTGGTCTTTAACAGTTTTATGGTCGCCCTCTGCAACACAGCTCATCATTATTCATAGTGAACATATCATTTCCCGAAACCGCAGCAACATATTTTTGCTCAATCAACGCGACGAGATAATCAAAAACCACTTCATAAATATAACCTACCCGAACAGCACATTAACTTTGTTCAATCCATTGATAAGCGCATCAACATCGCTCTGCTCACTATACATTGCAAGAGAAGCGCGCGCCGTCGCATTCAGCCCCAACATCTCCATCAAAGGCATCGCGCAATGATGGCCTGTACGTACCGCAACACCGCATTGATCCAACACCATACCAATATCACTGGGATGAGCATTATCCATCGTGAAGCTGAGTATACCTGCCTTTTGCGTCAAATCCGCAGTGCCATGCAAGGTTAAACCTGCCACATTCTGTATCGCCTCTGTCGCATATTCAAGTAACCGCGCCTCATGCGCCGCAATCTTATCCATAGAGTTATCCACAAGGTAATCCACCGCCGCGCCAAGACCAATAACCTCAACAATGGCTGGTGTGCCTGCCTCAAACTTATACGGTGCTTCGCGATATGTGATGCCAGATTTAAAGCTCACCCGCTCTATCATGTCGCCGCCACCTTGATAAGGCGGCATAGAATCCAGCACATCATATTTGCCGTAAAGCACGCCAATCCCGCTCGGTGCGTACAATTTATGACCTGTAAACACATAAAAATCCACGTCCATAGCGGTAACATCCACCGCGCGATGAACAACGCCTTGTGAACCATCAACAAGGATTTTGATATCAGCGTTATATTTCCGAACCATTCGAACAATACCCGCAACAGGGTTTATCGTTCCCAAAGCGTTCGATATTTCAACAAAGGCCACCAATTTTGTTTTATCCGACAGCAAAGATTGAAATGCATCAAGATCAAGCAAGCCATCACCCGTCACAGGCACAACTTTAACAACAACCCCAATTTGATCGGCCAGAATTTGCCACGGCACGATATTGGCGTGATGCTCCATCTCGGTGATAATAATTTCATCACCAGCTTTCAAATAAGCACGCCCCCAACTCTGCGCGACAAGGTTTATTCCCTCGGTCGCATTACGAGTAAAGATGATATTCTTCTCACTCTGCGCCCCGATAAATTGCGCGATTTTCTTACGCACATCTTCAAAGCTCTGTGTCAGGTTTTGTGAAATCTCGTAAAGACCGCGATGAATATTCGAATAGCCACCCGTCAAAACATCATTCATCGCATCAATAACGCATTGCGGCTTTTGCGCACTCGCGGCACTATCAAGAAAAGCCAACGGCTTGCCGTTCATTGTTTTTGATAGTGCGGGAAAATCACTGCGCCATGGCGATTGAATATTAGTCATCTGATTTCAAAGCCGCTTCTAACCAACGCCCTGCCTTTTCTTTAATCTCATCATGTAGCGCGGAGTCTGAAACCTTATCCACAACTTCATCCACAAAAGCTTGCACAAGTAACATACGTGCCTGCGCCTCACTTAAACCGCGAGAGCGTAGGTAAAACAACGGTGCTTCATCCAGCTGCCCTGTCGTTGCACCGTGTGAACATTTCACATCATCGGCGTAAATCTCCAGCTCTGGCTTCGTATCCATCTCCGCTTTCGGGGAGAGTAACAACGTGTTGGAGAGCTGATACCCATCGGTTTTCTGTGCCGCTTGATGCACATGGACTTTACCTTGAAATACGCCACGCGCCGCGTCATCTAATATAGTGCGATAAAACTGGTTAGATAAGCAATGCGGGGCAGTATGCTCCATCAAGATGGTCGTGTCGCCATGCTGCTTGTCCTTTAACAAAGTCACTCCATTGAGCGAGCAGTCAATATTACTGCCATTCAACACCACGTGAATATCGTGACGGGTCAGCTTACCGCCCATATTTAGAGAAAAACTATTAAGATAAGCATCGCGCTCCATCGTGATATGCACCATGTTGGTTTGGATGGCTTGCGTGCTGTCTTCTTGGATGCGGATATGGTTTAGTCGCGCATTCGCACCAAGGGTGATTTCAGTACTCATATTCTTCCAATATGCACCGCTGCCTTCATGTCGTTCAATTAAGGTAAGCTGCGCGCCCTCCTCCAGAACGATCTTCAGGCGCAGACTCTGGTGCTGTCCCTCAACACCTGTCCACAGGATATCCTCAATTTGCTCACAGACTTCTCCACTGGTTTTGTGGATAAGTATTTCCCGTACATCCTGAGCAGGAATATTCTTCAAATCACCAAGCGCACGCGAAAGATTGGTGTATTTCCAATCCTCATCTTTTGGCGTGGGTAAATCATTAATATCAAGCATTCTCATCCTTTTTCCAACACAATAGTAACACCATAAGCAATAGTAAGAATCGTAACAAAAATCGCAATATACTTAAAGTGTTTTGGCTTTAAAGCCCATACAATCAACATAACTAGAAATGATTTTACGAAAAACATTAAGCCGCTGCTTCCCCGATAAATCCGGCATAGCCTTTTTCTTCCAATTCCAAGGCAAGTTCAGCCCCACCGCTTTTGATAATCTTACCATCCGCCATAATATGCACAACATCAGGTTTAATATAATCCAGCAAGCGTTGATAATGCGTAATCACAAGGAATGATTTATCATCACCGCGCAGGCGATTAACGCCCTCCGCCACGACTTTAAGCGCATCAATATCCAGACCGCTATCCGTTTCATCAAGAACACAAAATTTCGGCTCCAGCATCGCCATTTGTAAAACTTCGTTACGCTTTTTCTCACCACCAGAAAAGCCAACATTAACCGCACGTTTCATCATATCATCAGCAATGCCCAGCTCTTTGGTTTTTGCTTTAATCAATTTCAACATACCAAGCGCATCCAGCTCATCCTCGCCGCGTTGCTTGCGGATCGCATTGATTGAGGTTTTCAGGAACATGCTCATATTCACACCTGGAATTTCAACAGGGTATTGGAAGGCAAGAAATAATCCTGCTGCTGCGCGTTCCTCTGGTGCAAGATCAAGCAAGTCTTGCCCGTCCAACGTTGCCGAGCCACTGGTCACATCATAATCATCACGCCCCGCCAAAACATAGGCCAGCGTAGATTTACCCGCGCCGTTCGGCCCCATTATGGCATGCACCTCACCCGCAGGAATAGACAGGTTCAGCCCCTTAATAATTTCCTTCGCTTCCCCGTCATCTGTTTCAATGGAAGCATGTAAATCTTTAATCTCAATCATGGTTTTAATTGTCCCAATTCATCTGGTTTCATTTTATCAACTATAAAGTCCGGCAATTGTTTCGCCGCACCTTTTTTATCCTTATTTTCACGCTCCGCCATCGCGGCAACATCTGTGGCTGGTTTAATCATCGCCTTATAGGCAAATAAAAGACCAAAAACCATCAGCGCAATTGTGAATATCATGACAACGTAATGGATACCACGATCAATTAGAAACCCTGTGTCCTTAGCCATTCTCTCCCCCTCTTTTTCGCGCCTTAAGCACACCGTAAATTGAAATAATAATCCAACATATCTCAACCAACAGCCCGCCCGTATCACCAACATCATATTCCGCCGCAATAGAGATCAACAAAAACACCCCGCCAATACCATTCAACGCGCAATACACCACGCCCTTAACATCAATCCGCTCAACAATAATCAGCATATACGCAACCACGCATATCACCGCCCCGACTATACCAACGATCATCATGAACATACTTATTCCTTACCGACTTGTTCATTTGAAATTTCAATTAAGTTTCCATCTGGATCTCTTAAATATACAGAATGTAATATATTTACAGCACCAGTCCTAACAACTGGTCCTAGCTCAATATCAAAAAGCTCTGCTATTTTATCAATGGTTACATCGGTTAAAAAACAAAAGTCAGAGCTTCCCATAACTGCATTTTTTGCATTTGGCTTAAATTCCTCACCAGCCTCATGCAAATTTATTTTTTGAGTGCCAAATTTCAAAGCTACACGTCCTGCTCCAAAAATTTCAGTCTTCATACCTAAACGCTCATAAAACGCACAGCTCCGCTCTATATTTTCAACAGTCAAAACTAAATGGTCGATTGATTTAATCACCCAACGCTCCCCTCCAGACTAATCGCAATTAACTTCTGCGCTTCCACAGCGAATTCCATGGGTAAGTGTTGCATCACTTCGCGGGCAAAGCCGTTTACGATCAGGGCGATCGCATCTTCTTCGCTTAAGCCGCGCTGCATGCAGTAAAATAGCTGGTCTTCGGAGATTTTCGAGGTTGTGGCTTCATGCCCTAAACTTGCGCTTTGATTACGGCTTTCGATATAAGGCACGGTATGCGCGCCGCACTGATCGCCGATCAGCAAGCTGTCACACACTGTAAAATTCTTTGCGCCATCCGCATTGGGCATAATTTTAACAACGCCACGATAGGTATTATTGCTGCGCCCTGCACTGATCCCTTTAGAGATAATACGGCTGGTGGTATTTTTGCCGATATGGATCATTTTCGTGCCTGTATCGGCCTGCTGCCTGCCATTTGTGATAGCAACGGAGTAAAACTCACCTACCGAATTATCACCCTTTAGGATACAAGACGGATATTTCCACGTAATTGCGGAGCCTGTCTCCACCTGTGTCCAACTGATCTTAGAATTACGACCTTCGCATAAGCCACGCTTGGTTACGAAATTATAAATCCCGCCCTTACCGGTTTCAGGATCGCCCGGATACCAATTTTGCACGGTAGAATATTTAATCTCCGCATCTTCATGGGCGACCAGTTCAACAATGGCGGCGTGGAGTTGATTTTCATCACGCATCGGCGCGGTGCAACCCTCCAGATACGACACGTAAGAGCCCTTATCCGCGATAATCAACGTGCGTTCAAACTGCCCTGTATTCAGCTCATTAATGCGGAAATAGGTCGACAGCTCCATCGGGCAACGCACACCTGGTGGAATGTAAACGAAGCTGCCATCTGTGAAAACGGCGCTGTTCAGGCAGGCATGCTTGTTATCTGAATGCGGGACGACACTCCCCATATATTTCTTCACAAGTTCAGGATGTTCTTTTATCGCTTCAGAAATTGAGCAAAAGATAACGCCATGTTTTCTAAGTTCTTTCTTAAATGTCGTGGCAACGGACACGGAGTCAAACACCACATCCACCGCAACGGGTGTACGGTTTTTGACGCCCGCAAGAATTTCCTGTTCGCGCAATGGAATGCCCAGTTTTGAATAAGTTTCCAACAAAATCGGGTCAACATCATCCAGAGTTTCCGGCGCATTTTCCATTGATTTTGGCGCGGCGTAATAATAGGAATCTTGGTAATTTATTGGCTTGAAATCAACCTTTGCCCATGTTGGCTCAGGCATTTTCAGCCAATGTGCATAAGCCTTTAAACGGCGATCAAGCATCCATTGCGGCTCGTCCTTCTTCGCAGAAATAAAGCGTACAATATCCTCATTCAACCCCTTAGGTGCTTTATCCGTTTCAATATCCGTAACAAAGCCCGCCTCGTAAACACCAGACAACGCATTAACTTGTGCAATTGTTTCATCAGTAGCTGCCATTATTTTGCACCTTCATTTTCAGCTTGCTTATCGCCGTTTTTCATTAACATTCTGTTAGTCGCCTCTATATCGCCACCATAATATTTACAGACCCTATAATCACCCGTTACTTGATAACACTGATATATAGAATACTGATATACGAGAAAAACAGCTAAAATAATCAACACAATAACGGCCATAAATTTTTCGCGTTTTCTTTTATATTTTGCAGGCTCGTTATAATTCATCTTCTGATAGGGTTCTTTCAAATCCCACGCTGCAAACCATCCCCACATTAGCCAACCCTCTTCAAAGAGCTGTGGTTAGTCGCCATATCTGCCAACGTGACATCACTCAACACCTCGCGAATGGCGGTGTTCACACCATCCCATCGCCCGCGTATAGAGCAAGCATCGCTTAAAATACAATCAGGTTCATTTCCATTGGCGCAATCTGTAATCGCAATTGGCCCATCAATCGCTTTAATGATTTGCTCAATAGAGATATCCTGCGGTGTAGCAGCCAAAGAATATCCACCATTTGTACCACGGGTTGAGATAACGATTCCCGCCTGCACCAAAGCCTTCAACACTTTAGAGGTAGTTGGCTCGGTCAATCTTGTATGTTGGGCTAAATTAGAGACGCTCACAAAAGAATCAGCTTGCATCAGCTCTACCAACACAACCACAGCATAATCAGACATTCTTGTAATCTTGAGCATAAAACACCATATAGGACTAATTTCATCCTTTTTGTCACTTTATTCGAAATAATTCAAGAGGAAATTCGAAAAAACAACTATTTAGTCGCATCAAATTTGATCTCTTTATATTTTTCTTCTGCGTCACTTAAGTGCCACGCATTACGTGCGAGGAAAACAGGGTCACCATCATGATCTTTGGCAATGGCCACTTGGTTCGCATCAATGAATTTTTTCAGCATAGAACTATCTTCGCATGAAATCCAGCGGGCCGTATAAAGGCTGGTGACCTCGAATTTTACGGGAATATCATATTCACTGCGAATACGATCGCGTAGTACTTCAAACTGTAGGGGGCCAACAACGCCGACGACCCAATCAGGATCGCTATAGGGTTTGAAGACGCGCGCTGCGCCCTCTTCGGCCAGTTGTTCTAACGCTTTGCCCAGATGTTTCGCCTTTAGCGGATCTTCGGCGCGGGCGCGTTGCATATATTCAGGCGCGAAGCTCGGTATGCCTGTGAAGACCAATTCTTCACCCTCGGTCAAGGCGTCACCGATACGCAAGCCACCATAATTTGGCAAGCCGATGATATCCCCTGCATAAGCCTCTTCCGCGACTTCACGGTCTTGCGCCAAGAATAATTGCGGCGAATGCATGGTCAGCATTTTTCCCGAACGTATATGTTTCAACTTCATCCCTTTGCGGAACTTACCCGAACATATGCGTGTAAAGGCAATACGGTCACGATGCTTTGGATCCATATTCGCCTGAATTTTAAACACAAAGCCAGTGACTTTGGCTTCATCGGGTTTAATTTCTCTGGATTTGGTTGTTTGAGAACAGGGCGATGGCGCAAATTTTTCTAAGCCATTCAGCAATTCACGCACGCCGAAATTATTCACCGCACTGCCAAAAAATACTGGCGTCATCCCACCTTTAAGAAAACGCTCAACATCAAAGGCCGGAAAAACACCGCGCACCATTTCAACTTCTTCACGTAATGTCGCTACGGCATCCGCAGGCAGCAATTCATCAATCCTCGGATCATCTAGACCTGAACATTCAATCGCCTCGCTTAACGCCTCACCTTTGCTGCGCTCAAACAAGACCAGCTTATCTTCCAACAGGTTGTAACAGCCCTTGAAATCGCGCCCCATACCAATTGACCAACTCGCGGGCACAATTTCCAACGCCAGCTTTTCCTCAATTTCGTCAAGAAGATCAAATGGGTCTTGCCCGTCTCTGTCCATTTTATTGATGAAGGTGATAATCGGAATATCACGGAGGCGACACACTTCGAATAATTTCAGTGTTTGCTTCTCAATCCCCTTGGCACAATCCAGCACCATAATCGCGCTATCCACTGCGGTTAGGGTTCTGTAGGTATCCTCGGAAAAATCCTCATGCCCTGGTGTATCCAACAGGTTATAGGTAATACCACCATTCACAAACGTCATAACAGAGGACGCAACGGAAATCCCGCGCTCCTGCTCGACCTTCATCCAGTCAGAACGCGCACGACGACGCGCACCCTTTGCCTTAACCATACCCGCCATTTGGATCGCACCACCAAACAGCAACAGCTTTTCAGTCAACGTCGTTTTACCCGCATCAGGATGCGAGATAATGGCGAACGTTCTGCGACTTTTAATAATTTCAGATAATTGAGGCATAACTTACTTTTTTAAGAACAACATCGACTGCTGAGAATTAAGTAAATTTCAGTGATAAAGTCAAATGATTTCCACACAAGTCAGAACATCAAAACATTTAAGGTTCTTCAGGTGAAGCCCAAGAATCAGCATCCACATGGTCAGGATCAGGCTTAAAACTCCCTTCATCAGGATCAGGAAGAAAAGATTGATAACCTTTATTCGCTTCATTTTGTATCATTTCCCAATCTTGATCGCCATCAGACGCCGCCATAGTCAAAAAATCTATAACATCCTGTGCGCCTTCAATATTTCCTGCTGCCCCATACATAACTTCAGCAAAACGACCATCTTCCCCTGCACCAAAAACTTCAAAAACCTCTTTAGCCTTTGTTTTGGTTTCCGCAGTTCCATGCATTATTAAATCTTCAAGGCTTGTCTCTACCTGCTTATACAAAGCCTCAAAATCACCAGCCACAGTCATAAATTCTGAAGAAGCCCCCTGCGATGGAGAAAGACCGTCCTGCACACTCTCCAACGCACGGTTTTTGGCAATGCACGTATCCGCACGTTCAATCAATTCAGCAGCCCGATTATTATCAAGCCGCAATCGCTCATCCATATCCTCAATTATTTTTTTCGAAAATGAATTATCATCAGACATCTAAACATCACCCATGTTATTTACGTAACGCATTATACATATAAAAAGTCAAAAACAACTTAAAAAGTATCTGAAATTTTATCACCAACTTTAGATATGTCACGCCCTGCACCATCAAGTGTGGATGAACACGCATTAAGAGCCGCACCGGCAATAAGTAAAACCATCAATCTAAAAATATTTTTCATCTTAAATTCTTTCTATTATTATTCTCTCAGGACACAATATCACCTTCAAAAGGATTATTCATGTCCCGATCTTCAATTTCAATCACCCATAAATCAGGATCACGAGAGATTGCGCGCTGAATATACTGGTCTGCATCGCGTTCTTCAACCTGTTCTTTTCGTAAAGCATGCATCCACCCCAATTTACCATCCAAATCACGTTGCTGAATTAATAAATTACAGTGACCACGCAGCCCGTTAATCTTCAAAAGAACAGTGCCTGTGTTTTGCTCTCCACGTTGCTGGATATAATAGAATACACCGCGATCATTCAACGGCCTTAACTGTGCCTCGACCCATAAATGGACAGGTAAACGTGCATCTTCTTCATACATGATTAATGAAGGCTTTTCTCGTTCGTCCAACACTCAACCGTTAAGGTTTGCGTTAAAGCGGAGTCTTCAGGGTGATGATATCCATAAATAATCTTAGCCGCTTCCAGAGCAGTACTTTCAGGCTCGCCCGCATCAATAAGGTCACCATACGCACGCATAACCGCGCCGTAACATTTACAGTCCGATGCTTTTTTAACACCCTTTTGTACTGGTATATTACAAGACATAGCATTACTTCTCGCTTTTAAGTTTTTTTCCATACAGCTCAAGACGATGGTCAATCAATTCATAACCAAGATCATGGGCAATTTTTTCTTTTAGTTTCTCAAGTTCTTCATTCTGAAATTCAATAACCTGCCCTGTTTCAAGATCAACAAGGTGGTGGTGGTGCTCTGAATTTACTTCATAACGGGAATAGCCCTCTTGAAATTCATGGCGTACAACCAGCTCCATCTCATCCAGAAGGCTAAGCGTTCTGTAAACCGTGGCGATACTAATGGACGAATCCAACGCTTTTGCACGATCATAAACATCCTCGACAGAGGGATGATCCTCCGCAATACCCAAAACGCGCAAAATAACACGGCGTTGCCCCGTCATTTTTAATCCAGCTTCTACACAACGTTGCTCAAGATTAGACATATCATGATTTCCTATTCAATATTTATGAACAAACATCATAAAAGTGATACGAAGATCGTGCAAGATAATTTGTTATGTATTGGGTTTTAGTCAGGGCTTAACTCTGATAGCTGGTATTGTGAAACGCACAATCGTACCCACGCCAAGCTCAGACTCTAATTCGAAAGAACCACCATGTAATTCAACCATAGCCTTGGCCAAGGGCAACCCCAGCCCTGTTCCTTGTTGACCAACAACACGTTTTTCGGGGGTATCATTCACCTGACCGAAAGGCTCTAAAGCCGTGCTTATTTTTTCCTCTGAAATCCCCACGCCCTCATCTTCAATGGCTATTTGCAGATCGCCATTATCCAAAAACATGGTGGAAACCCGAATTTTCGCGCCTTGAGAAGAAAATTTAATCGCATTTGACATCAGGTTAATAACAATCTGCCTAATCAGCCTGTAATCCGCATTCACAACCAAAACATCGTCACTGATATCCCGTACAATTTCAATATTACTGGAAAAAACACGAGAGCTGAGCATACGTGAAACAGAGACGATCATATCATGGACATCAAAATCATCCTCAAGCAACTCAATACGTCCTGCCTCGATCTTGGACATATCCAAAACCTCATTGATAATGTCCAGTAAATGCTCGGCGCTCATATGGATATCACCTAGATACTCCTTGTACTTATCATTACCAATCGCGCCGAAAGTCTCGTCCTTCATTAATTCAGAAAATCCGATGATCGCATTAAGCGGCGTCCGTAGTTCATGGCTCATATTCGCCAAAAACGTCGATTTCGCGTGATTGGCGGTATCTGCCTGATCCTTCGCAAAGCGTAATGATTGCTCCATCTGTTTACGCAACGTGATATCCATCATTGTCGTAACAAGGAATTTTCTATTCTGGCTAAGTTTTAGAGTTGCAGAGGTAAACAGAACATTGGCAACACCACCATCCTTACGCAAAATTTTTGACTCACCTGTACTACGCACCCCGACGCTGATAAATTTCTTATGGTTTATGCGTGTGCGCTCTTTTTCATCATCCGTGACCAGCGTCGTAAACTCTGTGCCAATAATTTTATCCCTCGCCCAACCATATGTCCGTATAAAACTGTCATTAACACGGACGATACTGCCAGTGTCATCTGTTACAATAATGCCCACTTCACTGACTTCAAAAATAGAGGCCAGCAAAGAAATTGCGTCATCGCGCTCCCTTTGCAATATTGATTGGTCACGCCCATCAAGCTGCCCCATTATTTCTAGATACATAACCTCATTATCATCATCTAGAATCGGTGTAACCCAAAACCCATAGACCTTTAGCCTCCCTGGTATTGTCGGCAAAGACTGTATTATTACAGTATCTTTTCTTGAAAGGCACACTTCAAAAGACTGTTCAAAATGGCGTGCATTATCCGTATCCATAAAACCTTGAATATGGTGACCTATAACGGCTTCTTTATTACAGTGAAAATACTCCAAAGCCAACGCGTTAACGTACAAAACACAAGACGGTTTACCCCCCTCAACCATAACAACAACCCTTGGAATAGGCGAAGCATTAAAGAGCTTTTCAAAATCAAAATTTTCGTCACTGATTGCCATACATTCACTTTACATTCATCAGTAAGTTATCCCGCACCGCCCACGCAATTTATGCGTCACCCTGAACATAACGCTGTAACGGGCTAAGTTCATGATACTCCAAAACGGTATCTGTTTTTTTATGTGTTGTATTTTTCAAATCTGCACGCAGGTTTCGAATCAAATCATGCACATCATCACCGCCAACCGGCTCAGCAATACAGCAAGACATACTAAGAAGACTCTCCTCAAGCCCACATTCAGAACGAAGCATAACCTTTTGCTGTTCCAACTCCCGCCTTAAACGTTCCAACGCAGTCACACCGCCCGAAACATCGGTTTGCTTCAAACTCAGAACAAATTCATCTTCTCCTACATAATAGGCGTCATCAAAAGAACGAATACTCAACTTAATCAAACTAGCAATCAACTTTATGTACCCATTACGCTCATCATGTGGAGAATCTTTGCAAATACTCTCAAAGTCATCAATTTTCATAAGCGCAACACAAAAATTCTTTCCCTGACGCTCTAAACGCTCTAATTCTCGTTGAATATCTGTGAACAGCATATTTTTACTGCGTAGGCCAGTTTGTGAATCATAGCCACTGCCTTCTTGAAGCAAATCTTTTTCCAAACGGCGAACATAAAACAAAAATTCTTCATAATTGGTTAGAAATTTCTGAAAATCTTTATGAGAGGGCTTCGCACGCGTCTCTTTGGTATTATAGATAAGACCATCCACAATTTTGAACATATCCGCATGAACGGCGCTTAACTTTTCAACAATTTCAGGCTGAATACCCTTCTCACGATTGGCATATACGACCCACTGGGCAAAGGATGTCGGCTTTTTAAGCTGATGCATCATATCCATATTTTCAGGATAAAAAAGGCACTGAACCAACACATGATACCATGCGGTGTGGTCTTCCAATATCGGCAACAATTTTGCCCAATGCTCGTTCTCTTTATACTTCAATGCCATTACCGTCAAATCCTCTGGGTATGAACAGGAACACAATGATACAATAAATTCGTTAATTCTCTTTAAAAAATTTTATATTTATTTCAAATTCCCAAGCCATTCTTTTTCTAAAGAATCCAAGGTCGAATCAGAGATCGCAGAACGCACTTCACGCATCAACATATTCATCGTAGCAATATTATGCTGTGCCAGAATTTGTGTGGCAAGTAATTCGTTCGCTTTTAACAAATGATGGATGTACGCTTTTGAGAAATTTTGAGAGGCAGGAATGCCAATACGCTCGTCCAAGGGGCTTTCATCCTCACTGTAACGCGCGTTTTTAAGGTTAATCGTTTCCTTTGCCTCACCTTTCACAAAGGCCGCGCCATGACGCGCCAAACGCGTTGGAATAACACAATCGAATGTATCAACGCCAAGGCGTACAAAGGTAAACACATCCTTTATTTTACCGATACCAAGAAAATGAACGGGACGATCAGGATGCACATGCGACATAGAAACAGAGGCAACGTCATACATTTCCGCATCACTGCCGCCCAAACATCCGCCAATTGCCGTCCCAAAAAAGGGTCTATCTTTCGTATATTCTGCGGAGAATTTCCGTAAATCTTCATACACACCACCTTGTACAATCCCATAGACCGCCTGCGCGCCATTATCATGACGTTCAAACTCGGCCAAGCACCGATCACCCCACCGCAGTGACATCTCCATAGAGCGCGCAGTATAGGATTTATCCACATGGTACGGCGTACATTCATCAAATTGCATCAAAAGATCCGCCCCTAATTTACGCTGGATCTCCATTGAATATTCAGGCGTTAGCTTAATGGTTTGACCATTCACATAGGATTTAAAAACGCAGCCCTCTTCAGTGATCGAAACAAGGTTTCTGTTATGATGTCCCTTGCTGTTCTTGCCTTTAATCTCATTGGCCATTGTTCCCTCACCTAAGGAGAACACCTGAAACCCGCCACTATCGGTCAGCATAGGACCGTTCCAATTCATAAATTTATGCAGCCCCCCCATCTTTTCAACCAAATCAGCACCAGGTTGCAACATAAGATGATAGGTATTGGAGAGAATAATATCGGTTTTTGCCTCTTTCAATTGACACGGAGAAACATTTTTGACCGTGGCCTTCGTCCCACAAAATATATAATTCGGTGTTTGAATCGTGCCGTGCGGAGTCTTTAATGAGCCGATCCGCGCCCGCGATTTTTCATCACGCGCGGTAATATCAAACGAAAAATTAGGGTAATCAAGCATCAAAATATGTCCAACTTATCTAAAACGTAAAAAAACCCGCCAGTAACAGCGGGTTATCTTCTCTATTTATAATATGCCAAAGCCAAAACGAACGACACCAACATATTAAAAACCATACTTAAGCCGCCAAAGCTGCTTCGACTTGTGCTTTGATCGGACGAAGAACAGGGTCAAGTTTTGTTGGTGCTGTGCTTTGCAAAAATGCATCAAATCCACCTTTATGCTCAACAGTACGGATGCCAGCCGCAGTCGCGCGTACCTTAACCCAACGATCAAGTACTTCGCTATACAGACCAATGTCCTGAATATTAGGGCGAAACTTACGTCTTGTTCTGTTTAGTGCGTGGGAAACGTTGTTTCCGCTCATCACGCCTTTTCCTGTAATCATGCAACGACGGCTCATAGCCAAATTCCTTATATTATTCTTTTAGTCTTTAAGACAGATGCGGAAAAATAGTCGAAATCTACCTATAAAGTCAAGCATTTCTACATAAAAACTACAAAAAACTTTATCAGAGCATTTTTCCCGCATATATATACGCAACCAACAGAGCCAAAACAAACAACACATGCGCGATGACATTCATGAAGATTCCGCGCTGTAAATGCTTATGATCCAGCTGCGCGGTTGCGCCCTCTGCCCCAATCCATACCTTCTTTAGGCTGCTGCCTGATATATCCTGAACAGCACCGCCCAAGCTGACCCCCAAGGGCCATGCAATCGCACTTAAGACAGTGCCGCCTTCCTCATAAGGGGCGCGGTTTTTCCTGCCCCACCATGATAAGATTGCCTGATGCATTTTTGCCGTTGGCGTTACCGCCGAAGCAGCAGAAAATAAAAACCCTGCAAATAAAGACGGGATAAAGCCCATCATTTTCTCCAACGCCAGCGGAACAGAGCCGAATCCTTTGGTAAACCCGCATTTACCATATCGCCATGCGGTAAAGGACAATACAACATAAATCAATAACATCGGCATTCCGCCAATCAGATACCAAAGGCTGGGCGCTACCAAGCCCTTATCAAAGCTGATCGCGGCATAGGCAAGACCTGTACGCGTAATGCCGTAATCATCCGTACTGTTTAGGTCAACGCGGCTGGAACGTGATAAACCATAAAAAGCGCCATCGACGCTGCCATGCTGATCCAACGCAAAATATAGTTTCAGGATAATATACCAAACACTGCCCGACGTCAGGCACGCCGCCACCATAACAACCTCAAGGAAAGGCATATTATGACCTTCCAAAACTCTGCTCAATAACAACACCAAGAACAAAAGAACCGTCGTAAATAAAAACCCGCGAAACATAAGGTCAGAGCGCGAGCGCGAACGCCGATCCATACGATCCCCGATGCGCCCGAATAAAACATCACACACCCCCCATAAAAATGAATTTGCATTTCCTGACACAGGTCCTGTAACCATGCCCGCAATCATCGTCAGGAAAATTGCGCCAACCAAATACGGAATACGATCCACATCCATAATCTGCGCGTGGATATCAACAATCATTTGAAACAAGCTATCTATATCCACACTCCTATTTCTATATTCTCCTATAAAATCAGAGCCTATTGAGACGGCTCCGAATATTCTTCTGGAAAAGAAAAATCTGCATTAGGATCAAGGAAAGGGTTTTTATCCGTTGGAGTTTTCAACGCATTTTCAAAGGTGCTGGACACACCGCCAAAATCTTCTGATGCACGCTCAATCAAACGCTCACCAAAACGGGATGCACCCCCACCAACGGCTTTACCACCATCATAAACAGCGTCCGCAGCAGATTCGGGCGTTAAACCATCCGCAGCATCAATGATGCCAAAACTTGCACCCTCTTTGAACTGCCCCCAATTACTGACACCTTGCGGGTTATCCTTTGCCATCTCTTCAACGCCGTTATAGACACTAACAATCGGTGTAACAATAACAGCAGCTGCAAAAGTAAGAGCCCCAAGACCACCACTCCAAACATTTTTAAACCAAGACATGTGCGTATTTCCCTATATAAATTATCACCAATAATATTATCCATTTATTTTGAGACTTTGTAACATTATTCAACACCACCCGTCAAATAATGGCACAACCAATGACATAGCCATTGCACCTTAAACAAGAAATGCGATACGATCCCAATATCATGAGCACAAAAAATCCGGAACAGTTCAAAACCAATACCTCATCTGTCATGCGCGCAATGTCGCGCAAAGCTGATCTGGAGGTCACATATTCCGAAACCGAGATGCCAACAGGTGAAATCAAAGATTTAGACTATCCCCGCATCCCTGCCCCCACGCCCGATATGCCTGCGGAAAAACGCGCATTGATTCGTGGGTGCGCCGATACATATGCCTTAAAAATCGCCCATCACGACAGACAACTACACCGCCATAACGGTCAAAGCAACCTGCAAGCACAAGCCGCACTGGACGCATTGGAACAGGCGCGCTGTGATTCTATCGGTATATTAAGTATGGATGGCGTTGCCGATAATCTTGATGCGGTGTTAGAGGCCAAAGCCATCAGACGCGGATTCGGCGATATCAGAGAACGTGAAGACGTTGCCCTCGCCGATGCGCTGCATATTATTGCGCGCTGTGCGATGACGGGGCGTACGCCACCGCCCACGACGACAAAACTGGTTAAACTCTGGAAACCTTGGATCACCGAGCAATTACAGCAAGTAAATTTCGATCACCTGAAAAACCTGATCCACGATCAAAAATCCTACACCCAAGCGGCGCGAAAGCTGCTCTTTGCTCTCAACTTGAAAATCGACCCCGATGGTGATGAAGAACACGACATGCAAACCCAAAAGGACGGTGAAGAAAACACGCCTGATGACGCACAAGAATCCCCCGACAGTGACGCGCAAGATCAACAGGAACAAGAACAATCCCCCGCAGGTGAAGCCTCAGAAAGCACAGAGACAGACGAATCTTTTGATATGGATTTGGATGACATTATGGATGATATAGAGTCCGATGACATGATGATGGAGGAGGAAAACATCCCTCTGCCGCCCAACAGATCACAAGATTTAGTTAATTTCACAGAGGGACAATATCGCGTTTATACCACGCAATTCGATGAAGAAATTAAAGCCGAAGACCTTGCCGATTCGTTTGAACTTGAACGTCTGCGCGAACTGCTGGATAACCAACTCTCCAACCATCAAAACATCATCACAAAATTAGCCAATCGCCTGCAACGTAAATTAATGGCGCGCCAACGCCGCAGTTGGCAATTTGATCTTGAGGAAGGCATCCTTGACGCCGCCCGCCTCGCCCGTGTGATTGCAAACCCTAATGTCCCACTGACCTTTAAACAGGAAAAGGAAATGCCGTTCAAAGATACGGTTGTTACGCTGCTGATTGATAATTCCGGTTCTATGCGCGGACGCCCCATCACCATTGCCGCGACCAGCACCGATATCATCGCCCAGACGTTGGAGCGTTGCGGCATAAAGACAGAAATCCTCGGCTTCACGACACGCACATGGAAAGGCGGCAAATCGCGGGAGCTTTGGATGGCGAATGATCGCCCTGAAAAACCTGGTCGCCTGAATGACATCCGCCACATTATATATAAGAGCGCAAACGCCCCCATCCGCCGCGCCCGTAAAAATCTTGGTCTTATGCTGAAGGAAGGCTTGCTCAAGGAAAATATTGATGGCGAAGCATTGGTTTGGGCGTATAATCGCATTTCCCGCAGACCCGAAGAACGCAAAATCCTGCTGGTTATTTCTGACGGTGCGCCTGTTGATGATTCAACCCTGTCGGTTAATCCCCACAATATTCTGGAGATGGATTTACGCGGGGTGATTAAATGGATAGAGGCAAAATCAAATGTAGAACTAACCGCGATTGGTATCGGGCATGACGTGACGAAATACTACGAAAAGGCGATCACAATTTCAGATGCAGAAGAACTTGCCGAAGCGTTAACAACGCAACTAACAGAATTATTTGACGAGCAATAAGGGCTTTCCCCTTGCGCCAACCACAATCATCCAGTAACAAAGTCTCATGAGTGAAAAGAAAAAAATATACAAACCAAAGCCAATCAGCGGATTCCCTGAATGGCTTCCCGAAACCAGACGCGCAGAACAACAATGGTTCGACCATATTCGCCGCGTGTTTGAAAGCTATGGTTTTTGCTCCATCGAAACGCCGAGCGTTGAGGCATTAGATGCCATAAACGCCAAGGGCGGCGATGGTGGTGCGGACACAGATAAAGAGATGTATGTCCTTAATCGTCTTCTCAGTGAATTGTCATATGAAATTATACACAAAGATGAAACTGTTCCAGAACACTACAGCCTTATCCCTATCAGAGACCACAAATTTCCAGAACATAAGCTATACGAAACAGGCAATGAGCCTCGCCTCGCTTTGCACTTTGACCAAACAGTGCCCCTCGCCCGTTATACCGCGCAACATTTTAACGAGCTGGTCTTCCCGTTCAAACGATATCAAATGCAACGTGTCTGGCGCGGCGAACGACCGCAAGCTGGACGTTTTCGTGAATTTTATCAATGTGATATTGACGTGATTAATGTTGATACGCTGCCCCTGCATTTTGACGCAGAAATGCCCGCCATCATCTGGGAAATCCTCTCCAGTCTGCCGGGTATGGAAGATGAGAAAATTCAAATCCAGATTTCAAACCGCAAAATCCTGATTGGCCTGCTTGAAGGTCTCGGGATTGAGAATATTACGGAGGTCACACGCTGGATCGATAAGCTGGATAAGATGGATAAGAACGCTGTCGCAAGTGAACTTATAGGCATTGGTCTGAGTGATGATAATATCGATACCATTCTGTCACTGGCTTTAATCAAAGCATCTACATCGAAAGAACTCATCGCTGGCATATCAACAACAAATCAAAATGACACCATGAAAGAAGGCATCGAAGAGCTGTCCTTCGTTCTGGATCAATTACAACACCTGCCCGATAATGCCGTTGTTGCAGATTTATCAATCGTACGCGGCCTCGATTATTATACCGGCACCGTCTACGAAACGCGTTTTCTGGATGATCCATCCTATGGCTCTATCTGTTCAGGTGGGCGTTACGATGATTTAGCGGGAAATTATATTAACAAACATCTACCGGGCGTTGGCATATCCATCGGCTTTTCACGTTTGTTTGACCGTATCCGCATCAAAAACCAACTGCCTGTGTCTGGCGTATCCCCCGCTGATATTCTGGTCATCCTGCCCAATGAAGAATCCCGCAACTTGATGATGGCAACGGCGCAGACATTACGCAAGCGTGGCTATAACGTTGAAACCTTTCACGGCGCATCCAAAATCAAAAGACAACTTGCCTATGCACAGAAAAAAGGCATACCCTATGTTTGGTTTCCGCCCTTCGAAGACGGACAAAGCCACGAAGTTAAAAACATGGAAACAGGCGCGCAAGAGAACGCATCCCCTGAAGAATGGACAAAATAACATGATGAAATTATTGCGCGTATTATGCCTGACTTTACTGTTTTCTGCCCCCGTTATGGCGCAAGAAACAGCGGGTAAAGCACCTGCCGCCGCTCCTGAAGCAACAGAAGAAGCACAAATCGATACACCCAAATACTCACCCGATTATTGCCAGTTCACCGCTCAATTCCCTGAAAAACCTTACATCACCCATAAATGTGAAGGCGACACCGCAGATACATGTTTTAACTTAATCTCCTACACTAAGGTGTTTGACCTATCCACAACGATCACTGTGGAGATAATATGTAACCCCTCCACTCCTGCTATGTATAAAGAATTCACGCCTGAAACGATGGAATCTACTGTACGCGCAATGACCAAAGACACCGTCATCGAAGCCTATGAAATCAAAAGCCGTCAGGAAGAAGGATATCGCCAAAGCGGTCTTTTAGGACGCGGACGCAAAGGATTAGAGGATACCATATATATTGCCCAGCTTTGGATCGCGGATCATTCCATCATGTCTGTTGAGGCGCAGTTAATCGGCGAGCAATCCGCACAATCCGATCAGGCTTTCGCAGAAATCCTCCGCAATATTGGATTCACCAAAGATTTAGAAGAAACTGGCGCAATTGATTCTTCAGCAAAGCCTGAAACAACAACCGAATCTGAAGAAACAAAATAATTTTATTGGGCAGCAAAGGATTTTATACGCTCAACCATTGCGAAGAACCCACTGCGGCGATTCGCGCTTAAATGTTGATCCAAGCCAATATCTTTAAACATCGCATCAATATCAATGCCGCGCACGTCATCCAATGTGCAGTCTTGATACGCAGAAAATAACAACGCCACCAGCCCACGCACAATATGTGCATCGCTGTCGGCTTCAAAGATGAACTTACCATCCTTAACAGCCGCGACCAGCCAAACACGCGACGTACACCCGCGCACTAAGCTCTCCTCCGTTTTAAGGGCATCATCCATCTGCGGCAATGACCGCCCAAGGTCGATCAGGTAGCGGTAACGCTCTTCCCAATCATCAAACAGAGAGAAATTCTCAACCACTTCTTTTACTGATTCTAACGACATAAATCCAAAACCTAATATTTGTTTGAAAAGAAACTTAGGGATATTCTGAATAAAAATCAACAATCCTTAATATAGGGGCTTGCACATGGGCGCGCTAATTGGCAGATTAAAGATGCAAAGATTCATAAAGGGATAGAAAGCCGCACATCATGAGTAAAACATCCGGTTCATCCGATACAAAAAATCCACTATACTGTTCTTTCTGCGGAAAGAGCCAACATGAGGTACGCAAACTTATTGCGGGGCCGAATGTATTCATTTGTAACGAATGTGTTGAGCTGTGCATGGATATCATCCGTGATGAAGACAGCAACCAATTGGTACGCACAGGTGAAGGTGTCCCCGCGCCAAGCGAAATCAAAGGCGTTCTTGATGATTACGTTATCGGACAAGAAGGCGCAAAACGCGTTCTGTCTGTTGCTGTTCACAATCACTATAAGCGTTTGGAACACACGGAAGAAAATCCAGATGTTGAGCTGGCAAAATCAAATATCCTTCTGGTTGGACCAACAGGTTGTGGTAAGACACTTCTTGCCCAAACACTTGCCCGTATTCTTGATGTACCCTTCACAATGGCTGACGCAACAACATTAACCGAAGCAGGTTACGTTGGTGAAGATGTTGAAAACATTGTTCTGAAGCTGTTACAAGCCTCTGACTATAATGTAGAGCGCGCGCAAAAAGGGATCGTCTATATTGATGAAATAGACAAAATTTCACGTAAATCTGACAACCCGTCCATCACCCGCGATGTATCTGGCGAAGGCGTACAGCAAGCCTTGCTTAAGTTAATGGAAGGCACTGTTGCATCTGTTCCTCCACAAGGTGGACGTAAACATCCACAGCAAGAATTTTTGCAAGTTGATACCTCCAACATTCTGTTTATTTGTGGTGGTGCGTTCTCTGGACTGGAAAAAGTCATTGCCGAACGTGGTAAAGGCACAACAATTGGCTTCGGCGCAGAAGTTCAAGGCCCTGATGAGCGCGGCATTGGCGAATTGCTGCAAGACCTGCAACCAGAAGATTTGCACAAATACGGTCTTATTCCTGAATTTATCGGGCGTCTGCCTGTTATCGCAACATTGGAAGATCTGGATGAAGATGCACTTGTCACCATCCTAACACAGCCTAAAAATGCACTGGTCAAGCAGTACCAAAAACTGTTTGAAATGGAAGATGCGGAGCTTAAATTCTCTGAAGATGCGCTATCTGCTATTGCAAAAAGAGCGATCAAAAGAAAATCGGGCGCACGTGGGTTACGCTCCATTATCGAAGAGATCCTCCTCAATTCTATGTTCGATGTTCCAGATATGGATGATGTAACTGAAATTCTTGTTGAAGAATCAACAGTTGAAAACAAAGGTGAGCCACCAAAATATAAAAAATCAAAGACTAAGAAGAAAAAGAAGAAAAAATCTTCAACCCTTCTAAAAGAAGCAGAAAAGACTGCTGACTCAGAAGAAAAAGAGGCTAGTTAACGCTATCTGGCGGGTAAATACCATGGATGATAGAAAGAAATTTATCTTTAATATCTATTTATGGGCTTTATCCGCGCTTTTACTTATTCCATGGCTGTCTATACAATACGAACAAAGCGTTAACAGCGATGTTGCGTGGCTTATGATTTGTGCGGAACGCGTGATATCGGGCATAGCACTCTCGCAAGGGTGCTTTGATACGAATCCCCCCTTAAGCATTATGATCTATATTCCCTTTATTTTCATAGGGGAACTGCTGTCAATCAAAACATATGATGCCATATTCTGGGGTACACTTTCCATCATATTCCTTTTTGTAACAATCACGTACAGAACCCTTAAATATTTTAACAGCTTCAGCGATAATGAACGACTTGTTATTTCTTTGACATTTTTATGTTCATTAACGATCATACCAGCATTCTCTTTTGCCGAACGAGATCACTTCATCGCCATTGCCCTGCTGCCCTTTATCCTGACGCAACTCTGTATCACCTATAAGCATCATCTTCCACAAAGAATGAAGTACTTTACCCTTATCATCGGGGCAATAGCCCTCTTAATTAAGCCGCATTTCGGCTTGATTCCAGCATTCATATTCATTCACCGCGCCATCAAAGATAAAAGCATAATTAAGGTTATAAAATCCCCCGACTTTCTGATCCTATCCCTGTTATCTATCGGATATATATGCATTATTTGGATATTCTTCCAAGACTTCATCACGGTTATACTGCCCGATGTCTTGCGTTTTTACATAGGCTATACCAACCCACAACCAGTGTACCTCCACGCAAAAATATACATAATAATCACAAGCGCGTGCCTTGCAGCCACTTTTTTTATTCCACAAGACGGAAAAAGAAAACCATTAATCGTCCTTGGTTTTTGCGCTCTATTGGCGCTGGCAGTTTTTGTTATTCAAATGAAGGGGTTTAGCTATCACAGATTCCCATTCTACACCTTGATCTTTCCACTCGTAAGCCTCTTACTTTACGATATTGCACAACGCACAAGGAACGTTAGAACACGCCTTCACAGAAAAATACTGATCCATATATTTATTATACTGATATTTATTTTGACCTATATATTCTCTCCTTTGCGACCTGACTATCCCACACATAGAGATTATGAAAACAACAAGCTGTCAGACTATATAAATCAAAACTGCGCGCAGCCATGCTCCTATTTCATAACATACGAAAACATGGATATAATCAGCCAACAAGCCTTTTATTCTGGCCATACTTATGCAACACGCTTTCCCGCATTTTGGTTTCAACCAGCATTTGAAGGTCTTGTCTCAACAACTCTGACAAATAGATATAAAGAACCAATAGACCAAGCCAAAGCACGCTACGCCAGTTATATTACAAATGACATAAAACAAATGAACCCTTCTCTTTTGCTAATAATACGCAATAAGGATGGCTCTAGAACAGATTTTGCAGCGCGCTTTACTCAAAATTATCCAGAGTTAGTCAATATCCTTCTAGACTACAAACCTATTGGCAGCTTCAGCCTAGACCGTGCATTTTTCTATCAAGATACAAAATATGATTTCAAACATATAATAACATGGGATGTCTATAAAAAAGACACGACAATAAAAGAGAACAACCAACAATGAACCTGAAATCCGCGCCTTTATTTACATTCCTCATCGCAATAATGTTTATCATTGTGCCATGCCTGAGTATTCAGGGGCAAAACCTTGTAAACGGTAATATTTCATGGCTGTTAATCGCCGCCGAGCGTTTATTAAGCGGACAAAAACTGACTGAACATATATACGAGACCAACCCACCGCTCAGTATATTCCTCTATATACCGCATATTTTATTCTCAAAAGCTATCGGCCTCCCCATAACGGTAGGGTCATTTTATTTCACCCTTATGCTTACAATTTTATCAACTTTTGTTACCCACCATATTATAAAGCCTTTTTCATTCCTCTCTAACACCGATAAAAAAATGTTTGTCCTAGGCTATTTCATCGCCGTAACCATCTCCACAACCATGTTTTTCTCTGAAAGAGAACATGTGATGATATTGGCATTAATACCTTTTGTTTTATGCCAATACGCCATGACAAGGCACATTAAAATCCGCAAAAATATCTTGATGCCTGTCATGATTATCGGAGCAATCTGTATCTTGATAAAACCGCATTACGGCCTTTTACCGACTGTATTTCTAATAGATCGTATGATTCGTCAAAAAAGATTTAATATTTTCTTTGATATCGATTTTCTAACATTGAGCGTAATGACACTGGCTTATATTGGGATTATATTCACGTTCTTTTATGATTATATAGAGGTAATATTTCCCGATGTCCTAACCTTGTACGCAACAAGCATGCAACCAACCAAAGTCATAAGGTTAGTCCAGACATACATGTTTGCCACTATTATATTATCTATTATGGAGGTCTTTCTTGAAGATTTAAACAAAGAAAAGAAAAGTTTCCTGCTCTTCTTATATGTCTGCGCCTTGTTATGTCTCATCCCTTATTTCGTACAAATGAAAGGCTATTTCAATCATATCATACCGGTCTATGCCTTTCTTATTTGCGCGCTGACTCTCTCTATAGAGTTTCGTGTCGCAAATTTCTACAAACGATTAAAGGCAGTATATTTGGAAATCTTATGTATCGTCATCCCATTATCATGCCTTCTACTCATAATCAGCATACAAAGCCCGCTAAACCCGAAATTCCCAAAGCAAACAGACATTCCGAATTTGCCCGTTGCCAAATTTCTTGAAAAAGAATGCTCAAAGCCCTGCACATTTTTTGCCTTTCACGGCAATATAGAAATCATAAACCCAACCATCGCCTATATGGGGTACACGCATGCGACGCGGTTTCCAACTCTATGGTTCATTCCGAAAATATTAAAACATACAAATAACAATGCCGATACAGAAGAAAAAACCTTCTACCAAGGCCTGAAAAACAAGTACACACAGTTTGTTGCCGATGATATAGAGTATTATAAACCCTCAATCATGCTGATTGCCTCAGAGTTAAAGATCGCCTCACCAGCCCCTTTTGATTTTTTTGAGTTTTTTAATGAAAATAAAAAATTCAGGGATATCATCAACGAACACTATGAAAAAGGTGAGCAGTTCCAATTCGATCAAGCCGATTATTTTAAAGGCACATCCTTCGACTACCCTGCGATCTTAACATATGACATATACCGACGTAAAAAACATTAATCTTTAAACACAAACAACCAAGAACCAGTATAATTCCACGCAAAAGAAACCAGCATCGCCAATATTTTAGCAGGATAAACACCGATATATAGACTGGCCATATAAATACAGCACGTGCTAAGAGCTAAACCAATTAAACCTATGATAATGAATGCGGAAACTTGTCTAACAAGTTTATCACGCTTTAGATTCTTAAACGTCCAAAGCGCATTGAAAATAAAGCTGTTCACCAAGGCAATAAAAAAAGCACAAACATGCGCCACAACGAAATTTACGTCATAAATATCATGCAAAATATAAAACACTGAAAAATCAATCAGCGTATTCACAATTCCTACGATTGTGAACTTGCTCAGGTTTTTATAATGACTTTTCAAAACATCTAACATCACCGTGATTTTTATTCTATTTACATACCTATGGTCAATACTTTATCTTATGGCTTAGATGGCCTGAACCTATAAAAGCAGGTCGACATTCAAGAGAGTTATTCATGACAAAAACAAAAGAATTAATATCTATCGTTATCCCTTGTTACAATGAAGAAGAGGTTGTCGATATATGCAACAAGGCTGTAACCGATGTTATTGACGACATGACCTATAATTTTGAAATTATTTATATCAATGACGGCAGCACAGATGCAACATTAGAATTACTCGAAAAAATACATGCAAAAGATAAAAGAGTCGTCATCATAAATCTTTCCCGCAACTTCGGTAAAGAAGCCGCCATGACCGCGGGAATCGATAATGCGAAGGGTGATGCTCTGATTCTTCTGGATGCGGATTTACAAGATCCACCGTCCCTTATCCCCGATATCATAAAGATGTGGAAAGACACGGGCGCCGATGTCGTTTATGGCCAAAGGATAGAGCGAAAAGGCGAAACATGGTTTAAAAAATTCACCGCCAATGGATTCTACAACATCATTAATTTTATCGCAGCTAATGTTGATATTCCGAAGAATACAGGGGATTTCCGTTTAATGAACAGACGCTCTATTGATGCGCTTGTACAGCTACGCGAAAAGCATCGCTTTATGAAGGGTCTGTTCGCGTGGATTGGTTTTAAACAAGTCGCCTTCGAATATAATCGCGAGCCGAGGGTTGCCGGCGAAACAAAATGGGGATATTGGAAGCTGTGGAATTTTGCAATGGAAGGCATAGCGGGATTCAGCACCACTCCCTTAAGAATAGCCAGTTTCTGTGGTCTTATCATTTCAATCGCCTCTTTCCTGTTTGGCGCATTTATTATTTTCAAAACCATATTCTTCGGCATTGATATTGAGGGTTGGGCATCACTTTCCGTTATGATTTTATTCTTGAGCGGTATACAGCTCCTCAGCATCGGTATTTTAGGCGAATATATAGGCCGCATTTTCGGTGAAGCTAAAAAACGCCCTCTATATTTCATAGAGACGACATACAAATCAGATAAATAGGCATGTTTCACAAGAAAAAGCACCTAAAGCAACACAAGACTCTTTCCCTAAACTGGTTTAGACGCTATCATGTTCCCATCTATTCTGCGTTTTTACTATCTTGAACATACACAGCTCGGGGAGAGAGTATTCCATGTCACAAAACAACAAAATCATGCCTGAAACCGGTAAAAAATACCGCCTGATAACACGCAGCGATATGGATGGTCTTGTCTGTGGTATATTACTCAAGGAACTTGGTGTCATTGATGATATCATGTTTGCACATCCGAAAGACATGCAAGATGGTCTTATTGATGTCGGCTCTGATGATATTACGACGAACCTGCCCTTTGTGGAGGGCGTTCATATTGCGTTCGATCACCATGCCAGCGAAGCAGAACGCGTTGAGGGCAACCCTGAAAACCATGTTATCGATATTAATGCACCATCCGCGGCACGTGTCGTTTATGATTATTTCGGCGGCGCAGAAGCATTTCCACGCGTTTCCAACGAAATGATGGTCGCCGTTGATAAGGCAGATTCTGCTGACTTTTCAAAGGAAGAAATTCTATCTTCTTCTGGTTGGGGGTTATTGAGCTTTATTATGGATGCGCGCACAGGTCTGGGGCGTTTCCGTGACTTTAACATCTCCAATTATCAATTAATGATGAAGCTGATTGACTTTTGTCGTGACCATAATGACATTAATGAAATCCTTGACCTGCCCGATGTTAAAGAACGCGTGGACACTTATTTTGAACATCAGGTAAAATGTAGAGAGCAAATAGAGCGTTGCAGCTCCGTTCATAACAACCTCGTCATACTGGACTTACGCAAAGAAGAAACAATTTGGGCGGGCAACCGTTTCATTATATACGCCCTCTTCCCGCAATGTAATATTTCTATCCATGTCCTTTGGGGTAAGAACAAGCAAAACACCGTTTTTGCAACAGGCAAATCCATCATGGATCGCTCCAGTAGAACCGACATTGGTACACTTATGCTTGAATATGGCGGTGGTGGACATCACGCAGCAGGCACATGTCAGGTCGCAAACTTGCAATCAGAAGAAGTCAAACAAGAGCTGATCTCCCGCATTAATGCAGATGGTTAGTCATACGCGCACATGAATATCACCCCACCAGCATTTCAGGCTGGCGATACAGTCGGTGTTTTTGCGCCATCCAGTTGGGTGGAACGTGATGATATCGAAAAGTCGAAAGCCCTGCTCGAATCTCGTGGCTTTCAAGTCTTCGTCCACCCGCAAACCTATGAGCGTGAGAATCAATCCGCAGGCAACCACCTGCAAAAATCACTCGCCTTTCAGGGATTGTGGCAACGCAAAGATATCAAAGCGATATGGGCGGCGGGCGGCGGCAATCGCTGCACGCACCTGCTCGAAACCATAAATTTCGCACGCCTCGATAAAACACCTAAAATACTGATTGGCTTTAGTGATGTGACATCTTTATTAAACGCAATCACTGCCCACACGAATATCACAACATTCCATGGTCCTGTATTTAAGAACCTATACAAATATAAACAGCTCGACCATCTTATTGATCTTCTAGGCGGCGCACTGACCACTTACCCGATGACAAAAGATAATGTCTTACGCGAGGGCAAAGCCGAGGGTCGCCTCATCGGTGGTAATTTAAGCCTGTTTCAATATCTTCCCCAAACACTGCCCGATGATTTCTACAAAGACAGCATCCTGTTTCTGGAAGATTGCAACGAAGAGCTGAGCAGTATTGATCGCATGCTCTTACATCTAAAGCGTCTCGGCGTATTGAATGAGATCAATGCGCTGGTTTTCGGGCAATTCACCGATATACTGGAAACAGGCACACCCTTCGGCTATACTTTAGATGATATTATACAAGAACACATAGGCGACGCGCAGTATCCGGTTCTGCATAATATGCCTTTTGGCCATGGCAAAGACATCTATACATTTCCAATCGGAACGCGTGCAAGCATAGATACACAAACAAATGAATTTACTTTATTAGACGCTGCAACGGCAAAACTCTAACATTCCAATATTATTTTTCCAACGGCTTTTGATAGGTCTTCACGTCAAACGCATCATGCCCGCCCCAAAACTCAACATGAGACAATATTTTGCCATCAGGCGCAAAAACAACTTCACTCACGCCGGAAAAGTCATACGTCTCGGACTCCTTCTTTCCCAAAAATTTTCGTTTTTCAACCTTATAAAAGAAGCTCCAATAAATATAAGCTGTCGCGCTGCGCCGCCCCCATGCAAAATCATGCACTCTGTAACGCCCAAAAGGGTATATTTCAAGTCGCCGCGCCAATATTTTTTGCGCGGCACCCATACCATTTACGGTATGATATGGATCTTGAAACGAAAATAATGGCTCAGACATCGTTTCCAACAACGGAAGAGAGCGAATATTCATCTTTTCGATATATTCGACATAATCTTCTAATGGTTTTTGTAAACTTAAATCAGGTTCGATCATATAACGTCCGTTTATTGCCAAATAACAACAAAGAATCACTTAAAGGAATCCTAACTTTAGCGACCTAAGCACGGCATTAAAACAGTAATTCGTTAAAAATATGTAAAATATTGATAAAATCCAATTAATTTAGTTGAAAAAAGTGCATTTTTTTGATACTATACCAATTATGTTGAGTTGATAGATACCGCCGAGAGGCACTGTGAGAAACACTTACCTATAGTAAGGCAGTTGTTTCTCAAAGCTATTTGATATGAGATATATATAATTATTAATTAAAGAAAAGGTGATAATAAAATGGCACATAACGATAATTATGATTTTAAAGCAGGTGATGACGTTGTATATCCGGCACATGGTGTTGGACATGTTGAAGGTGTTGAAACACAAACAATTGCAGGTATGGAACTGGCACTATATGTCGTGAGTTTTGAAAAAGACCGTATGCGTCTGAAAATACCAGTTACGAAAGCCGAAATTTCCGGTCTACGAAAGCTAAGCTCTAACGAGCGTTTAGACAGCGCAATGGAAACATTAAAGGGACGTTCACGTGTTCGTCGTACAATGTGGAGCCGCCGCGCACAGGAATACGCAACAAAGATTAATTCTGGCGACCCTGTTGCCATCGCAGAGGTACTTCGTGACCTGAAGCGCAGCAACGATGATACAGAGCAATCCTACAGCGAACGTCAAATTTACCAATCCGCGCTTGAGCGTTTGGCACGTGAAGTTGCCGCAGTTGATGATATTACAGAAATCAAAGCGACTGAAAAGTTGGAAGATATCATGGGCAAAATCAAGGCTGTCCCTGCGAATGAAGACAACGATAACAAAGATGATACACAAGCAGCCGCTTAGAAACATCATTTTATAAAATAATTCTATCAAGCACATAAGGTTTTACTTCCTATGTGCTTGATTTGTATGTACTATAAATACATCTTATGGAAATTTTTCTATTCCCCCACCCTATACATTTTACGAAGATTATTTTGACACAGATAAAAGAGTCAGACATTCGCTTTACCTCGCTTGGACATGCCCGCAATATATGGGCTGTTTCTGCTATCCATGGGAATATAGATAGGCTCGTCACGTTACATGACACCCTGTTTCCGCATATTTCTGCGGGTGATCGCATTATCTATACGGGAAATTATACGGGCTATGGCGAAAACTCCAACGATGTGATTAGTGAGCTACTCACCTTTCGTCGCGCCGTCCTCGCCAAACAAAGCATGATACCGACTGACTTAATCTATCTTCGCGGCGCGCAGGAAGAAATGTGGCAAAAGCTGCTGCAACTACAATTCTCGCCTGATCCTATGAATACGTTCTTGTGGATGCTTGGAAATGGTCTGGGTAAGACGCTCTACGCTTATGGCTTATCCCCGCATGACGGTATTGAGGCCTGTAACCAAGGCATGGTCGGTATTTCACAATGGACAAACCGCGTCAGAGAAACTTTGACCAAAAACACAGGACACCGCACACTTTCGATGCAACTTGTGCGCGCCGCCTACAGCCCCGAAGACTCTGAATACCCGATGCTGTTCGTTAATGCAGGTATAGATACGCAAAAGCCCCTACAAGAACAAGGTGATAATTTCTGGTGGGGACATCGTAAGTTCAACCAAATCGACGCAGCCTACGCGCCTTTCCAAAAAGTAATCCGCGGTTATGATCCTGACCATAACGGCATTGATTTCAACTGCGTTAAGGCCACGATTGATGGCGGATGTGGCTTTGGTGGGTCGCTTGTGTGTGCAGGGTTCGGTCAAGACGGTAAAGTACTTGATACTTTGGAATGCTAATGCACGCGCAATCTAATTCGTTACAATTTTATAAAGCCTGTTCGCCACAATCTTATCATGCGGCTTCAAACCATTAAGAACGCGAAAGCGTTGTTCCTTATGATCTTTTTGCGCCATTCGCGATGCCACAGAGGCAACACTATCCCCTGCTTTGCTGGTTATCAGTTTGATACGATATGGTTTCAAGCGTGACTTATCACTCTTGCTCATCCGATTAAAACTATATGTTGATGCTTTCAAAGCCTTCATCTGCGGCGCAGAAAGATTAGAAGGCACAGCAATTTGAAAACGCGCAAATTGCTTGTCACTCCAACGAATAGCAATCAAACGAACATTCATCGCCTTCCCATTTAACGATCCTTTAATCGAAGCCGTCGCCGCAGCCATGCCATTAATGGTGATATTTTGAGCAGACGAGACAGCCTGATCCTTCATCCATGTATGCTTGATAAAGCTGGCTGGCGTAGCGTGCTCCTTATTATTCGCAAAATCAAAAATAATCGTCGCACCATTTTTCGCCGATGCCATAATATGCGAAGGCTGGTTCTTCAGCTTATACCCCTCTGGCACAGAAAACTTAAAGCCCAACTCAGGGTGATAGAAACTATTCCCCCGCACAAAGCCCTGCGCCGCACTATCGCCATACGCCATCCCGTCCAACATCCGTAGATATGGCGCATGTTTTACAATACCCTGCTGTGCATATTGGCGCGCTTCACTGATTGTCTTGCTGACACGCTCCGCCGTTGCAGGGTGCGTAGAGAAATAATTCGTCGCATTAGAGCTGCTTTTATCATCGATCTTTGCCTGCAATGCTGTTTCAGCCTGTAGATTTGTCAAAAAAGCAGACATTCCCGTCGGCGTATAACCAGAGCGACTGAGATATCTGATACCAAGACTATCCGCTTGGCTCTCTTGCCCACGGGAATAAGAGCTTAAATACAGATTAGACCCAACACCCAAAGCCTCCGACACGCCCGCACTGCCCACCGCACTGGATAAAATCATCGCACCCAAAGACGTCACGACACTGCGTGAATAACGTTCCGCCGAATGACGACCAGTGATATGCCCTGTCTCATGCGCCAAAACAGAGGCCATCTCCGCCTCACTATTGGCCAACGCCAACAACCCGCGTGTCATATAAATATACCCCCCCGGCAACGCGAACGCATTCACAACAGGGCTATCCAGCAAGAAAAACTTATAATCGACTTCTGGTCTCTCCGTATATTGCACAACCTTCTTGCCGACATTGCTCACATAGTTTTGCAGCTCTTTATCCTTATAAACACCGAATTGCTTCAGAATTTTCGCATGTTCCTGCGCGCCGACCTGCACCTCTTGTTGTGGTGACATCAGTGCGGTGAATTGATTATCACCAGTTGCGGGGTTCGTGCTACACCCCGTAACGGCTTGCATTGATAAAAAAACAATAAATATATAAAAGAAACGCTTGCTCATAAGGCCTCAAACAGTTTTGATAGTCATATGCGATGGATTTTAACAACATTTTCTGTTCTGACCAGCTTATTTTTTTGCAACACCCTGTTTGCACAAGAACAAGTCATGCCAAGCGGTGATTTTGAAGGCATGAGACGAACGGGGATATTCACGGTTACAGAGGTTGTGAACCCTCTGACAGTTAAATTGGACGATGGACGATTCGTGCATTTAGCTGGATTAAATTTTGCCGATCTTGATTTCTATGATCCTGGAGATTTATCCATCACCGCAATGCACATCCTTGATGACTTCCTAAAAGATAAAAAGGTCGCGCTCTATCAAACAAAGGATTCTTCAAAAGGACGCAAAAACCGAATGGAGCATCATATAGGACACCTTGTTCGCACCGATAATGATATCTGGGTGCAGGGCATGTTGCTCTCGCTTGGTGTGGCACGGGTACGCACCACGCCCTATAACCCCGACATGGCCAAACAAATGCTGTCCCATGAAAACACAGCGCGCGAAGCCAAAGCGGGTATGTGGACTATCGAAGAACACCACGTTCTATCCCCCAAAGAAGCTGAAAAACATATTGGCAGTTACCAAATTGTTGAAGGGGTTGTAAACACGGTTTCCATGCGTAAGAACAGGCTGTATCTGAATTTCGGTAAAAATTGGCGCGATGATTTTACAATTTCCATTTCCGCGTTCAACCTCAAGAAATTCACAAAGCAAAAGCTGAACCCGCAACAATGGAACGGCAAGCGTTTACGTGTACGTGGCTGGATTGAATCTTACAATGGTCCTTATATGGATATAGACCACCCTGAAAGATTTGAAGCCATATTCGAACAGAAAAGCAGTATGCAAACATCCACTTCAACCCCCGCGAAACCTGTATCAAAAAAGCAAAAACAGAAAAGTAAAAAACCACGTAAAAAAGACACCGGAAGCGCCCTTCCCGTGTTCAACGATTAATCGCCATGCCCAAGAAAAAACAAAACAACACCGATACAACCAGCGCGCCCCCAGAGCATAAGCGCACGCCATTGCTTGACCTGTTCCCGCCAATAACACCTTATTCCAGCGGGTTTCTTGCCGTTGACGACACCCATAATTTATATTGGGAGCAAAGCGGTAATATGGACGGCGTGCCGATCGTCTTGCTGCATGGCGGTCCTGGCGCGGGTGCAACACCCATACATCGACGCTTTTTTGACCCTGACCATTACCGTATCATCATATTCGACCAACGCGGCGCGGGACGCTCTGCCCCGCTCGGTTGCTTGGAGAACAACACAACGCAAAATTTAGTGAATGATATTGAGGTCTTACGTAAACATCTTAAAATCAAGGATTGGCATTTATTTGGTGGGTCATGGGGCAGTACACTGGCACTTGCCTATGCAAACCAACATAAAGAACGCTGTATCAGCATGATTTTACGCGGTATATTCCTGTGTGAACAGCCTGAAATTGATTGGTTCTTATACGGGATGCAAACCATATTCCCCGAAGCATGGAAGCAATTCTCGAACTTCATCCCCAAAAATGAACGCGATGATTTACTCTCCGCCTACTATAAACGCCTGACCAATGAGGATGATCCCGAAACGCAAATACAGGCATCCGTACATTGGAGTTTATACGAGGGTGCATGCTCATCTTTACTGCCGAATTACGAGACAATCACGACGGATGAGCAGAAACACCAAGCCCTTGCTCTGGCGCGAATAGAGGCACATTACTTCACCCATGAAATTATTTCAGAGGAAAAAAGTCTATTCCATAACATTGAACACTTGCGCTTTATTCCAACAACCATTATTCAGGGGCGGTACGATGTTATATGCCCGATAAAAACGGCCAATAAATTACATCAATTATGGCCAGAAGCCGATTATGTTGTCGTTCCAGATGCGGGGCACTCTGCGTTGGACGCGCCATTACGATCACGTTTGATCGAGGCAACAGAAGCCGCAAAAACAATATCCTGATATAAAACAGGGTTGGAGCAAGGAAATATGGATTTTCAAACGATCACAGAAATAGACGTTAAAAGCAAAACAATTTTATTACGCGTTGATTTAAACGTCCCAAGACAAAATAACACGGTGACCGACACAACGCGCATTGAACGCTTGCTGCCCACCATTACATATTTACGTGAACAAGGTGCGAAGATCCTGATCCTCTCACATTTCGGTCGTCCCGATGGTGAACAAAACCCCGAAATGTCCCTCGCCTTTCTAACACCTATTTTGGAAAAATGCTGGGGTTGTTCGGTAAAATTCTCACCAGAATGCATTGGTGAAACCGCACAAGGCATCGCAAGCTCTGCCAAAGCTGGTGATATCGTATTGCTGGAAAACCTCCGTTTTCATAAGGGCGAAAGAGACAACGATCCTGACTTCGCAAAATCCCTTGCCGCATTGGGCGATATCTATGTAAATGATGCCTTTTCTGCCTCTCACCGCGCGCATGCCTCCACCACAGGGATCACAGAACACCTGCCAAGTGCCGCAGGATTGCTGATGAAAGAAGAACTTAGCACCCTAAGTAAAGCTCTGGATGCCCCCGAAACACCCGTTCTTGCCGTTGCAGGGGGATCAAAGATCTCTACCAAACTTGATATCCTCAAAAACCTGAGCAAAAAAGTTGACTACCTTGTTCTTGGCGGCGGCATGGCGAACACATTCCTCTACGCACAGGGCATTTCTATGGGACGTTCCCTGTGTGAAAAAGATATGGCCGATACCGCGCGCGACATCATGTATACAGCTGCGCGCGTTGGGTGCGAGATTATCCTGCCTAAAGATGTGGTTACGGTCAGTGAGCTGAAAGAAAATGCCGCGCATGAAATTGTTGACATCAATAATATCGCCAACGACCACATGGCCATTGATATAGGCCCTAAAAGCATCGCCTATATTTCAGAGAAAATAAAAGACTCCAAAACTGTTGTCTGGAACGGCCCGATGGGCGTATTCGAAATTAAACCTTTTGATAACGGCACAAACGAAATTGCAAAAATCGTCGCCGCGCAAACGCGGGATGGAAATTGCGTCAGCATCGCAGGCGGTGGAGACACAATTGCCGCACTGGAAAATGCAGGTGCAGCCGCAGACTTTTCCTATATCTCAACGGCTGGTGGAGCATTCCTAGAATGGCTGGAAGGTAAGAAACTGCCTGGTATTGCAGCTCTCATAAAGTAACACTATATAATAAATAAAACGATATCATTCTGGCAAAAAAATGCCGGCACTTGAAAAACAAGGCCGGCTAAAGTTAATTGGAGGATATCAATACTAAAAAAACTCTACTTTTTCTAATTCGTTTAATGCTTCCCCTTCAGAATACTCCGCGCCATTTCAGGCGTTGCACGGTTATAATAGCCAATCGCTGACTTAATATCATGCGGATCAACCAAGCGACCATGGTTCCATATTTTATTGGTTAGCATAAAGATGGAAAGAAAATCCTGTTTTTCAAGACCACTCGCCTTGGCTGCAATCGCAAGCCCTTGACCATGTGTTTGAGACAAAATTTGCCCTATAATTTCAGTCGGCACATCAACATAAACAGAAAACTGCGCTACAAAAGAACGCATATGACCGCGACGTAACGTACTAAGCATTAACGGAACATTCAAAGTGCCCTGCTGTTTAAAGCCTTGCGCGGCATTAATCATATACTCATCTGGCATAAAGCTATCTGGTGTAACTGGCGTGGAAAACTCATCAACCGAGCGATCAAGCACCTCAGATACAGCATTTTGTGTATCCAGATCATAATTATCGCTGATAAATGCTTTTATTTCTTGCCCTACATATTGGTAGAGACGCGCGGCGACATCACCCGCCACATCATCACGGCGTAACAACGGCAGTGCCAAAATTTCGCTATTCTGTGCAATATCGGATAAGGCCACTAAAGCATGCTCAGTTAAAGTGATATTCATATTATCAACCATAACCAAGGCTGTATCCAGATCATTCGTATCCGCCAAAACATCAATCAGACCATCGCTGATACTCTCACGCGTTGCAATCGCCTGCCAATATTCGGAGGTTTTTGCCTTTACGATATACATTAAGTCGATATCACCCAAAACCTGACTATTCTTCAACATTGGCTTCGCAATTTCGATGTCATCATTCGCCAATTGCAAAACAAGGCGCAATGGCACATTATTAAGAAGTGAAATTTGTTCGGATACCGCCTGACGCAGGTCGCACTCTGCTTGACGCATCAGCTTGATAAGAACATCGGCAACCAATTCGCCTTCGCGTGTTGTTACATCGGCCTCTAAAATACATCCAATAGTGTGCGACAGTTCAAGACGTGCCTCGGGACTTTTATCCCGTGCTAACTCATATAATTCACGTGTGTCCCCAAGTAATGCACCCATAGGCACACACTCGTATCCACTTTCTACTCTGCTCTTATTCATGATTTTTGCCCCACAATTATCATGTTATATTTCAACTAATTAACTACCTGTTACACGCGGTGTGTGCTTTTGGTAGAAAGACAAGGCGTTTAATCCTTCTTCCCTATTATATATATTGAAAGTCTTATGATTCAGTTAACAGAATTACTAATCAGTATAAAAATGTATATTTTTTTTAGGAATTTGCACTTTTATTTATTTCGTGCCACAATCAGAGGTGAAACGATTTATTAATAGTTTCTATGTTAGAGTATATAAGGGTTTACTCACTAAACAAGGACTTAAAAAATGGCAGCACCATTATCAGGCATAGGGCAACACGCAGCACCACCAATCTCTCAACCTTTTCAACCAGGTGGAAATGATCAAACGCGCGAAATAAGACAAGCGAACCAAGAAGCACGCGAAAATGAATTGCAAGCAACAGATGCGCCCTTGGCTCAATCGCAAAATTCTGCACCACAAAAAAATGCACAAAGCGAACGCGGCTCTATTGTTGATCTAGTTATCTAGTTATCGATTTAGATAAGATATAAAATGAAGGCGTCTATGCGGCGCCTTTTATTTTGGGTGGATTACATATCACTGAAACGCAGGTTCATCAAAGGATCGCAACTTACGGCTATGGAGTTTTTCAGGCGAAAGGTCACGCAATAACGTCATAGTCAGCAAACCGATTTTCAAATGCTGCTCCACGCGCTCCCGATAAAAACTATCCGCCATGCCGGGTAATTTCAGTTGGCCATGCAGCGGCTTATCAGACACACATAACAACGTTCCATAAGGTACACGAAAACGGAAACCATTGGCCGCAATCGTGCCGGACTCCATATCCAGTGCAATCGCCCTGCTCTGGCTAAGGCGTTTATTCTGGGTTAAATAAGATTTCAGCTCCCAATTCCGGTCATCTGTCGTCGCGACCGTTCCTGTGCGCATAACCTTCTTCAAATCATATCCTTCATGCCCCGTCACCTGAGACACCGCCTTTTCCAAAGCTTGCTGTATCTCCGCAAGGGCGGGAATAGGAATGCTGGGCGGCAGAAACTCATCCAAAATCTGATCCTCGCGCAAATATCCATGCGCCAAAACATAATCCCCCAAATGTTGAGAGCTTCTAAGCCCCGCACAATGCCCCAGCATCAGCCAAGCATGCGGGCGTAAAACAGCGACATGATCGGTAATGGTCTTGGCATTAGACGGGCCAACACCAATATTAATCATCGTAATGCCTGAACCATCGGCACGTTTCAAATGATAGGCCGGCATTTGCGGTAAACGTTTCAGGTTCACACCCTCATTCGCGCTATCATCATGGTTTTCGATATTTTGATTCAACATCACATTATCGCCTGGCTGGACAAAGGCGATATATTCCATGCGCTGACGCTTCAGTTCAGGATCATCTGTCTTTGTCATCATGTCCTGACAAAGCGTAATAAACTCATCGATATAGAACTGATAATTGGTGAATAATATATAATTCTGAAAATGTGATGCCCGCGTCCCGCAATAATGTTTCAAACGTTGCAAACTAAGATCAACACGCGGCGCAATAAACAGAGCCAACGGATCAGCCTCATCATCAGATTTCGGCACATGCGTGAAATTCGCAATATCATCATCCAGAATATCCAAATCAGGTACATCAAAGAACTGCGGCAAGATGCTGACTTGCTCTTCCGACAGCTCGCTTTCAAGATGAAAATCATCCCCCAAAGCAAAATGCAGCGGAATAGGTATATCACTCACCCCAACCTCAATTCGAATATCATGGTTCTTGATAATCAAGCGGAACTGCTCGCGGTAATATTCATCGAAGATATCAGGGCTGGTCAACGTCGTCATATATGTGCCCGGACGAGAGGCGAACCCATATGACAAACGAATATCCGAACGGCGCGCAAATTTTGTCTTAATACGCACATAAGGATAGAATGCCCGCACCCTTTTCGCTTGCGTGCTGTCTTCGCAATAATCATTAAATGCATCGCGCAGATGTTGCGTGTGCGCTTCATAAATACGCCTTACAGCCTCAAAAGTCTGATCCGCATCTTTATATTTTTTCGCTTTAAACGTCTCTAATTTTTTAACCATAGGGTTATAATGCCAATTTTGTCTTAATATTCAGTGAATTACGCAGATAAAAGGAGAAAAACTTACGACTCTAAGCCCATAAGAGAACGCGCATAATCACGCGCCGTGAAAGCCTTTAGGTCGTCAATAGATTCACCAACACCAATTGCATGCACAGGTACACCAAATTGATCCGCCAGCCCGATGAGAACACCGCCCTTGGCCGAGCCATCCAGCTTCGTCACGATTAAGCCCGTCACATCAACCATCTTCTTAAAAGTCTCAACTTGCGAATATGCATTTTGTCCCGTTGTAGAGTCTAAAACCAGCAACGTCGCATGCGGCACGTTTTCATTTTGTTTCTTCAAAACACGGATAATTTTTTCCAACTCTGCCATCAGATTAGATTTATTCTGCAAACGCCCCGCCGTATCGATCAGCAATACGTCTATATTTTGCTTAACCGCCTCTTCATACGCCTCATACGCCACCGAAGCCGCATCCGAGCCGACATCCTTAGAGAACATCACCGCGCCACTACGCTTTGCCCAAACGCCCAGCTGTTCAATCGCCGCCGCGCGGAACGTATCCGCCGCCGCAATCATAACCGACTTACCTTCATCACGTTGTAGCTGCTGCGTATATTTACCGATTGTTGTGGTTTTACCCGCACCATTAACACCGCAAACCAAAATCACATAAGGACCTTTCTCAGGTTTTTCTATTGTCAAAGGCTGTGCCACAGGTTCAAGAATTTCCGCAATATTTTCGGCCAATGCTTCCTTGATCTCGTCTTCGCTAATATCTTTGCCGAAACGATCTTTTGAGAATGTTTCAATCAACCGCGCCGCCGTTACAGGGCCTAAATCCGCCTCAATCAACACATCTTCCAAACGATCCAGTGCATCCTGATCCAGCTTTGATTTTGTGATAATATCACTTAAGCCCTGCGTAATTTTCGAGGAAGACTTGCTCAACCCCTTACTCATCCGAGAGAACCACCCACCCTCTTCCGTATGGTCTATATCTGGTTCTTCCGTCACCTCTTTTGAAATCTCAGGAACAGCGTCAGGTAGCGGCGTCACCACCAGCTCCTCAATCACATCATTATCTTTAACGTGAAGCTCCGCCTGAATATCATCATTGGCAAGGCTTGCCTCATAATCCGTGGAAGGCTCTAACTCTGGCTCATTCTCGGGATGCAAAAGCGCTTGATCGCGATCATCTTGCTCTTGCTGTACAGTGTTTTTCTTCTTGCGCCAAAAGACCATAATTTTTGCTTTCTGTTTAGTAGGTCGATTATAAGCCTTTTATTGAGGAAACGCACCAACTTTCGGTATTTTTATCTCAAAATCGAGGTCAGGGATTTCTGTACCTGTCCCGTGGTTTTAACCTCAACAATACTGCCTATTTCCAGATCATTAGGGATAGCAACAGAGAGAAAATTTTCGGCGCGACCAATGCCACCTTTTTCAACCAAAACAGAGAAGTATTTACCAACGTTACGCTGCATCAATGCATCAATTTGTGCCTCGCCCAAGGCACGTAAACGCGCGGCACGTTCCTTACGCACAGGCACATCAACCGCGGGCATACGCGCAGCAGGCGTGCCCTCACGCTCCGAATACGGAAAGACATGCAGATACGTAATGTCGCACTCTTCAACGATTTTCAACGAGTTTTGGAACATCTCTTCGCTCTCCGTTGGAAAGCCCGCAATAATATCTGCGCCAAACACCATATCAGGTCGTAAAGCCCGCGCCTTCGCGCAAACATCGATAACATCTTGGCGTAAGTGACGACGCTTCATCCGCTTCAAAATCATGTCATCCCCCGCTTGCAAAGACAGATGCAAATGCGGCATTAAGCGCGGCTCATTCTCGATCAAGTCCCATAAATCGTCATCAATCTCCACAGGGTCAAGTGAAGACAGGCGTAGACGCTGTAATTCTGGCACCATCGCCAATACGCGGCGGATCATTTGCCCAAAGCTAGGCTTCCCTGGTAAATCTGCCCCATAAGACGTCACATCAACACCCGTAAATACAATTTCCTTATAGCCCTGATCGACCAAGTTACGCACCTGTTCCGCAATCACGCCGATAGGCACACTGCGCGAATTTCCGCGCCCAAAAGGAATAATGCAGAAAGTACAACGATGGTCACAGCCATTTTGCACCTGTAAAAACGCGCGAGATTTATCCTCGAACCCGTTAATCAAATGGCTGGCAGTTTCCTTCACCGACATAATATCATTGACCATGATCTTGGCGTGTTCACCTTCCGCGCCCCAACCCCAACTATCCGCCTGCAATTTCAGGTCATTGCCGATCACTTGATCGACCTCCTCCATCTGTGCATAAGTCTGTGGATCAATCTGTGCGCTGCAACCTGTCACTATGATCTTCGCATCGGGATTTTCACGCCGCGCACGGCGGATAGACTGACGTGCCTGACGCTCCGCTTCCCTTGTCACCGCGCAAGTATTAAAAATAATCGCCTCACCCAGCCCCGCATTTTTGGCATGATCCCGCATCACCTCGGACTCATAAAAGTTCAGGCGACATCCAAAGGTCACAAGTTTCGGCTCTTTTGCTGTATTATCCTTGGTCATGCGCGGGTTTTACACAGTATTCAGCGTGCCGTCAAATACATACGCAACAGGACCAGTCATCAAAACATGGTTATTATCATCCAACTCAATTTGTAAAACACCACCATCCAGCTCAATTTCAACACTACGATCGGTTAAGCCACGATGCACGGCTGCCACAGTCACCGCGCACGCGCCAGAGCCACAGGCCTCGGTCACACCGCAACCACGCTCCCACGTTTTTTGACGTATATGAGTGCGATCAATGATTTGTACGAACTCGACATTTGTGCGCTCAGGAAATTTTTCATGGGTTTCAAAATGCGCCCCCAACTCTTCCACAGAAATACCCTCAAGGTTATCCACAAAAAATACAAGATGCGGATTGCCCATATCAACACGAACGGGCTTAGACACCGCGCCATGCTCCAAATCCATATCGGTAACATCTTTCGCCGCGCCCATATTAGCCTCAACAGAAAGATCACCTTTTTTACGACAATTTAAAACACCATATGTCACCTCAATCGTGCATTCGTCTTTGCCACTTTCAGACATAATTATATCCGCCACGCATCGCGTTGCATTGCCGCATGCCCCGCTCTCGCTGCCATCCGCATTAAAGAAATACGCGAAGATATCGGCTTTTTCCGACTCATCCAATATAGTAATCAGGTCACACCCAACCCCCCAATGACGATCAGCAACCAAAGCCATGTCATCAGGCGTTAAAATTATATTTTCTGTACGCGCATCAAAAATGACAAAATCATTCCCCAAACCGTGCATCTTTTTAAACTGTGTCATTTAGCAAACCTTTTCTTGACATACACCGTCAATAAGCATAGTTTGGCGCAGATTTCCACTGAAAAGCTGTTTTTTCGGTGCTTAACGGTACACCGCGCTCGGCGAATTTACGCTCAGCGTGGATGATTAGGTTATATATGTTTGATAGTTTGAGCGAAAAATTAGGCACTGTATTTTCAAAGTTACGCGGTAAAGCGTCTTTGAGTGAAAATGATGTCATGGCGGTCAGCCGTGAAATCCGCATCGCTTTGTTGGAGGCAGACGTTGCCCTTCCAGTCGTTAAAGAATTTATCACAACTATCAAAGACAAAGCCGTTGGCCAAAACGTGGTTAAAGGCGTAAACCCCGCGCAACAAGTCATCAAGATCGTTCATGACGCACTTGTAGACATGCTGGGCTCGACGAATGCCGAACTTCAATTTACGACATCGCCCTGCGCCTATCTTATGGTTGGTTTACAAGGATCGGGTAAAACCACCTCGACGGCAAAAATTGCACGGCTTATCACCCAGAAGAATAACAAAAAAGTTCTGATGGCCTCACTGGACGTTTACCGTCCTGCCGCGCAAGAACAGCTTAAAATCCTTGGCGAGCAAATAGAGGTCGCCACCCTGCCAATCGTTGAAGGGCAAAAGCCTTTAGACATCGCCAAACGCGCAATGGATACCGCCCGCAAAGAAGGCTATGACGTTGTTATGCTGGATACGGCGGGTCGCCTATCTATCGATGACGAGCTGATGCAGGAAATCGAAGACATCAAGAAATTCGCAAAACCTATCGAGACCCTTTTGGTAGCCGATGCAATGACGGGACAAGATGCGGTTAACACAGCCAAAATATTCAACGAACGCGTAGAGATCAGCGGTATCATGCTGACCCGTGTTGACGGTGATGCACGCGGCGGCGCAGCGATGAGCATGAAAGCCGTCACAGGCAAGCCGATCAAATTGCTTGGTACAGGTGAAAAATGGACAGAAGTCGAAGCCTTTCACCCTGAACGTATTGCCGGACGTATTCTTGGCATGGGTGATATTGTTTCCTTGGTGGAAAAGGCCGCCGAAACAGTGGATCAAGAAGAAGCCGCCAGAATGGCGCAGAAATTCAAGAAAGGTCAATTCGACTTTAACGACCTACTCTCCCAAATGCAGCAAATGAATAAAATGGGCGGTATGGGCGCAATGTTAAAAATGATGCCAGGCTTAAGCGGCATGGCTGGAAAACTTGAAGAAGCCGGTATGGATGACAGCCTGATTAAAAAGCAAGAAGCCATCATCCGCGCAATGACTCCGAAGGAACGCGCAAAGCCGGAACTGCTGAATGGGTCACGTAAAAAACGTATTGCCGCAGGTTCAGGGACAAGCGTTCAGGAAATCAACATGATCGTGAAACAGCAAAAGCAAATGCAAATGATGATGAAGAAAATGCGTAAAATGGGCAAAGGCCAAATGATGGGCATGATGAAAAACATGATGGGCGGCAAAGCGGATGAGCTGGAGCTGATGGCGCAAAGCATGGATCCTGATTCCCTTGGCGCGGCAATGGCCGAATCTTCTGCGGAGGAGAATCCACTTGGCGCAAATCCTTTTGCAGGTGGCAGTAATCCTCTTGCCGGTATGGGGGCAATGGGCGGCGCGGGCATGCCTGCGATGCGCGGTGGAACAAAGAAAAACAGAAAGAAAAAGAAAGGGTAATAAATCATGACAACTAAACTGAATGCTAAACATTTCAACGAGAAATCAGAAGGTGCACTACTTGGCTATAGCTATTCTGAAAACAGAGCAACACAAGAATACGAAAATGTTCTAATAACAACTGTCAATAATAATGAGCTAAGCGCAACTTATGAGCTAGACATAGTTAAGAGTTGCGCCAACCAGTTTAAAGGAGTGTTCGTAAAAACAGTTCATACAGAGGCTGCCGACGTTGGAACCACATCAGATAACACCCCTGAGCATGCATATTTATGTACCCAACAATTTTTAATACCAAGCAAAAATGCAGATAACTTTCGTGAAACTGCATTTAGAGGGCTTGATGAGTCTAGAAATCAACATCAATTCAGACCAGAAACAGTAGAAACAATACTAACAAGATAAATAACCATTCATTTTATTATTAAAGGAGAAAGACTATGGCACTATCAATCAGACTATCTAGAGGCGGACGTAAAAAACGCCCATTCTACCGCATCGTTGTTGCGGATAAACGCATGCCACGTGATGGGCGTTACATTGAAAAACTGGGCACATATAACCCGCTTTTAAATGATGATAACGATCAACGCGTACAGCTTGTTGAAGAGCGCATCAAATATTGGCTTGGCGAAGGTGCACAACCATCAGAGCGTGTTGCAATTTTCTTGGGTAAAGCCGGTATCATCGATATGCCTGCACAACCAAACCGCCCGAACAAAGCAGAGCCTTCCGAGAAGACGAAGCTAAAACTTGCGGATAAACAAGAAAAAGTTGCCGCAGCAAAAGAAGCAGCAGAAGCCGCTGAAGCAGAAGCCAAGGAAGCCGCAAAAGCCGCCACCGAAGCTCCAGCCGAGGAAACTAAAGCTGAAGAAGAAAAGGCTGCTGAATAAGTTTATTCTTATTTGGATGCATAGAAATTATGACCAGCCCCTAAACACCTAAAAATAGTGTTTTTTCTTTTTGATTACACTAGGCAACCGAGGCGATTAAAATTTTAGCGTATTTATATACGTGAATTTTATGAGACCGAAGGATAACGAAGTGTAAGTGAAAATGGAAAATACTAAAAAGCGTATTTGCGTAGGCAAAATATCCTCTTCACATGGTGTTAGGGGGCTGGTTAAAATTATACCTTTTTGTGAGGATACCAGCCTTTTAAACGGCGTTCTCTATACGGATAAAACGGGCAATGAAACGCTCGACATCACACTGAAAAACTCCATGGGTAAATCTATTCTGGCGCAAATTGATGGCGTCACCACACCAGAACAGGCCAAGTTACTCAAACACTCTCTATACATTTCGCGTGAAACATTACCTGAAATCAAAAGCAGTGATGAATTCTATATTGAGGATCTTGCCAATTTGGACGTACAAAATCCCAAAGGTGATAAAATCGGCACAGTGATTACAGTGCAAAATTACGGCGCTGGTGACTTACTGGAAATCAAACCAAAATCAGGCACATCATTCTTCGTCCCCTTTCAAGATGAATATGTTCGCGATATAAACCTTGATGAAAAATATGTTACCGTTGAGAACGCTGAACGTTTTATAATTGAGTGATATGAGCAATTGGCACGTAAACCTACTCACCCTGTTTCCTGACATGTTTCCAGGCAGCCTTGGGCAATCCCTCAGCGGTAGAGCGTTGGAAAAAGACCTGTGGTCGTATTCTTGCGTTGATATTCGTGACTTCGGAACAGGCACGCATAAAAACGTCGATGACACGCCATTTGGCGGTGGAGCAGGCATGGTGATGCGCGCCGATATTATCGAAGCTGCATTGCTTTCAATCCCGAAGCCACAACAAGGGCGCATAATTTATATGAGCCCACGCGGAAAGCCTTTAACACAGGATCTGGTGCAAGAACTCTCCACGCAACAAACGCTCACCATTCTATGCGGACGCTATGAAGGTGTCGATCAACGCGGTTTAGATGCACACGAGATAGAGGAAATCAGCATTGGTGACTATGTTCTATCCGGCGGTGAGCCTGCCGCAATGATCTTGATGGATGCGTGTATCCGCCTACTGGACGGCGTTATGGGCAATAATGCAACACCGGATGATGAGAGCTTTTCCAACGGCCTTCTAGAGTATCCGCACTATACCCGTCCTGCGGATTGGACAGACAACGCAGGCACAAGGCATACCATTCCCGATATCCTGACATCTGGGCATCATAAAAACATTAAGGAATGGCGATTAAAACAATCCGAAAGCCTGACACAGCAACGCCGCCCCGATCTTTGGGAATGTTACCAAAAGAGTAAAAAATAACTTGTTATTTACCAATGGATGCTATAAAAAGGGCGCGAATTGGAGTAATCCGCTAAAAAATATAATTGAGTCGCCAGAATAAATTCTGAAATCGGGCTCTGATAAAGGAAAATACAATGAATATACTACAAAAATTCGAAGCAAAGCAGCTCGAAGAACTAAAATCTAAAAAAGAAATCCCGAATTTTGGTCCGGGTGACACTGTTAGAGTAAACGTGAAAATCAAAGAAGGTACGCGTGAGCGTATTCAGGCCTATGAAGGTGTTTGTATCTCTCGTGAAGGTGGCAGCATCAACGAAAACTTCACAGTGCGTAAAATAAGTTACGGTGAAGGTGTTGAGCGTGTGTTCCCACTTTGGAGTACCCGTATCGATTCAATCGAACTTATTCGTCGCGGTTCTGTAAGACGCGCCAAGTTGTACTATCTTCGTGAACTTCGCGGTAAGAAAGCCCGTATTACCGAGCGTACAAGCGGACACGGTATTGACAAGACTGTCGAGAAAAAAGGTAAGAAAGCCAAAAAAGCAGCCGCTAAAAAATAGCTGCATTTCATTCTTTAAAGTTTTTAAATCAGAGCCCCGTTTTCGAGGGCTCTTTTTGTATCGAATATCTCAATATTTATATAGTTTGTTTGTAGAATTTTTTGCACAAAGGCCACTTATTGCCAACTTAAGGAACTGTAGAGACAATTCACCTTATTACCACCAATAAAATATCATTATATTCCTATAATATCAATAAATTAATGATAATGACAAAAGAATGGCGCTCCGTATATATAAAGCGCACCTCTATATTATATACCGAATAAGATCAAAAATTACGGCTTAGCCGAAAAGCCAATTTCAGGCGTACTAATCAGAGCATTATCATTTCCTAATTCTTCAACAATAGCCCTCTTTTGATCCATTGTTAATTCCGCGCCTTGTAATCCCGCCTCTATAGAATTTAAGATACCCTCTGCATTTAACGCCATATCCACACTCACCAAAATCGCATTAATTGAATCGATACTGGCGCTGATCTCTTCCAAATTATCTTGTGGAGCCAACGGATCAAGCTCTCCTGAACCCGTGCAAACAGCCTCAGGCGCAGCATTATTCATAAGATCTCCTCTTATCCTCTCAAGAGCGATTTTTATTTCCGGTAAATCTTCTGCTGTGATGCTGTAAGGCATTCCAAAATCAAATGGTAAATACCCGTACTCACCCACATTATAAGCGGCAAAATTCTCCATAATGACATTAGCACCATTACCTGCCGTCGCAGTAGCATTTGCGCCACTAGCGTCATTTCTCAAATCAGATATATCCTTAAACACGATACCACCATCGGATTTTTGTGCGTCAATTTCCTTTTGTGGCATGTAGATATACTCACCAACACCATCTTTACTGACAAACAATAACACATCACCAGATACAGCGTGCGTTCCGACATCAAGTTCTACAACCACACCATAATCCTTAAGGTCTTCCCCTCCAAAAACCCCATTCGTCAAATCTGTAAGATATTCAATAGCACCCATTATTTATTACCTAATTTTTATATTCACCCAGAGCCTTTATGACTCCATTTATCTGCATTGTAAAACAAAGGCCCTCATATAAGTAACTTTTTTCACCTAAATCTCGACAAAATGCACATTTCAAATTATACCCTAACGTAAGCATAATTTAGAGTAGAGAATGAGAAGTCACATGGAACCACGTACTTTATATCAAAAAATTTGGGACGATCACGTGATAGAGCAAAGCGATGATGGCACATGCCTGATTTATATAGACCGCCATTTGGTGCATGAAGTGACCTCTCCGCAAGCGTTTGAAGGTCTGCGGATGGCTGGTCGTAAAGTACGCAAGGTCGAAAATACTCTGGCGGTTATGGATCATAATGTGCCAACGACTGATCGCTCTAAACCGATTGAAGAAAAGGATAGTCGTATCCAAATTGAGACACTGCGCCAAAACTGCGAAGAGTTCGGCGTGCAACTGTTTGACCTGCTCGACAGCCGCCAAGGCATTGTCCATATAGTTGGGCCGGAGCAAGGCTTTACTCAGCCTGGTATGACCATTGTTTGTGGCGACAGCCATACCTCCACCCATGGTGCGTTCGGTGCATTGGCCTTTGGTATTGGCACATCAGAAGTAGAACATGTTCTGGCAACCCAAACACTAATCCAAAGCCCTGCCAAAAACATGCGTGTTACGGTCAATGGTGATTTGCCCGTTGGTGTAACAGCGAAGGATATGATCCTTGTTATTATTGGTAAAATGGGAACAGCGGGCGGTACAGGGCATGTGATTGAATATCATGGCGACGCGTTTAAGGCTCTGTCCATGGATGGGCGAATGACGGTGTGCAATATGTCGATTGAAGGCGGCGCGCGCGCTGGCCTAATTGCGCCAGACGAAACAACTTTCAAATATTTAAAAGGTCGCCCGATGGCACCACAAGGTGCGGATTGGGACAAAGCCATTGCATACTGGAAAACCCTGTTCTCTGATGAGGGCGCGGCATACGACAAAGAAATCGTTATTGATGCGTCGACTATTACCCCTACCGTTACATGGGGCACAACCCCTGAGGACGTGGTCTCCATCACAGGCAAAGTCCCTGCCCCGTCCGATTTTGATGATCCGAACAAACAAGAATCGGTTAAGCGGATGCTGGACTATATGGGTTTAACCGCAGGTACTAAAATTCAAGATATCGCCATTGATAAAGTCTTCGTTGGGTCTTGCACCAATGCACGAATCGAAGATCTACGCGAAGTCGCCGCCATCGCCAAAGGCAAAAAAGTCGCCGATGGTGTGGGCGCAATGGTTGTCCCTGGCTCTGGTCTTGTAAAGGCACAAGCCGAAGCCGAAGGCATCGCCGATATTCTGATCGAAGCTGGCTTTGATTGGCGTGAACCGGGGTGCTCTATGTGTCTTGGCATGAATCCCGATCAATTAGAGCCAGGTGAACGTTGCGCCTCTACCTCCAACCGTAATTTCGAAGGTCGTCAAGGACGCGGAGGACGCACACATCTTCTAAGCCCCGCAATGGCAGCAGCAGCAGCAATCACAGGAAAGCTGACTGATGTTCGGGATCTCTAATACCAAAGACTGGCCAAGCTCATTTGATTTTGACACGGATGAAACCTGCCAAACGGTTTTCAAGCCCTTTATCGAAAACGAGATGACGCAGCTAAAAGCCTATGACGCAGAACGCCCCAACGATATAACTTACATTTTCCATGAACATGCACAGCGCGTTGCAGATAACATGAAAAAAACCTGCCTGCATATTGGACTGAGTGATGTGATCGCCAATAATATGTATTGGGCGATTCTACCGCATGATATCGGTAAGAAAAATATGCCTTTAGATATATGGGATACAGATGAAAAACCGCAAGACAGCCTCAAAAAATATCGCCGTACGCATACATTACTGGGCGCGCAGATTGTGCAAGAATATTTCCCCGATATCGTTCACCCGTTTAAAGACCTGATGATTGATATTATGGCAAATCATCACGAACAACTGGACAGCAATGGCACACACGGCGTTGCAGGAGATAGCCTCTCTGCCATTGTAGAGGCCTATGACGGCTGGCGCATCTGGCGTCCGCATTTCGAAGATCGCGATATTTCAATTCCCGCCGTATTAGAACGCATGCGCGCAGAAAAAGGCGCAGAAATTTTTGATATGGATTTGTTCGAATCCTTTGCAGAAATGAAAATGATGGAATATAAAAGTACCTCACAGCTTGGGGATCAAAAATAATGAACGTTTTCACAAAACGAACAAATTTTATTTGTCTATTTCTAGGCGCGCTGCTCTGTGTTTTTGCGGGCGCTCTATTCATAAGCAGCACATCTTACGCAAAGACAAAGAACGCGCCGACATCAAAAGAAAGTTTCCTGAAAGCATGGAAAGCGTATCAAAAAAACCTACCAACAACGGTTACGTTTGAAGAAACGGGTGAACCCAATACATACATATATGAAACAACCCTGTTCCCATATAAAGGAAAAATGAAAATCTTAAATGTCGTGGTTGATAGAAACCTCAGCTATTACTACGATTATGATCTCAATTCGGACGATGTACTCAAGGGTACTGTCGAAATAGAATTCCCTGACCTAGAGGAAGATTTCTTTCAAATACATTCCCACAGCTCCGCCCTTTGGGAAAGACAAAATTTTCTGTTTTTTATTGATAATCGCTGGATCGGCGCGGATCAATGGCGTGAATTCGAAGATGAAAACGAAATATCAACAGCACACGCACAATGTGCGCCCTCCAAATTCTGGTCTAAAGACAATAAAATTTTAACGGCATTTATCCCCCTTGGCGTCTTTGTCTTGGTTTTTATTTTCGTTATATCAAGATCAAATAAAATGCAGAAAAAGCAAATCGAGAAATATGACCTATCCATGCAACGTCAGGAAGACGCCATAAAACAGCAACAGCAAGCCTTCAAACTCGCCGAAGAGTCTCTTGCCCTTCAAAAAGAACAAACAGATTACCTCCGTCAATTACTTAAAGATAAAAAATAATGGAAGCCTTCACAAAATTAAGCGCCCGCGCCGCGCCTTTGAACATGATTAATATCGACACAGATATCATCATCCCCAAGCAATTTCTGAAAACGGTTAAACGTACAGGTCTTGGGGTAAGCGCATTTTATAACCTCCGCTATGACGATCAGGGCGCAGAAAACCCTGATTTTATTTTGAACAAGCCCGAATATAAAGGCGCGGAAATACTGATTACGGGCGAGAATTTCGGCTGTGGCTCATCTCGGGAACATGCACCATGGGCGATTTTGGATATGGGTATCCGCTGTATTATCTCCAGCAGTTTTGCCGACATTTTCTTTAATAACAGCTTCAAAAATGGCATTCTGCCCATCGAATTACCACAGAAACAAGTTGATGCCTTAATGAAAGAGGTCAGCGACAACCCTGACGCCATCATCGAAGTTGATTTGAAAAAACAAACGATTACACGTGGTAATAAATTCTCATACAGCTTTAATGTCGACCCCTTCCGCAAGCGTTGCTTACTGGGCGGGCTGGATGATATTGGCTTAACGATGCAGAAAAATAACGTGATCTCTGAATTTGAAAAAAACCGTAATACTGACAAACCTTGGATATAAAAAACTTAAATAGCCTAGTCACACAGATTTATTTTCCTACAAGGCATGAGGCACGTAGGCGTATTTTAATACGGTAGTGACGAAATAACGATGTAGGAGAAAAAATATGAAAGACTATATTTTACAAATTTTAGCTGGTGACGGAATCGGCTCCGAAATCATGGCGGAAGCAAAAAAACTAATCGCATGGCTGAACAGCAATACAGACATCAATATTAAAACCCGTGATGGCTTAATTGGTGGTGCATCTATTGATGCGTACGGCGTGCCGTTCAGTGATGAAACATTGGAAGAATGCCGCGCGGCGGATGCGATATTACTCGGCGCGGTTGGGGGGCCGAAATGGGCGGATGTTGAATATACGCTGCGCCCTGAAGCTGGTCTGCTGAAAGCTCGTAAGGAATTGGAACTATTCGCGAATTTGCGCCCTGCCATCGTGTTTGATGCGCTGGTTGATGCTTCATCCCTTAAGCCTGAAATTGTTAAAGGACTGGATATCCTCATCGTGCGGGAGCTAACGGGCGGTGTTTATTTCGGTGAGCCACGCGGCATTGAAGATTTAGGGAACGGGCAAAGACGCGGCGTAAACACACAAGTCTACACCACCTCAGAAATTGAACGCGTCGCCCGCGTTGCCTTTGATTTGGCAAAAAAACGCGGCAACAAAGTGACCTCATGCGAGAAATCCAATGTCATGGAATCAGGGCTGTTATGGCGCGAAGATGTCACGGCTCTCCACGCCAAAGAGTTCAGCGATGTTGAATTAGAACATATGTACGCGGATAACTGCGCGATGCAATTGCTGCGTAATCCATCACAATTCGATGTGATTGTAACCGATAATTTGTTCGGGGATATTCTGTCTGATGAGGCGGCGATGCTGACTGGATCATTGGGCATGTTACCCTCTGCATCACTGGGCATACAAGGCACAACGGCGTTATATGAACCCGTTCACGGCTCTGCCCCTGATATTGCAGGACAAGGCAAAGCCAACCCCCTCGCCACGATTTTGAGCTTCGCAATGTGCTTGCGTTACTCCTTCGAGCAAGGTGATTTGGCTGATAGAATCGAAACTGCCGTGCAAGATGTCCTCAATTCAGGCACACGTACACCTGATATTATGGCCAAGGGCTGCACAGAAATCTCGACATCAGCCATGGGAGATGCTTTAATATCCGCTCTTGAAAAATAATTATTCATAAGGGGGGATATCCATGATCGCCAGCTTAATTATCGCACTTCATTTAATGGGTGTGATTACGATCGAGAGCGCAACGACGTCACTTTACGTTGCCGGCGCACTGCTCATCATTGCCGAAATTGGCATCGTGTCCTTTGGTTTTCTGTTTATGAACGGCGTTCTGGCGATTTATGCGGGGTATGCATTTCAAACGGGGCAAGACCTGATCTTTGGTATTCCCATTGGCTGGAGCGTCCTGTTCGGCATTGCATTCATCGAAATATCCGTCATTGCCATCGTTGTTATCGTTCATATGCGCCTTAGAAACATGAAGCAAATCACAGGCACACAAAGCATGATCGGCGCGCAAGCAACCATTATGGAATGGGACGGGACGCGTGGCTCTGTACGTTACGAAGGTGAGATATGGAAAGCCAAATCAAACACAGATATTAACCTGAATCCCGATGATGCCGTCACGATATCCGCCGTCAAAAAACTGGATTTAACGATCACCGTTTAATATCATTAATATAACCAAGCCATTAATTTATAAGGAGAATTTATATGCCATTTTTTGTACCTATTCTAGTATTCCTCGTCATTGTCCTGTTTTCATCCGTTCGAATTATTCAGGAATATGAACGTGGCGTTATTTATACGCTTGGGCGTTACACCAGCAACCGTGGCCCCGGCGTGCAAATCATCTTGCCAGGTGTTCAGCGCGTTTTGATCGTTGATATGCGTATCCGCACCCAAGATGTTCCATCGCAGGATATCATCTCGCGCGATAACGTTTCCGTCAAAGTGAATGCGGTTTTGTATTTCCGTGTTGTTGACCCTGGCTTGGCGGTTAATAAAGTGGAGGATTTCATCATGGCGACCAGCCAACTGGCGCAAACAACTCTGCGCTCTGTCCTTGGTAAGCATGAGTTGGATGAAATGCTGTCTAAACGCGATCAACTGAATAAAGATGTTCAAGCCATACTGGATCAACAAACCGAAGGCTGGGGCATTAAAGTTACGAATGTAGAGATCAAGAACGTTGATATTGACCCAACCATGGTACGCGCCATAGCCAAACAAGCCGAGGCTGAGCGTGACAGACGTGCGAAAATCATTAATGCAGAGGGGGAATTACAGGCCGCGGTTCAATTGGATCAAGCCGCAGAAATCCTTGCCAAACGTCCTGAGACAATGCAATTACGTTATCTTGGCACAATGTCCGAGTTTACAAATTCAAAGGGCAACACAATCATCTTGCCTATTCCCCTTGATATAATGGGTGGAATAAGCAATATCGCCAAAGCGGTGGGCGGAAAGAAATAAGCCATATATACTCTTCACCACCAAATTCCACGCATAAAAAAAGAGCCTGAAATTCAGGCTCTTTTCTGTATTTGAATTAAGATGTTAAAGTCTTACAAACATATCACAGTCGGAAGCATCAGCAGCCTCTGGATAATTCGTAAGAACCGCACCAACACAATCACCATGATTAACAAAAACAGAACCAGTTGTTGGTGAACCATCATCCATTTTTCTATCCATACGCGCCGCTTGAGATGCCGTCATCGCACCCGTACCCGCCGCACCAGCAATACCACCGACCGCAGACTGAATAGTCAAATAAGGTGCGCCTTTAGCCGCAGCATTCTGACCCAAAGCACCACCACCGAAATAACCAGCAGTCAAACCACCACCGATTGGCGCACTTGGCAAACCTTGCCCCCAAGCAACTGTAGCACTACCATCTACACCGGAAACCAAGTCCGCCGCATTAAGTTGCACCCAAAAAGCATAGTTTTCGGTACCAGAAGTAGACGCAAGAGCAGTACCAGGTACATTAGCAAGACGACCATCACCGTTACCACCACCTTGACATGGAGCGGCAGCACAACCAGACAAACGTACCAGCGCCGTTGCATTTGTCATATCACCAGGGAATGAATCATACATATCGCGGAAAGTTGAATTGGCTGCTGTCACGCCCTTCGCCTGAGCAACAGTCGATGTCACTTGAGCATTAGCGATCATTTCCTGACCTTTAAGGATACCACCGATCAACAGACCAATAATAACCATAACAATGGCGAGTTCAACAAGGGTGAAGCCCTTATCATCACGCACGGATTCGTAGATTCGTGTATTCATAGTATTTCTCCTAAATATAGATTCGTAAAAAGTTGTTGTTAAGTAGAAAGTATTTAAAGAACGTGCTGGACAGCACAAGCAAATCTTACACGTCTTTTAGAAACTCTCATAGTCCCAATCTGATTAAGAATGCCAAAAGACAATAAAAAAAGGCTTAATTTTAAGGGGCAACAAGTCAATTTAACAAAATGACCGGTCACGATGGCAAAATGCGGACGTACACCAAAGGGCAAAGAGTGTTATTTTATAATATGTTTTCGATAATGACTTGGGCTTTGCCCACAAAAATCTTTAAATGCGCGGTTAAATGATGGTAAAGAGTTAAATCCAACCTCCTCTGCGATCACTTTTATGCTGGCATCTGTATCTAATAACAGCCTTTTTGCATCCTCCACACGATGTTCATTCAATAATTGCGGGAATGACTTTTGGAAATGCACGTTGATAATGCGTGATATTGTTGCCTCGGCTGTATCCAGCTCCCGCGCAAGATCCGATCTGGAATAGGTTGCCTCATGATATATTTTATCAAGCGTTAGAAGGTTTTCTATTTTTTGAGCAAGCTCTTGCTCGCCCACATTTAAAATATCGCGGGTTTCTCTTTTCACAGATTCAAATAACGCATTTGGATATATCCTGAATAAGCTGGTTGAGACAAGGTAAACAAATGACAGACCAAGTATGCTACGCAGCAGGGAGATATTAACGCTCAGATCATAGCCGGTTGTGTGGAATGCGGTCAGGGCAAGAAAGGATATGTTAACGATAATCAGTGATAAAATAAGCCAATATCGCTCCTTCCCTGCTTTTTGAGAGCGTACATCCGAAAATATAGTACGATGCCCCCAAATCGCCAGCAAACTAATCGCCCCTGCAATCAAGCCCGAAACATTCAGCCACGCCAGAAATTCAGGACACGTCAAAGCATCACTACAAGACGGCACCATATACTCTGTTATCAAGACGGAGAAAATCAGAGCCAGAGGAGACACCAGCAAAATGCTGCAATTCATAAGGGAGGGTAATTTTGTGATATGCGACATTTGTATAATCAGGAGAACACTGAGTGGTGTACCGAGTGACCAGCTTGTCCAGCTGATTACATCATAATACGGGGTAAGGTCCGCAATAAACCCGCGTGCCAAATCAATGAAAAAGGCTGTACCCAGAATTAGAAAATATAGAACGGGTAAGAGAACACGAGCAAGATTACCTGCGCGAAAACTGACATAGACCAACAGATAAACGCATTGAAATACGCCTATCAGGGAAACGACTTCTGGAATGGTGAAAAGTATATTGTTCATAATAACTACGCAGAATAAACGCTTATGCCCTTTATATAAAGCAATTAATACGTCCCTTCACATAATGGGTTTTCTGCTGCCTCTTTTGTGCTTAATGTCCGTTCGCAAATATAGGCTTTCATGGCATTTACCTCATTCGGGTGAAGATCCGCAGCACTGGTTTTCAATATCTCTAACAACAAAGCGTAGGCTGCTTTCTTCTCACCCTTTTGCGTCATAATAAATGCGGGCATTTGTCGCACCCAAGCAGGGGCATCATCATATTTGGTGCTTGCCAAAACCTTGGCCATCTCTAGGGCTTTATCCAAATCATGTAGCTGGTAACGCGCCAAGAAAACGCCTTGTGCGAACCAACGCCATTTTTCTCCCTCTGCTTGTTCGCCAACCTTTTGGAGGTAATCCAGAACAGGACGGAATTTTTCGGGCGTTTGGACGCTGCCAAAATAATATGCGGCTAGATAAGGTGTGTAATCAGAATGCGGATCAAGATGATCTTGCAAAAAGAACCATTTGGTTAGATCATTGTATTTGTAATCATCCAAAGACGTAACACGCCCACCTGTATCCCCTAAATTCTGTAACATAAGACCATTTAAGCGATACGCAAAACCAGCATCCCCAAGACCATAAGCCGCCGCATATTTATGATCTGGTGCGGGTGGAACATTATTCCAACGCGCTTGAATATCGCGCCCTGAAAACCAGAATATAATATTAAAGCACAGGGCAAATGCCAAGCATAACTGAACCTGTTTATCCCGAGAAGACAGAAGCATAAATATTCACCCTCCTCTTAAAATTGCCGACGCAGAAAATCTAGTGATGCCGCCAATAACACTAAGGCAGAAAAGACGATGCCCTGCCCTATAATATAGGCAATACCAATGGTGCTGCCCTCAGCGCCGTAAATTAACCATGATGATTGCCCCATCAAATCAAGGCGTGGCATAATAACGGAGACCATTTGCAAGGCCATCGCATAAATCCCCGTATTATCAACAAGTGAGGAATCTGTAATGCCCAATAATTGCCCCATCATACGTGCCAAAATGTAAAAGCCCGATGTGACTAAAGCTGCGGTTGCTGAACTGGATATATACATGGAAAAGAATAATGCGGCATTCACCATAATGATGCTCTCTACGATGATGCTTGTAGTCCACAAAACATGACCTGCGCCGAATAAATGTGGCGCGACGGCATAAACCGCAAGACCAACCGTTAGCCCCATAAATATAGCAAGCAATGAGAAAGAAAGAGCATAGGAAAAAATAATATGTAGACGTCCAATTGGTCTGGAAAGTAGGAACTCTATATCTTTGCCCTCAAAGGAACGCCGAATAAAGAAGACAACAAAAAGAACCAGCCCAAAGATAGAGATAAAGCGCAAACCCGACGCGGCGAAAATAACCGTGAATTGGTCTTTCTCAATCACTGCCGCATTCCCCAAGAACAAGGCCAGTGAGCTGCCGAGTAACAAGATCACAATCAGGGATAAAATCAAACGATCCCGAAGTGCGGCCATCAAAACATATTTAACAAGAGGGAGTGACATGTCGATACTTCATAATTAACACAATAAACATAAGGGATTATAAGAAACAATTATAACTTAAATGGTCTTCTATCACCCGAGAATGTTCTATATAAATCCCGATCCGTATCATGAATTGTTTGCTCAGGAGAATCTAAAATTGTCGCCTTCAAGAATATAATCAACTCGGTCTTGGAAATAAGATCATCTTGCGTCCGGAACAAATTACCAAAGACAGGCATTTCGCCCAAGACTGGTACGGATTCTTTTTTACTGACAACTCTATCTTGTAACAGACCGCCCATCACGATTGCCTGCCCAGAATTAACCCGCACAACTGTCTCAATTTCTTGCACATTTACTTCGGGTATCGCCGAGGTAATAAGCCCCGCCCCCACAAGAGCAATCGAAGGGTCTTGCACAGTATTCACAATATTTGTGACCGTTGGGCGGACAAACATAGAGATTGTTCTGTCTTCAAGGTTGATTGACGGCTGAACATTAATCAGAACCCCTTCAGGAACAGATTTAATCTCTGTATCAATCTCTAATGTCACATCGCCCGTATCATCATCAGTTTCTCTGTTCAGATCAATTTCAAAAAACACACGATTTGTTGCAACGTTAAGGACAGCAGATTGGTTATTCATAACCGTTAGACGTGGACTGGCCAAGGCACGAACTGTACCAAAGCCTGATATTGCATCCATAAAGACACCCACATCACTGCCACTGTAACCAACTTGAAAATTCGATGTTGCCGCAACCGTTCCACCAGGTTGCGTAAGTGCCGTAAGTGCCGCACCAGGCGTTGCATCCAAAAAGCGCACAACCCCCTTGGTATTTTCCGTCAAGACCTCCCAATCAATACCAGTGATATATTCATCCTTGAGGGTTACTTCGAATATTTTTGCCTCAACCAAAACCTGCGACGTAATAGAGCGGCGAATCTCGGTCAGATATGTTTCAACATCTTTATGTCCACGTTCTGATGCCAGCACACTAATCAAACCAGCTTGCTTATTTAAGCTGAACGATGAACTATTGCCTTCCTCATCATCAGTGTCCATATCATCATCCACGGGCAAGGATTCTACATTCAAGACAACTTCAGGCGGTTGAACTTGTACACCATTCCCATCCTGCTGCGGTGATATAGCACCAACATTTGGGTTTTGTTCTGCCACAGTAATTTTAGGATCACGCTTGGTTTTTAGGCCGCCTGTTGAGACACCATTTAATATTTGTTCAAGATTAAGCTCAAGCTCTCCCCAGAAATCGGATGTACTTTCAGAAGATGCGGTATAGTTAGATCCTGTATCCGCGCCTTCACCAGAAACAACTGAAACCGTCGTACTTACATTTCCACTATTGGAGCGAATGAAGCTCAAATAATCGATTTTATAATTCTTCACATAAGGTGTATCAAGCTCAATACGCAAAAACGAATCTTCAAATTTATAACGCAGCCCCGCCATCGCACAGATACGCTCAATCACAAGATCAAACGGCTTATTACGCGCCGTAAAGATGATTGAGCCACGAATATTCGGATCAAGTTCCAAATCATATTCAGCCTGCGTCGCCAATTCATATAAAATATCTTTCAGCGGAACGGTTTGGTTCACAGAAACAGACACCAACGGCACAGATTTCATGCTTTCCGGTGTTGCAGATATATAAGGTTGTAACGCAGGGATAGACGCCATTGACGCGTTTTTATCGTCAGCGGTTGTTTCCGGAAGTCTTTCTGACATGCCATCTCTGAAATCCTGAAATTCCATCCCCGCAGCACGATCTGTCTTCGTATAATTTGTCGCTAAATCACAAGATAAAAGCGTAATACTTGCACATGCAATAAGTGAAAACTTAGTCCACTTGTTTTGAATAAATGGTTTTACAATACTAAAAGAAGACATGTTTCAGAATACTCCAAAATCTTGATATAACGAATGAGAAATAACCAGCAGGAAACGCCAGCGAATGATTCTAGTGCTTATTATAAGAACATAAATACATAAAAACTATGATTTCTTTTGTCTAATTTTGGAATAAGATCTGTGTATAACATATAATCTTGCAAGCATCTTATCTGGCACATTCCAGACAATTATTCACTGAATGACATACGCGATGTATCAACACCGCCCAAAGCATCACGCCCCGTACCTTGTGTATTTTGCACCATTTTAGCCTGCTGAACTTTTATTTTCATATCAGATGGCTTATCAGAATTCGTGATTGCCGTATCCTCGGTAATTAAGTCATCCATAAACAAACGCATCAGCGACTGATCGAAGGTCGACATACCGATAGAGTTATTTTGCTCCATCACATCATGAATCTTCCCGATTTCCCCTTTCAAGATCAACTCACGCACGAGACCCTGATTAATCAGCACCTCAATCGCAGGGGCAAGCCCACCACCAATACTAGGGAGTAACCGTTGAGAAATAATGCCTTTCAAGTTCATGGATAAATTCAAACGAATTTGGTTATGAGCATCTTCAGGGAATAAATTAACAATACGTTCTATCGCTTGATAAGAATTATTTGTATGGATGGTCGCCAAGCATAAATGCCCCGTCTCCGCGATCGCCAAAGCCTGCTCCATCACTTCACGGTCGCGAACTTCACCAACAAGAATAACATCGGGCCTCTGACGCAAAGTGTTTTTCATCGCCGTTGCAAACGACTCTGTATCCACACCAATCTCGCGCTGTGTCACAACACAACCCTTATGCTCATGAAAAAACTCTACCGGATCTTCAATTGTAATAATATGACCAGAACTATTTTTATTACGCTGATCGATCATTGCCGCCAAAGTCGTTGATTTACCCGATCCGGTCATACCTGTCACAAGGATTAACCCCCGTTTTTCCATAGCCATTGTTTCAAGGATTTTAGGCAATCTTAGTGCGCTGAAACTTGGTATCTCGGACACAATGCGTCTAATCACCAAGGCAGGGAATTGCCTTTGACGGAGAACATTAATACGAAAACGCCCATGCTCTCCCATATCTAATGCGGTGTTAAGCTCCATTTTCACATCAAAATCACGACGCTGGCGACTGGTTAACATTGAGGACAATATCTCGTTAATATCATCCGGAGACAAAGCATTATCCGTCAACTTAATTAGGCCATCATCACCACGCAATGTCGGCGGAACACCAACTGTAAGATACATATCGCTGGCTTCATGCTCGTTCATTGCACTAAGGTATGTGAAAATCAGTGGTGCGCTCAAAATGAATATCCTTCATCGCTTTTCTTGGTATTAACAGAGACTGTGTCTCCTCCCATATTCATATCATAACCTTCATCCTCGGTTGGCATTTTACCGCCCCCCAACGCCGTTGATGCATATTCCTCATCGCGCTCTTCAGATTCATCAGAGTTTTTCATCGCAACACGGCGCGCCTCTTCTTTACTAATTATGCCACCTTCAAGAAGGTTTTGAATGGCATCTTCCATGGTAATCATGCCGTAACGCGAACCTGTTTGCATCATAGAGAACATTTGCGGGATTTGGTTTTCGCGAATAAGATTTCGAACAGCATTCGTCCCGACCAAAACTTCGAACGCACCGACGCGCCCACCACCTTCTTTTTTGAGTAGTGTTTGTGCAACAATCCCCTGTATAGAGCTGGAAAGCATGGCACGTACCATTTCTTTATCTTCCCCCGGAAATACATCAATAATACGGTCAATTGTTTTAGACGCCGAATTCGCATGCAATGTGCCAAAAACCAAATGCCCCGTTTCCGCAGCCGTCAAAGCCAAAGATATTGTTTCATGATCACGCATCTCCCCAACCAAAATAACATCAGGGTCTTCACGAAGCGCACTTTTCAAGGCACGCGCAAATGTCTTGGTATCCTGTCCGACCTCCCTGTGGTTGATAAGAGATTTCTTAGATGCATGGAAAAATTCTACAGGATCCTCAATCGTCAGAATATGCTTTGAATGATGCGTATTAATATGATTAACCATCGCCGCCAAGGTTGTTGATTTACCACTACCAGTTGGCCCTGTCACAAGGACAAGCCCCTTTTCAAGATTTGCGAAGCGGCGCATCACCGGCGGAAGATCAAGTTCTTCCATTGTTGGTACAACTGTTGGAATTGTTCTGAATACCGCCGCCGCGCCAAGGCGCGTTGTAAAACCATTCACACGAAAACGTGCCTTATCACCCAACGCTATTGCGAAATCCAGCTCCAAATTCTTTTCATATTCTGCGCGTTGCTCTTCCGTCATAACAGAATAAAGCATCGTACGAATATCATCACTGCCAAGCGCATCAGCTTTCACCCGTTTCATATCTCCACTAACGCGAATAATCGGCGGACTACCTGCGCTTAGATGTAAGTCAGATGCATCATTTTGCATGGTAAAAGCAAGAAGTTGTGTAAGATCCAAAAGGAGTCTCCTTTAATATGTATGCGAAAACATTATATAGTTTTATAGGAATAAGGTGAAGGGAAAGTAAACATTTACAGCGATATTGTAGCTAATTTAAGAAAGAAAAAGAACCCTGCAAGAGTAATAAAGAATAAAAAGACACGATTAAGGCAGGCCCAAACGGAAATACATCCTGTTTAAAAACCATACGCCAACATAGTGCAAACGCAATTGCCAACGTCCCCGAAAGTATCATAAAGTATGGTAAAGCATTGAGACCAAGCCATAATCCGGCGACAATAAAGAACTTAACATCACCAAAACCAAGGCTGTTCCTCTTTAAAATTTTAGTCAGAACAAAACCAAGAAACCACGATATAAACCCATACGTAAAAGCCCCTGCGATATAAACCGTCAATAACTCTGTAGCCTGAAGATTATCGCCTGAATAAAATAAATATCCAAGGCGCACCCCTCCGACCCCCATCAGGATAAAAACAAGCTGATTCGGCAAAATCATATGCCTTAAATCAATCACACACAGAGCGATCAGAAATGGCACACTGGCAATCAAAAATAGAGAAGAAATATTCAAACCGTAAACAAGGTAAATCAAAAGACACAGTACACCGCTAACAATTTCGGTTAATGGGTATCTGGATGATATTTTATTCGAACAATGCCTGCATTTCCCACCAGACAAGCACCATGAAAGAACAGGAATTAAATCTAAAGCACCCAAATTAGCTTTACATTCTGGGCAAGCAGATCGCTCGGCCCCCCAAGGTAATTTTTTCGGCACACGATAGATTAACGCCGTTGCAAAACTCCCCAGAACCAACCCAAGACATATGACTGTAAAAATCTCTATATAAAACATAATAATTCCGACCTGAAGAGACAGGAATTAGCGAATTTGTGCCAAACGTTCATAAACAGAAGCACGGGGAATTGTACGCCCTGCACCATAGATAGTATCAATTTCCAAAGCCTTCTCATAATAAGAAACGGCTTGCTTCGCTTGCCCCGCTCTATCCGATATAATGCCCATATTAAACACATGATTTGCGTTTTTAGGCTCCATACTTGCAGCCATACCCAAATAACGTAAAGCCATCGCAGTATCACCTGTTTGCGCCGCAACGATTGCCGTTTGCGCCGTCAAACCAACATGGCTTTGGTTATTTTTGTGCAACCCCATCAAACGACGTAAGGCAATAGCAGGATAACGTGAACCCAACAACCCCAGCATATTAACTTTAACCTCAAGATTACCAGAATCAACTTTGGACAAAGCCTCATACATCCCCATCGCTTCATCAAAACGCTCTAACTTTTGAAGTGCAACAGCACGCCCCATCAACACGCGTACATCTTTCTTATTCTTGGCATAAAGCCCGTCAAACATTTGAAGAGCAGAATCATAACGACCCAAAGCCAAAGCACGTTCTGCGGAGACGACTTGCGCCGCCTTTGTGTTCGCACCGTGATTCATTGTCACAACCACATATTTTGACGCAGGTTGTGTCACAGGATTAACACTCACCGGCCCTTGCCCTGCCATTTCACCTTGTGGAACAAGATCTCCCGCATCAAAAAATGTACCATCCCCAACGTCCACAGCCACACCAACAGATGTGGGCGAAACAACTTCTTTTTCAGGCATCGCATCCACTGTCTTTAACTCATCCACAGCGGGGACAGTTAGGTATGAATCATCCATAACAACAGGTGTACTTTGCGCCCACCCACCAACAGGGGAAGCGAACACCCCCAATGTTACAACACAAAATGCACATAGAGAGCGAGAATAAGGAAATAACACAGGCATATTTTAAGTCTTTCGATGAAAGTGCCCGAACGGGCAAAGGAGAGGATAAAAGCGAATCAGTTACGCTATAAATACAAGATTACTATATCACGCAACGTCTTTATGCTCAATAAATTCAAGAAAAGCTTGCTCAAGATTATCTGTATGAGTTTGTTTTTTTAGATTATCCGTTGTTCCAACATAACGAATTTCACCATCATGCAACAAAGCAACACGATCACAAATCTCATCCATATCAGCCAAAATATGAGAGCTGAGAAATATCGTTCTATCTTTATCCCTCATCTCATTTATCATCTTTTTCACCAAAGAACGAGCCAAAGGGTCTAATCCGCTCATCGGTTCATCCAATATGAACAATGAGCAACCAGTTAACATCGTACCCATAAGACCTAGCTTCTGACGCATTCCTTTTGAATATGTGTTCATACGCCGATTAAGCGCATCAGTATCCAAAGCCAAAGCCTGCGCCGCAGCAATCATTTCATTTTTATTGAATGGCTGCTTATAAAGCTGCAAGGAGAAACGTAAAAATTCCATCCCAGTCAAGAACCATGGTGGTTCAAATTTTTCTGGTAAATAGGATAATTTAGCTTTGCTTTGTGGGCTTAATTTTTCTTGTCCAAGAATAGAAATTTGCCCTGTATCTTGATTTCGCAGACCTAAAATAGATTTTATAAGTGTTGTTTTCCCAGCCCCATTAAGCCCCATTAAGCCAAATATTTCCCCTGCATCCACACTCAGGTCAATATTCGAGATAGCAGGCTTACCCGCATACGCAACAGACACATTTTCAATCAACAGAGCTGGTGTACTCACAATAGCCTACCTTATATTTGTAAATTCTTATCCGGGCAAAAACATCCGCGCATCAAGGTTAAAACGTTGATGCGCCCGTAAACGTAATGGGAATATTTGATTTGTGAAATCATCCAACCACTTAATCTCTATATAATTTTTAAAGACTTTAAGATCAAGAACCTCTTTCGGAACGGCGTCAGGCGTTACGCGCTGCCCATTGATCCAAATCACCCAATCATCATCATGAGCATAAACAATACCGCCCAATGTTATATCGCGAGGCCCCGGATCTGGCTCAAACTCATCCCCTCTATCCAGAGCATCCAATTCAGCCTGCGTCGGCGGACGGACAACCCCGCGTGAATTCTGTGCTTCTAAAATGGCTTTATGTTGCCAATATGTAAAAAATAACGACGGTATATTATCAATAGAGAAGTTAGTTTTAGTTGAATGTGTATTCGATCTACCGCCTTGCGCGGAAACATCTGGCACAATAGACAAGACACCCAACAGTAAAATAAGTGTCGCATAAATGATCTTTATTTTATATTTCATAACCATATCCTTATAGATTCAGTCCCCTACAGAGACTTCTCCATTATGACTTGAGATTCGGGAATAAGAGTGCGCCACGACATTAAAATATCCGCACTAATCAACACGGGGTTTGTTCCCGATGCAATTGCCCGTAAAACAGGAGAACTAACATCACGCGTACGTTTAACTTTAATTCCATCAAGAGAGAGATGTCCGGGAAACATGCTCTTCGCCAATTCAATATATCTGTAAACAGACGCATCATCAAAAGACTCTATTTTTATTTCTATCGGGCTCATCAAAATTTTGTGGTTCGCCTTTTGTGCTTCTGCATCATTTTGAATAATCCCGGGTCTAACATTCACAACAGCCGAAATAACTCTCGATTTATCCTGAATAACGCTGAGTAAATCCTTGGCGTCACTTCTCACCTGTGAGGAAAACAAGCCCTTTGCCTTAAGGGCATCAAAGCGATCTTGCTGTTTATCCAATTGCTCGAATTCTATTTGCATACGGTTAATATCAGATTGAACAATATTGACCTGCGAACGTAAGCCCCGCAAACGACGCTCTGATTGTTCTTTCTCAGGAACAGCATATAAATATAGCCCCACCGCGAGAACAGCATTCACCCCGATAAGTACCAATAAAATCATTAACCGCTTAATACCTATAACTTGTATCATTGTGCTGGTCCTTCAATATTAATCTCGGCAACATAATCTTGTGACACCGAATCTTTTCTGGCATCACCAGTCTCTACAACGATTTCCTCACTATACTCATAATCTTCAAGCAATTTCGTAATATCAACAATATGATCTGGTAATATTTTTTGTAATCGCCCACGCAGAGCCTTAACTTCTGCATTCCCTTTTTCAGCATTTGTCGTACTGGGAAACGTCATTTGCATATTGGCCACAAATAAAGGGGGTTTTGCACCACCGCGCATAATATTTTGTGCAATGCCACGTTTTCCACGTTTAAGGTCAAAATTATCAATACGCATATCACGCCCCAGAGCTGTGCCGATATTATAAAATAACGGCAAAATATTGATCTGTTTACGCTCCATATTATCATAAACCGCGAGCGAGCTTTGTATCAGCTGAATATCATAACCCAAATCCTCTTTGCGTTTGACTTCCTTACTATGTTGTAAGTCCAGCTGCCCCTTACGATGAGATATATCTTCTATATCGGTTTTTATTTCAGAAATAGACTGCATATCATTCAAAAGTTGATACCCTAGAAAAAGGCTGGCCAGAAGAAGTATAAATGACCCAAACGCCGCCATTTTCCGTGGCTGGGAAACGCGGTCAATCTGCTTTGCCTTCATCGGTAAAATAAAGCGGCTTTTACGACCAATCCACGCAATATGCATCGCGCCCGCATGATAAACTGTGCTTTGATGGCCTACATTCAATTTCAGGTGATCCGCGGCATCATCGGAGGTTAGTGAATAAAAATTGCAAGGTGCCTCAATCAGCTCACTAACGATATCTCCGGTTCCTGGCTCGGATATCAAGATAACATTCAAGCCATCAGACGGGGTAAAACCAAAACGGGAGAGATAACTCATCGTTGCTTGAAATTCCTGATGAACATCTTTTGCCCATAAAACAGGATCATCATCCGTTTCAATAATCGGCGTCATACGTGTTAAGGCAAGCTCACCATTGCGAATAACGATTTGACGCAATCCACCGCTTTGATGTTGCCCCATAAATATCGTCCACTGCGCCTTGTCTTGCCCCTTCGGCGTCAGTTTATCCGATAGTTTTTTAATCATATCGGATGATTCAACAGGCAACAGACAAAATCCTGCAATAGGGGCTAGTGATAAACTCGCCGCCGCCATTGTCTTTGTGAAAGCATCACTGGCAGGAACGGCTGCAAAAATGTAAACGTCACCACCTAACGAGTTTTCCGTTTTTTTGATTTTTTCCTTCAAAGGAAGCGCGGCACGCACTGGGTAGTTCGGGAAAGCAACTTTTAGCTTTCTTTTAACAATGTTTTGCTTATCCAAAACGCCAACGCTTGGGACTTTTTCTTTTCTGTAATGCTGTTCCACCATATCATTGAGAATAAGAACGGGCTTCCCCCCGCAATCCTTAGAGATAATGGTCGCGACACTCTCTTCGAAATCATCAGCAGACCACGGTGCGGCCTCTATAAACTTAACCCCCTTAGAGGTCACGCTATAGATAAGGAGCGCTTCGTCCGAAATCATTAGGACAGTTCTTGATGGTGATAGAATAGATAAAGACATGTGAAAAACACTCAAAAATTAAAAATCGACCATATTACCTAGGTTCATATAGATAGGCCCTAAAGACCCAGCAGCGATCCAGACAATCACCAAGGCGAGTATAATGGTTAATGTCGGTTGAATCATCTCAATTAATGCATCAATTGCTTCATCGACATCTTTTGTATAGAATTCTGAGACCTGATCCAACACAACAGCAAGATTACCAGATTCCTCTCCGATCTTTACCATACGTATAACCATGCTTGGAAATTCACCTGAAGCATTCAACGCATCGGAAAGCGGGCTGCCGGATTGGACGTATATCTCCACCCCTTCCATTGCATCAATAAGTGCAAGATTGCTGACTGTTTTTCGTGCCGATTTTAACGCACTGATGACATCAATACCACTGGCAAAGAGCGATGCAAAAGTCTGTGAATAACGTGCAATTGTTATCTTTCTAATCAAATTTCCAGCAATCGGAGAGACAAGAAAAAACGAATCAATCTTATATGCAATGGAATCAGATGATTTCCTTAACGCAATAAATGTAGCAGCAATTATAAGGGGCACCATCACCACAATAATTGCACCATAAACCGGCAAGCCTAATAGATGAAATTGTGGTTGCACAAAAAAGTTGGAGGTTGCAATCAACCATACCGAAAACCACGGTAATTCAATATCAAGATATTTTAAAAACCCGACGATTTGTGGCACAACAACACTCATCATAAAAATAATGACACCCAGAACAATCGCCCCTGTAATTGTGGGCGCACGCGTCGCCTTCTTAATTTTTGACTGCATTGCATCCACCCATTTCAAGTAATGCACCAATTGCAAATAAACAGCCGTTAAATCCCCTGTATCTTCACCCGATTTAATCAAGGAAATATAAAGAGGTTTGAAAATTTTGGGATGTTTTTCCAAAGCCTCTGACAGCGCAGCGCCATCACGAACATCGCGATGTATCTCACTCATCATGTCACGCATTTGATCGTTTTCCGCACCATCACGAATATCAGACAAAGCATCTAATAACGGCACACCCGCACTTTGCATTTGTTCCATATGAATAAAAAACTGAATAAGGTCTCTCAATTTAATTTTATTCGGGGCCATGCCGGATAAAAACGTTTTTTGCTTATTTAACGAAGAACATTGGATCAACTCCAACCCTGCCGTTTGAAGCTGATTATATAAATCCACTTCATTCACAGCAGAAAGCGTCCCTCGCACAGGACGCCCCCTTACATTTACAGCTCTATATTTATAACGTTCTATGCTCTGCACCTTTTTAGGTTAGATATAATTAATATGAAATTTATGTCCTTAGATCAACAACTTTCGACAAAGAATCAAAGTCGGTAATCCCTTCAAGTACCTTTAGAATGCCATCGTCTCTTAAATTTTTGAAGCCCTTTTTTAAGGCGAGGGATTTTAACTCTGCTTTAGACTCATTTCTGGCAACAACTTCATCAAGCTCCTCATCAAATAATAAAATTTCAACAACGGCGACACGCCCCTTATAGCCCTTATCCATACAAGTACTACAACCACCTTCAAGTGCTTTATAAATCCGCGGCGCATCCGCAACATCAACGCCCAAAATCTCGCATTCACGTGCATCCGCAGTATATTCAACCTTGCAACTCTTACATAAACGACGTGCGAGACGCTGTGCAAAGACAGCCGTAATCGCACCTGCAAGCATTCCGGGCTTCATTCCCAAATCAAGCAAACGCGGAATTGCGCCAAAAGAATCATTTGTATGCAATGACGTATAAACCTGATGTCCCGTCATTGCGGCTTTCAACGCCATTTCTGCCGTGGTTTTATCGCGAACCTCACCAATAAATATAATATCGGGGTCTTGACGCAGTAAGGCTTTAATACCATCCGCAAATTCCAAAATACCTTCACGCACATGTGTTTGACGAATCATTGGTAATGAATATTCCACAGGATCTTCCAAAGTCTGAATATTCACCTCAACATCATTAATTTCATTCAACATAGAATAAAGCGATGTCGTCTTACCGCTTCCCGTTGGGCCAGTTACAATAATAATGCCCTCGGGCTTTGAATTTGCATGGGCTATCTTCGCCATATTTTCTTCACTAAAACCAAGATCGCTGAGCGGCATAATGCTCGCGCTTTTATCAAGGACACGTAAAACGATATTTTCACCATGAACAGTGGGTAAAGAAGACACACGAAAATCAGCCTCTCGTCCCCCGATATTCATGTTAAAACGACCATCTTGCGGTGTTAATTTATCCGCAATATTCATTTCAGACATAATTTTCAGACGCTGCGATATCCCGCTCCAATGCTGTTTATGCAGAATTTGCGCGGTGAACAAAACACCATCCAAACGGTATCTTAAGCGCACAAAGTTATCTTCCGGCTCAAAATGCAAGTCAGATACGCCAAGTTTAACAGCGTCAAAAACAAGTGCATTAACCAGACGTACAATCGGATGGCTAAACGCTTCACTTTCATCCAGTGATGCAACATCTTGCTGTTCTCCGCCTTCTTCCAATTCATCAAGAATCCCCTTGATAGAACTGGCATAACCATAAGCCGCATCAATCGCCTCTGATAAGATTGCCGACGTTGTGACCATAGGCTTAATCTGAAAACCTCTGGGTAAATACCGACGCAACGTATCTAATGCAACGACATCATAAGGGTCAGACATAGCAACATGAACTTCACATTCACCATTATCCAGTAAGATAGGTAAAACCTGATGCTGTAACGCCACCATTTTATCCAGCAAAGCCAGTGCATCACCATCAACAATCGTATTACGGGGATCAAAAACTCCAAACCCTGATGTTTCGGCAAGGAAAATCGTTAAGGCATCTTCATCAATAAACCCAAGAGAGACCAAAATCTCACCAAGCATTTTACCGGAAATTTTCTTTTCCTGTAGGGCAACATTTAACTGATCGTCCGTAATAAGCCCCATAGAGACCATACGTTCCCCCATACGACCTTTACTAGGATCATTATCCTCTTGCTGACCTTCATCATCTGTGGTTTGTAAACCGCCTGACATTGTTTGTAATGCGGTACTTGTTTCCTCTTTGATATCCACATTATCTGATATAATTTCTACCGATATGGTCTCTAAATCATCTGTCCCATCCACAATAAATTCTATACCATCAACATCATCATTACCAATGCTCGGCTCTACAACCGTGCTATCATCGTCATCCGTCGTTACTGTAAGTTCAATATCATCCATATCGATCGCTACACCTTAATCTATGTGCTTTTATAACTTTAATTTATCAAAAAATACGCAGTGTAGAAAGATAGCCTAGAAAGCCATTGCCCCTTTTTATCAGGAAAAAGTTAAAATTTGATGTAAATGACTTCAAGAGGAAAGAAAAAGGCGAACATAATAAGCCCGCCTTCTGTAAGAATTACATTGCATCGCTATTCCGCAGCAACGGCGATTTTATTTTCTTCTTCACGTGGCCATGACGTAAAGGTCATCACAGATTCATCCACACCACAAATTGTTGTACATAAACGTGCAGACACAAGATACGGATCAGAATTTGCGCCTGGACGACGATCTTCAAGATAACCATAACCTTTTTGAGCAACCAATTGTGGGATACGAATAGAACATCCACGATCCGCTGTACCGGCTCTGAACGTATTGATATCACATGTTTCATGCGCCCCCGTTAAACGACGATCAAGAGCGTGACCATACAGCTTAATATGCTGCGGATGCTTTTCGCTCAACGCTTTTACTGCGGCGTCAATGGCATCTTTGCCCTTTACCTTATCACGCGTATCATTTGTCGAGAAGTTCGTGTGCATCCCTGCACCATTCCAATCGCCAACAACAGGCTTATTATGCGTAGAAACCGTCACGCCATAATCCTCGGCAATGCGGTATAACAACCAACGGGCAATCCAGATATCATCTGATGCTTTCATCGCGCCTGCATCCTCATCTCCACCACGATAACCAATTTGGAATTCCCATTGTCCAGGCATCACTTCCGCATTGATACCATAGAATAGAAGACCAATATCAAGACAGGCCTGTGCATGCTCCTCTACAATATCACGACCATAGGCTTCATCCGCGCCAACGCCGCAATAATATGGACCTTGAGGCCCTGGGAAACCTTGATCGGGCCAACCAAGAGGCTGGCGTCCTTTAAACAATGTATATTCCTGCTCAAATCCACACCATGGGTCTTGCTCTGCCGCACCAGCATCAAGTACAGCACGTAATTGCGCGCGTGAGTTAGAAACATGCGGCGTACCATCAGGGTTATAAACCTCGGTCATAACAAGAAAACTGCCTTCACCACGGATTGGGTCAGGAACAAAATATACAGGTTTAAGGGTACAATCAGAATTGTTTCCCTCTGCTTGCATTGTTGATGATCCGTCAAAGCTCCACTCGGGAAAATCTTCAATAGATGGCTTTGCCCCGACATCAATGACCCGCGCTTTTGAACGCAACTTACGCGTCGGAAGCGTACCATCAAGCCATATATATTCAGCTAAAGTAAAATTAGACATTAAAATCTCCGTTGTTCAATATTATTTTTATATCGCGAAGCGTCACATATTTTATACAGAAAAGCAAGATTTTAAGAAAAGTTGGTCACGGTAAAATCTGGTGAATAAACAAACGAAAAGGTGCTAAACTAGCACCTTCCCGAAGACTATAATTCTTTGAACAAGTTAAGTATCCAAGAAGCTACGTAATTTACGGCTACGGCTTGGATGCTTCAATTTACGCAACGCTTTGGCCTCGATCTGACGAATACGTTCACGCGTCACGTGGAACTGCTGCCCGACCTCTTCCAAAGTATGGTCAGTATTCATACCAATACCAAAACGCATACGAAGAACACGCTCTTCACGCGGGGTAAGCGATGCAAGTACACGCGTTGTTGTTTCACGCAAGTTCGAGTGAATAGCACTTTCAACTGGCAAAATAGCATTTGTATCCTCAATGAAATCACCCAGCGATGAATCTTCTTCATCCCCAATTGGTGTTTCAAGGGAAACCGGCTCTTTCGCGATTTTTAATACCTTGCGGACTTTGTCCAAAGGCATATGTAAACGCTCGGCCAACTCCTCAGGTGTTGGCTCGCGGCCAATTTCATGCATCATCTGACGCGATGTACGCACAAGTTTATTGATCGTTTCAATCATATGCACAGGAATACGGATTGTGCGCGCCTGATCCGCGATTGAACGCGTAATAGCTTGCCTGATCCACCATGTCGCATAAGTCGAGAATTTATAACCACGACGATATTCGAATTTATCAACGGCCTTCATCAAGCCGATATTACCTTCCTGGATCAAATCAAGGAATTGAAGACCACGATTTGTATATTTCTTCGCAATCGAAATAACCAGACGCAAATTAGCCTCAACCATTTCCTTCTTCGCGCGCGCTGCTTCTTTTTCACCTTTTTGAACCGTACCAACGATACGACGCCATTCACCAATCGGCAACATGGCTTCTTCCGAAATCATCGCGATATGATCGCGCATTTTTTGTACTTGCTCACCATGTTTTTCAGTGAATGCAGCCCAGCCCTTACCTTTTAATTTTCCAACACGCTCAAGCCACGCAGGGTCAAGCTCAGCACCATAATGCTCTTTAAGAAAGTCCTCACGCTTCACCTTACAGTCAACAGCAAGACGCATAATCTTACCTTCAGTACTGACCAACTCACGGTTCATACCGTAGAGACGATCAATCAACTGCTCAATCCGTGCATTATTCAAATGCACTTCATCCATCAAAACAATCATCTCGTCTTTAAGTTTATCGTATTTCTTATTTGCAGCAGTGGCAGGCTCTTCACCTTTTTGCAACGCGCCAAGACGCTCTTGCTGAACCTTTTGCATTTTCTTGTAGGTCTTCTGGATATTACCGAATATTTCGAAAACTTGTGGAGATAGCTCTTCCTCCATTACAGAAAGAGAAACATTACCTTCATCCTCATCTTCGTCGTCAGTAGACTCACCATCAGTGGCTTCATCAGATTTCTCTGCATCTTCGCCATCTTTCTTTTCTGCACCTTCGCCGTCTTTATTCTTAGCATCTTCGATTTTCTTCGCCGCAAGAGCCTCTTCAGCAGCCTTTGCCAAACCTTCTGCCGTTGCGTCAACTTCCGGCCCTTTATATGTCGCATCAAGGTCAATAATCTCACGCAGCAAAATATCACCTTCTTGCAACGCTTTATACCAAGCAATTAACGATTCAATGGCCAGCGGGCTTTCGCACATCCCGCCAATCATCATACCACGTCCGGCCTCTATACGTTTTGCAATTGCAATTTCGCCTTCACGTGAAAGCAACTCAACCGCGCCCATTTCGCGCAAATACATACGCACAGGATCATCAGTACGACCTGTATCATCATCCGCAATATTACCGCCAGATTCGTATTCTTCATCACTGTCCGAATCAGACTTCTTCGCCGCATCAGCCGGCACATCTTCCATCTTCTCAACCAGCTTAATGCCGCCATCCGACAAAGCCGCCATAGCATCTTCGATTTGCTCAGCTGTCACAGTCTCAGCAGGCAACGCCTTATTAAACGCGTCAAAGGTAACAGCACCTTTTTCCTTACCCTCACCGAGCAGTTTTTTGACAACGCGCGTCATCGCCGCTTTCGTCATCGGCTTCGCAGCCTTTGTGTCTTTCGATTTTTTATCACTCACAGCAGTATTTCCAACCATATTAAAAGATACCTATATAAAACCCGATTAAGGGTAATCCTAAATTAAATGAATTTCAAAAGGGTATGCCGCGTTTAACGACTTTATTCCTAAAAAAATTAAACCAGCTATATTTCGTCATCAGACGTCTTCATTAATAATAAATTTCTAAGCTTTTCTTCATCTTCCTCACAGGAAACATTCTTCCATCCGCTTTGTATCTCATTCCCCAGCCCTGCGCTATGTCCATCTTGCCAAGATTTAAGCCAAGAACTTTGAACATCTTCCTCTTTCGCAGACGGAGAACAAAAAGATGCGTGAACATATACAGATTCGTTGCAGATGTCACCTATTTCTTGTGCAAAACCTGAATTTTTTAGTTGCTCAATCAAAACCTTACGCTCGATTAACGGGTCATCAGACAAAATACCCATAATATTTTGCCGCAAACGATCCAATGCTACATCACTTAAAGTGAGTTCACACAGCGCATCTTCGACCCCTTCAAAGATATGAGGGTGGTTAATAACCGCAGCCAGCAAGGCATGCGTAAAAATTCGCGTCGCACGGTTTTTCGTGGAGGGCGGGCGCATAGGAATTACAGCTCCGCCCTGATTACGAGATTTACCATACCCGCCGAAATCACGCTTTTTGAATCCGTACTCTTTGCGCTTAAAGAATGTTTCTGAAACTTTTTCACGTAGTTGTGATTTGTAATGGACTTGTACTTCCTGATTCGCAACATGCGCAACTTCATTTTCAAGTTGCTTAATGACCCCAGCGCGAAGTTCAGGCGTTTTGAAAACCCGCCCTTGCGTATAGAAATTCCAGATAAAATCAAACAACGAAACAGAACTGCCTAATATTTTTTGGAATCCTTTCACGCCAGAAGATTTTATCAAACTGTCAGGATCTTCCCCATCGGGCATAAAAGCAAAATTAACACTGCGCCCCGGCTCTAATAAAGGCAACAAACGCTCTGATGCACGACGCGCAGCTTTACGCCCCGCATTATCACCATCGAAACAAAGCAGCGGGATTTTGGTAAAATCAGGAATCATCTTCCACATAGATATAAGCTGTTCTTCTGTTACCGCTGTTCCCATAGGGGCAAGCGCACCACGAATCCCCGCCTGCGCGCACGCGATCACATCAAGATACCCCTCCACCAAGACAAGTGTTTGCCCATCTGCCGCCGCGCGTCTTGCCGTTGGTTCGCCGTAAAGCATGCTTCCCTTATGAAATAAAACCGTTTCCGATGAATTTATATATTTTGGTGGCACAAAATCCCCGCGCTGTGGTGGTCTTAAATGATCCGGCAAAATCCGCCCACCAAAAGCAACAGTGCGCCCACGTCGATCTGGCACAGGAAACATAACGCGATCACGAAAGAATGCATAAGGGTCACCACCGCGTGTCGATGGTCTCAATACACCCGCCTTAATCATATCCTTGTCTGTATAATCCTTCGCAGACAGAAACTTGCGTAACGCTTGCCCGTCATCCGGCGCAAAGCCTACTTTGAATTCAGCGATAATTTCTTGCGATAAGCCACGCTCCAACAAATAATTTAGTGCATCAGCATTGCGCGAATCACGCAAATGTTGCTCAAAAAACACTGTTGTGTCTTCTAACAGCTCATAAAGGTCTTTTTCCTTCTTCGCTTTTGCTGCGGCTTGTGGCGTTTGCTTGGGAACCTGCATACCTGCCTCGGCCGCTAATGTTTCCACCGCGTCCATAAACGCCAAATTATCATGCTTCATAATAAAGCCGATCACATCCCCATGCGCGCCGCACCCGAAGCAATGATAAAACTGCTTATCGTCATTAATTGTAAAAGATGGGCTTTTTTCGCTATGAAACGGGCAGCAAGCCTTTGATTCGCGCCCAGCGCGCGTCACTTTAATCCTGCGCCCTATAATCTCGGACAAGGTCAGGCGATTGCGGAGTTCATCCAAAAAGTGCGGGCTGAGTGACATATATTGAGTTCTAACAAAATTATAACTATTCGACCATAGACATAATTACAAAAAATTTAGGTCTAATTTGCATAAAATTCGAAATAAGTGTATATTTGAATGAATAAATGCATATTAGTACTTACTTTAGTGAAAGATATATGCAATAAAATCGGTGATATAAGGAACTAGGAGAATAATATGCCTGAAATCTTTACAAAAAATCAAAAATTCAACGTCATAGAATACGGTGAAAACTGTAGCTCTTTCCCACTTTGGGATAAGTTGAAGTTGAAAATACAAGGTTTTTTCAAGAAATAAATTCCTAAATATAATGATATGCTTCCAAACCTGAAATGTCTGTTTCAGGTTTTTTTGTTGTCTTTTGCACAAATTATTTTATGCCAGCTTAGCCTTCGTCGCACCGCCAGCCTTGCCCATATCAATCTGCCCTGCATAATCCGCACGCAAAACACCCATGATTTTCCCCATATCCTTGATAGAGTCCGCACCAAGATCAGCGATAATACCATCGATAATCTCTGACACTTCATCATCGGAGAGCTGTTTCGGCATAAAGGAGCGAATCACATCAATTTCAGTTTCTTCGCGTTCCGCCAAATCATCACGACCAGCTTCACTATATGTTTGGGATGATTCTTGGCGTTGTTTCACCATCGATTGCAGCATCAATAAAATAGTTGCATCATTAACACCATCTGCTTGCCCGTTTTCACGCTCTGCAATGTCGCGATCTTTAAACGCAGCCATGATTAAACGAATTGTCGCAAGAGCAATTTTATCCTTATTTTTCAACGCTTTTTTCATCGCTGTACTAATTTCTGTCCGCTTATCCATTTTTTTCCTTTTCTTTTTGTTCAAAACCCATTAGGAACTGTTTCTCTAGCAGGTACTATTTAAACAAAGTTGCTGGAGCATATCACCAATGTCTAATTTTACTAATACAAAACGCCCCCCAAATGCAACCGCTGTTGTTATTTTATCCGATGGAACTTTGTTCTGGGGACATGGCATTGGTACGGAAGATAAGTCAATCGGCGAAATTTGCTTTAATACCTCGATGACCGGATATCAGGAAATAATGACTGACCCGAGTTATGCGGGGCAAATCATCACTTTCACATTCCCCCATATTGGTAATGTCGGCACAAATTCCGAAGATATCGAGACCATCAACCCAGCGGCGCGCGGCCTGATTATACGCGAAGATATAACCTCCCCATCAAACTGGCGTGCAAATAAGAATTTCGATGCGTGGCTGAAAGACCATAACCTTGTGGGGATCAGCGGCATTGATACACGCGCCCTCACCCGACGCATCAGAGACCTCGGCGCGCCCAATGGCATTATCGCGCACAGCCAAGATGGTAAATTCGATCTGGATGCTCTCTATGAAGAAGCAAAGAACTGGCACGGCTTGGAAGGCGCAGATCTGGCAAAAGACGTTTCCTGCACCCAAAGCTATACGTGGGACGAAGCATTATGGAGCGCAGAAGGCGGCTACGCCCGTCAAGAAAACCCGACCCACAAAGTCGTTGCCGTTGATTTCGGTGCAAAACGTAACATCTTGCGCTGCCTTGCCGCAGCGGGATGTGATGTCACGGTTGTCCCTGCGAATGCAACAGCCGAAGAAATACTCGCCCACAAGCCTGATGGTGTATTCCTATCCAATGGCCCCGGCGATCCGACGGCAACAGGTGAATACGCCGTGCCAATGGTGCAAGGCTTGCTGGAAAAGAATATACCGATTTTCGGAATTTGCCTCGGCCACCAAATTCTTGCGCTGGCCTTAGGCTGTAAAACAGAGAAAATGCATCTTGGTCATCGCGGCGCGAACCAACCCGTGCAAGACATCAAAACCGGACGCGTTGAAATCACATCGCAAAATCATGGCTTTGTTGTTGTTGCCGATACCCTGCCTGACAATGTATCACAATCACATATCAGCCTGTTTGACGGATCAAACGAAGGCATAACCGTAGAGGGAAAACCTGTGTTTTCGGTGCAATACCACCCCGAAGCCTCCCCCGGCCCACAAGACAGCCATTATTTATTTGATCGCTTCATGGATAATATTAAAGCAGCGAAAGCCGCATAGAGGAATAGTAGAACAAAAAGTCATTCATATCTTTATCTGGACAAGGCATGAGTGACGCAGCGTAGTTTACTACGTAAGGATACGAATAACGATGCTCCAGATAAATAGAGGAATGACTAAGAATGCCTAAACGTACCGACATAAAATCCATCTGTATCATCGGCGCAGGCCCCATTGTTATCGGGCAAGCTTGTGAGTTTGATTACTCCGGAACGCAAGCCTGTAAGGCGCTGCGCGAGGAAGGATATCGCATTGTCCTGATTAACTCCAACCCTGCGACCATCATGACTGACCCTGATATGGCCGACGCAACATATGTTGAGCCGATCACCCCCGCTGTCGTTACAAAGATATTAGAAAAAGAACGCCCTGATGCGCTTTTACCAACGATGGGCGGACAAACGGCACTGAATACGGCTTTAGCTTTGGATGCAGACGGTACCCTTGAGCGTTTAGGCATTGAACTCATCGGCGCACGCGCAGAAGTTATCGACAAAGCAGAAGACCGCGAAAAATTTAAAGTCTGCATGGACGAGTTAGGCCTCGAATCCGCGAACTCTATGTCAGTCCATAATATGGATGAAGCCAAAGAAGCGCTCGAAAAAATCGGCCTCCCAGCGATTATGCGCCCATCTTTCACCATGGGTGGCACAGGCGGCGGCATTGCTTACAACAAAGATGATTACGAGCGCATTGTTCGTGATGGCCTTGACGCATCCCCAACGACAGAGGTTCTTGTTGAAGAATCCCTACTCGGTTGGAAAGAATTTGAAATGGAAGTGGTTCGCGATAAGAACGACAACTGTATTATTATTTGCTCCATTGAAAATATTGACCCTATGGGTGTGCATACGGGGGATTCGATTACCGTTGCCCCTGCCCTGACGCTAACCGATAAAGAATATCAGATTATGCGTAATGCTTCCCTTAAGGTTTTGCGCGGGATTGGCGTTGAGACGGGCGGATCAAACGTGCAGTTTGCGCTGAATCCGGAAGATGGGCGCATGATTGTGATCGAAATGAACCCACGTGTTTCAAGATCATCGGCGCTGGCTTCCAAAGCCACAGGTTTCCCTATTGCCAAGATCGCAGCCAAGCTGGCCGTTGGCTATACGTTGGATGAATTGGATAACGATATCACAGGCGGTAAAATCCCTGCAAGTTTCGAACCCACAATTGACTACATCGTCACAAAAGTTCCACGCTTTGCTTTCGAAAAGTTCAAAGGCAGTGATGCCTATCTGACCACATCAATGAAATCTGTTGGTGAAGCCATGTCAATTGGTCGCTGCTTCGAAGAATCATTGCAAAAAGCCATGCGCTCTTTAGAAAAAGGTCTGACAGGTCTTAGCCCGATTTACATTGGCGGCGCAGATGATGAAAACCCTGACGCACAAAATGACGCTCTACTAGCAGCCATTGCGAAACCAACGCCCCAGCGCATCTTGTATATCGCACAAGGTTTCCGCCACGGCCTGTCACTGGAAAAAATACACGCGATCTCTAAATATGACCCATGGTTTTTGGAGCGCATCGAAAATATTGTCAACGCGGAAAAAGGTATCCTTGATAATGGCCTGCCCGTTGATGCACAAGGATGGATGGCGATTAAACGCCTTGGTTTCTCTGATGCACAGCTTGCCGATCTAGTTGGTGTGACCGAAGAAAACGTCCGCAACGCCCGCTTGACACATGATGTACGCCCCGTATACAAACGCGTGGATAGTTGTGCCGCAGAAATCCCGTCAGAAACGCCGTATCTCTATTCTACTTATGAAGGTAACGGATTAGAGCCTGCAGAAAATGAAATTAATGCAACAGATAACGAAAAGATCATCATCCTCGGCGGTGGCCCGAACCGCATTGGCCAAGGGATTGAATTCGATTATTGCTGCGTTCATGCGGCCTATGCCCTGAAAGAAGCTGGCTACGAAACCATTATGGTGAATTGTAACCCTGAAACCGTCTCCACCGACTATGACACCTCTGATCGCCTGTATTTTGAGCCATTGACCGAAGAAGACGTTATTGAGCTTATAAAGGCCGAGCAAGGCAATGGCAGCGTAAAAGGCGTGATTGTACAACTTGGCGGGCAAACACCGCTTAAACTGGCTCAAACGCTGTTGGATAATAACATTCCGATCCTTGGAACCGACCCAGATGCAATTGATTTGGCAGAAGACCGTGAACGCTTTCAACAATTGCTGATCGAATTAGATCTAAAACAGCCGTCAAACGGCCTCGCCCGCACAAAAGAAGAAGCGATGGATATTGCCGAAGGCATTGGCTTTCCACTGGTTATTCGCCCGTCTTATGTTCTGGGCGGCCAAGGCATGGAAATCGTCCACAGCCTATCCGAACTGGAACGCTATATCAGCACCGCAGTAAAAGTCTCCGGCGACTCCCCTGTTTTGCTTGACCGATACCTTAAAAGCGCGATTGAGCTGGACGTTGATGCACTTTGTGATGGCGAAGACGTTTATGTCACAGGCATCATGGAGCATATCGAAGAGGCGGGCATTCACTCGGGCGATTCTGCGTGTGTTTTACCGCCGCATACCCTGTCTGCCGAGACCATTCAGAAGATTAACGAACAGACGGTAACTCTGGCCAAAGCGCTGCATGTTAAAGGCCTGATGAATGTTCAGTTCGCCATTCGTAAGCACGATGAAACAGGCGAAGACGAGATTTATATTATTGAAGTTAATCCACGCGCATCCCGTACAGTGCCTTTCGTTGCCAAAGCAACGGGTGTTCCTGTTGCAAAGATCGCAGCGCGGATTATGGCTGGTGAGAAACTCAGCGCCTTCTCCGACATCCTTGTCGGCATGAGCAATACACATTACGCCGTGAAAACGCCGGTCTTCCCGTTCAATAAATTCCCTGGCGTTGACCCACTGCTTGGCCCTGAAATGAAATCAACGGGCGAAGTGATCGGACTGGATAAAGATTTGGCACATGCCATCGCAAAATCCCAGATCGGCGCAGGCAGTAACCTGCCCACCAGCGGCACAGTGTTTATCTCTGTTAAGGATGAAGATAAAGACGATCTCCTTCCCCTTGCACAAGAATTGGCAGACATCGGCTTCGACATTGTTGCCACAGGCGGCACATGCTGTTTTCTAAACGACAATAACATCAAAGCCAAGCACATCAACAAAGTGATGGAAGGCCAACCACACGTCATCGATTCCATCATTAATGGTGACATCGATCTGGTCATCAACACCACAACCAAAAGCACGCAAGCCGTATCGGACTCATCATCCATCAGACGGATGGCCTTGATGAATAAGATCCCTTACTACACGTTGATTACTGCAGCAACCGCAACGGTACAGGCAATCCATGCGCTAAAAGACCGTGACATTGATGTAGCGCCCCTGCAAAGCTATTTTGAAAATAAAGACAAAAGCAAAGTGGCTTGACCTCTTTTTAAGATTGCGCTAGCCTGTTTTCTCTCGCAAGAGGAACATATAATAAAATCCCGCCTTTAGTTTACTTGGGCGGGGTTTATTTTTTAGATTAAGAAAATACTATAAACTACTAAAATATAACCAAGGATAAATGTAATGGAACAAGTTCCCGTCACAAAAATAGGGTTCGCAAGACTGACAGAAGAACTGCACGATTTAAAATCCGTACAGCGCCCAGAAGTCATAGAAGCGATCGCAACCGCACGCGAACACGGTGATTTAAAAGAAAATGCCGAATATCATGCGGCGCGTGAACAACAGAGCTTTATTGAAGGTCGTATCAGAGAACTAGAATCCGTGACAGGACGCGCACAAGTTATTGACCCAACAACATTAAATGGCGATAGCGTTAAATTCGGGGCAACAGTTACCATTGTAGACGAAGACACAGATATTGAAGAAACCTATCAAATTGTTGGCGATTATGAATCAGACATGGTCACTGGGAAGCTATCAATCAGCGCACCCGTTGCACGCGCACTGATCGGTAAATCCGAAGGTGATTCCGTTGCGGTTAAAACCCCAAAAGGCACGCGGGATTACGAAATTTTAAAAGTCGAATATAAATAACAGAAAGCTCCAATACGATGGGAAAGCAATCCAACTTATTTTTTCTTGGCCTCTTCCTTGCCATAGGGCTTGCGTCCTGCGGATATTTCGTTGGTCAAACGATGTATAATGCAAAAGTTGCGCTTAATACCGCAGAAGCAAAAGGACTGGCCGAGCGTCGCGTGCGTGCGGATCGCGCAAACTGGGGTGTTCGCTTTACCGTTGTCGGCAAAAAGAAAACCGACATCCCGAATCTATACAAAGAAGCAGAAGCAAATCAAGCCACAATCATAGCCCTGCTCAAAGAACATGGATTTGAAGACGGTGAAATGAATATTGGCGTGATTGACTATTACAACCACAAATTTCGGGACAATAACCAAGTATTAGTAGAGCAAAGCCATCAGCTAACGGGTTCTATCCATATTGAAACGAACAAAATAGAGAAAATTACGGCGGCGCGTGCAGCGATTGGGAAATTAATCACCAAAGGCATCAACATCCAGAACGAAGCCCCACAATATCGCTTCACCAAACTGAATGAGATTAAGCCTGCTATGCTGAAAGAGGCAACGAAGAACGCCCGCCTTGCCGCAAATGAGTTCGCGCAGAATGCAGGTGTTACCGTCGGCGGCATCAGAAACGCCCATCAAGGCAGCTTTTATATACGTGACGCAGGTCAAGAATACGGTGATACGGCAAAGATAGATAAAGATGTGCGCGTGGTTACGACCATCACATTCTATTTAACGGACTAAAATAACCGAAAGAACACCTAAACAAGCGTGCTTAAACGCTCAATATCCGGTGACAATGTCGCTGATTGGTCTTTTAAAAGCTGATCAGAAGCCTGTTTTGCTGTGGCTTCAGCCTGCGCGAGGATAGCCTCTTCCGAGATTTTAACTTCATCTGTGGCGCGTGCTTCTGCAACCCTTTCAGACTTTTGATTATTTTCTGATTTCTGCTGCGCTCTATCAACCGATGAAACGCGCGGTGCTTGACCGGATGAACCTACTGAATCGACCATAATTTATACTCCTGATACCCTAACTTATATACTACCCTGCTGTATTCTATCCATAATACATAAATCTAAGGTTAATAACAGCATTTTACTTTCCAGAATATACGGAAAATCTTAAAGGCTGGTGGTTGCTGCAACTTTGGCGACATCACCATGTAACCATTAGAGACAATTTGCTGAAAATAAATGTCGCTAATGGCGATAACCGCCTTAAGCATTGTATTTCCTTGCAATTTCACGCTGAGAAAGCGACTTTCCGTCACATCTTGAACCAAAGAAACCACACTATCCTGCCCCGCTTCTTCAAATAAGCTGTCTTTCGTGACACCATATTTGTTCATTAAGTCCTGAGGCAATAAAATATGCCCCTGCCGTGCATTATGCGCCGTTGCCCGTAATATTCCGGCCAAAGTATAATTCACCGCCACGGGACGCACGGCATCTTCATCCAAAACCTCACCACAAATTTGCGCCGCCAAGCACAATAAAGGCGTGGTGGTGAAATCTGCATAATGAATAAGTCCCTCCATATTCTCAGGAGAAACCCCCTCCAAATCAAATTCCCGCGCATAAATCAACTTATCAAAATGTACCCGTGGCAAGTTATGCCGCTCTATTGCCTCTGCCAATGGCTTTAAAACCTCATGATCCGGCACAGCGTTACCATCGTAAACACCTGCAATCGCATCACGCCACCATTGCAGCCTGATTAAACCAAGCGTCGTATCACTCACCACATCGCGGGTTTTTGCGATTTCGTAATTAAAGGCAAACAACGCCCACAAGTCTGCGCGCCGATCCGTCGGTGCAAACATAGAGATCAAATAACGATCCGCGTCATGCATACGCACCAAATCGCCACAATAATTTTTCTGCATATCCACGTATATAGCTCTTCCAGAATTTGAACAAAGTCTCTATTATCATTTTTTTATCTCTATGAACAGTACACAGAACATAATCGCACAGGAGACAACAATGACATTTGAACTTCCCGAACTTCCCTACGCCTATGACGCGCTTGGCCCTTATATGTCCGCCGAGACGTTAGAGTTCCACCATGATAAACACCACAATGCCTATGTTGTGAATGGTAATAAAATTCTGGAAGGTCTGCCAAATATGGGCAAGACACTGGAAGAAGTCGTCCTGAACGCGCATAAGCAAGGCGAAACAGGCTTGTTTAACAATGCAGGGCAACATTGGAACCACAAATTATTCTGGGAATGGATGAAGCCAAATGGCGGCGGCGATCGCCCCGGTAACCTTGAGAGTGCAATCACAGACAGCTTTGGCTCGTTCGATGCATTCCGCAAACAGTTCATTCAAGCAGGCCTTACACAATTCGGCTCTGGCTGGTGCTGGCTGGTTTTAAATGATGACGGTAAATTAGAGGTTACAAAAACACCTAATGGTGAAAATCCGTTAATTAACGGACAAACCGCGATACTGGGTTGTGACGTGTGGGAACACAGCTATTACATCGATTACCGCAACGCGCGTCCGAAATATATGGAAGCCTTCGTTGATAACCTAGTTAACTGGGAATTCGTGACCGAGCTGTTCGAAAAAGGCCCGATCAAAATCGCGGCATAAAAAGTAAACTCAAATAATAGCAATAAAAAAGGGAGCTATAAACGGCTCCCTTTTGACTATCTATATTATATAAAAACCCTTACGCTTTCATACTAGCCAAACTAATATCAGGCGATGAATCTGGGATAACATCCATGCCCCCAACAGCGGCTAATTCCATTTTGAACTCCTCGATTTGTGCCTCAATACTATCAGCATTACTGGCAATTTCACCAAAAGCCGCGCTGTTTACATTATTTTCTGCTACCTCACGTATCGCAGAACGCGCATCCTTAAATGATGCTTTTGACGGGTCATTTGCATAATCAGAAATAATCTCAGCGTGCTTAGTTAACCCCTTATCATTCAAGAAATCAACAGCACGCGTGGATTCCGACTGAAGTAAATCCGTATTAATCGAAATTGTTTTTAAATACCTCAGAACCTGACCAACATCACGATTAATTTGTGATGTTGATGCATTGCCTTGGACATCACTATCGATTTTATTAAGCATAATCCCTAACGGAGATGAAGTGGCACCCTGATTCGTTCCTGGTTGAGCCTGTATCAACTGCTCTCGCAGATCAGAAGAAGGAGCAAAACCAGCAGCCTCAAGCCTAGAATTCACACTATCCACAGCCTGATCTAGCGTAACGGAAACATCAGGATCACCCCCACTCGCCGTTTTATCCCATTCTCGATTTGCAGCTTCTTCTGCAGCTGTTAACACGACAGGTGCATTAACCGCAGAAACTTCACGTATAGAAGACCGTGCATCCTTAAATGCAGATTTTGACGGATCATTTGCATAGCCAGAAATAATGGCGGCATGCTCTGTTAAGCCATTATTATTCAAATAATCAATGGTACTGGCAGCCTCGGATTTCAACAAACCATCATCGCCCGCCACTCCTTTTAAATGCCTAAGTACCTGACCAATGTCACGATTAACCTGAGATACGCGCTCACCTTTTGCAATATCGCCACCGACAACATCAAGCAAAGATTGCAACGTGTCACTCGGCCCAGCGCCACTGGACACTGGCGCTGGAGCAGATGTTGTTGCCGCCGGCGTTTCAGGATTACGTTGTTGAACCTGATCTAAATATGTTTTTGGGTCAGTTCCAGAATTTTCTTCCTCTGCAAGAGCATAAGATGCGATAATATCGCGATGCTCCGGAAATAAGATAACCAGAGAATTCACATTATCCATCGCAGTAGAATCACCCGCAAGCGTTCCTTTGGCCAAATTCTTTGCTATATCATCGAACCCTCCAGCCAACATCACTATTTCGTTCGCCCTAAAGGGGCTATTCGGATCAGCTTGCCCTGCACCGGAATCTATAATGCCCTGCATTTTACCTTCATAGCCAAGATCAGTGGGCGCAGGTGCTGCGGCAGGCGCCGCGGGCGAGGCATCACGTGGAGAAACTAGTTTTGTCTCCAAACCAATATTAGATGCAGCAGACAACACGCTTGTATTCTCAATCGCCATAGATGCCTCAATTGCGCCACCTTGCGTCACAAGAAGCCTGCCGATACTTACAGCTATTTCATCAATAAGAAACCCTGTTGCAGCCCTCTTACTGGTTTCTTCCATCGCTTCACTATCGATATGAGAGATTAATTGATACCCCTCTAATTTCTGCGTCAGATCACCCAGCGAAACATTTCCGTCTACGATAATACTGTTTGGTACAGTTGCTGTATCATATTTAGAAGAAGTGCTAGTATCCGTTTCGGTAGAACGCGAACGCCCTGAAATTCGTTCTGCTCTAGCCGTTTCAGCTGCAGCCTGCGCCGCATCAATGATATCACCTGTTTCAACATTAAAAGTAACATTCGTGAAACTATCGCCCGCAACTTCGCGATTACCCAAAGCAGGATTCACATAAACTGATTCCCCAACATTCATCTTTCCAGATGGACCACCAGGGATTTGTGCATATATTTCGTTCACTTGGTTTTCGGTCATAAGCGTGACGTCCGAGAATGGCTCACCTGCCGCATCACGTGACATCCATGCGGAATAATGCGCATCATCAACCTTCACGATCAGAGGGTTTCCATCCTCTGCCTTCATTGGGTAATAAAGGAAATCGGCAGGATACGTACCAACAACATCTTCACGTTGCTCCGATAATAATTTTTGAACATCTTGTGTAAGATTTTCAGTATCACTGGAAGAATAAGCCATAATAACAACCCTATATTTTTATATTTATTTTTATAGGGTGAATTGTACAATAAACAGGACATAAAAAGCAAGGAAAACGCGTCTATGCGCCGCAACGATCACGTGGTCAGTAATGCACAAACCACGCGGCGACCTTCCGCCATCAAAACATTATAGGTTCTGCACGCTGCGCCTGTATCCATAACATCAACGGATAATCCTGATTTTTTAAGCTCTCCCCTTAGTGCAGGCGGGATAAAGGTCATGGTTTTTCCACATCCTAAAAGAACAACATCTATATGCTCGTTGCGTTCTATTAATGATGAAAAACTCTGGATGCTTAAGTCCGCAATATCAGTGATATCGCCAATATCCCAAGGTGTCGTTTCATCAACATCCACAAGAATAGCATGATTGTAAAGATCCCCGCTTACTTTGAAAACACCACTGGCATAGGATTGGATAACCTGACTTCCTCTGCGAATAAGGGGCGTAACATCCATCGCTTAAATCACTTCCGGCGCGCCTGCTTCGGCGGCTTTATCAGATGGCGGCGCACCACGACGAACATTCATCATCAACAACACTGGTGATGCCACAAAGACAGAGGAATATGTACCAATCGCAATACCGAAGATCAGTGCATAAACAAATCCGCGAATAACTTCACCACCAAAGACATAAAGCGCAACCAGCGCAAGCAACGTGGTCACTGATGTCATTAACGTCCGTGATAGTGTCTGGTTCACCGAGAGGTTAAACAGCTCCAACAATGGCTTTTTCTTATATTTGCGTAGGTTTTCTCGCACGCGATCAAACACAACCACCGTGTCATTAATCGAATATCCTGCAATCATCAAAATCGCAGCCACAGTCGAGAGATTAAACTCCATCTGCATCAATGCAAACAAGCCAATCGTCGCAATTGCATCATGCCCAAGGGCGATAATCGCCGCAACGCCGAACTGCCATTCAAAGCGAAACCAGATATAGGTCATAATCCCCAGCAAAGAAAAGATAATGGCATAAAGCCCCTTCATTTTCAGCTCTTTCCCAACTTGCGGGCCAACATATTCAATACGTCGGTAATCAACGGTTTGCCCCTCGAACGCCTCATCCAATGTTTCACGGACAATCTCAATCGCAACTTCGTTCGGCTCTTCATCACCTTTTACCCAGCCATTAGGCTTTTTCTGTGAGGGCAAGCGAATGAGAAGATCATCAATCTGTCCGAATTCCTGAATGGAAATTGAACCCAGCTTAAGATCGTTCAACGTCATACGTAGAGCTTCAAGGTTAGGTGTCACAGGTGTACGAATTTCAATCACCGTACCGCCCGTAAAATCAATCCCCAGATTAAGCCCCTTTTGAACCGTAATCCCGATAGAGCCAAGAACCAAAACAATCGAAAACACAAAGGCCAACATACGCATGCCAATGAAATTCACATTACAATCCTGAGGTACAAATCTTATTCCGCGCATATCATTTACCCCTTAAATCGGTACGGTTTTAGGGTTGGTCTTTTTAATCCAAAGCACAACCAGCAAACGCGTTACAAAAATAGCCGAAAAGAACGATGTCAAAATACCGACACCCAACGTTACGGAGAAGCCTTTTATCGGTCCTGTTCCGAACGAGAATAAAATCATCGCGGCAATCAACGTTGTTAAATTCGAGTCAATAATTGTCGCCATCGCCCGTGAATACCCTGCATCGATAGAGGATAGAGCCGAGCGCCCTCCTGCGATTTCCTCACGAATACGTTCAAAAATCAGGACATTCGCATCCACCGCCATACCGACAGTCAGCACAATTCCTGCAATACCAGGCAGTGTCAACGTTGCTTGCAAGCTGGACAAAACCGCAAGGATAAGCGCGATGTTCACAACCAAAGCCACATTCGCCATAAGCCCGAATAAGCCATAGCTAGCAAACATAAAGACAAGCACCAAAGACAAACCAATCAAGCTGGCGATTTTACCTGCCGCAACAGAATCCGCACCCAACGAAGGTCCAACGGAGCGTTCTTCCACGACTTTCAAGTCAGTTGGCAATGCCCCCGCGCGCAATAGCAAGGAAAGCTCGGCTGCTTCCTGAACATCAAAGCCACCTGAAATTTGCCCCTGCCCGCCGCAAATGGCCTCGTTAATGACAGGCGCACTAATCACCTTATTATCAAGAACAATAGCAAAAGGCTTGCCAACATTTTTACGTGTAATAGCACAGAATTTGCGCGCACCAACAGCATTTAGACGAAAGCTAACAACGGGTTGACCGTTCTGATTGAATGTTGGCTGTGCATCATCTAGCATATCCCCCTTGATAATAGCGAGACGCTTTACATTAATTTTGCGCATTGGCATATCCGCATAAGACAACGAAAGTTCACTGCCCTTCCTTTTACCTTCACCGCCAACTAAATGAAAACCGAGCTTCGCCGTTTGACCAACCAAATCACGAAGCTGCTTAGAGTCTGCACCCGGCACCTGAATAACCACGCGGTTATGCCCTTGCCGCTGTATCACCGGCTCGGTCGTACCCATCATATCAATACGACGACGAACAACCTCAATCACTTGTGAAATCGTCTGATCCTGCACTTGCTTAACATATGCATCATCCATTGTTGCCGTAATCGTTGTGCCAAGCGTATCCACCGAAAGAATCAACCGTGGATCGGTACGGCGGATCATTCTTTTGACCTCTTGTGCATCATCCGCACTGTCCAGCACAATACGTACACCACGCTCAATCGTGCCAATACTTTGCTTTGCAATCTTTTTCTCTCTCAAGGATTTTTTAAAATCTTCAGCAAAAACGTCCGCGCGATCATCAAAAACGGCGTCAAGATCAACTTCATACAACAAATGCGCCCCACCACGCAGATCAAGCCCAAGGTTCACCGTTTTCTTTGGCATCCAATCAGGTAAAGATTCTTTCATCCATTGATGCGTCTGCCCCCCGACAAAATTAGGAGAGCTATACGCAAAGCCGTAAATACATACGGCTATAATTAGAAAAATTTTCCAGCGGGCAATTTGTATCATGATAAATTAATTACGCTTTTTTAGTGTCTTTAGTCGTTTTCGTTTTTGATGCTACTTTTTTCTTAGGTGCAGCTTTCTTTGCATCAGCCTTTTTAGAATCGGAGTTCTTGGCCTCAACCTTCTTAGGTTCGGTCTTTTTCTTCGGATCATTTGCAGGTTTCAGCTCTGTTTTCCCCTGTATCATAGAGCGCAACGCCGTAACTTTTGTACCATTCCCAAGGTCAATCAAAACTTCCTTATCATCAATCAATGTATCAACCTTACCAACAAGCCCACCACCTGTAACAATACGATCACCTTTTTTAAGATCGGACAGCATATCACTATGCTCCTTAAAGCGGCGTTGTTGTGGCATGATAAGCAACACATAGAACAGAATAACCAACAGAACAATCGGCCCCATATTCCACATAAAGGCCTCCATCGGTGTTGGCGCATTCGCCAAATCGATCAACTCTTCACTTGTTTCTGCTAATGCGGCATGTGCTTTGGAAATCAGCATAAAATGCTCCCTCATCCATTAAAAATATATATTAAGATCGCGAATATAAAGACAATCACAACAAAGGCAAGCCTTGTTCGTATCAAGACTTTAAATAATGCACTGGAAACAACATAATTATACGCGGGTACGCTGCTTCGTATATCCGAAACGTTGGGATATACGAATACTGTAAATCGCCATCCACATAATAAGTAATCCGCCAATGGCCAAACCGCCGCTTAAGCTCCAATTAAAGATACCACGATCAATAATCGCATTTTTTGGTTCATCAGGGTAATAAATAACATCAACCCCGTCACCCCGTTTATACATAGGTGAGCTTGCCCCTACACTGTCTTTAAATTCAACAGAGCGACCATTTTCATCAATAAATTCAACAATCGCGTAATAGGTGTAACCACTGCTATCCGAAGAACTATTATATTCACTTTTTATCCGCACAACCTCTGCAGGGGCGCGTACACCATTTTGCAAACGGTTAACCATATTCAACCCTGCATAATAACTGCCACCAACAAGGGCGCACGCCACGACCAACATAATATAACCCGATATACGGGTATTCTTGCATTGAGAATTCAAACGTTTAAGTATTTCTTCTTTATCAAGCTCTCGCCCTTTTTTGTGATCTCCATTAGACGAAGAAGAGGTGATATTCAGCTTATTCTCACGCAAAGATCGCCAGCCTTCTTTCAGCTCATCACGTGGTATATCTTTGAAAAAATTCCATATTTTAAAGGCAATAAAACCAATAGCCGCAGCTATCAAAATAAAGAACATATAGCTAGCTTCGAATGTTGTCACCACCATATGACCAATAAAAAGACCAGGTAATAAAAAAACAAAACCAAATATTGGCAATACCAATGATGGTCGCCTGACCTTACCAGCCTGACCATGAAACACCATCAAGCTCACTCGTTTTCCGGGAAGTCTGTTCAGTAAGCTATTAGAACCCATATCACTCATATGCTCCAACATTTCACCATTAGGGGCAGCATATTCAAATACGGAATAATACATTTCACCGGTTGCCCGTTTTTTCTTATCAGCATTTCCCCCTGTGACACGAACAGAAGAAATGCACGCATTTACCCGATCCGCCTTAAAACGCCAATACAGCTCATACCCGATTAACCCACCGCCAATGCCTGAAAACGCAAAGGCCATAATAAAATATCCGATTTGCGTCCATGCAGAAACACCGTCAAAAACAATATCAAAAAGAAAATCCAAAGTTACTTCTCCATATATTTAGATGGGTTCAGGGCAGACGTACCGCGGCGCACCTCAAAATGCAGTTGCGGCGTAGAAACAGAGCCCGTTGACCCGATTTTACCCAACGAAGCCCCGCGTTTAAGAACCTGCCCCTTACGTACAGACATGCTATCCAGATGGCCATACGCGGTCATCCATTGCCCTGCATGCCGCACAAGCACCAAATTACCCGACCCTTTAAGCGCATTCCCTGCATAAACCACAACGCCGTTTTCCGCCGCCTTAACAGACGTTCCACGCGGCGCACTTATATTGATACCGTCATTGTGTAACCCGCTTTTCTTCGCACCGTAACGCGACAAAACCTTGCCCCGCACAGGACGTAAAAACTTACTGGATGCGCGCTTAGGCGGCTTTCTCGTAACTTTGGAAATTTTAACATTTTTAGATTTTTTATAGCGCGGCTTGTTTTGCGGCATCGGCACACCGTCTTTAATAATGGCTGGCTGTGGTTTTGCTTGTGGAACAATAGGTGCGTCGGCATCTGCGCTTTTACTAGCCAAAGCCTCGCCCTTTTCTACGACAGACGATTTTGCAGTCACCGTTTTATTCTTAACCTGACGCGTTTTACGGGTGACAGAAGGCAAACGCAGCACTTGCCCTGCGCGCACAATATAAGGTGATTTAATATTATTCAGCCGCGCGATCTCTGATGAATCCACACCGAATAAACGCGAAATATGATACAGCGTATCACCCACTCGCACTTTATATTCTTGCGGCGGCGGCAGGCGTAATCGTTGCCCTTCATAAAGTATAAACGGCGGCTGCAAACGGTTTAAAACAATGATATCACGCATAGGAAGACGATAACTGTTCGAGATACTATACAACGTATCACCCAACACAACATTATGAATGCCCGCACTGCCCGCGCCACTTTTTTGCCCATGATGCACAATCGGTGCAGGCACGCGTGAGCCCATACCCAAACACGACGTCAAGCATAACAGCATAATCAAAAGGAGTGGCGAACGAATGCTCATCGAAATATAATACACGTATAGCAAAGCGTGGTCATTATTAATTTAACGTAGCCGCCATATCATTGGTTTTATTCGAAATATCGGGCAATAACGGAACAAAGCGCACAGGCATAACATCCTTAACCGCGTAAGCCTCTTCGCTTTCTTTCTTATAGAGCTTCAGCATTTGATTGCCCGGCTCGCCCACAGGAATAATCATCCGCCCGCCAACTCTGATCTGATCCAGCAGATCCTGTGGTGGTTTCTTACGCGCCGCCGCGGTGACTATAATCTTATCAAAAGGCGCTTGGCTTAGACCATGCATCACAGGCCACCCCTTCATTCCGTCCGCCGCAATCGCGGTGACATTGCGCAGCTTCAATTCAGTAAGGCGCTTCTCCGCATCAATAAGCAGATGTTTATGACGTTCAATCGTATAAACACGCCGCGCCAGATGCGACAAAACCGCACATTGATAACCACAGCCCGTTCCAATTTCCAACACTTTATCACGATCAGAAATTTCCAAAGCTTGCGTCATAAAGGCCACCACGAAAGGCTGGCTGATTGTTTGCCCCAAACCGATTGGCAGAGCCATATCCTCCCACGCTTGATCGCGCGAATGATGCGGCACAAAAGCCTCACGCGGAACACGCTCAATCGCAGAAAGCACATCCGTATCAACAATCCCCTTATTGCGCAGATCCATAATCAGACGGATACGTTTATTGATGTCTTGCGTGTTCATTTATCAATATCCAATCAACGCCCTAAACCTAAAGCTTTTGAGCTTATACTCGCCCCATTTTTGATCTTCATCTTTCTCTCGGCGCAAAGTCAGGTTCCTAAATATAATTTTCACACGCAGATCACCTTGCGCGCCCTCCATTATAAGGTCACGGTGATTACTACTTGGATCTTTTTTAAATTGTGCAAGTGCATACTCCTCCACTGAAAAGGAAACCTCTTCACGATCATCAATACCAATAGACAACATATCATTTTTATAATAGGCAACTATACCCGTTTCATCCGTATTTTTTAATCGCCATTGTCTTTTCTCTGTCTTACCAGGGCGTAAGCGCTTTCTCACAAGAACATACTGCGATGGAGTTAATAACTTAAACCCATCTACATTAACAGGACTTTTTTTATCATCACTGTTTATATTAAAATTCTCCGAGCTTCTATTTCTTTTACGCTGAGAATAACGCATATGATCAAGCCCCATTAACTTCATTGTCAATTTAGGAAAAGAGCCATCTTTCTTAATGTCTGCACCAACCAGCCATGAATCTAAAACATCTTTACGATCACGTCTGTTCAAAAAATTCAAAATAGAGCTTATGCTTTTACGGTCACCAAAGCTAACCTGACTTTGTGTTGTAACAATACGACCATCCACCAATATTTTATTATGCGTAAGTAAATTTTCCAACCGATTAGCTTGCGATTTTACAGACATATTTGGTGCGCTAAACGGTCCAACAGCCGCAATGACCAACAACAGTGACAAAAAACCCGGTATGAATTTTAACGCTGGTTTTCTAATCGTATAGGCAACCGCCAGAATAATTAACCAAAACGTCATTAAGACAAGAACATAACGTTGCTCAGTCAATCCATATTGTTCAATACGCATCCAAATCGACCACGCCTGCATCAAAGCAGGTATAAATAGAGCGGGGAAAAATAACTTATAAACAGCGCGCAGAAATACACCACCCGTTTCACGCAAAGGCCAACCCATCAGATAGGTTAGAACCCCGACCCCGCCAAACGCACTAATCATATATGATAAATGACCGCGTGGGATTTCCCCCACCAACGCAATTTTAATGAAATAAGCATAGAGTATCAGCATATAAATGATAACCAACGGCGCCAAAACCCAGTTCAACACGAAGGAGAGCTGTGGCGGGGCATGACAGTCATCCTCAGTATAAATATATTTTTCTGGAATCCATGACAATGCATAAATTGGTGCAAAAACTACCATAGAAAATGCTGTGACATCAAAATATACAGCCGAGCCCCAATAAAGACCAAAGAGATAATGGATACTGAGCATTGCCGCAGAAATACCACCACCCCAAATTAACCCCGCGATAATAGATATCGAAATACCTTGCCACACACACCGGTTATAAAACCAAAGGGAAAGATTATCGCCGCTTTTAATATACGGGCCAATTGAAATACCCAACAACAATGCACAAGTAATCAAGCCCAACAGCCAAACCAAAGTAAACCCACTGTAAAAAAAGACACAACCCGAAAATATTGCAAATACGCAATACCCTAACACGGCTTCTGCTACTCTGCCCCGCGACATTCCTTCAGAAATTAATCGCGCCAAACCAAACCATAAAAACCCATAAGCCAAAATAACCATCACGCGCAATAATAAAACCTTATCAGGCTCAATGATTTTATGATTTAGAAGAAGAATAAAGGCGAAAAGAATAACACTACACAATGTTGAGCGCGGGAAACGCCGCACCGTCGCGTATAAATCCTCCAACGGCAGTAACTTTTCAATCAGTTTTTGCATACCCATACGATACCTAACCTTTCACGATTTCTGCCGCTATTAGATTAACAGCGTGCTCATAGGGTGCACCAGCATCAACACGTGTAATTTCAGCTAACTTAAATAAAGAGTGACAAATATCATTGGAATAAAACGGCGGATATTCCTCAAATAAAAGGCAACCACTGTCACCTTCAACCACAGAATCAATTTCTATAACTTTACCAATATAGCATTTATCATCTGAAATACCGTCAAAATGTATATTCACATATCCAAAGGATTCCTGCACAGAATTCAGTATTGTCTCTATTGATGTGATATCAACCAAACGATCCTTTTTACTAACGCCCCGCTCATCCATCAGAAACTTTAAGTTTTTCAGCATTTTATTGCCCCATCTGGTTTGAGTAATCTCTTGCGTTTGAATTACAGAAACCCCGTCATCCGAGCCATCACTTGCACTAACACAATCAATTAGTATCCAGTCTTCATTAAAATCCAACAAGACCCCTGTCAGATCATCCGATGGATTTTGCACATCACGGTAAAAATGTACCAGTTCCCCTGATGATTTCAGCGTATCAAGCTGTTTATAAAAAATAGACATAACCTAACCTTTCACGATTTTATCAATGCCGCCCATATATGGCTTCAGAACTTCAGGAACGAAGACACCGCCATCTGTCGGGTCGTAGTAATTCTCGATCACTGCGATTAAGGCACGACCAACGGCTACACCAGAACCATTTAATGTGTGAACAAAATTCGTCTCTTTTTCACCTTTAACACGCGTACGTGCATTCATGCGGCGCGCTTGGAAATCTTTGCAGTTGGAGATAGAGGAAACTTCTCTGTAAGTTTCTTGCCCCGGCAACCATACCTCAATATCGTAGGTTTTGGTCGCGCCAAAGCCCGTATCACCGGAACATAATTTCACCGTGCGGAATGGTATCTCTAATTTCTTAAGCACATTCTCCGCGCAACCCAGCATACGTTCATGCTCTTCTTCGCTTTTATCCGCAGTGGTGATGCTGACCATTTCAACTTTGTAGAATTGATGCTGGCGCAACATGCCCTTTGTGTCTTTCCCTGCTGATCCTGCTTCTGATCTGAAACAAGGTGTATGGGCGCAATAACGATGCGGCAAAGTTTCCGTATCAATAATTTTACCCGCAACCATATTGGTGATTGGCACCTCGGCAGTTGGGATAAGATAATGATCTGTTTCCCGTGTACTGAATTGATCTTCTGAAAATTTCGGAAGCTGCCCTGTTCCATAGAGCGCATTATCACGCACAAGCAATGGCGGGGAAACCTCGGTTAAGTCATGTTCCGCCGTATGTGTATCAAGGAAGAACTGCGCCAACGCACGTTCCATCCGTGCCATCGCACCCTTCAAAATCGTAAAACGCGCGCCTGACATTTTGGCAGCCGTTTCAAAGTCTATTAAACCAAGAGCTTCACCGATTTCCACATGATCAGGGCCTTTTAGAGATTTAATCTCGCCCCATTTATGGATCTCAACATTATCCGCTTCATCCGCACCGTCCGGCACATCATCCGCCATCAAATTCGGCAAGGCAGAGAGCAGATCATTCAAAGCCTTACTTAAATCGCGCTCTTGTTCTTCCAATTCACCCATTTGGGTTTTGATTGCCGCAACTGCGTCCATTTGCGCCGAAGCATCACCGCCATCACGTTTAATCAGGCCAATTTTCTTGGATTCTTCATTACGCTTGGCTTGCAATTCCTGCAACGATGTTTGAAGGCTGCGGCGATCCTCATCCAGTTTTAAGATTGCAGGTGTCTGCGGCTCTAACCCACGGCGACTCCAGCCCTTATCGAACGTTTCCGGTTCATTTCTAATTGCGCGTATATCAAACATAGTTAACCCTTTTATTTTACACTAGGCATTATAAGTAAAAGCTGGCACGATATTAGTAAAGCCCTAGCTTTTTTTATCCTAGTGAAAACACAATGACGAACAGGCTACAATTGTGAAAAAAATAGTAAAACCCGATATTATTGCGCTTTATAGCCCTAAAAACGCGCTGCCTGTAATTTTTGATTCGCCCCATAGCGGCACGATTTACCCCGAAGACTTCAAATATGATTGCGATTTACACGCCTTAAGACGCATTGAAGACAGATATGTTGATGAATTATTCGCATCCGCCCCTGATTACGGCGCAAAATTATTGCTCGCCCTGTTCCCGCGCAGCTATATTGACGTAAACCGTGCGACAGACGATATTGATGATACGCTATTTGAAGGCGCGTGGCCAAAAGACGTACATGGCACAATAAACCCTTCATCACGTTCAAATTCAGGGATCGGGCTGATTGGACGTTTGATAAAACCGGGCTTTCCCATTTATGCACGTAAACTAACGCCTGATGAAATCATGAACCGGGTCAAAAACTATTATGAACCGTATCATGACACGCTGTGCACCATCCTTGATAAAGCCTATTATAACCATGGGCAGTTTTGGCACATTAACTGCCATTCCATGCCCACCAGCGCCGCCTATCCGAAACAAAATATAGCGATGATCGGTGGTTCCCCGCAGCCAAGTGATATTGTTATCGGTGATCGTGACGGACAAAGCTGTGGTCGGGATTTCCTTTATGAATTACGCGACTTTTGGCGCAGTAAAGGATACCGCGTTACGATTAATGATCCCTTTAAAGGGGTGGAGCTTATCTCTCGATACGCGCAACCAACGCGCGGGAAAAACAGCGTTCAAATCGAAATCAACCGCAGCCTGTATATGAATGAAAAAACAGGCGATAAATCCCGCAATTTTGATGTTATTAAAAATGACTGCACCGAAATGATCCGCTTTTGCACCGCCTTCGCACAAAGCAAACTCACCAGTATCGCGGCAGATTAAGATCATTTGCATTCTAAAAACAAAATATGCTAACATACATAAAAATATAATGCGGAATGAAAAATGACTGAACCAGCTTCTGAAACTCAAGATACAAAAAAAACAATCGATACAGAAAGACAGATAACACAACGTATTGCTGGTATAGAACGTGTCACGGATTCTAATATTTCCTATGGCTCGTCTATAAAAATAAATGCAGATAATATCGATAAGATAGGTCTATCCGATGATATCCACACATATCATATGGATAAGAGCGGACACTTGGAAACAATCGTAGAAGGGCATCTCTTCGCATACGATTTCGATGAAAAGAACCCGCAAGATTTTCTAGAAAAGTTTGGTTTTGATGACGGCACAGACCCCGCACAAGCATCACCTTCCTTCAAAATACAAACAGTCGAAGTGGACGGTTACCTGCAAGGTTATTTCATTTACAATGATACAATGGAAGATTTAGGCGATTTTGGTCTTTATCTAGATACAGATGCCTTAGACCTCACCCAAATAGATCCAGAATTAAAAAATACACTCCTGGAACAGAAACAAGAAGAACCAAGCGGGCAAATCAACACAGCCGCCCCGCTCCCTAACCCAAGCATGTAACTTTCTGCTGCAAAGCTCTATCCAGCGCATCCATCGACACATCTTTACCAAGCGCATGCAAACTGGTCACACCATGTTCAGCAATACCACAGGGGACGATTCCATCAAAATGCGATAAATCAGGGTTCACATTGATTGAAACACCATGATACGTCACCCATTTACGAATACGTACACCAATCGCCGCAATTTTGCTTTCCGTACCATCGGGCATCACCACCCAAATACCGACACGCCCCGCGCGACGCTCTCCCTTAACATCAAATTCGGCGAGCGTTTGGATAATCCACTCCTCTAACAAACGGACATAGCCGCGAATATCAGGCTTACCGCCCTGCCTTTTCTTTAGATCCAGCATCACATAGGCAATACGTTGCCCTGGTCCATGATATGTATGCTCCCCCCCACGCCCTGTTTTAAACACAGGAAACCCAAGCGACTTTGCCTCATCCAACAAATCACCGTCTTTTGCACTTGTCCCCGCCGTATAAAGAGGCGGATGCTCCAGCAACCAAATGCATTCATCGCTATACCCTTCACGAATACCCGCTATGCGCTGCTCCATTGTCTGTACAGCAACATCATAGGAAATCGGGTCATTTTCAATTATCCAATCAACCATATATGCAAATAAGCATGATTTTTATTGCGCTGCAACGCTTTACTGACTTGCCCTACTGTTTTAGATTTGTTATTCCTCTGAAATCATTATTGTAGGTATTGAACTTATGATTATTGACGAGTGCGGCCGTGGCGGAATTGGTAGACGCGCAGCGTTGAGGTCGCTGTGGGAGTTAAATCCCGTGGAAGTTCGAGTCTTCTCGGCCGCACCATTTATTTGAATTTAAACATCACAGGGATTAAAACCGATGGATAAGAAGCAAAAAGAAGCAGAAGCAGCAGCGTTCAGAGAATGCGCCTTAAAATATCATATGGAACCTACCCCCGGTAAAATCGCCATCCGCGCAACCAAAGCCATGGCCACCGCGCGCGATCTGGCACTCGCATATTCCCCTGGTGTTGCCGCCCCTTGTGAAGAAATCGCCAAAGACCCTGCAAAGGCGTATGATTATACATCTCGCGGAAATATTGTTGCGGTTATATCAAACGGTACAGCGGTTCTTGGACTGGGAAATCTTGGTGCGCTTGCATCTAAGCCCGTGATGGAGGGAAAATCAGTTCTCTTCAAAAAATTCGCGAATATCGATTCCATTGATATCGAAATCGATGAAACTGATGTTGATAAACTGGTTGATATCATTGCCTCACTAGAGCCGACATTCGGCGGTATTAACCTTGAAGATTTCAAAGCCCCTGAGTGTTTTGAACTTGAGCGTCGCCTTAAAGAGCGTTGTAAAATCCCTGTATTCCATGATGACCAACATGGAACAGCGATTATCGTAACAGCAGCCTTCACAAACTGGTTACATTATTCAGGTCGCGATATTGCAGATATCCGCCTTGTCGCCTCTGGTGCGGGCGCGGCTTCTATCGCATGTTTGAACTTGCTAGTTCACGCAGGATTAAAGCGCGAAAATGTTATCGTATGTGACCGTAACGGCGTTGTTTATGAAGGTCGTACAGAAGGCATGGATAAACAAAAAGCCGCCTTCGCATCTAAAACAAATGCACGCACATTCGATGATGCCATCAAAGGGGCAGACGTATTCCTTGGTCTTTCAGGACCAGGTGTTATGAATAAAGAACATGTCGCAGGCATGGCGGATGCACCGCTGATTATGGCTTTGGCAAACCCAACACCAGAAATTATGCCTGAGGATGTTTACGAGGTAAAACCAGATGCAATCGTTTGTACTGGACGCTCTGACTATACAAACCAAGTGAATAACGTTCTTTGTTTCCCATTCATTTTCCGTGGCGCACTAGATGTTGGTGCCTCTACGATTAACGAAGCAATGAAACTGGCCTGTGTCGATGCACTCGCCTCACTTGCCCGTAAAGAAGCCGCCGCAGAGGTTGCCTCCGTTTACACAGATGAAAATCTTACGTTTGGCCCGCAATACCTTATTCCAAAGCCATTTGATCCACGCCTGATTGTCGACTTACCCATTGCCGTTGCGAAAGCTGCGATGGAAAGCGGCGTTGCGACCCGTCCGATTGAAGACTTCGAAGCCTATGAGCATAAGCTCCACCAGTTCTTCTATCGCTCACAGCTTATCATGCGTCCAGTTTATACCCGCGCGAAAGAAGATCCAAAACGCGTCATCCTTTGTGAAGGTGAAGAAGAACGTGTTCTACAAGCCACACAGATCATTCTTGATGAAAATATTGCGCGCCCTATGTTAATCGGTCGTAAATCCGTTGTCGAAGAGCGTATTGAGCGCCTTGGTCTACGTATGAAAGTTGGTGAAGATTTTGAACTCACCGATCCACAAGATGATCCACGTTATCGTGATTATTGGGAAACATATCATACGATTATGGAGCGTAGCGGCATATCCCCCGATGATGCACAAACACGCGTTCGTACGAATGCAACGATCATTGGCGCGCTTATGCTTTACAAAGATCAAGCCGATGCCGTCATCTGTGGCACGCAAGGAAAATTCCATACGCATCTTAAAGATATAAAAGATATCATTGGATTAAAGCCGGGCGTTGAAACCCCAGCAGCCCTTAGCCCACTATTGATCCCGCGCGGAACATATTTCTTCTGTGATACACAGATTAATACGAACCCGACAATTGCCCAGATATCAGAAATGACATTGCTGGCCGCCGAAGAGGTACGTCGTTTTGGTATTATACCAAGAGTTGCCCTACTCTCTCATTCAAATTTCGGAACATTAGATTGTGAATCCTCACGCAAAATGCGCGCCGCCTATGCCGATATCCGTCGCAGAGACCCTGAGCTGGAAATTGATGGAGAAATGCAAGCTGACACAGCTATTTCAGATGCTATTCGTCAAAAAATCATGCCCAACTCTAAACTTACAGGATCGGCGAATCTATTCATCATGCCTAATGTTGAGGCTGCTAATATTGCATTTAGCATGGTTAAGACATTCTCTGATGGCATTAGTATCGAACCATTACTGCTTGGCGCAGCACGTCCGGCGCATATTGTAACACCGGCGACATCAACACGCGGTATTGTCAATATTGCGGCAATCGCAACAGTCGGATCACAAGTTTTTGACGGTTCATCTGTTGATAATATTACGCACCGCCTCATTCGCCGTGCATAACAAACCAAATACGGTATAGCCACTAGCATCCCCTCGCGGGGGTGTTTATACTCCTTTCTGCAATATAAAAAAACACAGAAATGAGTTTTGCATGCCACCTACAGACGCAGAAAAGCCTTCTGGCACAAGCAACTCTTTACCGGAAGAAATCAATACGCATCTACCCGATGAAGACATCAGGGAGATACTGGATGCTGCGAAGTTGCAGGATTCGGACACGGTTTATGCCGCCCTAAAAGAACTCAGTCCCGCTGACGCTGCAGAATTACTCTCAAAAATTAAAGAGGATGACCGCCAAGAGCTTCTATCCATGTACGGAGAAGCCCTCAACCCACAGATATTTGCAGAGCTGGATCAAGAACTTAGCCGCTCCGCATTGGCCGCAATGCCAACAGCCAGCGTCGTAGAAATAATCTCGCGGCTGGAGAGCGATGATGCACTACTGCTGGTTGAGACATTAAAACCCGATGTCCAAAAAGAAGTTATCAATAGGCTGTCAACAAAAGACAGATTAGCGTTGGAAGAAGGGCTTAGTTTCCCCGAAGACAGTGCGGGTCGCCTTATGCGCCGCGAATTGGTTTCCATACCAGAATTCTGGACAGTTGGAAAAACCATTGATTACCTGCGTACATCAACAAAAACCCTGCCGGAAGATTTCTTCGATCTATTTATTATAAATCCGTCTCACCATCTAACAGGCGCTATACCGCTCAGCCGCCTGATCCGATCCGGCAGAGACGAAAAAATACAAAATTTACAAATAGAGGGAACAAACTCCATCCCCGCAGAAATGGATCAAGAAGAAGTCGCCCACATGTTCCGCCGCGATAATATCGTTTCCGCGCCTGTCATTGATAATGATGGACGGTTAATCGGTATGATTACAATTGATGACATTGTTGATGTTATCGATGAAGAAGCACAAGAGGATTTATTACGTATGGTTGGTGTGGATCACGGTGACCTTTATCGCGCCGTTATTGCAACGGCCAACACGCGTTTTAAATGGCTGTTTGTTAATCTTCTTACCGCGATACTGGCCTCCATCGTTATCTCGTTCTTTGGCGCAACAATTGAACAAATTGTCGCGCTCGCCGTTTTAATGCCTATTGTGGCATCGATGGGCGGAAACGCAGGAACACAAGCCCTGACTGTTGCTGTACGCGCGATTGCAACGCATGAAATATCCGAAACAAACACATGGCGGGTCATCTGGAAAGAAACGCTCGTCGGGCTTTTAAACGGTATATTATTCGCCGTATTAACAGGATTCATCGCCGCCCTTTGGTTCCAGTTACCGATGCTGGGCATTGTTATTGCCCTTGCCATGACGATTAATTTAATCGTTGCAGGTCTGTTTGGCGCAGGCATTCCGCTGTTCCTACACCGTATAGGCAGTGACCCCGCGGTCTCATCCACCGTATTACTAACCACCATCACCGATGTCGTTGGCTTTTTGTCCTTTTTAGGTCTGGCTACATTACTTATGGTTTAACAAAGCAAGGAACACTGAAACGTTTGTAATTAACCCTAAAATCAAATATAAATACGACCAAATAGAAACAACACAATATAAAGATATGTCCGCTGCAAAATTAGAAAAACCAAGTCTGGAACACAAAGAAAGCTATATTCAGGCTTTGCGTGAATTTCAAGAAGAAGGACGTTATACCTTCCTCGATGTTAAAGACATTGAAAGTAACTTTGAAGATTTCATTCAAACATTGAATGAAGGTAAGAAAAACCTACATAAACCCTATGCAGATTGGGTAGAGCCTGTATCCGAAACAGTTTTATGGCTGATGAAAGAAAATGAATTTATTGGCACACTCAATATTCGTCACCGCCTGAACTGGCATTTGGAAAAATGGGGTGGTCATCTAAACTTTATTATCCGCCCTTCTATGCGTGGTAAAGGCTTTGGTAAAAAACTACTGCAAAAAGCCATCCCTTATATTTCCTACCTTGGTATTGAACGTGCGTTAATTACAATCTCTCCTGACGATACTGCGGGCAATAAGATCATAAAATTTTGCGGTGCAGAATTTGAAGATACACTTCCCGCAACAGATAAATTCCCCGAACGCAATCGTTACTGGCTTGATTGTACCTGATTATTCCCATGGCAAAAGCAAAGAAAAAAACCACAAAGAAGAAGAAAACGCCTGTCAAAAAGAGCCAAAAGTCTTCTTTATTCCTACGTGCTTCTAAATGGATGCTGGTTTTAGGACTATGGGCAGGAATATTCTTAAGCGGCGTTATCCTCTGGTATGCTAAAGACCTGCCCGATATCACCAAATCCGCAACGTTTGAACGCCGCGCCTCTATCATTATCAAAGCCGCCGATGGTTTTACGATCGCCCGCTATGGCGAGAGTAAGGGCAAAAACATCCATGTTGATGAACTCCCCGACTACCTTGTTCACGCCATTCTCGCCACCGAAGATAGACGGTTTTACGATCACCCCGGCATAGATGTTCTTGGTATCGCCCGCGCCATGTTAGTCAATATAAGCAAAGGTCGGTTTGTGCAGGGTGGCTCTACCATTACACAGCAACTGGCCAAGAACCTGTTCCTGACCCATGACCGAAAGCTGGCACGTAAAATCAAAGAAGCCCTACTCGCCTTATGGCTGGAACGTGAGCTTAGCAAAGATCAAATCCTCAGTGCCTATATGAACCGCGTTTACTTGGGATCAGGCACCTATGGCGTTGATGCCGCCGCACACCTGTATTTTGATAAACCCGCCCAAGATGTGAACCTACGTGAAGCTGCCATTTTGGCAGGCCTTCTGAAAGCCCCGTCCAGATATTCTCCCCACAACAACGCCGCCCGTGCAAAAGAACGCTCCGACATTGTTATAGCATCCATGAAGGATGCGGGCTATATCACGCAAGTGGATATGACAGAGGAGAATTTATTGCTCTCCTTACCCCACAAAAAATCAAAAACTGGACAAAATGCGCGTTATTTCACCGATTGGGTGATTGACGGCATAGATGATCTGATCGGCAAAAGCGGCATGGATTTAGTCATTGAAACAACCCTTGATTCTGGCTTACAAAAACGCGCTTACCAAAGCCTGACCACCGCAATAGATAACACCGAAGAATTGCAGTTTGTGTCACAAGGCGCCGTAATATCGCTCAGCCCTGATGGTGCAATTTTGGCCATGGTCGGTGGCTATGATTACGGGCAAAGCCAATTCAACCGAACAACACAAGCCAAACGCGCGCCTGGCTCGGCGTTTAAACCCTTCGTCTATTTAAGTGCGCTTGAAAAAGGGTGGAAACCCAATAGCAAGATATTGGACGCGCCCATAACAACGGGCACATACCGCCCAAAAAACTTTGCAAATAAATATTACGGCACCGTGACACTGGAAACAGCACTGGCAAAATCTATGAACACCGCGACAATCCGCCTTGCAAAAGATATCGGCATCGCATCCATCCTTAAAACCGCAAAAAGACTCGGTATTACCTCAAAAATGGAACGGGATTTAAGCCTTACACTGGGCAGTTCGGGGATATCGATGTTGGAAATGGCAACGGGCTACGCTATTTTAGCCAATGGCGGATACCGCGTCTTCCCCTATGCCATCACCCGTATAACAAATGATGAGGGGCGCGTTTTGTTCAAGCGATCCCCGCCAAAAACATATCAATCCATTATCCGCCGCAAACATGTGCGCGCAATATCATCCATGATGGAAAGCGTCATTAACGAAGGCACAGGCCGCCGCGCTCGCATGCCCTTCCCCGCATCGGGGAAAACAGGCACATCACAAAACAGCCGCGATGCGTGGTTTGTTGGCTATACCGATAAAGTGGTCTCTGTCGTATGGCTGGGCAATGATGATAACAGCCCGATGCGCCGCATCACCGGCGGTAGCTTACCCGCCGAGATTTGGCGTGATGTTATGCTGTATGGTAATAAAAGTCGCGCCCCTGTCATTATATCAGGAGCAAAGGGCAGCAGCATTTCAGGGCTGCTCGGGCGGCTTATCCCTAATCACACCCCACATAAAAATATAAAGAAAAAATCAGGTGGTGATTATTCTAATTTGAACGAGTAGGTCACAATCCCGCGCTCACGAACTTAAAACATCTTCCTTGATAATATGGTGAACATGACGGAACGAGGAAAAATTCGGTTGCTCCTGACGCGTGAACCATTGATCGCGCAGTGCCATCATTTCCTTGCTCGGCGCACCAATATCCCAACCGCAACGCATCAGTGCATTATCTATATAATCCAGAAATTCAACAGGGAATGCAATTCGCGGCGCACGTAACCCCATCTCGACCAAAGCCTTTGCCGTGTGTGCATCACTGATATCCAGCATATCCGCCGTGAACTGGATAGCGGATAAGATCTTGATTTCCACCCGACTGACGGGGACATGGCGCATATGCCCCATAAAGCGCGTATAGATATTCCATTGCTCTGGCGTTACATGCGCTCTTTCGGGTTGCGGTAGAGTGATTTTATCTGTTTCAATCTTAAACATAGCGCTCAACTCCTTCAATATGTGCTGGTCAGAAAGTGACCTTCGATACATCCAGCATGGAAGCTATTCTTTAACAGAATCTTAATTTCGAGGATTGGGGCAATTTCCCCTGTGGGTTAAATAAAGCGATTTCGGCCTAATTCGTTGGTATACCTTGCCTTGCCAGCTCATCCGCGCGTTCGTTCCCCGGATCACCCGCATGCCCCTTAACCCAAATCATCTCAACATTATGTGCCTGAACCAACGTATCGATTCGCTGCCACAGATCTTTATTCTTCACAGGTTTCTTGGAGGCGGTCTTCCAGTTTTTGGCTTTCCAGCCATCCATCCACTCGGTAATACCTTGCAAAACATATTTACTGTCCGTGTATATTTTCACGTCCGAGCGTTTCTTCAACGCGGTTAAAGCCTCAATCACCGCCATCATTTCCATACGGTTGTTGGTCGTGTCCAATTCACCACCACACAGCTCTTTCTTATGTGTGCCCGCGCGCATCAAAACGCCCCAGCCCCCCGGTCCCGGATTACCACTGCACGCGCCATCGGTATAAATAATAATAGGATTTGCCATTATGCTCCCAATGCCTTTTCTATGATGTCTGTAAATTCTTCGGAAGATTTTAGGTTATTAAACGCCGCAGCATTAATCGTCACGCCATATAAGTCCGCCAGCCTTTGGTATTTCGGTTTACGTGCCTCGAACAATAACGGAAAGACCCAGCGCGAAAAATCATCGGGCGTCATTGCCTCAACACCACTGATGTTAAATTCACTCAAAAATTCTTCCAACTTTTGCTTTAAAAATGCGGGCGGAAAGAATAATGGCTTGGGATAATCACGCGCGCGCTGTAACACGATTTGCTCTTCCTGCTCATCGGTTTTTAGGTAAACAAATAATGTCTGCGTACCAATTTTTTGCATTAAGGCGTCATCTTCAACCTCACAAAAGCTGCCCGTTGAATCATGAATGAAGTTCCCTTGCACTGTATCCAGCACATCCCCCATAACATCCAAGGCCGCAATTTCCGCATCATAATATGCCTTTTGTCGCGTTTTGAATAAATCCAGCGCAAAACCGTCCTGCTCCGCATCACCTAATTTTCCAAGATATTCAGACAACGCACCAATATCATCCGCCGTAATCGGGCCAACGCCGGAAAGCTCTTCCTTAAGATATTTTGCACCAATCACATAGTCACAAGAATAATTGCTCCACCCCCATGCCTCTAACTGGCAAGAAATATGCGTTTTCCCTGCGCCTGACATACCAAGTAAAGTTATGGCTTTCTTCGGTGAATTGCTAAACTCTTCTGCGGGAGGTTTCATTTCTTAATTATGCCACTGTTAAAATTCTGGGAACTTTGAAGTTCACATTTTCCTGTGTAATAGATACTTCCTCTAACGTGACGTTGAAATAGGTGCGTGCCTTTTCAATCACTTCATCCACGAGATTTTCTGGCGCGGACGCCCCCGCACTTAAGCCCAGAATATTCACCCCATCTAGCCAAGCCCAATCCACCTCGTCAACGCGCTGCACCAACATTGATTTCGGACAACCATTCAACGCAGCCACCTCTACCAAACGATTTGAATTTGATGAATTCGGCGCACCTAAAACCATAACCGCATCACTGATCGGCGCAATCGCCTTCATCGCCGCCTGACGGTTGGTCGTGGCATAACAAATATCCTCTTTACGCGGCCCTTTAATGTTGGGGAAACGCGCCTGCAACGCCGCCACAACATCCGCCGTATCATCAACAGACAGAGTTGTTTGCGTGCAATATGCCAAGTTTTCCTGATCTGCAACCGCCAAAGCATTCACATCCGCGACATCTTCAACCAAAACAACCGCGCCATCAGGCAGTTGCCCCATAGTACCAATGACTTCAGGGTGTCCTTCATGCCCGATCAAGATAACTTTATCGCCTGATTTATAATGACGTTCTGCTTCTCTATGCACCTTACTCACCAACGGGCATGTTGCATCAATATAAAACATGTTCCGCTCTTTTGCGCGTTGCGGTACAGATTTTGCCACACCATGCGCGGAGAAAATAACAGGCTGGCCGTCATTTGGTATCTCCCCCAGATCCTCAACAAAAACAGCACCCTTTTCACGCAAAGAATCTACGACAAATTTGTTATGCACAATCTCGTGACGCACATAGACAGGCGCACCATATTTTTGTAACGCTAATTCCACAATTTGTATCGCACGATCAACCCCCGCACAAAATCCGCGCGGCGCCGCCAATACTATTTTTAAGTCTCTTTTTTCCATGCCCTTTTATAAGACGTTCTTTATAAAAAATCCATCCCCTTGCCTATTCTTGATTTGTTGCGTATTCTGTAGGGAAGAATACACGTCTCCTAAAATCAGGATTACATACTGGTGAAATACACAAAATACATAGCTTTATGCCTTTGCCTTATAAATTTGAGTGCCTGTCAGACTTTAACCAGTCTGCAAGATGATGTCAGTGATTTGGCCGCAGGAGAACTTCCGCCCACGCATGTTATCGGCGGAAAAACAGAGGCACTCCTCGCCAGTCCATGCCCGCAAGTTGAACTGGTCAGCGACCTCAGCTCACTCAGCGATTTTTCAACGCCAAATAGCCCCAGTGATAAAAACCTGATTTCGCGCGTGAATTTAAAAAGCGCGGCAAGCACCTGCAAACTTGCTTCTAAAAGTGCAATTGTTGACCTGACACTGATTTTTGATGGTGTCCTTGGCAATAAAGGCAGACAAAAGCCCTCGGATAAACCGTTCTTCTCCTATCCGTTTTTTATCGCAGTCACTGCGCCCAATGGAAAAATCATGGCTAAAGAAATATTCGCAGCTTCACTAACATACGGCGCGAACGAAAATGAACACACATACTTTGAAAAACTAAGACAGATTATTCCGATCAAAAACAAAGCCCATGCCAACCGCTATAAAGTTCTGATTGGCTTTCAAGTGACGCCAGACCAACTCGCCTATAATCGCGATCATATGGTTCCCGTTCCTGATAAAAAGAAAAACAAAACAAAATAAGGGTCATTATTTAATGTCTGCGTTTAATATGAATGAGTACTGGCAAGCGGAAATGCGCGACCATCTGGAAACCGCGCAAAAAACCGCTGATACTTTGAAAAATAATTTCCAGCATGTCCTGAATGCCTGCGTTAAAGCCATTCAATCAGGCAACAAAATCATGTTTCTCGGCAATGGTGGCAGTGCCGCCGACGCACAACACCTCGCGACAGAACTGACAGTGCGTTTCATCAATGATCGCGCCCCGATTGCGGCGATTGCCCTGACAACCGACACATCAACGTTAACCGCGGCTGGTAATGATTTCGGTTTTGACCATATTTTTTCACGCCAAATTGATGCACTTGGTCATGCGGGGGATGTCATCATCGCGCTCAGCACATCAGGGAACAGCCCGAACATCATCAAAGCCCTTGAAATGGCGCTATCCAAAAATATTATCACCATCGGCGTTTCTGGACGCGATGGCGGCAAGATGCCCCCGCTTTGCGATCACATGCTCATCGCCCCCTCAAACAGCACCGCGCGCATTCAAGAAATGCACATCCTGCTCGGTCACATGCTCTGCGGTGGATTGGAACAATCCTTAGGGCTGGGGGCAATCTCTGACTATAAGAATGAGTGATTAACCCTCCGGTAATGTTACACGCACCAATGTAATTTGGTTTCTTTGCTTACGCACGACATCCATCTGAAAACCGTGAAAACGGAAAGACTGGTTAATATCAGGCACCATACGAGACTCAAATAAAATCAAACCTGCAATCGTCGCATATTCTTCATCAGGCAAACGCCAGTCAAATTCGCGGTTCAAGTCACGAATCGTAACTGCACCGTCAACAATATAGGAACCGTTAGATAATTCCCGCACGCCCGACATCGGTTCATCATGCTCATCATCAATCTCGCCAACGATTTCTTCCAAGATATCCTCTAACGTTACAACCCCCATGAACGAGCCATATTCATCAACGACAAGACTGAAATGCTCCTTACGCGCACGGAATGCTTGTAACTGACCGTAAAGATTGGTCGTCTCAGGGATAAACCACGGTTTCATCGCGATACGTGCCAAGTCAATATTCTTTATATCCCCCCCCGTATCCAACAGCTCACGAAGCAGTTCCTTCGTATGGATAACACCAACAATATTATCCGAATTATCCCGCCACAAGGGAATCCGTGTGAACTGGCTTGCCAGAACCTGTTCAACAATTTTCTCCATTGGCTGTTCAACATCAATCATCACAACATTTTTTCGATGCACCATGATTTCATCAATATCAACATCCGCCAAATCCAGAATAGAGCGCAGCATCGCGCGTTGTTCCTGCACCGCCTTCGCCCCTTCGTGCATATCAATAACACCACGTAATAACTCTTGATGAGAACCACTATCGCCGCCCTTGGACATATCAACATTCATCATTTTAAGAACACGTCGCACAATCCATGTCACCGCCTCTGTTATGGGCGCAAACACAATAATGACCACACGAATAATGGGTGATATCCGCATTGCAACACTTTCTGCATGATAAAATGCATAGGTCTTAGGCAAAACTTCCGCAAAAATAAGCACCAAGACAGTCATCATAACTGTCGCAATAAGAACGCCAATATCACCGAACATTTTCATCAAGACACTGGTTGCCAAGGCCGAAGCCAAAATATTCACCAAATTATTACCCAGCAAAAGCGCACCGATCATGCGGTCTTTTTGATCCCTGATACGATTAACCAGAGCCGCGCGCTTATTTCCCTCTTTCTCTCGCGACAATAACCGCGCCTTGGATGCCGCCGTAAACGCCGTTTCCGCGCCAGAGAAAAAACCCGACAGGATCAGTAATACAATAATCGCAATAATGGGAAATATAAGTTCCATGGTTGTTTTTAGTCCTGCTCTTTCAAAGATTGTGCCAGAATGTCACGCACCATATCTTCCGGTACATCTTGGGTTACAAACGCAGAACCAATCGCCTTAATCAAAATAAAAGTCATCTTGTTATCGACGGCTTTTTTGTCGCGCTGCATCGTTGCTATCAGATCGTCAACAATTGCGCTAAAACCAATATTCCCCGCATGCACAGGCAGCCCCATAACCTTAAAATGTTCACGAACGCGCAAAGCATCTGCCCGCGGACACAGCCCCATTTTAACCGATAAATCAAACGCCATCACCGTGCCGATAGCAACACCTTCGCCATGCAGCAAAGTACCATCATAACCCGCAGCAGCCTCCAAAGCGTGACCAAATGTATGCCCAAGATTAAGCAAAGCGCGTTTACCATGCTCGCGCTCATCCGCCTCGACAATCGCCGCCTTGGCCTTGCAACTGACATCAACCACGTGTGAGATGCTCTGCATATTAACATCAATAACAGAAGGGCCATTTACCTCCAGCCACTCAAAGAAATCCAGATCATCGATCAGACCATATTTCACCACTTCCGCATATCCGGCGCGAAGCTCACGCGCAGGCAGCGTTTTGAAAACATCCATATCCGCAATAACCGAAACAGGCTGATAAAAATTCCCAACAAGATTTTTTCCGTATTGTGTATTAATACCAGTCTTCCCCCCGACGGAGCTATCCACCTGTGCCAACAATGATGTCGGAATTTGCACATAAGGCACACCACGTAAAACCGTAGCCGCCGCGAATCCTGCCAAATCACCAATCACACCACCACCAACGGCAAACACAACCGAATTACGGTGAATATTATGCTCTAACATCCAATCATGTACCTCTTGCAAACGTGTATAGGATTTCGTCTTCTCACCATGTGGAAAAACCATAACCTCGCAAAACCCTGCGCCCGCCTGCTGCAACGTTTTTTGTAAAGCCCGCGCATAGGGTTCAACATTATCATCCGTGATTAAAAACATTTTCTTACCCTCAATATCAAAAGGTAAAAAATCACCAATGGAGGATAGAAGGTTTGCGCCGATTGCAATTTTATAACTGCGCGCCCCTAAATCAATTTCAACTAATTTTGTCTGCATTTTACGTTCGGAGTTCCTGTATTATTGTGTTCACAACGCCCTGAATATCATTGGATGTATTGTCAACGTGAATATCCGCCTGAGCATATAGGCTTTCGCGTGCAGATAAAAGCTCTTCTAACTTTTTGCGAGGATTATCGCATTGTAATAACGGTCTAGTGTCATCATCGCCCAGACGCTCCAAAATTGTATCAACATCACAGCGCAACCAAACAGAAATCGCCCGCGCCTTGATATTTTTCATTATTCCCGCAACCGTCACCGCACCGCCACCCGTAGAGATAACACACGCGCCACGCCCTAACAGATATTGCATTTTTTCTTGCTCTAACGTACGGAATGTCTTTTCCCCCTCATCGGCAAAAATTTGCGTAATCGGCTTCCCCTGCTCTTCCACAATTAAATCATCACAATCATACAATGGACATTCCAATGCGCCAGACAAGGATTTCCCAAGCGCGCTCTTGCCGCAGCCCATCATCCCCACCAACACAATCGGTCTTTGCAAAATATCCTTGTCACTCTTTTTATCACTATTCATGTGCTTGCCCTTTCAAAGCATCGCCATCTTTGCTATAGAATATCTTGTTTACAGATAGCCTTGAAACTTTACAACATGAACTGATCGTTGATGCCGTTCTTATTAAAAATAATTTTCGCCGTTCTTGTATTTATGATCGTGGGAGTAACAACCCTTTTGATAACAAAAGGCGTTTCCGTGCCACAGCACGAAGTCACAAAAACTATTTCGAATGATCGCTTTTTATGATGATAAGACGAAGCAACATACATTTTGTATTATACACATTAATAATCGCTGTCTTTGCATCAGGCGTACACGCACAAACTCAAAACACGAAATTCGAATCTATAGGGCTGTTTGATGCCAGCCACAAAAATTCATTAGGTGCAGGCATCTACCACCAATCAAGCCGCGCCGCGCTGACAAAACTTTTGGAACAAACAAAAGGCAGCCAATGGATTGCACTGGAAAGAGAAATAAACCACTTTCTTTTAACCACCGCTGATGCCTCTGCCATAAAGAATGATATCACCGTTTTACCAGGAAAAGACCTGTTCACCTTGCGCTTAAACGCCCTTTTAAAACGCGGGCTGAATAAGCAAGCCTTCGACCTGTTCACAAAAATACCAGATGAGATAACGCAAGATTCTCTAGCCTATTCAGGCGTGTTAAGCATGCTCTTGAATAAGGAAAAAGCACTGGCTTGTCTGGAAACAAAAACATTATTGCCCCGCTTTAAAGACAAACCATTTTGGCAAGAACTGAATGCCTATTGCACATTGTCTCTCTCAACACAGCCACACGAAGCCGAACAAAAAACCATCGAAAATTCGAATAAAAAGATTATACAATCGGTTCTATCCTCCGCAGATTTCAAATTCGAATATGAAACAGCGGTCTTTTCCGCCCTCTCCCCGCTGGAGCGTGCAATATTAACGGCAGAAGACAGAATCACACTGCAAAACGCCTATAAAGATACGCCCACGCAACATATCGCCCCCCTCCTTCAACAATCGCACATTGATGACGAGACAAGAATTTTGCTCACCATGCAGGCCGTCAGGCATGGCATTCTTGAAATTAACGCGCTGACATCTTTATACGAATCCTTAAACGAAAAAGAGACACCCGTAAAAGGTATTGGTGAAATTGCTGCCTTATATGCAGAGACCCAAAAAGGCTGGATACCAAAAAAACGCAGAGATAAAATAGAGCGCGCCTTTGCTCTGGCTGGAAAATACGGCGATTTATCACTGCTGCCATTCCTGCCCGTTTTAATGAAAATGGCGCCTGGCGACGATCTGTCCTTGATCAATGCAAAACGCAGCGCATATTTATCCTTATACAGCGACGCCCCTTTTCCCGCTGAATGGATTAAAGATTTACAGGAATTATCTTTCGAAGGTTCAGACAACAAAAACCTTGAAGAACTTCGCTCACAAATACTTTACGCCACGATAACACTCTCAAAGCACAAGAATGAAGAGCTAGAAATTGCCGCTAGAAAAACAATAAAACCCTATCAATTTTCCAAGAATAACCTAGCCGCATTAAAAAACATTACGGAAACTATTGACATAAGCACTGATAATAGTGATAAAGTTCAGTATATTTATGAAAATGATTTTGACTTGACGGAAAATAGAAGTTATACAATGCCACCGCCTATTCTTATGGATACGCTACGGCGCTCAAGTGAAAATCAGGATATTGGTGCAACCCTTTTCTTATCCAGTGCTATTTTAGGTGGGATAGAACGTAAAGAGTTATACCTTGGTACATTAAGTGATATTAGTATCGCACTGCGTAAAACAGGATCAAAACAATTATCTCGTCATATGTTGGCACAAGCCATATTAGAGATAGAAAACTAAAGGAGAAAGACCAATGGCCAGACCAGGACGTCCCGCAATGCCTAAGCCCAAATTAAACCCTCTCGTTGATTCATTCCTCGATATGATTACGACTGAGCGAGGCGCGGCATTAAACACACGTCAGGCCTATTGGCGCGATCTTGCAGATGTTTCACTGTTTTTGAAAAACGTTGATTCCGATATTGATAAAGCAACAACAGATCAATTGAAGGCGTACATCAAAGATCTAAGCGAAAAGACGAATATTAAAGGCGATAGAAAAGACAAGGTCGCAGTACGAACAATTGCCCGTCGCCTTTCTGCATTGCGTCAGTTTTATCGCTACCTGATTTCAGAGAATCATCGTGACGATGATCCAACATCAACAATCGAAAGCCCGAAGCAAGGTCGCACTCTGCCAAAAACTCTAAGTGAAGCAGAAGTTGATAACCTAATTAAAACCGCCGGCATAAAAGGCACAGTCGAGAGCATACGCCTTGTTTGCTTGCTGGAAATGATTTATGCAACGGGTTTACGTGTTTCCGAACTTGTTGGCTTGCCGCTTTCCGCGCTTGGTGAGAATAAAGAGTTTCTTATTGTCACAGGTAAAGCAGGACGTGAACGTATGGTTCCGCTTTCCACACCGGCCAAAGAGGCACTCAACAAATATATGGACGTACGCAAAAAGCACGTTGGCGTAAGCGAAACCGAACAACAAAATAAATGGCTGTTCCCGTCTAAAACATCAGATAGTGGACATTTGACACGTCAACGCTTTGCTCAACTTTTGAAAGATTTGGCAAAGGAAGCAAAAATCGACAATGGTCGCGTTAGCCCGCATGTTCTGCGTCACGCTTTCGCAACACATTTACTTAATAATGGTGCGGATTTACGCTCTGTTCAGAAAATGCTGGGACATGCCGATATCGCGACAACGCAGATATACACGCATATTCTGAGTGAGAATGTAAAGAAAACGGTAGAGGATAAACACCCTTTATCCAAAACTGGTACAGATAAATAAGTAACACAATGTGAAAACGGTGCAGAGATAGAGACACTCATATTTTTTCTCTGCATTCTTTATACGTACAAAACAGATCAAGGTGATTTTGACCGATGAGTCAGCTGGAATTTGAAAAACCTATCTTAGAACTAGAAGGTAAAATATCTGAACTGCGCCACGTTAATGGCGATGCAGAAGTGAACATTGCGGAAGAAATAACCCGCATGCAAAACAAAGCTAATAAACTTCTTAAACAAACGTACAGTAAACTGACCGCTGCACAAAAGGTGCAAGTCGCACGCCATCAAGAACGCCCGCATATGTTAGATTATGTAAATAGCATGATTGACGGGTTTATACCATTGGCAGGTGATCGGAATTTTTCAGAAGATCACGCACTCATTGGCGGTTTAGGGCGTTTTCGCGGGCAATCCTGTATTGTTATAGGACATGAAAAAGGTCACGATACACAAAGTCGGATAAAGCATAATTTCGGTATGGTACGCCCCGAAGGATACCGTAAGGCACAACGCCTGATGAAAATGGCGCAACAATTCCAAATCCCGATCATTACGCTGATTGATACAGCCGGTGCATATCCGGGCGTTGGCGCGGAAGAACGTGGCCAATCCGAAGCCATCGCAAAATCCATTGAAACCTGTCTGAGAACAGAAGTGCCCATCATATCCGTTGTTATCGGTGAAGGTGGTTCTGGCGGTGCGATTGCCATTGCTGTTGCTGATAAAGTTTACATGCTAGAACATTCAATATACTCCATCATTTCACCGGAAGGCTGTGCGTCTATCCTATGGAGAAGTCGCGAATTTGCAAAAGAAGCAGCCTCTGCCCTTAAATTAACCGCGCAGGATCTGCATGAGCTAAAACTGATTGATGCGATCATCGCTGAACCAATCGGCGGCGCACATCGCAAAAAAGAAGACACAATACGCGCTGTTGCGGACCAGATAGAAGAAGGTCTCGCCGAACTCAGCCCATGGAACAAAACTGACCTGATTAAAAATCGTCACGCCAAGTTTTTGGAATATGGGCGTAACCTCTAAAAACTCGGAAAGTATCAGCGTTGATATACAAAAAGTCTTGGTTGCCTACCCCGATCACCTAGGAGATCGTAACAAAGATGAGAGGTGGTCCCAGAAATTCGGACAGTATGTTAAGTTCTCATATTCGGCCTAAGGAGGGTCAACAATATGAGTAAAGTACGCAGGAACCACCCAGCA
>NVUR01000020.1 GCA_002401965.1 Alphaproteobacteria bacterium
GTGAAACACCTGATCCCATCCCGAACTCAACCGTGAAACCTCTTTGCGACGATGGTACTGCGTCTTAAGGCGTGGGAGAGTAGTTCGTTGCCGGATCTTTTAAGCTCATTCTTATTCTTTAAACCTATTCGACGTATATTTCAGACAGCCCACCTTTTGGTGGGTTTTTTGCTGTTCAATGACTGTATTTAATCGTAAAATGCGTTCTTATAGGAGAAATTCCTTAATAGGAGGTGATAATGAAGCCCATCATTCTTAGTTTATGTATGATTTTGACATTTACGGTCAGTTCTTCAGGCTGTGTGGTTGCTAAAACACCTAAATGTGGTGAAATCAGTAAGCGTGATATTAAGGATGTTTTTAATTCTGCGAAGGATGTCCGCTTTTATTATGATGTACGTGAGGACTTTAATGCTATTTGTACTAAGTTGGAGGAATTTAGAGAGTGGGAGAGTGTGCAGGACAAGGGAAAATTGTCTAATAAGCTCTATAAAAAACATAAGGAAGACATTATTGATGGTGTAAGGCGTTCTATCGCTGGCATGAATAGGTCATTAACGGTTATACGTGTCTGGCTTAAAGTTGATCCAAATACCAAAAAACAAAAATACACCCGTATTATAAAAATTCGCGATGCAAAAAAAATATCAAAATTTTACAGGTAGCGTTGAGAAAAAGGCAGGAAGAACTGCGTATTTTTATGCGTGAAATAGAGTAATATGTACGGATAAAGGCTGCTTTTTAATCTCTTTTTGGCTTAATTCCTCGTAGCTTGCTACGGGGTTATCATTTACAGAGAATATCCTAATCAGAGGATTTCGCCAGCGTAATATGTAAGCCATCAAGTGTTTTATCCAAAATAATTTGGCAAGAGAGGCGAGAATTTTTATCAACATTGAAGGCTTCATCCAGCATTTCTTCTTCGTCTTGGTGCATTGTATGCAACTTATCAATCCAGCTATTATCAATATAAACATGGCATGTCGCGCAGGCGCAAGCACCGCCGCATTCTGCCTTAATGGGAAAGCCATAATCACGGATAATTTCCATTAATCGCCAGCCTTCAATGGCTTCTAATTCGTGATCTTTGCCTTCATGGTCGGTTAGGTATATTTTCATGTTAAATGCCTGAATATCTTTATTATGATCTCATACCTTTTAGCAAAGTTGAAAAATACATGTACTTGATTAGTATCAAGGGCTGTATTGTACAAAATAATTTATACAGAACTATATTTAGTAAAGAGGTCTATAAATGATTACATATGATGAAGCCAAATCGATTGTTGTTGCGGCGGGCAGTGCTTACGCGCTTAAGACGGAAGTGATCGCCACGGCGGATATTGCAGGTCATGTTTGTGCAGAGGATATAGATGCGCCTATATCCGTTCAGCCCTTTGATAATTCGGCGATGGATGGTTTTGTTGTGCGCTATGAGGATGTTGTGCAAACGGGGGAAGATGTCCCCATTACGCTTAAGCGGGTGATGGTTATTGCGGCGGGTGATGCTGTTCCTGATGTTGGCATAAAATTCGGTGAATGCGCGCAAATTATGACTGGCGCGCCTGTTCCTGCGGGTGCGGACAGTGTTGTCCCTGTTGAATATGTGTCTATGGATGGTGATGAAATTACATTTACGCAAGTGGTTTCCCAAGGTTCGCATGTTAGAAAAGCGGGTGAAGATTTTCAAAAAGGGGAGGCTGTTTTAAAGCGTGGTGATGCTCTGGGCGCGCAACATATTATGGCGTTGGCGACGTTGGGTGTGTCAGAGGTTGAGGTATTTATAAAGCTTCGCATTGCCTCTATTACGACGGGGAAAGAGTTGGTTGATGATTTGTCAATGGCGTTACAATCAGGGCAAATTTATAATTCGAATGAACCTTATATCAAAGAAGCTTTAAAGGCATTTGGTGCAGAGGTTATGTCTTGCGGAACGGTCGCGGATGATTTGGATGTTTTTCAGGGGAAGCTGAAATGCATAATGAACAACGATGTGGATATTGTGATTTCTACGGGTGCGGTTTCTGCGGGTGCTTTTGATTTTGTAAAGGAAGCACTTGAGAATATTGGTGCGGAGATTTTATTTCATAAGGTTTTAGCGCGTCCGGGGAAACCGATTTTATGTGCGAGGTTGCCGAATGGAACATTATATTTCGGGTTGCCGGGAAATCCTGCGGCCAGTTCGGTTGGTTTGCGGTTCTTTGTGGCTGCGGCGATGCGGGCGATGCGATCACAAGAGGTAGAAAAACCACAATATGCCAAGTTAATGACGCCATTTTCCAAAAAAAAGGGGTGGCGCATGTTCCTGAAAGCAAAAACGGAAAGCGGGGATGATGGTTTATTGAGTGTAGATTTATTCGCGGGGCAAGCCTCTTTTATGGTGAGTCCGTTTTTACAAATGGATTGCTGGGCGGTTGCAAAGGAGGATGACAGCGCGTTAAAAGTGGGTGATATAATTGAAATTTACCCATTATATGCAAATTTCTAATGCAAAGGGCAATTGGGGCATTCTTCTTTTTGTGTGCCGCTGCATATATGTGCTAAATCAGGGTCACAAAAATGGCAGAGGCTGAAAGAATCTTCCATTTTTATGGTCTCGCCATTAACGTCAATGCCCATTGTTTTTATTTTTGATAATGTGCGTGAAAAAGTCTCCGGCGTCATGCCCAAGTGACTGGCAATCATGGATTTTTTGAAGGGTAGCTCAAAAGACAAGGAATTATGTTTGTTTTCTAGGTGCTGTTCCAAAAGGTAATAGCCAACGCGTTGTACCGGCGATTTAATGGACATGCCATCAATTTGATGAAGGGCAGATTTGTAATTTTTTGTGACAACTTTAATGATGTTTGTTGCGAATTGTGTATCTGCTAAAACATGTGTTTTTACAAATGCACTGGGGATCAGCAAGAGTTGCGCATCGTCAATAACTTGCACATTAATAGGTGAAGGGCTGCCCATAAATATAACGGCCTCCATACAACTGTCTCCATCTTTAAGAAGGCGAATAATAGATTCGTCGCCATCTTCGTTTGCGCGCAGAGTTTTAAGGCTGCCTTTTATAATCAGGTACAGGTGTGTTGGTGTGTCACCTTGCTGTATCAGTAAGCGCCCAGCTTCATAATCATGAAGGATAGAATTTTCAAAAATAGCATGCAAAGATTCTTGCTCCAAATTTTCGAATATCTGGGGCTTTGTGCTTGCATGGGGAGACATATATGTTCGTAGAATTTTATCATTTATAATCATAAGTGTTTATAAACCAATCTATTTTTCTTCTTCTTGATCTCGATCAAGTTCCGCATCTTGCTTCGCAGTGTAAAAGCGATGCGGCACTAAATAAAGTGTCTAATTTTTTATTTTTGAATTTAAGGAATAGTTATGGTTACGAGAACCGACCAAGCGCGCGCTTTATCACTCAGTACAATAGCATTTACCGTTTGTTTTGCTGTATGGACAATTTTTTCAATATTAGGGGTGCAGATCAAAGAAGATCTTGGTTTGAGTGATACTCAGTTCGGCTTGTTGGTGGCAACGCCGGTGTTGACGGGGTCTTTAAGTCGCCTTCTTTTGGGGATATGGGCGGATCAATATGGTGGACGTATTGTGATGACCTTGACGATGTTGGCCTCCGCGCTTTCGACATATTTGCTTGCGACTGTGACGACATATGAGATGTTTTTGGTGGCTGCATTAGGGGTCGGTTTGGCTGGTGGTGGATTTGCCGTTGGTGTTGCTTATGTTTCCCAGTGGTATGAAAAAGATCGCCAAGGAACGGCACTTGGTATTTTTGGTGTTGGTAACGTCGGTGCGGCGATTACCAACTTTGGTGCGCCTTTCTTGCTGGTTGCATTAGGGTGGGAAGGTACTGCGCGTACTTATGCCGTGATCTTGGCTATTACTGCTGTTTTATTCTATATCTTTACAAAGGATGATCCTAAAATTGCGGAGCGTCGTAAGAACAAAGAGAAACCGCGCTCTATAAGAGAGCAGATGGAGCCATTGAAGAACTTTCAAGTGTGGCGTTTCTCTCTTTATTATTTCTTCGTGTTTGGTGCGTTTGTTGCGTTGGCGTTATGGTTGCCGCGTTATTATGTAGGTGTTTACGGGCTGGAGCTTGGCACTGCAGGTATGTTGGCGGCGTGTTACGCGTTGCCGGGATCGGTGTTTCGTGCGCTTGGTGGCTGGATGTCGGATCGTTTTGGTGCGCGTACGGTGATGTATTGGACATTCAGTGTGTCTATTCTTGTGTGTTTCTTTCTGTCTTACCCCGCAACATCTTATGTTGTGGAGGGTATTGATGGGCCAATCGAGTTTAATATAGAAATCAGTTTGCCGGTTTTTGTATCGCTGACGATTGTTCTTGGATTCTTTATGTCCTTGGGTAAGGCGGCGGTATATAAGCATATTCCAGTTTATTACCCTGACCATGTTGGGGCTGTCGGTGGTATCGTTGGTCTTGTCGGTGGTTTGGGTGGTTTTTGCCTTCCTATCGCCTTTGGTTACATGAACGATGTTATCGGTATATGGACAAGTTGCTTTATGTTGCTGTTTGTTGTTACGTCTTTCGCGCTGCTTTGGATGCATGCATCTATTTTACATGCAGAAGGAAAGGTTAAGAAGCCTAGATTCTTGCCTGAATTTAACCGCAGAAAAGTAAAGGTTAAGAAATACCCTGAAGAGTTGGAACATCGCCATCCTGAAGAGTTCAGCCATATGGGTCTGAAAGACTGGGATCCTGAAAATGAGGAGCAGTGGAATTCCTACGGTAAGAAGGTTGCGTATCGTAACTTATGGATATCCGTTCCTTGTTTGTTGACTGGTTTTGCGGTTTGGCTTTACTGGGGGATTATCACGGTGCAGATGCTTAATCTGGGCTTCCCGTTTGATAAGGGTGACTTGTTCTCTCTTATGGCGATTGCGGGCTTGGCCGGTGCGACGCTTCGTATTCCTTCAACCTTCTTTATTAGATTAGCGGGGGGGCGTAACACGATCTTTATGACTACGGCTTTGTTGATCTTGCCTGCGATTGGCGCGGGGTATGCGTTATCAGATCCGAATACACCGCTTTGGGTGTTTCAGGTTTTGGCTCTGCTCTCCGGTTTTGGTGGTGGTAACTTTGCCTCGTCAATGTCCAATATCAGCTTCTTCTTCCCGAAGAAAGTTCAGGGATTGTCTCTGGGATTGAATGCAGGTTTGGGTAACTTTGGTGTGACAACGATGCAAATCCTTATTCCTCTGGTTATGACGTTCGGGTTGTTCGGCGGGGATGCGATGGAGCTGCAAAGTACGAGCGGCACATTGATCGGTAAAATTCCTGCGGGAACGGATACCTATATTCATAATGCCGGTTTTGTATGGCTTATCTTCCTTATTCCATTGTCGATTGCGGCGTGGCTGGGGATGGATAATATCCGCGCGAAACATGTGTCACCTGATCTTGGGTCACCGCCAATGGCGTTTGCCAAGATTGCGATTATGCTTACGATTGCTCTTGGTGTCGCGGCGACTGGTCTCTGGTTGATGTTGCCGGAAAGTGCGAATGGCTCAGGCTTTGGTGTCAGTAAATATCTTGTTCTACCTATGGTTATTGCGGCGACAGTTATGTTGCTTAAGATGTTGCCGGGTGAAACGGGTAAAAGTCTGAAACGTCAGTATAAGATTTTCAACAACCCACATACGTGGGTTATGACGACGATCTACACGATGACGTTTGGATCATTCATTGGTTTTGCGGCATCCTTCCCGTTGGCAATCAAAGTGATCTTTGGGTACCAGCATGTGATGGTTGACGGTGTTATGACACATGATATCGCAAACCCGAATGCGCCTAGTGCATTGATGTATGCATGGACGGGCGCGTTTATCGGGGCGTTGATCCGTCCTATCGGCGGTAAAATTGCCGATAAGATGGGCGGCGCATTTGTCACTCAGATTTGTGGTGTGGTTATGGTCGTTTGTGCATTGGGTGCTGCTTATTATATGCAGGCAGCTTATATGTCAGCGACACCGGAACAGTTCTTTGTACCCTTCCTGATTATATTCCTTATTCTCTTTGCTGCGACAGGTATTGGTAACGGATCAACATTCCGCACAATCGCCATGGTCTTCGATAAAGAGCAAACAGGCCCTGTGCTGGGTTGGACATCTGCGGTGGCGGCTTACGGTGCGTTCATTATTCCAAAAGTTCTGGGTGAGCAGATTAAGCTGACCACACCCGAGGTTGCGCTTTATGGCTTTGCTGCATTCTACGCATTTTGTGTGTTGCTGAACTGGGTGGTTTATCTTCGTCCCGGTGCGAAGTACAAAAATCCGTAAAAAGTAGGGATAAAGATAAGAAAGTAGGCTGGCTTGATTCAGATCAAATGAATTTTAGCTGGCCTGTTTCATAAGTACCATAAGAGATTAAGATCAGGAGATCCCGAATGAGCTATTTTGTAGACCGCATGATGTATTTCAAGCAAAACCGCGAGAAATTTTCAGACGGGCATGGTGTTACGACAGAAGAAAATCGTGCATGGGAAGAGGCTTACAGAAATCGCTGGGCGCATGATAAGGTTGTTCGCTCTACGCATGGTGTGAATTGTACGGGGTCTTGCTCTTGGAAAATTTATGTTAAGAACGGTTTGATTACGTGGGAAACGCAGCAAACGGATTATCCGCGCACGCGTCCTGATCTTCCAAACCATGAGCCGCGTGGTTGTGCGCGTGGTGCGAGTTATAGCTGGTATATCTATTCAGCCAACCGTTTGAAATATCCCCTTATCCGTAAGCGTCTGTTGAAGATGTGGCGTCAGATGAAAGAGCAATATAATGGCGATCCTGTTAAAAGCTGGGGCGCGATTCAGGCTGATCCTATCCTACGTGCGGAATATCAAAAAGTGCGCGGCCTTGGCGGCTTTGTGCGCGCTGAGTGGGATGAAGTAAACGAAATTATTGTGGCGGCAAATATTTATACGATCAAGGAATATGGGCCGGATCGCATTATGGGGTTCTCCCCAATTCCTGCAATGTCGATGGTGTCTTATGCGGCTGGATCGCGTTATTTATCATTACTCGGCGGTGTATGTTTGAGTTTCTATGACTGGTATTGTGATTTACCGCCAGCTTCACCCATGACATGGGGCGAGCAAACCGACGTGCCTGAAAGTGCGGATTGGTATAATGCGGGCTTTATCATTATGTGGGGCTCGAACGTTCCGCAAACCAGAACGCCTGATGCGCATTTCATGACCGAGGCACGGTATAAGGGCACGCAAGTTGTCACCGTAACGCCTGATTATTCCGAAGCATCAAAGTTCGGTGATATCTGGTTAAACCCGAAGCAGGGAACAGATGCGGCGATGGGCATGGCGATGGGGCATGTTATTCTTAAGGAATTCCATCTTGAAAAAACATCCGAGTATTTCGATGAGTATTGCCGTACATATACGGATATGCCTTTCCTTGTGAAGCTGGAAGAGCGTGATGGTAAATTTGTTCCGGGGCGCATGGTTCGCGCATCTGATTTTAAAAAGAATATGGGCGAAGAGAATAACCCTGAATGGAAGACTATTTGTTTCGATGAGAAAACAAGTGATCTTACCGTGCCAACGGGTTCTATCGGTTTCCGTTGGGGGGAAGAGGGCAAGTGGAATATTATTCCTACGGACTCAAAAAGCGGTGAAAAAATTCATCCGCAAAAAACATTGCTTGGTTCCGAGGAAGATATTTTATCTGTTGGCTTCCCTTACTTTGCCAATAAAAACCAGGAACATGAGCATGGTTATTTTGCCTCGACGGATCATGATGACATTCTATATCGCGATCTTCCGGTTAAGTATCTTGATTTAGATGGTGATAAAACGCCCGTTGTTACGGTGTTTGATTTGCTCTGTGCGAATTACGGTATCGCTCGCGATGGGCTAGGCAATGAAAATGTCGCGACAAGTTATGATGACGATGTTCCATTCACGCCGAAATGGCAGGAGAGCGTCACAGGCGTTGCGGCGGATAAAGTGATTGAGGTTGCACGTGAGTTTGCGGCGAATGCGGATATGACCAAGGGTAAATCCATGATCATTATCGGCGCGGCGATGAACCATTGGTATCACATGGATATGAATTATCGCGCCTGTATCAACATGCTGACTTTTTGTGGCTGTGTTGGCCAATCAGGTGGCGGTTGGGCGCATTATGTGGGGCAGGAAAAACTGCGTCCGCAAACGGGTTGGTTGCCCTTGGCGTTCGCGCTTGATTGGACACGTCCACCGCGTCAGATGAACTCAACTTCGTTCTTCTATGCGCATACGGATCAATGGCGTTACGAGACTTTGGGGGTTGAGGAAATTCTCTCTCCAACGGCTGATAAGGAAAAATGGAAAGGTAATTTGATTGACTGTAATATTCGCTCCGAGCGCATGGGCTGGTTGCCGTCTGCGCCGCAATTACAGGAAAACCCGCTTAATCTGGTGAAACAAGCCGAAGCAAAAGGTGTCGACCCTGTCGATTATGTTGTTGATCGCCTCAAAAGCGGTGATCTGCGTATGTCTTGTGAAGACCCTGATGCGCCTGAAAACTGGCCTAGAAACATGTTTGTCTGGCGTTCTAATTTGCTGGGTTCATCGGGTAAAGGGCATGAGTATTTCCTCAAGCATTTCCTTGGCACGTCACATGGTGTGCAGGGTAAAGACCTTGGCGCAGAGGGCGGCGAGAACTGTTCCGATGTTGTTTGGCATGATGAAGCGCCGATAGGTAAACTCGACCTTGTTGTGACGCTTGATTTCCGTATGTCTACGACGTGTGTTTATTCGGATATTGTTTTGCCGACGGCCAGTTGGTATGAGAAAAATGATTTGAATACATCGGATATGCATCCGTTCATTCACCCATTATCCAAGGCGATTGACCCCGTATGGCAGAGCCGATCAGACTGGGATATCTATAAGGGTTTTGCGAAGAAATTCTCTGAACTTGCGCCGGATTATCTGGGCGTTGAGAAAGAGATTGTCCTTACACCAATTCAACATGATACGCCGGGTGAGTTGGCGCAAAATGATGTGAAGGAATGGCGCAAAGGCGAATGTGATCTTATTCCGGGTAAAACCGCACCATCCATGAAAGTGGTGGAGCGTGATTATCCTGCCACTTATGATCGCTTCACAACGCTTGGCCCACTTTTGGGTAAGCTTGGTAATGGTGGTAAAGGCATTGGCTGGAACACCGATCATGAAATTGAGTTCCTTAAGCAGCTTAATGGAGAGCGTAACGGTCTTGCGAAGATAGAAACCGATATTGATGCAACGGAAGTTGTCTTGACGCTTGCCCCTGAAACAAATGGTGAGGTTGCCGTTAAAGCTTGGGAGGCTTTGGGTAAATTTACAGGGCTCGACCATACGCATCTGGCAAAACCGAAAGAGGACGAGAAAATCCGCTTCCGCGATATTCAGGCACAGCCGCGTAAGATTATCTCTTCCCCCACGTGGAGCGGTATTGAATCCGAAGAGGTTTGTTATAATGCTGGTTACACCAACGTGCATGAGTTTATCCCTTGGAGAACCCTGACAGGGCGTCAACAGCTTTATCAGGATCACCCGTGGATGCTTGATTTTGGTGAGGGGCTGGTTTCCTATCGTCCGCCGATCAATACGCGCACGGTGCATTCTATGCTGGATAAGCATGGTAATGAAAGCCCCACAATCGTGCTGAACTGGATTACGCCGCATCAAAAATGGGGTATCCACTCAACCTATTCGGACAACTTGCACATGCTGACATTGTCACGCGGTGGGCCGATTGTCTGGATGAGTGAAACCGACGCGAAAAAAGTGAGTATCAAGGATAATGACTGGGTCGAAATCTTTAATACGAACGGCGCGATTATGGCCAGAGTGGTTGTCTCGCAACGTGTGAATGACGGCATGATGATGATGTATCACGCACAAGAGAAAATTGTGAACACACCGGGCAGTAAAATTACAAATGCGCGTGGCGGTATTCATAACTCGGTCACACGGACAACGTTGAAACCAACACACATGATCGGTGCGTACGCGCAGCAATCATACGGTTTTAACTATTACGGCACCGTTGGATCAAATCGTGATGAATTTGTAATTGTTCGAAAAGTTGAAGATCAGGATATTGATTGGATGGAAGGAAGTCTGGAGGCTGCTGAATGAAGATACGCGCACAAATAGGTATGGTGCTTAACCTTGATAAATGTATCGGGTGTCACACGTGTTCCGTTACCTGCAAAAACGTTTGGACATCGCGTCAAGGCGTTGAGTATGCGTGGTTTAACAACGTTGAAACCAAGCCTGGTGTTGGTTACCCGAAAGATTGGGAAAATCAGGATAAATGGAATGGCGGCTGGACACGTAAGAATAATGGCAAGATTGAGCCGAAGCAGGGTGGGCGTTGGCGCATCTTGGCGAAAATCTTCGGTAATCCGAATATGCCGGAAATCGATGATTATTACGAGCCGTTTACCTTTGACTATGATCACCTTCAAAAAGCGCCTGAATCAAAGGCTCAACCAACGGCGCGTCCGCGTTCACTGATCAGTGGACAACGCATGGAGAAAATTCAATGGGGGCCGAACTGGGAGGAAATCTTAGGGACTGAATTTGAACATCGCCGTAAGGATTATAACTTCAAGGATATTGAAGAGGAAATGTACGGGCAATTTGAAAATACGTTCATGATGTATTTGCCGCGCTTGTGTGAGCATTGCCTTAATCCAACATGTGTGGCGTCTTGTCCGTCCGGCTCTATTTATAAAAGAGAAGAAGACGGCATTGTCTTGATAGATCAGGATAAATGTCGTGGTTGGCGGATGTGTGTGTCCGGCTGTCCTTACAAGAAAATCTATTATAACTGGGAATCCGGCAAGGCAGAGAAATGTACTTTCTGTTATCCGCGTATCGAAAATGGTGACCCGACTGTTTGTTCTGAAACCTGCGTTGGTCGTATCCGTTATTTGGGTGTGATGCTCTATGATGCAGATGCAATTGAAGAGGCGGCAAGTGTTGAAGATGAGGGTGACCTTTATCAGGCGCAGTGTGATATTTTCTTAAATCCGCATGATCCCGAAGTGGTCGCGCAGGCCCGTAAAGATGGCATTCCTGATAATATGATTGAGGGGGCGAAAAACTCTCCGATCTATAAGATGGCGATGGAATGGAAAGTGGCGTTCCCACTGCATCCTGAATATCGAACATTGCCGATGGTTTGGTATATTCCGCCATTGTCACCAATCCAAAATGCGGCCGAGCAGGGCAAAATTGCCAAGAAAGGCATTATGCCTGATCTGGATGATATGCGTATTCCAGTGAAGTATCTTGCCAATCTTTTGACGGCTGGCAGGGTTGATCCGATTAAGCTTGGCTTGGGACGGATGATGGCAATGCGTGCCTATATGCGCACCAAGTTGATTGAGGGTGAGCCTGATACATCTATTTTGGATGATGTTGGCCTAACCCCTGACATGGTTGATGACATGTATAAAATCTTGGCACTGGCCAATTATGAAGATCGCTACGTCATTCCAACGGGGCATCGTGAGGAAACGATTGATGCGTATGGCGAGAGTGGCGGCTGTGGCTTTAGCTTTGGTAACGGGTGTTCGACGCACTCAAACAGTGACATTGATTTATTTGAATCGCAAAAAACAACACGTGGTCAAAGCGCCTCAACCAAGGATAATCGTGTGAACACATTGTTTTCACAAGGAAAATCAGGTGGCTGTGGTAGTGGAAGTTGCGGGTGTTAGGAGGCTAAATAATGAGCATTTTGGATACTATAAATCCTTTTAATAAGGATGACACTGATCGTAGTGACGCTGGTAAGAAGAAGGGTGGGAAGGACGTTAAAGATCGTCCCGCTAACCCTCATGAGACGGGTGATTGCTGCGGTGGATGTGGTGGCTTGCAGGAGAATGATGAATGAAAACATTAAAAGTATTAGGCTTTTTACTGACATATCCTTCGGCACAAACTGTTGAAGTGCTTGGTGAATGCCGTGAAATTCTGGCAGCAGAAAAATGGCTGGATGGTGAAACACTGGTGGCACTGGATGGGCTGATGGCGTGGATGGAAAAAACAGACCTTCTTGATCTTCAGGAAAATTACGTTGCTTTGTTTGACCGTACACCGTCCTTAAGCTTGCATTTGTTTGAGCATATTCACGGAGATTCAAAAGACCGTGGTCAGGCCATGGTTGATTTGTCGGATGTTTATGAAGATGCGGGGCTGATCATTGATGCCAAGGAATTGCCGGATTACTTGCCGTTATTCCTTGAATATCTCTCGGTCATTCCTTTGGATGATGCGCGTGAAAACCTTGCCGAAGTCATCAATATCACAGGAATTTTAAGCAAACGCCTTAAAAACCGAGAGTCTCTCTATGCTTGTGTGTTAGATGCTCTGGCTGTTGCGGCGGCGTGTCAGCCTGATATTGACGCTGTCGAGGAAGCCTTGAAGAAATCATCCGGCGCAGCGTTCACTTTCGAGGAAATGGATGAAGAGTGGGAAGAGCATAATGCTTTTGCCAACACGCAACAAACAACAGGTCAGGATATGGACGGTGGTTGCCCTATCGCACAGCAAATGCTTGACCGTATGAATTTACCAACCGGAAAAGAGGAGGTATAGAGCCATGCATTTTTTCCTTTTTCAAATTTTCCCTTATATTGCGGGAATAACCTTAGTTCTAGGCAGTATTCTGCGCTTTGATCGTGATCCATATTCATGGCGCAGTAAATCCAGCCAGCTTTTACGCAAGAAGCAGCTTATTGTCGGCAGTGTGCTTTTCCATCTAGGCATCTTGGTGATCTTGGGCGGTCATGCTGTCGGGTTGTTAACGCCGATTGCGGTTTTTGATGCGATGGGCATTTCTCATGGCGCGAAGCAGATATTGGCGATGACGGCGGGCGGTATTGCAGGCGTGTTTTGTCTTATTGGTTTACTTATCCTGATACACCGCCGATTGTTTGACCCGCGTATTCGCGCAACAACCTCGTTTGCGGATATCTCTGTGCTTTTCCTTCTGTTGGCACAGTTATGCCTCGGGCTGTATACGATTACGGAATCCATGAACCATCTTGATGGTCATGAAATGACGAAGTTCATGAATTGGGCGCAGCATATCGTGACGTTTCGCGGTGGTGCGGATGCGTATCTTAGCGATGTCGCGCTGGTCTTTAAAATGCACATAACGCTTGGCTTATTCATTGTATTCATTTGGCCGTTCACACGTTTGGTACATGTCTTCAGTGCACCAATCGGGTTTGTGATGCGGCCATATCAAGTTGTACGTAAACGGGCGAGGTAGAGAAAATGGAACTGGCACCAGGTATTGTTGTGAATGGCGTTAAAATTACGCCGGACGTTATTAACGCAGAAGTTCAATATTATCCGGCAGAAACGTATTTCGATGCCAAATACCAAACCATGCAGGCTTTGGTGATTAAGGAGCTGTTATTGCAAGAAGCGGCGCATCAGGGCGATGATGTTTCTGCGGCGGTTGATAATCCCGATATCGTGATTGATGCGTTGTTAGAGCGGGAGCTTGATATCCCTTCAACGGATGACGCGACGTGCAAGCGTTACTACCAGCAAAATCTTAAGCGCTTTATGACGTCGCCGTTGTATCAGGTGTCGCATATCTTGTATTTGGCACCGCCTGAAGATGAAAAAGCTTATGCGCAGGCAAAGATAAAGGCCGAGGATGCGCTTGCCCGTATTCAGCAAAAGCCTGATTTATTTAAGCTGATAGCCAAAAAGGAATCTGCGTGTTCGTCCTCGGGCGAGGGTGGTAATCTTGGGCAGATCAGCAAAGGGCAAACGCTGCCTGCTTTTGAGGCTGCGCTTATGGCGATGAAGGCGGGCGATATGTCTGCAGAGCCTTTGGCCAGCGAAGTTGGTTATCACATCATCAAGGTTCATGAATTTGCAGAGGGCAAGCAGTTGCCTTATGACGCGGTTGCGGAATGGATTGCAGATTTTCTGGAACAACAAAGCTGGAAAATTGCTTTGAATCAGTATATTCAGGTATTAGCAGGCAAAGCGGATATCAGTGGGTTTGACTTGAAGGCGTCACGTTCTCCGCTTGTTCAATAGAGCAAATGAAAGACTATGCAACAGCAGTCCAATATTTTAGAGCATCCCGTATTAGGGCGGGGATTTCGCCCGTTCTTTCTGCTCGGGGCGATTTATAGCGCGCTTATGTTGCTGCTATGGGGCGGCTATTATGCGGGGCATGTGATACCGCCAATGTTTGTTTTAGACCCCGTGTCATGGCATGCGCATGAAATGGTCTATGGCTATACGATTTCCATTATTGCAGGGTTTTTATTGACCGCTGTTGCCAATTGGACGGGCGGTGCACCTGCAAGGCAGCTTCATTTGTTGGGGCTGTGTTTGCTATGGATTTCTGGACGTATCGTAATGAATGTTGATTTTGGTTTGCCGTTATGGTGCGTTCAATTGATTACCGTGTCTTTTATCCCTGTTTTGGCGATAAGCCTTTCTATCCCTTTGTTTAAGAGTAAGAACAAGCGCAACTTTGTGTTTTTGGCATTGCTGACGTGCCTGTGTGTTTCACAGGTGGCATTTTTGATATATGAAATCCACGCTGCGATTTACGTTGCCCTGATGATTATCATGATTATGATTTCACTGATTGGCGGGCGGATTATTCCTGCGTTTACCGTTGCTGCCCTAAGGCGGAGCGGGCAAGAGGCATTTCAAACACCGCAGATGAAAATGGATATTGCCGCTTTACTGTCTTTGGTGGCAACAACGCTTTGCCTTGTTATGGCGGCGGATACACTGTTCCTTACCTGTGCCGCGATGATATCGGCCATTATTCATGCCCTAAGAATGCGCCATTATCATAGTTTGAAGGTGCTGGGCGATCCCATGGTCTGGATTTTACATGTCGGGTTTTTGTGGCTTGTCATTGGTCTTGTCCTCTTGGGGTTTTCCGGCATTGGTCTTGTTCCATTATCTATCGCGCTGCATGCGTTGACGGCGGGGGCGATTGGCTCTATGACACTTGGCATGATGGTGCGCGTTGCGTTGGGGTATACGGGGCGTGACTTGATTGCGAATAAGCCAACGGTTTTCTGTTTTTACCTTATGCAGGTTTTGGCGATTATGCGCGTCTTTGGCGCGATGATTATGCCTGAGTATACGACATTTTGGATAACAGGATCCGCGGCGTTATGGAGCGTGTGCTTTGTTGTGTACGTTATCAGTTATGCGCCGATGTTAATCAGCACCCGCCCTGATGGAAGAGCCGCTTAGCCTTATTTTTGCCTCTTCTTAATAGTTTGTTTGTAGAATTTTTTAGCCGAACTTTTTTATTTTGTTATTTATCAATAGGTTATGAGGTTCTGGTTTTTTTGGGAATGGTGACATGTACGATGTAGATAATAGGATAAAAATCCTGTTTTAGCAAGGGATTTTACGAGCAAGGTATTTCGTCATAATCCACGTCACAAAAATCTGCGAGGGCTTCGGGGGATTTTATCGTGATGGCGCGTTTATCTGCGGTGACACCATATGGCTCTAACTTTGCCAACGCGCGGGAGAAGGTCTCTGGCTTTATGCTGAGGCGTGTTGATATGATGGCTTTGTCATAGGGCAGGTCAACGACCATAACGCCATCGGGGCTTTCCGTTTGTTTCTTGCAAAATCTCAACAGGAATGCGCCGACGCGCTGGGGCGCGGTTCTGGATGTGACTTGCTCTAATTGTTGGACAAGATAATGTTGATGCGCGGAAATGGATCCCAGAAGACGCAAGGCAAAACGGCTGTCTTCTTCAATTTTCTTGATAAAGAAACTACGCGGTATTTCAATAACTTCTGCATCTTCGATGGATTGTGCATAGACGGGGTATTTTTTTTTATCGCTGAAAACGGCGGCTTCGGCGAAAGATTCTCCGTGACCGAAAACATGAATGATAACTTCTTCACCTTCACGGGAAATACGCGACAGTTTTATCCAACCACTTAGGATGATATAGAAATTCTCTGCGTTATTGCCAGCAGCAAAAAGTTCTTGCCCCTTATAGAGTTTTTTCTTACGGCAATGCTTTGCTATATCCTTTAGGGTTTCTTCGTTAATGGTCAGAAACAGGGGGGATTTTTTAATAGTTTGCAGTAATTCCACGATATAGTCTAACTTGCGTTTGTGTTTGGCTGTTGATCTTTGTGGTTATATGCCAAAGCCAGCCCCAATGCAAACCAAAGCGCACGGGTATAGATAAGTTCATGCAACATGGACATCGCGGCAAACATAATCAAAAAGGTAAGCATGGAGCGGTGATATGGATTATTATTTTTTACAAATCCTGTTTGATATAAAGACCATAAGCAGGTCATAAAAAATGCAGCAAATACAGCGACGCCAAGGGCGCCGGTTTCCACCAATAACCAAAGTCCGGAAAAATCGATTATCTCTATGAATTTGCCTCTTTTTTCGATTTGGAAGGGTCTGTATGATCCCAATCCCGCACCAATCATCGGGTCATATAGGTGGTAAAGCTCCAGCCCGTCTTCAACCGCGATATAGCGTTTTTCATCACCCATATAGAGTTCATCTCGTTCGTTTTGTAAGGCGAACAAATATCTCATTTGCTTCCCTTGCAAGACTTCAGATGTTGCAGAGGTTGTTGCATAAAATGACGCATACGTGATGACGACGCCCAATATTAGAAAAGGAATAATCGATTTCAATCGTTTTATTGGGTTTTTTAGGAGCAGAATAACAGCCAGTGCAATGGCGATGATCCAGCCAGTGCGTGATGCGTTAAATACAAAGAATATAGGCAGGCAGCACCAGAATATTGACTGTACCCATGCTGGAATCATTGTTTTATTGTCTGCATAACTCCAGATTATAAAGATAAAGGCGATTATAAAAGTCACCATATAGGCGTTTCTGTTCGCCATTAGTCCATCCCACGGATAATCAGAAATCCAAAGGGAAAACGGTACAAGGGGTTGCAAAAAGAACGCCAAAAGGCTCAGCGCAATGGTGAACAGAAAGAATTTGGTAAATACACCCATGAATAACGTTGTGATATGCCGCATATCTTTTGCATTTGTGGCGATCCAGCCGCCGAGGGCTAAATAAGATAATAGGATGAGAAAGCCGATATATTTATTTATAAATGCCCAAGATGCGACTGTGCCATTAACGATATAGCCATTCAATAAAGCACTGCTCATGATAAGGAGAAGTGCAAATAGCCAAACCAGCATATGGCGCACTGACCAGCGAGGCCATATGCTGGTTTTTGATATGAACATGGAAAACAGAACATAGAGCCCAGCAAAGGGCAGGAATAAATCGGCGATACCTATGCGTAGTCCTAAATACCCTTCCTGCGCGAAGAATGTCGCTTGGATTTGTAATAAAACAGCCATGACGATAACGATATAATGCATTATGTTTAGTTTATGTGGCTGTGCGGGCATTGTTTTCTAACTCAGTTTACTATTATTGTTCAGTAAGGTTTTCTTTATATCCGTATTGAAAACATAGGGAATGGCAACAATAAAGGGGGCGATTAAGGTTACTAAACCCACAAGAACAGACAGGAAAAAGGCACTTTCCATAGAAAAGCCGATTAAACTTAGCCCATAGATAAAGGCACCTTCACGCACCCCCCAGCCACCAAAACTGATTGGAAGGCTGGAAATCAGTGCGAGAATAGGCATAAGAGCCAAGAACCCGATGACAGGTATCGCGTGTCCGTTATTATCCATCCCAAGGGATAAGGCAAAGACACTTAAGATAAAGCATGCTTGCGCCATCAGGCTGTAATAGCTGGTTTTGAACATCAACGCCTTATTCCCTGTATAATCCTTTAAAAGAGAAATAAATTGTGTGCGTTTAGGGGTGGCAAAAATAAAGTTGTTTAGCGTGCCAGCGCGTAAAAGAAAAACAAAAAGAAGTATTGCAATCAAACAGCCGCTTACCGAAAGAGACAAGAAAACCAATATTTTAGGGGCTATTGTTGCATGTAATAAAGGTAGGCTGATTGCACTGAAAACCAGTAAGGCGGACAGTGTCATAAAGCGGTCAAGAAATGTAATAAAGATTGATTGTGTGAAGGATAAGCCCTGACGCATGGCGAGACCTGATTTTGCAATAATACCGCCAATGGAGGTTATGAAAATGATGTTGGCGAAGTATCCTGATATATTGATTAAGCTGCTGGTTTTAAATGATATATCGCTGCGCTTAAAACTTAAATAGCTATGCCAGCGCATATTAAGGAAAGAAATTTGGCATATAATCAAAACAAGGGCGAGACCTATAAGCCATAAATTCATGCCCTCGGATTGTCTTAAAAGGATATCCAAATCCATTTGCACCAACAGCACAGCAATCAGCGCGAAGCTAATAATATATTTAGATAATGCTTTAAGTGTTTTCAGAATATTTCCCTGATCCTCCCACAGAAAATAGATAACAAAATATATGCATTAAGCATTATGAAGGCAAGGCTTATGCAGGGTAAATTTAAGATAATAAAGGATTAATGCGCCGAGTTGATCCAAATCAAGTGATGTTTCAAACAGATGAATATGATCAGGCTATAAAATTTGTCGGGCTACATTTGTAGCTTGGCACCTCCGAGCTTTTAACGCCTAAGTCCCACATGGATATGGTGCGAAAGCCGGGGTCTTTGCGGAAACGCACTGGCCTTCCGTGTTTGAAAAGGAGCTAACGTGCGTAATAAGCCTGCTATAACCGACCATTTTGGTCGCCGTTTTCCGTATTTGCGTTTGTCCGTGACGGATATTTGCAATTTCAGTTGCACCTATTGTTTGCCTGATGGCTATAAGAAGGTCAAAGGCGCTTCTCCCTTTATGCATACTGATGAAATTATACGTTTGGTGAAGGCTTTTGCCGCGCTGGGGACATGGAAAATGCGCCTTACAGGCGGAGAGCCGACGGTGCGCAAAGACTTCCTTGATATCGCCAGCGGTATTAACGCGATTGACGGCATTGAAAAACTGGCCTTTACCACCAATGGCTATCGCCTACCTGAACGCGCGCAGAGCTATTACGATGCAGGATTACGCGCGATTAACATCAGTATAGATTCCCTTCGCCCCGCTAAATTCGAGGAAATAACAGGCCATGATTATTTGGCAAAAATAATGGACGGGATTCAGGCTTGCTATGATGTGGGCTTTGAAAGCGTGAAGACCAATACGGTTTTGCTTAAAGGTCTGAATGATGATGAGTTAGATGATTTTATAGATTTTGTCGCGGATAAGCCGATCTCTGTGCGATTTATTGAGTTGATGCAAACCCGTGATAATCAAGATTACTTTAAGGCACACCATTTGTCTGGTGGCGCAGTGACGGAAAAATTATTGGCACGTGGTTGGCGGTTAAAACCGCGCATTGACGGGGCAGGACCAGCGCATGAATTTGAGCACGAGCAGAGCAGAGGGACGATTGGCTTAATCGCACCATATTCAAAAGATTTCTGTAAGAGTTGTAATCGTTTACGTGTTTCAGCCAAAGGCGCGTTGCATCTTTGCTTATTCGGTGAGGGTGGTTATGACTTGCGCGATTTGTTGCAAAATGATGATCAGTGCGAAGAGTTGCAAGATAAAATTATGGGCTTAATGAATTTCAAGAAATCGACACATTTTTTACATGACGGAAACTCAGGTGCCAGAGAGCATTTGGCATCTATAGGAGGATAATAATATGGCGAAAGCAGAACAAATAGAATTCCCTGCGGCGAATGACCCGCATTTTAAAATGATTGATGTTGGCAGGAAACGTCCAACCCGCAGGCGCGCAGTGGCTGTTGGCTCTATCACCATGAGCGCAGCGGCGTTTGAGCGTATTAAAAACGGAACGTTGCCGAAAGGCGATGTGCTGGCCTTGGCCGAGGCGGCGGGAATGATGGGCGCGAAGAAAACGCCTGAGCTGATCCCGATGTGCCATACTTTGCCGATGGATCAGGTGACAATCCATTGTGCGTTGAATGATGATGATTATAGCGTGAGTGTGTATTGCCAAGCTGCGGCCTATGCCAAGACAGGCGTGGAGATGGAGGCTTTGGCGGGTGTTAATATCGCTTTGCTAACCATTTGGGATTTAACCAAGGGCGTTGATCCGCATCTTTGTATTGGTGATATCAAGTTGCTGATTAAAACGGGCGGTAAAAGCGGTGTTTGGATTAATCCTGATGGTATCCCTGATTGGCTGGCAGAGCAGATTCCTTCCGAGCGTATCTTGGATGGTTTGAAGGCAGGTGTGTTGGTGATGAGTGACCGTGCATCCAAAGGGGATTACGAGGATAAATCGGGCGCAGTGCTTGTTGATATATTGAAACGCGCAGGGGCGGAGCTTTCGAGTTACGAGGTTATTCCTGATGATGCCAAAACGATTGCCGAAAATCTTCGTTCTATCTGCCAGACACATCAGCCTGATTTGCTGATTGCTTCAGGTGGTACAGGGCCGGGGCCGCGGGATATTACTCCCGAAGTTCTGACTAAGGTATGTGATCGAATGTTGGATGGGTTGGGTGATTATATGCGCGCCGAAAGCCTGCATTTCACCGATACGGCGTGGTTGTCACGGATGAGCGCAGGTATGTGCGGTACAACGCTGGTTGTGGCGTTCCCAGGCAGTCCAAAGGCGGTTAAAGAATGTTGGGACATTATTGCGCCCTTTATTGGTGACGCGCTGTCCAAGATTAAGAAGCAAGGCTTTGCACCGTTAGAGAAAGAATAGGGGATGCCCGATATAACCATTCATATACAGTTCTACGGTGCATTCCGAAAATTCGGGGCATCACAGAGCATCACGCTCGCCTCGGGTAGTAACGTGACGCAGGTCAAACAAGCATTATCAGAAACGCTTGGTGCGCTGGTGCATGACTCTGTTTTGGCCAATGATAATGCGGTGTTGCCCAATAGTTATGTGTTTGAAGAAGATGCAATTTTGTGTATATTGCCACCTGTTTGCGGAGGGTAATTATTATGCAAGATGAAATTAAAATTGGTGAATTCGTTCGAAGCTATATTGAAAAAATATTTGAGTATTGTGAGGAAAATCCCGATGAATTTAAACGTTTGCAGGATAAAGAATATTCAAAAGATATTTTTGATATTAATTATCCGTTTTGTATGAAAACGGCTGATATTTCAGAGAAAGATTTATGTCGGTATTGGAAGAGGTTTTCTCCGCATCCTGATGGTGAGTATGTTGTTTGTAATATTAAAGTAAGGGTTTGTAGCCAATGGTTTGATGAATATATAAATCAAAGTAGAAAATTGTTTTCACAATATCTATTCAAGAAAAAACTAGCAACCAAACAAGAGTTAGCTCAATTAAAAGCCATATCAATAAAAAATGAGCGAATAAAAGTTGCCTCAGGGAAAAGGAAAAATTCGCGTTATAGGGGTAATGCTATTGGGAATGCTCAAAATTTAGCAATTAGAAATATATTAAGTAACTTAGGTTCAGAGTCCTTTAATGCAGACGATTGGAACATCACCAAAGCATATTTTGTAAATCAATGCGCGTATTGTGGTTCAGACGGTAATCTGGAAATGGAACATGCTGTTCCTATTAACAAAGAAAAATTGGGCGAACACCGTTTAGGAAATATTATTCCGAGCTGCAAACCGTGTAATAAGAAGAAACACAATAAAAACTATATAGAATTTCTTGGTTCAAATACTGAACGTATAAAAATTATTGAAGAATATATGAGAAGTAGAAATTATGTTCCAATAACGAAGAGTGCTGAAATCAAACAGATATTGGATCAGGCATATCGGGATGTTGGTTTGATTGCAGAAAAATATATAAAAACAATAAATGCGTTGGATTCTGGTGGTGACAATGAAACCTAATATCCATGTTGAAATATCGGAAAAGCCTTTAGACATCCAAGCGGCTTGTGACTTCGTGATGGATGACGCACATGGGGCGATTGATACATTTATTGGTGCGGTGCGTAATCATCATGAGGGTCAAGCGGTACAAGGCATGACGTATGACGTGCATAAGGGGCTGGCGGAGGCGACCTTTAACGATATCTGCCTGGAGGCACAAGGGTTTTGGCCGAATACAAAATATTATGTTTCTCATTTTCAGGGAGAACTGGATATTGGTGGGATCAGCGTTATTATCGCGGTCAGTGCGGCGCATCGTGGGGATACGTTTGATGCGTGTCGCTATGTGATTGAAGAGCTTAAAAAACGTTCTCCCATTTGGAAGAAAGAACATTACCCAAGCGGTAAGAGCGAATGGTTGCCGGGGCATTCATTGAATGATGAAGCGGATGTAGAGACAATTTGTTGTGGTAAGTGTCATGGCTAATACACTTAATATTGCGGGTGTTATTTTGGCGGGTGGTCGTTCATCGCGTATGGGGCGGGACAAGGCGTTCCTCGATTTTGGTGGTAAGCCTCTGATTGACCATATGATGGAATTATTGCGCGATGTTGCCCTAAAGGATGTTTATGTTAGCGGCAATATTGAGGGCTATCGTAGTATTCCCGATACGCAGAGCTTTAATGGACCAGCTTGCGCGATTGCAGATGTGATGACGCATTTGAGCCAATATGGCGGTGTACTGTTCGTTCCAGTTGATATGCCGCTTCTCTCTGTTGGCATTCTGGATGTTTTGATGCAAAGCGATGGGGGTGGGTATTTTGAGGAATGGCCATTGCCTGCGTTCATAACCCAGCCCTGTGTGGTCGAGAATGCCTATTCCGTTCAGAAATTATTGGATGAGCAAGGTGTAACGCCACTTGAAATTCCCGCGCAGTATAAAGCAGAGATGCAAAATTTTAATACCCCAGAAGATTGGAAAAAGGTGACGCAAAATGAATGTTAGGTTTGAAGAACAAAATATCCGCTTCAAGATTTCAGAGGAGGAGCTAAAGCAGCTTATGCAGGGGCATATTGTGCGTGTCTCGCTTGGCCTTTTGGTGAACAGCATGATCGCCTTGATTAATCCGAATGCATTGGGGGAGGGTATGGAGGTCAAACAGGTTCTTGATGGTGATACCTCCTATATTACGTTGCTTGTCCCAAGTAATGTTTTGGTTGATCTTCATAATATGGGCAAAAATCGTGATGGTATTGTGGTGCAACAGGGCGAGCTTTCCCTGTCACTACAGGTTGATGTGCGTAAAGATTCCCGCCTCAAAGAAAAGGCGTGCTAGCCCTGTCATTTTCATTCTTTGTCACTGCCATCCTTTATGCGTCTGTGGGGTTTGGCGGTGGTTCGACCTATAATGCGTTGCTCGTCCTTGCCGAGGTGGATTACCGCATTTTGCCCAGTATCGCGTTGCTCTGTAATTTGATTGTTGTCTCGGGCGGGGTGTGGCGATTTTCACGCGCGGGATATGTCGATTTAAGGCGCATGATGCCGTGGGTTATCACGTCGGTTCCGGCGGCATGGATTGGCGGCAGTTTAAATATCTCCGAGGCATTATTTGTCGGGTTGTTGGGTTTTTCTTTGCTGGTCGCGGCGGTGTGGATGCTCTGGCCGAAGAAAAATAAGCAACAACCAGCGAAAGAAATCATCAATCAATATCATTTTTTACCGCCTGTGATAGGCATCGTTTTGGGGCTGTTGGCCGGATTAGTCGGTATTGGCGGCGGGATATTTCTTGCGCCTATCCTGTATCTTATGCGCTGGGATAGCGAAAAGAAAATCGCGGCAGCGTGCAGCGTTTTCATTTTGGTAAATTCTGTATCTGGTTTGATCGGGCAGGTTATGAAGCTCGGTTATATAGAATATCTTGGTGGTATATCAGTGTATTGGCTGTTGTTTCCTGCGGTGTTGATTGGTGGGCAAATCGGTTCTGCCATGGGTACAAAATATCTTAACCCGAAGACCTTAAGCCTTATGACCTCGTTGCTGATTTTATATGTGTCTGCACGTTTATTGTGGCGTTGGTTTAATATGATGGTTTAAGGTTGCTTTACATTTTATCTTTTAAGAAGGTTTTCAGTTCTTCAAGTGTTGTTTGAATGTTGGTTAGCATTGCCGTTTTGTCAGGTTTCTCATTCTCAGACGCATATTCCGCATTTTCACATGCTTTTGCTAAAGGCTCAGCCCCTAGATTGGCTGCCGCCCCTTTTAGACGGTGCGCGGCGGCTTCCCAAGTATCGTTATCAGACAGGCTTTGTTCAAGATCTGAGAGGCTTAACTCTGCCTGTTCAAAAAATAAATTAAGCAATTCTTTTTCTAAATCCGGATCATTATCGGTAAACATTTCAAAATGCGACAGATCGATAGGCTGTTCTTGGTCAGGTTTTTCTTCTTCTTTCCAGTTATCGTTTGGGAGGGTATCTGTATTTTGTTCCTTGTGTTCTATTTGTCTGGTGTATTTTGCCAACATGCCGACAAGTTTTTCTGGCTGGATGGGCTTACTGAGGTAATCATCCATTCCGGCTTTGAGGCATTTTTCTTTATCGCCTATCATTGCGTTGGCTGTCAGGGCGATTATTGGCAGATGTTCATTCGTTTCCATCTCTATTTCGCGCAGCGTGGTGGTGGCTTGATAACCATCGATTTCCGGCATTTGGCAATCCATAAGTACAATATCATATGTATTTTTTGCAACCATCTCTATCGCTTCTTTTCCGTTGCTGGCCAGATCGATATTGTTAAAACCAAGTCGTATCAACAGCTTCTTTATGAAAAGCTGGTTTACTGGATGATCGTCAGCCGCCAAAATGCGGATATCTGGTGAGGCTTCGATATTGTTCGTTGTTTGGTGTTCTTCGTAAAGGTTAACGGGTTTCGCGTTATGGTCGGCAATGATTAATGGAATTGTAAACCAAAATGTAGATCCTTTCCCTTCGGTGCTTTTTACCCCAATTTCACCATCCATTAATTCTGTTAGCTTTTGCGTGATTGCCAGTCCCAATCCTGTGCCACCGAATTTACGGGTGACGGAGGCATCGGCTTGGGTGAATTTATCAAAAATATTATCCAGTTTATCTGCCGGAATGCCAATTCCTGTGTCTGTGACAGCGATGTGAAGTTGGTCTTGTTTGTCCGCATTCTTTGTTATTTTAACATCAATAGTGATGCCGCCTTTATTTGTAAATTTTAACGCATTGCTTATAAGGTTGCGTAAGATTTGTTGAATACGCCCTAAGTCACCTTCAAGGATATCGGGAATATTTTTTGTGCCATCCATTTTAAGGCTTAAATCGCGATCTGTGGCCAAAGGTAAGAATAATTGTATTATTTGTCGCATGGCTGTGTCGAGGTGAAAGGGCACTGTTTCTATTTCCAGTTCACCGGCCTCTATTTTTGAGATATCCAGAATATCATTTAAAATAGCAAGAAGGTCTTCGCCTGAGCCGTGTAATATCTGTATATTTTCGCGTTGATCGTCATCCAGCTCCGAAGAAATCAGAATTTCAGCCATGCCAAGGATGCCGTTCATCGGGGTACGTAATTCGTGGGACATATTGGCAAGGAATTCGCTTTTGGCGAGGTTAGCTTCTTCTGCTTTTATTTTTTCTTCTTCCAGCTTTGTGTTGATATCCATTTGTTCCATGCGGGCTTCTTCAAGTTTATCGGTATATTCCTGCATTTGTTCGTTCAGGCGGATCATTTTATTTTCTGCGATTTTGGCCGTTTTTTCACGGTTATGCAGGGTCTGTATGACAAAAGAAAATAATGTGATGCCGAAAACGGTAAAGCCAAAGAGAAGGTATAATGTCTCTTCCATACTGGACTTTGTCAGAGCAATTGCGCTGTCCAGTGGTTTTATAATTTCCAGTACGCCGCGCATATCACCAACTTTCCAATCATTCTTTGGTGTATCGGGGTGGGTGTTGTGGCAGTTTATACACTCGGGGCGCATAATATCAGCGATGGCATAACGCATGACTTGCTTACCGTCTATTTCTTCCAAACGATAAAAGGGTGTGTCAGGGGATTTTGTCAGGGCGTTCCATGCCTCTTGTTCAAATTCGTCTTGAATGCCGCCCTCATCTTGCCGCCATGGAAAAGGGTATGGGCTGTATAGTCGTGTTTTTCCACCATCCATGTGCTGTGATATTTTATTGCCTAGTAACATGCCGAGCGTAGCGGGCAGGGGAATTGCGTGTGCTTTATCGGTGTAATCATGGGTGACTTCTATACCGGTCTTTTGTGCGGGGATGATGACTTCTGTGGTGTATAAGGATCTGAATTCTGTTAATACTTCAGATAGGTTTTCTGCATTTTCCAGTGTTATGGCTGTAACGATTTCTTTTTCGAACTTGTGGGTATGAATAAATACTATAGATGCCCCTATGATTGAAAAACCAATGAGCATGGGGACGATATGTTTGTCTAATACATTTAAAGTGAAGCGTATCGTTTTGTTTTGGTTGTAGGCGGGTATCGCCAATGTCAGCCCCAATATAACAATTGTTGTTATGGCGATGGATAGAGCCAACCAGATAAAACCTTGATCTGGATTGTAACGGCAATTGGCATAGGGGATAAAGACGCTGGCCCACATACCAGTATAGTGCATACCGCATATTGCCGCCCCCATAAGCAAAGCCGCCGCCCATTGCCATGCTGTTTTCCATCGTCCTTTGTGGTGCCCCAGTGTAAAGACAATCCACAGCGCCGCGCCAGATGCGACAACGGCAATCAATACAGATAAAAGAAACAAGGACGGGATATAGCGCAAATCTGCGTCCATTTCCATTGCCGCCATGCCTGTATAATGCATCGCGCAGATTGCTGTTCCCAACAGGATTGCGCCTTTGAATAATTGTAATATTTTGAGATTGTCAGAGCGAATAATCTGCAAAACGCCATAGGCAATAACAACGGCAATCACCATAGATAATATGGTGAGGCTTGGGCTATAGCTGTGTGCCATATCCATATCATAGGCGAGCATTCCGATAAAGTGCATGGACCAAATTCCAGCCCCAAAGGCAAGGGCACCACCATAATGCAGCAGGGATTTTAGTTTTTCTGTTGATGCACTATGAATGTCCGAGGCCAAGCGTAGCCCCGTGAATGACCCCAGTGATGCAATAATATAGGAAAGGGCAACCAGAAACGGGATATAAGTTCCGGTTTCCGCATTTGAAGGAATTTCTCCGAAAATGAAGATATATTCCAATATAGATTGTAGCTGCGGTAACATGTAATGCTCTATCTTTGTTTGAATAGTTATAGTGGATTAGCGAATATGAGGGGACTTTTGAATATATTGGGCGAGTTTTTCACGGGTAAAGGGTTTGCCGACAAAGCCTTTTGCGCCGTTTTGAATGGTTTTCATAATGTTGTCTTTATCGCCTTTACCGCTGAGCATAATGATGAAGGCGTGTGGGTCATGTTTAAGGATTTTGGCCAGAACATCATGACCGTTAATATCAGGTAGCCCGATATCAAGAAATAAAATGTCTGGGGCGATCTTGAAATATTGGGCGAGAGCCATGCGTCCGTCTTCTGCAATAGAAGCATTTCCGAACCCTTCAAGAGATTTTTTAATCAGCACGCGAGAGAACGGGTCGTCTTCGACAATAAGGATTTCCGTTTCCACTCTGTTTTTTCGGCGCTGGGGCAGGGTCTCTACAAGGGTATTGGATATGGGCATATCCATGATTTTTTGGCGCCTTTTTTCCGTGCGTATTTTTTCTTGCTCTTCACGTTGGTCTTTGTCTTTATTTTTTTGGGCGGCTAATTTATTTTCTATGATTTTTATGATTTTCTGGCGGTCTACCCGAACCTCAAAAAGAGTGGCCAACTCAAAAGATTGAGCTGGCCGAGGTTTCAGGTGGGTTAACATGAAATTCTTGAAAATAGTTATAAAAGGGCTGCCAATGCCTCTTGCTGTGATAATAATGTCATTATCGTTACAAATGAATATGTCTGCGCTTTGATCCTCTATATTTTCGTGAATAAAATCTATTATTTCATTTTCGTTAAATCCGGCAAGTCCAGATATCTGAAGATGTACGCATCGACGATCTTCTTTTTGTTCTGTCACTATATGAAGAGAGTGTATAAGCCTCTCCTCGGCATTCTCTTTTGTTACAATCATTAAACCCAGTCCTTTTATATTTTTTTGTTTGGTATATGTCTTTGCATAATCTATGCCAATTATAACTTTTCTTTATTATCAATAGATTACACATTTTTGGTGTTTAAATAATGTTTTATAATGAGAATCATACAATAGTATTCTCATTTTGAAACGTCCATATTTGAGAATTATTAAGATTTAGGGGGGATACTTACAGGCATGACGAAAAAAATTCTTATTGTTGAAGATGATCCCTCACAAAGGCGGATGGTTGGTTTGCTTGTACAAAGAAACCTTGGTCTGGGAACGGTTGAGGCGGATGGCGGACGTACGGCTTTGTCTATTTTACGTGATGCACCGCAGCGTGATGAGATTTGCTTGGTTATTATTGATTTCAAGATGCCTGAAATGGATGGGATAGAGTTACTGGAAATCCTGAAACAGCAATATCCGATGTTGCCGGTTATTATGTTGACGGGGTCTAAAGATATAAAGGTCGCGGTGGAGGCCATGAAAATGGGGGCGGGTGACTTTTTGAATAAGCCGGTTGATCCACAACGCTTGCAGGTGTCTGTTTTGAATGCTTTAAAAATGGGTGTTCTTGAAAAAGAAGTGACGCGATTAAAACATAATGATGAAAATACGTTTCGTTTCGAAAATCTAATCGGCCATGATCGTGGATTATTGGATGTTGTGAATGTTGGGCGTAAGGCGGCTTCGGCGGATATTCCTGTTCTGATTACGGGGGAAACTGGCGTGGGTAAAGAGGTCTTTGCACGTGCGATACACGGGGAGAGTACGCGTGCAGGCGCGCCTTTTGTTGCAATTAATTGTGGGGCCCTGCCTGCGAATTTGATTGAAAGTATATTATTTGGTCATGAAAAAGGGGCTTTTACAGGGGCGGTGTCGAAGTCTCGTGGGCGTTTTAGAGAAGCAGAAGGCGGCACAATTTTTCTGGATGAAATCGGGGAATTACCATTAGATGCACAGGTGAAGCTGCTTCGTGTTTTGCAGGAAAAGGAAATTTCTGCGGTTGGCTCTGATAAAGCTGTGCCTATTAATGTCCGTATTATTTCTGCGACGAACCGTGATTTGGAGGCGGATATAGGAAATGGTCGCTTTCGTGATGATTTGTTCTTTAGGTTGAATGTGTTACCGCTGTGTTTGCCAGCGTTGCGTGAACGTAAGGCAGATATCCCGCTCTTTATTCATCATTTTATAGAAAGATTTTCTGTTGCACAGGGGCTGTCCTTAAAGGATTTAACCGATGCGGCAGAAAAAAATCTTTCAAAACGCGATTGGGTCGGTAATGTGCGGGAGCTTGAAAATATAGTGCATCGTGCGATGGTTTTGTGTGAAAATGACGTTATGGATGTGGGTGATTTTACGCTCTCACCGTCATCTGATGTTGGGAATGAGGACGTTAGCTTTTCCGAAGAAAATCCACTATGTATGTTTGAGGGAAATGGTAAACTCAAAACCATGGATCAAATAGAGCAAGACGCCATGCAGTTTTCTTTGGAATATCATGACAATAATGTAACGCATGCCGCACGGGCTTTGGATATGGCGAAGTCGACATTCTATAGAAAAATGAAGCAATCGAAATAGCGCGTGGTTTTATCTTTACACTGGGCGGGCGTTTAGGATGTGCTTTGCTATGCCATATTCAAGAAAGTTAATTTGCGTTTTTATTGTGGTATGTGATAGAGTCATACATATAAAAAAAGGGTGATATAGGATGCAAAATCCAACGAATAATTTATTGAAAAAAACGGCTATATCTTTGGCTTTAGTCTTTGATTTGGCCGCTTGCACAACTGTGCCTACACCTTCGGAAAATACATCACCGATGGAAACTCGCAAAGAGCAACGAGAAATGAAAGGGTTTTCACAAGATATTCTAGATGCAAGGAAAAGAGTTGAGAGTGGCGATGTCTTAAGAGAAACAGAAAAAAATAAAGAGAAATTAAGTACTCCTATGATGCGTTCTGAAACTGAAGATGCGTCCAAGGAAAGCCAAATCGGTAAAGATGATACAATATTTAGCCCGCCGACACCGGAGGTGGAATAGTTTATGGGAATGCCGTCACGACGATTTCAAAAAATTAGGGAAGCTGCTCGTGAAGCTGTGAATGAGAGTGCTTTTATTAAGGGTACTCAAGAAACCTCTGGTCTTGAAAAGGGTATCTATATAGATACCGATAAATTAAATGCAGATGCAGATGATCCTGATATAGCGCAAAAATTTATCAAGCATCTTGATGAACAAGTCCCAGGCGCAGCTGATGCGATGTTGGCTTGGTATAATGATGAGAGGGACGAGCCTGTTTCTATGCGTGAATTGGCAATAACAATACTCAGCAAAGGTCCTGCTGCGGCAAGTTTCATGATTAATGATGAAAAATATGGTGCCACGATTTTACCAAATAGTGATTTTGATACCAAAGAAGAATTAATTCGCGTATTTATTCCTTTTCATGATGAGGATGCTCAAGATAAAATAATATCTAATATGCCTGGTAATGACAAGGATTGGAACAGGGCGGTTGGTCTGCATGAAGGCGATCACCAGAATACCAATATCCATAACACCCTTCCAGACGAGACACGGGCAGATCGCGCCGCAATTGCAAAACTTACGCCCGAGATGGCTTTGGCTTGGCAAGATATTCGCTCTCTCGCGGAGAACGGTCTTGACCCTATCCATGCGACAGGAGCCTTACTGAATACGGGGGATCAAGTATCTTCACTCCACAGGGCGGTGGCGCAAAGCTATAGAGGTACAATAGATAATGCCGTTAATAGTGGATTTAACTGGGATACATATAAGGGGGACGCCTCTAGTGCGGAAACATTATTGGAGGAAAATCCCGATGCTTATTTTTCTTTTGTCGATCAAGAAATAAAGGAAACAAAAGAGACTGCCATGGAGGGGTATAATAAAGACCCTAATTATGAAACGGTAGGCAATGTTGTTGGTGCCCAAATTCTGGTGGATTATATCAAAAATTTCGAAGGCGCACATCGCCGTCGTGCTTTGGGGCAAGATGTGCCCGTACATGAACCAACGCAGATGATTTCTCAAGCAGAAGAAGATAAGTTCTATGGTGAGTTACATATAAAGGAAGTCGTAAATGTCGAACAATCACTTCACATAATCGAGCTGGACGAAAGCATAGATATCACTGAAAAATCATTCGAAGGCTTTGATTGGGACGATTATACGGGTGAGGCAACAGAGCCGCTTGAATTGCGTGGTGAAAATCCGGCTATGTATTTCGATGTGAAGCAAAAATATCTTGACGAATTAAAAGATCAAGCCATCGCCCAGCATACTGAAAATCCAACACCTGAGGCAACGCAAAATTTAATAGAGGCGCAAATACATATGAACCAGCATATTGTAGATATGCAGGGCTATTGGGAATTTGATGCAGAAGAGCCCTATAAAGGGGAAGAGCTGAAGCCTGTTGAATTAATTCCAGAAGATGATGTCGATGCATTCTATATGGAGCGTAATGTTCGTAAGGAACAACCAGAATCCGAGCAGAAATTGGAGAGCAAGCCCCCTGTATCTGAAGAGAACCATAAAGGTAGTGACCTGTCTGCCCAAGGCAGTAAGGGATACGAAGACGGTGTTAATGGATCTGCATATACCGCGCAAGTTTCTGGATTAGAGCAAGGTGAGCCAACCGTAGATTTTAAAGAGGGCACTATTAAAGTGGGTGATACAACAATGGGGGATGTTTTTGCCCAATCAACCAACCCTGACCCGAATAATGTTACGCTTGTAGATGCGCGTATTCCTGCGCCTGAAGATCCTGTTATTGCGCCGCTCACCTTTGATAATACTGCCTTACAACTTAGCTGAGGTTAATGGGTGGGCTTCGCTTGCATGCATCACGCGTCATTTCTTTCTATAGCTTGATTAAATCCATTAATATGTGTTTTACTTACGTTTTAGTTCTACATTTGATGCTAAATAAATCTACTTTTTAGAAAGATAAGCTGGCTCAGGGTTCGTGAATTATGGTTAATATTATTACAAAGGAGAATGAAAGAGCGAGACACGCTATTGACCCACGTATACTGACGATCAAAAACATAGAAGATTTCAGCCTGTGGAAAAACCGTAATTTATTGAACGATAATAACATTCATGGAATTACCTGCGATTACCCTCTTGCTCTTACAGAAATCAAAAAGGCGGGACAGCACCTCGCACAGATTGCAGAAAACCCAAATAGCGCATTCACAACCAGCCAATTCATGAGTACGCCCGAAAATGTATCAGGGAAAAAATACTATTCATCCTTTTTCTTGGAAGACAATAATATCGAACAGCTCAATCAAACGTTAATCAGCGAAGGTATAAACAAAACAACCCGAACAATAATAACAAATATCACAAGTGCTTTTCTTGGTAACTGTCCTGACGATATAAAAAACACACAATTTGATCCTAAAGTCGAAATTGATATAAATTTCACAAGTAATATAGGCCTTCATACTCATTCTGATGCGCTAACATTTACCTTCAATCAAGAAGGCACTCTCGCCATTTCAGAGCAAGGCAATCCATACACAATCCCCGCTGGGCAAATTTTCTTATTTGACGATAAAGTATTGCACGACTCACCACCTTATCAAAGTGAATGGGAAGAAGACCCCCGTGTCACTCTGATACTTCAGCCATAGATTAAAGAAAAAATATTTGCCCACGGCAGGGGGGGCTTGAGAGCCATTCGCGGGATATGTTAAATAAGCACCTCACTATTTACGCCCTAAGTTCGCAGATTATGCATACGATATTAGGACGGTTTCAACTTTTAGCTTTACATTTGTATTTTTAAAGGTGACTGTAATAAACTAATTCTGCGTTAAATATCTTCATTCTGCGTCAAAATATCCCACTGAGTATTCTAAATAGTATCAAAAACGACTGGAATAAGTCGTCTTTCATTTGGCTTGTAAAAATTAAAGGAACAATAATGAGACTAGGAAAAACACTGTGCATATTATCGACAGTATGTATGTTTTCTTTTTCAGCTTACGCTGATACGAAAAAGGATTTTGAAACGATAGCAACGGCCGTTGGCTTTATTGATGGTGGTCCAAAAGGGGCTGTCCAGATGGATATTTTATATGATGCATCGAATGCAGATTCAACGGCGCATGCCGAAGAGGTCGCAGGAATTGTTGCAGGCGGTGTCGGATCAAAGGTAAAACTGACAGGTAATAAAATAACGTCAGTTGATGCGGCGACATCAAAAGTGATCTTCGTAACGCGCGGCGCAGGTTCTCTATATGGCGCAGCATTGGCTAAAGCAGGGGCAAATGGTGGACTTACTGTTTCAACCGATATGGCTTGCCTTGGTGGTGGTTGTGTTCTTGTTGTTAAAACAAAGCCAAGCGTTGACATATTTGTAAGCTCTGCTGCGGCTGGTAAAACTGCTACAGAATTCGCATCAGCTTTTAGCATGATGATTACGAAGAAATAATTATTAAGAAAAGGAATTAAAAAATGAATAAATTATTATTAACAACATCATGTGCGTTAATTTCATTATCATCCAGTGCGGTGATGGCACAAAGTATTGATTATGGAATGATGCAAGAGCTTTTCGGAGAACCTGTAACAACATCTGCAACAGGTAAGCCACAACGTATGTCCGATGTTCCGGTAACCATGGAAATTCTTACTGCCGATGATATTCGTCGAAGCGGTGCAGTGAATTTGCCAGAAGTTCTTCGCCAAGTTAATGGTGTGAATGTTATTCAAAGTTCTACACAAAGTTATGATGTAAGTATTCGCGGGTACAATCAACCACTTTCACAACGCTTACTTGTTTTGGTTAATGGACGACAAGTTTACCTGGATCATTATGGTTATACTGCATGGTCAACAATTCCTGTTCAGTTGGAAGAAATTCGCCAGATTGAGGTTGTAAAAGGGCCGAACACAGCGCTCTTTGGCTTTAACGCGGTTAGTGGTGTTATTAATATCGTAACCTTTAACCCGCTTTATGATGATGTGTCATCTGCTGGTATTACTGTTGGGACGCAAGATTTTAGAAAAGCGCATTATGTTCAATCATTGAAACTATCTGATAAAATTGGTGTGCGTATTTCCGCAAGTAAACGTGAATCTGATGCTTTTGATAGCTCTCTAAATGGATTTGCCGCAGCTGGCACTGTTGATCCTGAACAAGAATCGCTTAACTTAGATGCCATGTATCAAATGACAGATAAATCGCAAATGAGGCTTGAAATATCTGGATCAAATGTGAAGCAGACTGACGAGATTTCCACTGCACCTTTTGTGGTTGACTATGAAACTAAAAGTGCAAAATTAAGTTATGAGCTTGATAGTGATTGGGGTCTAATTAAAGCGAGCGCGTATAAAAACTTTTTAGACTGGGGGTATGCTTCTTCTGTAGGCTCTGGCAATTTGGATAATGAAATTTTGGTTGTTCAGCTTGAAGATACCATTCAATTGAATGATGCCCATACTGTAAGGTTGCAGGGTGAGTATCGTGAAAATGAGGTGACAGGTGCAGGTATTGTTGCCGATGGTGCTGAGATTTCATATCAAGTTTATGCGGCAGGTGGCATGTGGAATTGGAGCATTAATGACGCTTTATCATGGACAAATGCTGTACGTATTGATCATTTGCAATTAGATCATAATGGTATTCTTACCGCCGCCAACCCATTTTCAGCCTCAGATTTTGACCGTAGTATCACAGAATTTAGCTATAATAGTGGTGTGGTTTGGAAGGCGAGTGAAAATGATACTTTCCGTTTAAGTACTGCACGTGGCTTAGAAGTACCAAGTCTTCTAGGTTATGGTCTGGACGCAGTTAGTGGACCAGTAACTATCGTAGGTAAACCGGATTTAGACCCTGCAATTGTTACGAATTATGAATTGGCGTGGGATAGAAAGGTTGATTTTGTTGAAAATGGTTTGTTTAGAGCCGCAGTCTTTCATCAAAAAACCCAAGATGTTAAAACGCTTCAAAGCAGTCTAACGTTCCCTGTTTATAATTCAGACAATATCGGAGATTCAACATCATACGGAATAGAAGCATCTTTGGATGGGTCTGTTGGTGAGAATTTCGATTGGGGACTTGGTTATATCTATCAAAAAACCAATGATGATTTGGATAACACGGTTGCTGGTGTGCAGTCGAGTGCCAAGGAATATGAGAAAAGAAACCCTGAGCATCAGCTTAAGTTGAAACTTGGGTATCATAATGGTGCTTGGGAAGCTGATGCGCTTGCTTATTATGCTTCTGGAACTGAGCATACAACAGCAGACTTTTCTTTTGATGATGTCGATGGCTATATTGGTGTGAATGCACGGGTTGGTTATACATTTGATAATGATGTGACCTTGGCTGTTTCTGCTATGAACGCGCAGAGTGCTAGCGTAGAGACAACTCCTAATCCAGATGTTGAACGACGCATGTTCGTATCTTTAAGTAAGAAATTTTAGAGTATAAGCTGTCCATTTTATTCAATGGGCAGCTGACAGATATATTTGAAATAATAAATGAATACCCCCGCAGTACGCTGTGGGGGTATTCATTATTGTCCATACATTATTTAGGCATCGCACAAAATAAAGCCAAATCATTATTAATTACGCATTACCCGTATGTGTAATCCAGCCCCCACCGATAACACGATCATTGATATAGCATACGGCGGCTTGTCCCGCAGATATCCCGTATTGCGGTGTATCGAGATAGATTTTCGCGCCATTTTTGCTTATATGCAGCTTGGCTGTGGTTGGTTTCATGGTGGAGCGGAACTTGACCTCAACCGCGATCTGCGTATCTTTATCCGGCTGTTCAAACAGCCAATTACACTCTTTTAAGGTGAGGACATTACGGGCGAGATCTGCTTTTGATCCGACAATCACCTGATTTTCTTCGGGTTTTAGGGCAACCACGTAAAGGGGCTCATTATTCTCCGTCACGCCGCCACCAATACCAATGCCGCGGCGTTGACCAATTGTATAGTGGATGATGCCTTCATGATCGCCAATTTCACGTCCATCCATATGGATGATTTTCCCCGGATTTTGGGCCTCAGGGCGCATTTTTTTGACAATTTTCGCGTAATCACCATGTGGCACAAAGCAAATATCTTGAGAATCCGGCTTATCGGCGTTCATCAGACCAAGGCGTGTGGCATGCTCGCGGGTCACATCTTTCGCCCAACCACCCAAGGGAAAGCGCAAAAAATCCAGCTGTTCCTGCGTTGTTGCGAATAGGAAATAGCTCTGATCCTTGCCGTCATCATGGGCGCGTTTTAAGTATGTGCGGCCATCGTCATCTGTGATGCGTTGGATATAATGTCCCGTTGCCATGCAATCCGCACCCAATTCATGTGCAACTTTCAGTAAGTCGCGGAATTTTACGCTTTGGTTACATTTTACGCACGGGATAGGGGTCTCGCCGCGCAGGTAACTGTCGGCAAAATCCTCAATCACAGCTTCGCGGAAATTGCTTTCGTAATTTAAGACGTAATGCGGGAAACCGCGCTCTTCGGCGACGCGGCGCGCATCATAAATATCTTGCCCCGCGCAGCAGGTCTTGCTTTTGACCGCTTCGCCTGTCGCATCACCATAATCATAAAGTTGCAGCGTCACACCAACAACATCATAGCCCTCTTCATACAAAAGGGCCGCACAAACGGAGCTATCCACCCCGCCTGACATGGCAACGACGACTCTTGTCTGTGATGGAGGCTTTGCAAAGCCCATGCTGTTTAATGTATTGCTCATATAATCCTCTTGAGCGCGGAATATAAGAGGTTAGCGCTTAAAATACAAGTTTTGTGTTGTTTTGGTGTTTAGCGGTACTTATTGATCGCGATTTTCACCATTTTTTTCAGCTCATCGGCAATCGGACCACCATCTTCTTTAAGTTTACCTTTATGGACGGCATTCATGGCATCAATATGTGCCTGAATAATGATGCGTTGGTTTTTTAGGTTAAGCGCGGTTTCGGAGATATAATCCCGCAGAGATTCTGCAAAATGTGCGGCCAGAGTGTAGCCACATAATGCGGCAATATCTTTGATCTCATGTGTGCATGTGAATATTTCTTGTGCTTTTTCATTGCGTATATCTGTATTCTCCGCCTTTTGCATGTCAGTCCAGAGGTCTGCGATTTTTTCGAGTTGCTGCGCGATATTATCTTCGCAACCAAGGCACATCTTGGCGATTAATTTATCTGCTTCTTTGATATTCTCGGGGTCAAGATGCCCATCTTCATTTGTTGGTACGCGTATACCAAGTTTGTTTTTCAATGGGTTTTGTCGGTGGCTATAGACGTTAATTGCAGGATTTTCGTTGTTCGGTTCATCTGTCATATATTCTTCTCCACCAGATTTGGCACTGCGCTGCGTCTGTCCTTGCCGGTAAATGCAAAATATTGCCTTCTGCGGTCGGGGCCAAAAAATCCAGGTGCGTCGATAAAGGCACGCGGGCTATCAATCACTGAGCAAATGCGCGAGGCCAAAAGTTTTCCTGATATCGGTTTAACCAGTATTTCGTTGGCGCCCAAATCACGGGTATCGTTTGTAAGTTTCTCGGTCGTAAAGCCACTGATGACAATGATGGGAAGAAAGCGGATATCATCATTGTCATGCGTACGTACCCAATTGAGTAAATCTTTGCCGTTGCCATTGGGCATAAGCCAGTCGGTTAACAGGATGTCTATTTTATTGATATAGCGACTTGTTGTACGTGCTTGCGCGATGGTCAACAGGTCGGTTGCTTCTTTTGCGTTGGCGCATGTTAGGATATCACCAACGCCGAAAACTCTCAGCATTTCAGAGACTAACGTTTGCATATAGATAGAATCCTCAACCAGCAACACACTGAAGTTTCTAAGGTTATAGGGTTCTGGTGTGTTGCGTCCTGTGATGGGGGGCAAGATTATATGTCCTTTTTATAACTATATTCCCTCTATAGTAGCGCGATTTCAAATTCCTTCAAAATAGATTTTGAAATTTATTGATTTGTATTCGCTTTATCCTGTCATGATCTTAATAAGACCATAACAGGATAAGGTATTTCTAAGGAGCCATGATGTTATAACCTGAATCAATATAGACTGTATTACCTGTAATAAAGCGTGCTTCGTCGCTGACGAGGAATTTTGCATAGGCGCCAACGTCGTGAATGGAAACGGCCGATTGCAGTGGGGCTTTTTGATATGATTGCTTATGAAGTTCCTCAAACCCTTTTATACCGCCTGCTGCTCTGGTTGGGATAGGGCCAGGGGATAATGTGTTGACGCGGATATTCTTTTCGCCTAATTCAGCCGCCATATATTTTGAAAGCCCTTCTAATGATGCTTTTATCGCCCCCATAATGTTGTAATTTTCAACAACCTTCTCACCGCCGTAATAACTTGTGGTCAGCATACAGCCGCCATCTGTCATTAATGGCTCTGCCAGTTTGGCAATGCGTGCGAAAGAATGACAGGATATGTCTATGGCACTCAGAAAACCTTCACGAGAGCTGTCAATGACACGCCCATGCAGATCTTCTAAAGGTGCAAAAGCAATGGCATGTAAAAGGAAGTCTAGCTTCCCCCATTTTTGAGTTATTTCATCGAATAACGCCTGTAACTGCACATCATCAACAACATTGAGCGGCATAAGGATAGGGGCGTCAACTTGTTCGGCCAAAGGTTGGACATAGGGTTTTGCTTTGTCATTTAGATATGTAATAGCAAGTTCTGCGCCTGCGTCACGGAAAGCATTGGCACAGCCCCACGCGATGGAGCTGTTATTTGCAATCCCGATGATAAGACCTTTTTTCCCAGATAAGTTTTTATTTTGCATTATGTGTACTCCATTTCTAATGATAATTTTTAAGTGTTAGGTAGAGGGGCTTCTTTTTTCTTCTTGTGTCGTGTGAGTATAAGTTTCGAAGTGTGCATCATTGGTTTTTCTATACAGTGATATACAAGCCACCCTAAAATCAAGGATAAGAGGCTGCCAAATAGAACAGTAATGATTGTTAAAACCCCACTTAAACTTAGAGCTGCTGTAATTTTACCGACAATTGAGAAACAAAATGGATGAGATAGATAGATAGAATAGGAGGCATCACCCATTTGTACTAGAAAAGGGCGGCGTTTATATTCTATATAGCCGTCTATCTCTTTACGTTTTTTTATCTCCAGATTAATTGCCCCAATCATAATCAAGCCAAAACTTACACCAAACATAAGGACTTTCAAAATATGTTCTTCATTTAAGGGGGCAGGTTCACATATTATTCCTGCAACAAAGAATAAGGCGAGTCCTGCGCCAAGTAATAACTTTCCGTTAATTTTGCTTAAGTTTTTTTGTGTTTCAAAAATAAGTGCGCCGATGAAAAATTGAATTATATAGAGGGAAAATAGGTGGTAGTCCCAAAAATCGAGAACAGGGTAGGTGTCTTTTAAAGCAGCTTTGAGCAGTGCGATAATAGATAGGATGCCCATAATAATGATGACAGACCGTGATTTTCCGCCAAGTGTGGCAACAACAAAGACCAGCGTATAAAATACAATTTCATGCTCTAATGTCCATGTGACAAATAACAGGGGCATGTTTTCTTGCGGCATAAGAAGCAAGAATTTTAGAATACTGCTCCAGTCTTGTGCGCCTGATCCCATGGTCATTTCGGGGTTAATCAGCCAAACCGATATGGATAGAGCCGCAAAGATAAGAAAAATCGGGTAAATACGTAAGACCCGCCGAACCAGCCATCCTATTGGCTTGAACTTTAGCTCAAAAGTTACAAAACACATAATGAATCCGCTGATAACGAAAAATAAATCTGGCGCGGAATAGCCATAGCTTTGCCAAATAGAATGAAAACTTTCAAACCCAGGCATAAGGTTAAGGATATCTTCCATATGGTAAATAAAGACCATCATTACGGCAATACCACGAAGCCATTGAATTGATACTAACTCACTGCGGTGAATGGTTGAAAGAGCGATAAAGTTTTTATATGTGGTCCAAATTTTGGTCATGGCGTTATACTTTTTTTTCTAAGGTGGCTGTGTATACTTGCATAATCTTTTCTAGGTGCTTTTGTGCGGCATGCTGCTTTTTTACATGGGATTTGCATTGTGTTACAAGGTTTTTTAACTCTTCCGGATCTTTCATTGCACGTTCTAAACCTTTATACAGTCCGTTTGCACTGACATTCGTTACAAGAAACCCTGTTTTCCCATCAATGACATAATCAGGGACACCACCCACGGCAAAGCCAACAACTGGCGTACCACAGGCCAATGCCTCTATGCCGACTAAAGGTCCTGGATCATCCCAGATTGAGGGGAGAATGAATAAATCGGCCTTTTTATAGGCATCAATTAAAATAGATTGTTTAACCCATCCATTAAAGGTGATTTTATCGTGAATATTTAATTGTTTGGCGCGTTCTTCGGCAGGTTGGCGGCGTGCGCCTTCGCAAAATACAGTTAAGTGCCATGGTTGTGCGGGGGGGAAGTGTCCTAATGCTTCGATTAAGACCTCTAATCCTTTGCCTTTGACAGCTTGTCCTGAAAATAAGAGTTCAAACGGACGGGATGTCCCTGCGCCATCGGGTTTTTGTACATCGTTATGCGCTTCATTCTCAAATTTACTAAAATAGGGAATACGGTGCAGCTTATTTTCTGAGAAGCCGTTACTTGCCAGCATCTTTTTCATATGGTGACTGCCGCATATTGCGGCATCAAATTGGCGATATATATTACGTTCTTGAATTTTTTGCGGTAAATTCATCAGGCGGGGGAGGCGGCTTTTTGAGTCTGCCAAGGGGGGCGCGATGATACAGCCAAACGCAGCACATCCATAATTTAAGGGGCGGTGGCATCGATCATTAGGGAAACGCCTTTTCCCGCGACGTAAACATGTTGACGTATAATCATGAAAGGAACGAATAACAACAATTTCATCTTGTTGGGCGAGTGCGTTTAGATAGTCAATATCACTCAGCAGGTGGATATGCACGATGTCAGGGCTTAGGGCTTTTAAATCCTTAAATGTAGGAACATGTATGACATTAATGTCAGAGGTTTCAAGATGTGTCCCTGGCGTGCCTTTGGTGTAGGCAACCTGAAGATCATGTCCTGCGCTTTGAAGTAGTTTCGCCAGTTGCAGGACGTAATTCGGTAACCCGCCTATATCTAGACTTTCAACCAGTTGTATGATTTTCATTGTTGTATCTCTTTAGTCTTGTTTTGTTGCGCCGCAATAAATCCTAATGATAGTAAGGCGATCAAGACCATATGCATGTTTTGTAAGAACAGCATGTCAACCATACCAAACATCATGTAGGCTGATAAACCACCCATTGCACACAGGATAAAGCAATCAGTCTCTAAGCCGAGCCTGTTTCTCCATGCGGATAGCAGGTGTTTCCATGTTAGAAGCAGGAAGGTTATATAGGCGCCGAACCCTAATATACCAGTGCCTGTCAGCACTTCCAGATAAGTATTGTGGCAGTGTAGGGATTCATAGCCAAGCCCGACATTCAGCTGTAATGGCTCGTGATTGTAAACATGGTCGCGAAACCCACCAAAACCAACGCCGTTAATTGGGTTTTCTGCGAAAACAGATAACGCCCTTTGCCAGATGATAATGCGGTCAAGTACGGCTTCGGCGCGTCCGGGGATAAGACCGGCAATTGTACCGTCCCACCCATAAAATATGAGGAATCCGACAAATGCTAAGGCCAGTGCTGTTCCTGCTATAATCATAATGCGGGACGTTGCTTTGGGATAGCTGATGAACATAACAACAGAAATCATCACAAAGCACCCCAGCATACCACCACGGGATTTGGCAAAGTACATACCAGCAATACAGAGGGCAAAAGCACCTAGCCCTAGAATCCTGTAAAAGGGTTTTGGGGGGCTGATTATAATTGATAAGATAGCCGCCATCATCATCGTTAAATACATGGCGAGCCCTTGCGCCCCGCCAAATGTGCTGCCTGCACGGCCTGATACATCAAATGTGTGTCTGATTTCACTATGTTCCTCAGATGGAACAGGTGCAGGAATACCAACCATTTTACTTAAAGATTGGCCATTATTCAGGACTTCCACGACGCCATCTAGGGCAAATAAAGGGGGAACAAGAAGGAAAATGCACGTAGCCACCGTCCAGAATAATTTGCTTGTTTGAACGCTCATAAATAAGATAGGTAGGACGATAAGCCATTCAACAAGACGTATGGCTTGTTTTAGTGACCCGCCAAAATTTTCAGCACCTATTAGAGAAACAAATGCGGCAATGACCAGTCCACTCGTCAATAGAGCAAGTTTTGGAATTTTAATTCGGTTCGTGTCGGATTTATTATTTTTTCGTGCTAAATTGTTCTTTTGAATCATTAAAAATGGCCATGCCATGCCCCAGAGAACAATCGTCGCATCCGTTAGGTTTAGCGGAAAGCCAGCCAGACTTTTTTGCACAGGAATGGCAAAGCTGAAAATCAAAATGGCAAAGGCAAGCTCGACTTTGTTGCAAATTACAACATAGGCAATCAGGCCAAAGACAAACCCAACCCCGACATATGGGTTAATAACAATAAGAAGGGAGGATATAAGCCCAAGTAGGACAGCAATAATTAAGCCAGGAATTTGATAGTGTCGCGCCATTGCCCATAGACTATATTGCGTCTGTGGGAGGGCGGTATCATCAGGTTTATTATTGGATTGAGACATGATTTATTTCTTTACGGCGAGGGAAAACGGGTTGATCGCCATAATTTTAAAATAGGCTGATTTTTTCTTTTTCGCCATATCAGACCAAGCATCACCCTTTGAACTGCGTAAAACAGCAAGAGTTAAGCCAGCCAGTAATAATATGTCTGTAAATATTTTTAAGAGTATGAGTTCTGCTCCGCTGCGGTGTTTCCGATAGAGTATGTAACGACTTTTGCGTAATTCATAGCTCATTCGTGGGTTAAAGGGCAGAACTGTTTTTTCATCGCGGCGTCCACTTGGTGCGCGGCCAGATGTTTGTCCCCCTAAATGAACGACATAAGAATCCGGTACAAGTTTCAATAACCATCCAGCCTTTTGAGTGCGTAGACACCAGTCAATATCTTCATCATACATAAAAAACTGTTCATCCAATAAGCCAACCTCGTCGAAAACCTCGCGCCGCGCCATAAGACAACATCCGTGAATGCGATCCATATTTATTGGTTCCTGTGGGTTTTTATTTTGTGCAGGGAATTGCGCGCCTTTAATGGCACGTTGTATCATTTCCAAAACAGACGGGAAGGCGCAGGGGTAATCTTGGTCTGTTCTGTCAGTGTTTAAAATTCGCGGGCCGACAACGCCAATGGAAGGGTCGCTGTCCATAACCTCAATCAAGCGTTTTAACGTGCCTTTTTCAAGGAATGCGTCACTGTTCAGTAGCATCGCGTAATCAGTATTTAATGTTCGTAAAGCAAGGTTATTCCCCTTGGAAAAACCAATATTGCCGCCAGCATCAATTGTTTCTATATCAGGATGCTTTTCTGCAAATATATCAAGCGAACCGTCTTGTGAGCCATTATCCACAACAATAATTTTGGCAATTACATTATCAGCAGGCGCATAATCTTTTACTGACTGTATCACTTGGCAGACCATATCTGCGGTTTTGTAATTAACGATAATAATCGTAATATTTGGCTGCTCTGTATTGGTTTTATTCGCCATGATAGTCTTTCATTAAAGTGCCGCATAATGTGCAGTCTTGCTGTAGATCGTGCAGAGTATAGTCAGGTAGGCGGAAACAATCGCGGGTTTTTTGCATATTGAGCCAAAATATGTCACGTATGGACATATCTTTGATAAGTAAAGAGCCCTTGCCATATCCGTCAATCAGCCATTGTGCGATTCGTCCTGTTTCCAGACCAATGCCAGAGCCAAGGTTGAAAATACCGCCAGTTGGGCGTTGTGCAATATATTCTAAATCCTGTCCAAAACGCCAAGTGGATAGAAAATCCCGTTTTGTAAAGGGACTCATATCGTAGGTGATGCAGTTTTCTTGCGCCAGTTTTGTCAGTGCCATACCAAAAAATGAGGCGCGGTTCGGCTCAAACCCAAAAACATTAGACAGTCTTAATATTGTAACGCGCGGCTGCCCTAAAATTTCTATGAGATTTTGTTCTATTTGGTGTTTATTCGCGCCATATATATTTTGTGGGTTAGGCGTTAGGCTTTCTGTCAGCAGGGGCGTATCCTGTGTTCCATAGACCATGCGGGAACTTAACATGATATAGTGAATGTCACTGGCCTGAATGCGTTTGGCAAGTTTTGTGTCAATATCCAACGCTGCATTATATTTATTTTTACGTAAATCAGGCGCGTAGGAGAAGTTAATAACGCATCTTGTGTTGTCCAGCCATTCATCACTGTCCATTGCTTCGTTATGTGACAGCCACAGCCAGTCTTTGCCTATGTTTTTTTCACGTATCAAACGCGCCATGAATGAATTTTTGCCAATTACGGTAACGTGCTTCATTACGTGTTTTCCCAATAATAGCTATGCATGCTTATTTTTCTAACCAGCCAAATAGGCAAAGATTTACATTTTTCTCCCAGCTTGAAACCAATAAATTTTGCGAGGGTATGCGGGATGATTTGAATGCAATTCAGAATCGTACCGTGCTTGATGGTGTATTTAAATTCACCAATGACAAAGCGTAAGCCTTCCCCCCCTGATTTTATAGATTTGCTTTTGAACCATGGGTCAACGCTTAAAAATGCACCAATATCAAAATATCGCGTAAGGTCTTGATATACACCATAATTATGACTGTGTCTGACTTGAGCGTCCGCACAATAGGTGCTTTTGTATCCTGCCTCTAATAGGCGCGCACAAACAGCCATATCTTCGGCGAGGGGGAGTGCCTCTGGAAAACCACCAATATTCAGCAAGGTATCCGCCCGATAAGCCGCAAAGGAATTGGAGCAGAAAAACGTTTTAATGCCCCGTACAGGCATATCCGATATCGTATTTGTGTAACCTGCCTCAGGGTAGTTTTGTAGACGGGCATAACGCGCAGATACATTTGCATCGTTATGGGGTAATTGTCTGCCAAAGACGATTGCTGTATCTGCATTTTCTTTGAAAATCTTTAGAATTGGTGCAAGCAGGTCTATTTGTGCAGGGATCGCATCTTGCGTTAAGTAGATGAGAATATCGGCATCCTTGTTTAAAGATGCCCCCAAGTTACGTGTTTTTCCATGGCCAAATTCTTTCTTTGGGATTTGGTGGACGTTAAATCCCTGCTCTTTAATGATATCGCGTGTATCATCAATAGAAGATGAATCGATGAATAAAATATTATCTGGTTGTGGGTCGAGCTTCTTTAACGCGTCTAATAGGGGCAGCAGCCAAGGCTGTGCATTCCATGTGGGAATTATAAGTGCTGTTTTCATTGTTATATTCTCTAAATTGTAACTTTAAAATGCATTTTTTCCAATAAAACCAAGGAATATTGTGCGTACGATAATCACAATATCCAGCCAAAGTGACCAGTTTTGGATATAGTCTAAATCATAGGCAAAACGTTGCCTTAGATCATCTTCTGTAAAGGTGTTACCACGCGCACCATTAATTTGCGCCCAACCGGTTAAGCCTGGCTTTACTTTATAACGCCGTGAAAAATCGCTAATGACTTCTTCGTAAATACGGTTTCCTGCTTTGACACCAGGGGGGTGCGGGCGTGGGCCAACCAGTGACATATCGCCTTTCAAAACATTTAAAAATTGAGGGATTTCATCAAGGCTTGTTCTTCGAATAAAGTTGCCGATTTTCGTAACGCGTGGGTCATCGCGCTCGGTTAATTTTATTTCCTGTTTAGAGCTTTCACAAGCAGATAGGTTCATGGAACGAAACTTATAGCATTCGAATAATTTATTATTAAAGCCATATCGTTTTTGTTTGTAAAATACCGGCCCTGGGCTTTCGAGTTTGATAAGTATCGGTAAAAGAATAAAGAGTGGTGAGAGTATCAAAATTGCGAGACTTGAGCCGATGATATCTTCTAATCGGCTTAGATATTTGCGCCAGCCAATCATTGGATTGTCATCCAGCTGGATTAAATTCAGCGAGCCTGTTGCATTCAAGAGGTTGCGCGGTCTGTTTAGAATGGCGAGGTCAGGGCTCATTACAATGGAAACGGGTAATATGCTGACTTTTTCAAAAATCTGATCCAGACGATCACGCGCAATACCCGGCAGGGCAATTACAATTTGATCGAGGGTTTTATTATATTCTGAATTAATCAGGTCATCAATTGTCCCAAGGTAGTCAAGCGGTAGGTCTTTGGGGGAAATGCGGCTTGCGCGGTCATCGAAAAACCCATGTATTTTGACGTTCTTATTTTCTTCGGTAATACGGCTAGCCAGCTGTATCCCTTGCTCATTCGCGCAGATAATGACAATGTTTTTCATGTAAATACTGTGTTCTTTTACCATCGCTTGATAGCGTCTGCGTACGGTAAAGAAGAGCCCCTTCATCAGGCATGCTATAATGCTCCAGCTTAGGCAGACCCAAAAACTCGGTAATAATCCTGTAACGAGAAACGTTGCGGTAAAGACTGCGCAACAGACAACAAGTATGCGCGCGATTTCATCTGCCAGCCCGACCATGAATGTGCGGGGCTTTGGGTTTTCTTGAAAAGGATTCAGTTTGAAGACATGGCCAATAATGGCCGAAAGCAATAAAATAGCACGTATCGAAGTGCCATCTTCCCCCCAGACAGTGATTGAAAAAAGGCTGTTTATGAGCAAGAATGATACGAGTAAAACACAGAGGTCATCATGGTCAATCAAAAACACAAGAATTTTGCATAGCAGCGTTTCTTTGTCAGCTTTATTAAGTGTTTTTGCATCTGTGTTCATATCCATTATGAAACGCCTTTTTATTCCGATGATTATTCAGCTTGTTGCGCGAGTGTTCGGATATATTGTCCGTACGTACTTTTCCCGTGCTTATCGGCTTGCTCTTGTAATTGTATTTTACCGATATAGCCTAGGTCGAAGGCTATTTCTTCAAGGCAGGCAATTTGCAGACCTTGTCGTTTTTGTAAAGTTTGGATGAAATTTCCTGCTTCCAGCAATGTGTCATGTGTTCCAGTATCTAACCATGCGAATCCGCGCCCTAATTTTTCTACATGCAGGTTATTTTGTTCCATATAGATGCGGTTAACATCCGTAATTTCCAGTTCTCCACGAGGGGAGGGCTTTAGGGATTTTGCGATTTCTATGACTTTGTTATCATAGAAATAAAGCCCCGTTACAGCCCAATTTGATTTTGGTTGCTCCGGCTTTTCTTCTATGGTTTGGGCAACGTCATTATCATCAAAGGATACAACGCCATAACGATGCGGATCATTTACATAATATGAAAACACCGTTGCGCCAATTTTTCGTGTCTGTGCATTTTTCAACTGATCGGTTAACCCGTGACCGAAATATAGATTATCGCCCAGAACCAAGGCAACTTTATCTTCGCCGATAAATTTTTCACCAATGATGAATGCCTGTGCCAAGCCATCGGGGGATGGCTGCACATCATAGGTTAGGTTTATTCCCCAATGTTTTCCATCACCAAGTAATGCCTCGAACATATGTTTTTCATGCGGGGTTGTAATAATTAAAATATCACGAATGCCTGCAAGCATTAAAACAGATAGAGGATAGTAAATCATAGGTTTATCGTAAACGGGAAGCAGTTGTTTGCTGACAGCTTTTGTAATTGGGTGAAGCCGTGTGCCTGTTCCCCCTGCAAGTATTATACCTTTCATGCGCTTATGACCTTTTCTTGGTTTTGATTTTCTAAAATTGTGGTGATACATTTAATCGCACTGTCTTTCCAATGCGGCAGGGAAACGCCATATTCTTTTTCAATCAGAGTACAGTCTAATCGAGAGTTTAAAGGGCGTGTCGCAGGTGTCGGGTAGGCGGATGACGGGATTTCTCCAACATTTAGCGGTACTTTAATGCCATGCTTTTCCGCTTCACTAAAAATAAGCTGTGCGAATTCATGCCAGCTACCATATCCATTGGCACTCATGTGATAAAGTTCAGGCTGTATCATGCTATCTTGTTTGTGTTGTATTTGAGGTAGAATATGCAATATGGCGAGGGCAATATCCGCTGCATTTGTTGGCGCACCAATTTGGTCGCTTACAATATTCAGAGTCTCTCTTTCCTGCCCTAAACGAAGCATAGTATGTATGAAGTTATTGCCTTTTTGGGCATAGACCCAAGAGGTTCTTAAAATAACGGCTGGCGCGTGTGTTGCCATGATCGCTGTTTCACCTTCGGCTTTGCTTTTGCCGTATATATTTATCGGGGCAATGGGATCATTTTCTGTATATGAGCTTGTTTTTGTGCCGTTAAATACGTAATCGGTTGAGATGTGAATGAATGGAATTTTTTGTTCTTGTGCGTAGAGTGCCATAATTTCAGGGGCTTTGGCATTAACAGCCATCGCGATTTCAGGCTCTGTTTCTGCTTTATCAACCGCAGTATAGGCCGCCGCGTTAATAATTGCCGCAGGAGATTCTTGAAGAAGGCGTGTACTTAATGCCTCAGAATTTGTTAAGTCGATATCATCACGCCCTAAGAATAAGCATTCATCATAAGTATGATTGTTCTTACCCGACAGAATAGCGCGTTGCAATTCTTGGCCAACTTGTCCATTTTTTCCAAATACTATAATTTTTTGACCATGATTTGTCATGATATATACATTCTAACGTATTGTTCTCAAGAGGCTTTGTTTATTTTTTTCAGCCCTAAGCGTTGGCCAGTATAGACATCTTGACGTAAAGGTTCCCACCAATTTTGATTGTTCAGATACCAGTCAATTGTCTCGCACAGGCCATTTTTAAAAGTCTGTGCAGGTTCCCATGATAACTCAGCCTTTATCTTACTGGCATCAATGGCATAACGCTTATCATGCCCTGGGCGATCTTCTACATAAGTAATTAAATCTGTACGTGATTTACCGTTTTCAAGTTTGCCGTATTTATCATCCAGAATTTTACAAATAGTCTTCACAATATCTATATTTTGTTTTTCACTGTTGCCGCCAATATTATAGACATTACCTGGCGTGCCGCTTTGTGCCACGATCCAAAGTGCGCGGACATGATCTTCTACATACAGCCAGTCACGTATATTTTCTCCTGTGCCATAAATAGGAAGAGGCTTCCCCTCTAATGCATTGAGGATAGTCAGTGGGATTAATTTTTCAGGGAACTGACATGGACCATAATTATTAGAGCAATTTGTTGTGATTACCGGCATTCCATAGGTATGAAACCACGCGCGCGCCAAATGGTCGGCGGAGGCTTTACTCGCAGAATATGGAGAGTTTGGTTGGTATGGTGTTGTTTCTTTAAACAAGCCAGTCGCGCCAAGCGATCCATAGACCTCATCGGTGGAAATATTAATAAAGCGGAAGGCTTCTTGCTGTACTTTTGATAGTGTTTTCCAGTATAAAAGGGCTGTGTTCAACAAAGTAAATGTGCCGATAACATTGGTTTCGATAAAGGCCTTTGGTCCATCAATTGAACGGTCAACATGGCTTTCTGCGGCCAAATGCAGTACAGTATCAGGCTTGAACTCTGCAAATAGTTGTTCCATATCCTCCGCGTTGCATATATTCTTTTGTGCAAGCCTATAGCGCGGGTTATCTTCTATAGATTTCAAAGATTCTGTATTCGCCGCGTAGGTTAATGAATCAATATTTAATATATTGGCATCGGTTTCTTGTATTAGATACCTGCAAAGTGCAGAGCCAATGAAGCCTGCGCCACCTGTAACAATAATATTCATTGTGTTTATAGCCTGACTTGTTCATAGGTAAAAAAATCATGCAATTCCGAGAATGGAGGCAGGATTTGGTCTTTTTCTGATAGAAGGAGGCTTTCTTTGGGGAATGGCCATTGAATATTCAAGGTCTCATCATTCCATATAATTCCCGCGTCATGTTCAGGCGTATAATAGTCTGTGACTTTGTATTGTACTTCTGTATCATCTGCTAACGTGCAAAAAGCATGACCGAAGCCTTTAGGAATAAAAAGTTGCAGGAAATTGTCAGATGATAATTCAACACCAACAGATTGTCCGAAATTTGGCGATCCTTGACGCAAATCAACGGCAATATCCAGTATGCGTCCCTTTAAAACTCTGACGAGTTTATCTTGTGCGAAAGGTGGCTTTTGAAAATGGATGCCACGCACCGTGCCTTTTTTCTTTGATAAGGATACATTATCTTGTACGAAATTCGTAGGAATCCCCGCCATGTCTTGGGCGCGTTTTAGATTATACGTTTCCGAAAAAAAACCACGATTATCTTCAAATTTCCGAGGCTCCAAAATTAACACCTCTGGAAGTGTTGTTTTCGTTACATTTAGCATAGTGATATTTTCCGTTTTTTAAGCAACTTTTGCCAAGGATAACTCTAATGAAGGTTTGCCGAGTTTGGTGGGCGCATTCAGTGTTTTTAAATCTGCGCTTGGGACATATCGATCAGCATTATCGTAATACCATTGTGCCACATCGGAAATCTCGTTAATTAAGCTATGTTGTGATGTCCAGCCAAGGGCGGTGATTTTGCTCCAATCAACGGCGTATCTTTGGTCATTGAATGGACGGTCCTTTATAAAGGTAATTGTTTTATCTGGATCGACATCGAAAATATCACAAAGCATATAGGCCATCTGCATATTCGTATATTCTTCTGTTGTACCAATGTTATAACACTCTCCGATGACACCTTTTTTGGCTAACAGCTCCAACGCTACGGCAAAGTCATCAGCGGATAAATAGTGACGGCAGTTTTTACCATTACCATGAATTGTAAGAGGTTTTCCCAAAATAAGGTTTAGAGCGAATTTAGGGATGATTTTTTCAGGGAATTGGCGTTTACCAAAAATATTATTGGCGCGCACCATAACAATCGGCATTTTGTAAGATTGTAAATATCCGCTGATAATCATTTCCGCAGCAGCTTTTGATGCAGAGTAAGGGTTCGTTGGTTTTAACGTTGTATCTTCTGTTGCTGAGCCTTCTAATACTTCACCGTAAACTTCATCTGTGCTGACGTGAATTATTTTTGCCACATTTTCACTGCGGCATGCCTCCATCAAGCAATGTGTGCCTGTTACATTCGTGCGTGTAAATTCAAGCGAATTACCAAATGAGTTATCAACATGGCTTTCTGCGGCGGCGTGGATAACCAAGTCTGCGCCTTTTACTGCTGAAAGGCACGTATCAAGGTGGCAGATATCCCCAACAACCAGTCGGATTTTATTAACGCTAATTAAATGCATAAGATTTCGAACATCTGCCGCATAGGTCATCTTATCTAAAACGATAATCTCGGCGTTAGGGTAGGCATTCACGAAATGTTCAACAATATGTGAGCCTATGAAGCCCGCACCACCTGTGATAACAATCTTGTTCATTCTTGCATTCTTTCGTTGTTATATTTTTTATGAAGCGCATTTTACATATTTTTCACAAAAAATCAAATTTAATTATTCCTTTGATTATATATACGTGAACAAATGCAATAAACAATTCTATTGTTTTGTGTATCCCCACAAAAAGATGGGCGAGTGGAATAAGTGTTGCGTAAAATTGTGCGGTCACTTGCTTTTTATGGCGGTATTCGATAGAAATTTTTTGATATAGGAGGGAATCATGTCGTTGATCCAAAAAATAATTGCCCTGAAACATAAAAAAGGTTTGTTTGCGCTTGCTGACCAAATGGTACATAGCGGCACAACTTTTTTGACTGGAATATTAGTCGGGCGGTTACTTTCTGTCGGGGAGTTCGGGGAGTTTAGCCTAGGGCTGACTTTGGTAGTTTTTTCTATGGTTTTGCAAGATAATTGTTTGGCGACACCGTACACATATCGTTTTCATAATATAAAAAACGGAGATATTGAAGGCTTACGCGCTGGTGCTCTTATTCAGTCATTATTACTTGCTGTGTTTTGTACAATTCTTCTTGGGGCTGCGTATTTCTTCCTTCCAGTAATGCAGGCGGGGGGGCTGGGTAATATTATTTTTACGCTTGCCTTGTCTATGCCCTTTTTATTCATTCGCGAAACTTCGCGGAGGATATATTTCACCGAATTTCGTGTTGTTGAAGTTTTGATGATGGATATTATTGTTACGATATTGCAAGTGTCTTTAATTGTGGCTATTTGGTATCTGGGTGTTATTAGTGCGGCAAATGTTTTTGCGGTGATGGCGCTGGCTTCTTTTGTGGGGGGGCTATGGGCATTTATACGCCATCGGCATGAATTTAATTTCTCTGCCGTAGATATAAAGGCGGATACCGTCGAAAATATTCGGTTTGGTAAATGGCTTTTGGTTGGAAGTTTCTGTCATCTGGGTAGTTTATATATATTTCCATGGCTTATTTATGCCTTGATAGGGGGCGAGCGGGCAGGCTTGTTTGCTGCATGCTATACGTTGGTGAATTTGATAAACCCATTTATTTTGGGGTTTAATAATTTCTATCGTCCTAAGCTTATGAAGCTGTATGCGAATGAAGGGTTGGAGGTTATGCACGCGGAAATTTTGAAATTGGTTGCAGTGTTCTTTCCGGTTTCTCTGATTATTTCTGGTGGGTTAGCACTGGCGGGTGGGCATTTGGTTCATTTTGTTTATGGGGAAGAGTTTGTAAATTTAGGAACGATTATCGCGGTTATCGGGTTGAGCGTTATTCCAGTTATTTTAAATGCGCCGTTACAATTAGGGATTCTCGCATTAAATAAGCCGCAAATTAATCCTAAGTTTCACTCAATGGCTCTTGCCTCTACTTTATGTATCGGCGTGCCTCTTGTTTTTTCTTATGAAGCAATGGGGGCGGCTATTGGGTTTTCTTTATCTGTTACAGTTGGTTTTCTTGCATTGGTATATTTTTATATGCGCGAAATAAAAATACAACGCGCTATGGTGTCTTAGATAGGGTTTAAGTCTTGGGTTATTCAGGAGTATAAGCGTCTAAGGTATTCTTTATTGCGCTGCGCGCGCTGCCGTTACTGCGGTAAACACCAAAATTCCCCATATCATGAGGGAAGTTATAATCATCAAGAACAAACCAATAGACGCGATCAATACCCAGCCTTTGTTTGTGGTCTTGGAAATATTTCAGTGTTTCTGCGGTAATGGATAAGGCTTTATCTTCTTTTATGACCCAAGGGTTTTTGGATGTCGAGCCTGTTTCATTGGCCATGAAGCCAATCTCCGTTACCCATACTGGTTTAGGCGTCTTTTTTAGATCCATGAAAAGTTTAACATTAAATATTTTTTGTAAATATCCGTGATCGTCTTTGCTGCCGATAAACCCTAGTGGGGCATAGTCTTTATCATCTTTGTCGATACTGTCGACGGGACGTACACCGCCTTGTGGATTGAAGAAATAGCTATGCACTGCCATCACATCAAATCGATCACCGTAAGAGGGGTCATTATCCCATAGATGCCACATATAGCTTATATCTGATTTGGATAGGCCTGCATGCACAACCGTGATGTCGTCCCTGCGTTGCCCTAAACCATCTGTAACAACTTTCATGAAATCTACGAATTTATCTGCGGCTTTTGGCATGTCCCAAGATTTAAAGTATCCTGATTCAACGTACCAAAATTCTTTAATGTTCGGCTCATTCCAAATCTGCCAATTTTGAATGGGGGTGAATTCTATGGGGGCGTTACCCTTGGGGCCATATCTGTCGATGGCGGCATTTAGAAAATCTGAATATTCATCATAGGACTCTTCGCTTAAGGCAAGTTCGTAAACGCCTTCTGGTTTTTTAACATTCCTAGGTACCGCCCATTTTGGGGCGTAATGCACGATGGGCAATAGTTCCACATTATGTTGGTGTGCAAGCTCAACCAATTTATCAAGTTTGCCCCAGTTATAAACGCCTTTGACCTTCTCCACATCGCGCCATTCAAAATCGGTTCGTGCCGTTTTGATACCCATGGCTTGCATGCGCTGAAAGCTGCTTTCAAGTTTCTGTGCGTTGCCTTTATCCCATAAGAAATTCATGCCCAACTTAAAGTTAGGTTGAATGGCCTGTTGTGTTGGCGGCGCTGCGTAGGCAAGAGGCGGCGTTGATGCTGTCATTAAGATAACAGGCAGAGCCGTTAAGGCCACTTTCATGAACTTTTTTGATACTATATTCATTATCTTATTCTACCTTATTATCGTCTGACCGTGTTAATTTGTACCGCCGAGGGTGTCTTTGTTGTTAAGCTCGTAAACGCCGCTAATGCCTGCGCTGAAGCCGTTAAATCGTAAAACGTCACGAACATATTGATCCATAAATAAATCAACTTTCGCAATGTTTGATTTAGGAACAATAATGGTATCGCGCGGTTGCAGCATGTTATAAGTGCCACTTTCACCAGTTTTTATCAGATCTCCATCTTTTAGTCTCACCAAAAAGACCTTCGGGGCATCTTCCTCTTCTTGACGAATTAGAAGAACAGCGTCACGTTTTGCACTATCGTTAAATCCGCCCGCAGCGGTTACAGCCTGAAGAATTGTTAGTTTGTGCTTTAGATCATATTCGCCAGGGCGTGCAACTTCACCAGTGATATAGATACGCTGGTCGGAGAAACTTTTCATGATGACACTGACATCTGCACCATCGGGCAGCTTCCCTCTATACATTTTGGTTAGGCGTGTATCCAGCTCACTTACTGTTAAGCCAGCAACTTGCACATCATCAATCAGTTGTAGCGAGATGTCACCATCGGGGCGAACTGTTACGTTGTCATTTAAATCTTGAGAGTAGAAAAATTTAACATCAATATTATCGCCAGGCTGTATAATATATTCATGATAATCGCTGGGCTGTAATATCTTTAAATCACGGACAAGCGGTACATTTTTATAGCTGGTACAGGCTGTTAAACCCATGCTGAGGGAAATGCAGGATAGCATCGCTAATTTTCTAAGTTTTCTGTTCTCGCGTAAGAAGTCCATTTTATTCTTCCTGAATTTTATTGATGTTGAAAGTGGTACGCTATGAGTCTCTGAATAATAGCTTATAAATCCAATTAGGGATGTAGTTTTTTTTCTTATTTAATATGACGCCAAGTATCGTACAGCCGGAAAAGCGGAAATGTTCCATTGTGTGATTGGCGGTTTGCCAACGTGTTTTGCCTGCCTCAACAACCAGTACAACACCTTGGGTATATTGCGCCACCATTCTGGATCGGGCGGATTTATCGGTTGGCGGCAAATCCCAGATAATGATATCAAATATATTTTCAAGATCCTGCATCATTGTTTTCAGGAGATCTTCTTGCGTTGATGCAGGGCGGGGTAAGTCCTTTGTGCTTAGCTCAATTTGAATGGTGTTACCATCGCTGTCTTTATTCTGGTGTTTTAGAACCTGTTCAAAATGGGCGACAAATCCAGCAGGGTTCGTCTGTGCGCCATTATGAACTTTTATAAACAGGATATTATTATGCGACAGGGATAATGTTTGAACCAAAGAAGCACATATAGCACTTGCCCCTTCTGGCGCGTCTACTCCAGACACTGCAATATGGTTTATTTTTTGCCCATCTACTGTGTTTGTCAGTGTTTCTGTGATCTGCTCATACGTTAAAACCTCTTGAAACATATGGCTTTTTTTCTTCGCATTTTTGTTCTGTTTTTTTGAACTCATGAGGTGTAATCCGTTGGTGAAAATGTTATTTGGACTATACATAAACAAGATAGTTCTGAAAAGGCTTGATTTATTTAAGCCACAGCATATTTTACTGAATGGTATGAGGCATTATAATAACGGAAAGCGTTGCTATGTGGAATTTAAGAGATATATTATCTATCTTGTTTAAAAGAAAAATGATGGTCATTGTTTTCTTTTTGACGGTTGTTATCGGCACATTGGTGGCGTTGAAGCTCTCACCCCCTAACTATGCGGCAACCGCGAAGGTTCTTGTGAAGGTCGGGCGAGAGGACATTTATGTTCCTGCCTTGCCGTCTGCAATGTTAATGCGACCAATGATGTCCCTTATCCGTGAGGAGCAACTTAATTCAGAAGTTGAGATTATCGGCAGTGAATATATGGCCGAGCTGTTGATTGAAGAGCTAAAGCCTGAGGGGATATATCCATCGATGTTTGTTAAGCATCCATGGTACACGCCCAAGGGTGTGATGCAGACAATGATTGCCACGTACCATGCTGTCGATGGGTTTTTCGCGCCATTTTCTGCGAATCTTGAGCCTAGACAACGTGCTATGAAGCGTCTTTTGAATAAAGACATGGTTATTAAAGGCACTGGTGATTCAAATGTAATTGATATTACTATTTATAATAAAGTGCCTCAATTTGCGGCGAAAACCGCGAATAGTTTGCTTGATCTGTATTTGAGTGAGCGTGGGCGTATTCATGCTGGTTCTGAGGGGCAGGTCTTTGAAGATCAAATGCAAAAAAATGATATACGTCTTGAAAATGCTCAAGCTGCATTACAGGATTTTCGTCGGAATAACGATTTGTTGGATGTTGTGCAGGAAAGGGAAACCTTATTACAGCGCGTGCAAGAGGTTCGAACGATTATTATAGACCTAAAGGGGCAGGCCTCTGCGGCGAATCGTTTGAAAAAATGGGAAGCAGAGCTTGCGGAGCTGGATGTGCAGTTTGAGACGCTTAATACTATGGAGTTGGAGTATTCTCGTTTGGTTCAGGATGTTGATGTGTTGAAGCGCAATCGTAAAATATTCCTTGAGAAGTTAGAAGAGCAACGTATTAATCAGGCATTGACGCAGGCGCAAGCCGGCAATGTTTCGGTTATTAGTCGTGCTGTTATACCGACAACGCCAACCAGCCCCAAACTCTGGATGATATTAATTGCGATTTTGGTTGTTGGCTCGGCAGGCGGCGTCGGCTTAGCTTTCCTATCTGAATTTCTTGATGATACCTTGGAGACTGATCGCGATGTTGAAAAATATCTGAAAGTGCCTGTCTTGGGTAAAATTGCTGCATAAGGATTTCTGTTTTATGGCAAGCCAGCGTGTTTAAAATTTTCTCTTGATATATATTACATAATGTATATTTTGTGAGAAATATTAAAGATGCTGATTTGAAAATGCTAGGGAGTAAAACAATGTCCAGTTTTTTAAGGTTATTGGTCGTATTGTTATATGTCGCCACGCAGTTTATGGCTGGCGCATCTTTCTCCCAATCTAATAGTTCCAGTGCCATAACAGGTGAATTTTTATGGGGCGGCGGGCTTTATCAAATTGGCGCGCATGCGGCTTATGATTTGGGCATAACCGGTGATGGTGTAACCTTGGCGGTTATTGATACTGGCGTGAATTATTTTCATCCTGAATTATTCACCCAAATTGCTGATGGTGGGTATGACTTTTTTAATAATAAATTTGATTATATGGATTATAATGGTCACGGCACTCTTGTATCAGGTATCATCGCGGCAAAAAAAGATGATTACGGTATTCATGGGGTCGCCTATAACAGCAGGATTCTCCCTCTAAAGGTAACGAGTGATGATGGTAACGTCCCGTCTTTAAGTGCGTTAAATTGGGCATTATATCAAGCCATTCAAGAAGACGTTGTTGCGGTGAATTACAGCTCCACTTTTGCTATTGGGGATGGCTTTACAATCAATGATTATGCGGTGCAGGCAGGGCTGAGCTTTGCTTATACCGCGCTTAGTGGAACGATTATTGTTGCCGCAGCAGGGAACAGTATGGCTCCTAATCCTATTTTTCCTGCTTTATTACCCTATATGAAGCCAGAAAACCACAATACCGGTGTTTACGATTTTTCTGATGATTTGACATTTGACCCTGATCTTATTGATTGGTCATACAGTAAGGGTCATGTCTTGGCCGTTGTCGCCACAGATCAGAGCGGCGTTATCAGTGATTTTAGTAATCGCTGTGGGGTGGCCGCGCAATGGTGTTTGGCAGCACCTGGTGAAGAGATTATCTCAACATTTTGGTATGACACTTATATCGATATGAAAGGCACATCTTTGGCCGCGCCTTTTGTCACGGGCGCAGTTGGTTTGTTAAAGGAAATGTTTCCTGATTTAACAAACCAACAATTGGTAGATTTGCTTTTGACGACGGCCAATAAAGAGGGAATCTACGCCGATGAGAGTATTTATGGTCAAGGTTTTCTGGATATAGCCAAGGCAATAACACCGCAAGGTGACCTCTTGCTTGTGCAAGGAGATGGCGGCGTTAGTACAATGGATGTTCGTGATGCATCCATACAGAGTGGGGGGGCTTTTGGTGATACGATACATAAGGCTCTTTCCACGCAGTCGGTTGTTATTGAAGATGACTTTAATCGTTCTTATCAAGTTACCTTAGGGGGGGCGGCGCAGCCGATAGAGGCGCAAACTCTTTCCCAGATAGATACATTGGCTATGATAGCGACAGTACATGATCGTCAAGCGTATGAAGTAACTGAAAATTTATCTTTTACGGCACAATTTGGCACAGAGTTAGACCGTATAGAAAATGGCGTTTTTTCACATGGCCTATGGGCGTATGATCTTGGTAAACACGCCCTGAGCTTTAGTCATGGTGATGCAACACGCTGGGGGGATGGTGAAAATATAGGGGGTGTCGAAAACCTAAAGCAACGTTTGTTTCTGCCCAGTTATTTGGATATGGCAACACAAGGTCAGGCATATGGCTGGCAATATGATGTGGGAGAAAAGACGCATATAAGGGTTCGCTGGCAAGATGGTGAAAGCCTATATCAAGATGATTTAAAGGCGAATGCTTTTTCGGTTGAATGGGGTTGGGCGGATGAAGAACAGGGTAAAAACCTGAATCTCATATTTGGCGGCGTTACGGAGGAAGATAGTTTATTGGGGCTTCGTTCGGGCGGCGCATTGTCTATCGCGCCCAATACGCAGACTTATTTTGCAGGGGCTAATGCGGTATTTCCTCTTGTCGAAGATGTCTCATTACTAGGCAGTTTTTACGCAGGGCAAACCGAAGCCAAAGGCACGGATGACAGTCTTATCCAAGATGTATCAACACTTCGTCATCTTGAGTGGACGGTGGGGGTTGAGAAGAAAAATATGTGGCAGGGTGGTGATCGTGTGTCCCTGTTATTTAAGCAGCCGCTTTATGTTACCGATGGGCGGCTTAGGCTGGATGTTTTAAATGCGAACTCTGGATTGCAAGGCGTTGATGTTGATTTAGCACCAGAGCATAAAGAGCAAGAAGTGCATTTTGTTTACAGTACGCCATTGCCGCGTTTTGACGGTGAACTTGGTTTTCAAGCCTCTTGGCGTCATAATACGGGGCATATAGACTCTCGTGATGATGCCGCCGTTTTGTTGCATGCCAAGATCGCATTTTGAATCGTTAGCGGTGGGCGAGCGTTAAAAATTTATTGACTTCGGTATCTTAAATATCTATATATCTGGACTTATGGACATACAAGATGCACTTACAGTTTTTGATGCTTTATCGCAAGAAACACGCCTGAAGGCTTTCAGGTTGCTGGTTGAATTCGGCATGGAGGGCGCACCGGCTGGTGTTTTAAGTGAAAAGCTGGGCGTTCCACATAATACTTTATCGTTTCATTTGTCACATATGGCCAATGCCGGATTAATAACGTCCCGCAAACAGGGGCGTTCTGTTATCTACACGGTTGATTTTTGCCTGTTCCAAGATGTACTTCGGTTTATGATTGAGGATTGCTGTACTTCGGAAACAGCCAGTATCAGAGACAGCAAAAGCCAGAATTGCACGTTGATTGAGCTTAAAAACTTATCTGATTGTTGTAAAAAATGATAATAAGGAATAATCAAAAGATTTGTTCAACAAGATTTTTAAAACATAAAAATTACGAATAAGAACCACTGGAGAGTATTATGAGAAAAACGTTATCACTACTCGTGGCGTGTGCTGCATTTTCACTGCCTATACAAGCCCATGCGGCAGGCACGCAAATACGGATTGTTGGATCATCAACGGTCTATCCATTTGTCACCGTTGTTGCGGAAGCCTTCGGTAACAGCACAGAATTTAAAACCCCTATTGTTGAGTCCACAGGAACGGGTGGCGGGTTTAAGTTATTTTGCGCTGGTATCGGTGATTCTCATCCCGATCTATCTAACGCATCCAGAGCCATCAAAGAGAGCGAAAAAGCACTTTGTGCCAAAAATGGTGTGAAGAATATCACAGAAATTAAAATTGGTTTTGATGGTATTGTGTTGGCAAACTCAAAAGGGGCGGCGCGCTTTGATTTGTCTAAAGAGGCTTTGTTTATGGCTTTAGCAAAACAAATCCCTGTTGAAGGCAAGCTTGTTGATAATCCGAACAAGATGTGGAGCGATATTGATTCCTCTTTGCCCAATGTGAAAATAGAAGTATATGGCCCACCAACAACATCGGGAACACGCGATGCCTTTGTTGAACTTGTGATGGAGCCATCATGTAAGAACCTTCCCGCTTTTAAGGCCGAATTCCCTGATAAAAAAGCTCGTAAGCAAGCATGTCACCTTTTGCGCGAAGACGGTCATTATATTGAGGCAGGCGAAAATGATAATTTGATTGTGCAAAAATTACAAAGCAACGCCAAGGCACTTGGTATTTTCGGGTTCAGTTTTCTTGACCAGAATGGCGACATTGTTCAGGGTAGCTTAATTTCAGGAACAGAACCAACATTTGAGAATATATCCGATGGAACATACGGAATTTCCCGTTCACTTTATGTGTATGTCAAAGATGCTCATGTTGGGAAAACTTTAGGGTTACAGGAATTTGTTTCAGAGCTTGTCAGTGATGACGCGGCGGGTGAATATGGATATCTAACGGAAAAGGGGCTGATTCCCTTGCCCGAGGCAGATCTTAAAATAATGCAAGAACGCTCTGATGCTCTTATTAAAAGTACAGCTCAATAAGTGATTGAAATTATATATTCATAAAAGTTGAATTATAGGTGGGAAGTGTTGTACGTCCTCCCCTATAAGGGAAAAATGCAATGGCAAAATGCGAGAGATTAATTAGAGCCAGTTTGTTAGCCTGTACAATGTTATCTGTTATGATAACCGTACTGGTTGTGGCCTCTGTGTTTTCGGAAACAATGCGGTTTTTCTCGAATGTTTCTGCGTTTGATTTCTTTTTTGGAACAGAGTGGAGCCCGCAAACAGCGATGCGTGCGGATCAAGCCGGTGGCTCAGGTACTTTTGGTGCAGTGCCTGTATTCTTGGGGACGTTTCTGGTTACCTTAATTGCGATGGCTGTTGCCGCGCCGCTGGGTTTGTTTTCTGCTATTTATCTTGCTGTTTACGCCAGCCCACGATTTCGTTTATGGATAAAGCCTGTCTTGGAAATACTGGCGGGCGTTCCGTCGGTTGTTTATGGTTATTTTGCTGTGATTACAATGGCGCCAATGCTGCGCGCGGGTGGAGAAATGCTCGGCTTATCTATTGCCTCGGAAAGTGCGCTTACGGCTGGGACTGTGATGGGGATCATGATTACACCCTATGTTATGTCGATATCAGAAGATGTGATTAGTGCGGTTCCAAAATCATTAAGTCTGGGGTCGCTGGCAATGGGGGCAACGCAATCTGAAACGGTTAAAAAAGTTATACTCCCCGCCGCACTCCCCGGCGTTGTTAGCGCACTTCTCCTTGGAATATCCAGAGGCGTGGGGGAAACCATGGTGGTGGTTATGGCCGCGGGCATGGCCGCAAAATTAACCGTTAACCCTTTGGAATCCGTGACAACGGCAACGGTGCAAATTATGACCTTGCTTGTTGGCGATCATGAATTTGACAGTGATAAAACCCGCGCTGCATTCGCCCTTGGGTTTTCGCTGTTTATTATGACGTTGTTTTTAAATATTTTGGCCGTGATTATCGTTAAGAAATACAGAGAACGCTATGATTAAACCTTTTGAAAGACGCAGGCGCATCACTGTGCAACGGATTAAAAAGAAGAAGAGTCCGTTCATCTATAAGTCATATAGTAAGAAACCAAAGCATACGTGGCTGAAAAAACGTAAAGCGGCAGAGCGTCGTTTTCGTAATGCTGGATTAATCTCGATCTTGATTGCCGCGCTTTTCCTTGTCAGTCTTGTCTTTAATATTGTTTCCAGTGGGTATTCCGCATTTACGGGGACGCAAATTAAATTATCTATAACATTTCAAACGGATTTAGTAGAAAACGATGCGTATCGAAAAATAATACAAAACGCACTTCTAGACGTGTTTCCAGATGTGAAAACTCGCAAAGAAAAGCGCGCTTTATTTGTTTTGACCAGCCGCAATGCCGTCTATGAACTAAGGGATCTTGTGGCGCAAGACCCTGAATTGATTGGTACAAAGAAGGATATATGGCTGCCTGCTGCCAGTGCGGTGAGCATTTTCTATAAGCAACGGCTTTTAGAGGAGTCACAACGAATAGGCAAAATCAACGGAGATCAAGCCAAGTGGATTACTTTGCTGGCGCAATCCCAACGCATGAAGGTCAAATTTAATATGCCATTTTTTCAAAATGGAGATTCTAGGGAAGCCGAGCAAGCTGGGATTTTCGCCAGCACGGTTGGTTCTTTCTTTACTATCCTTGTGTGTATTATGCTGGCTTTTCCTCTGGGGGTGGCGACGGCAATTTATTTGGAAGAATTTGCACCGAAAAACTGGATCACCAGTGTTATAGAGATTAATATTAACAACCTTGCGGCTGTTCCATCCATTATATTCGGATTGCTTGGCCTGTCTATTTATCTGAATTTTTTTGGTATGCCGCGTTCTTCCTCTTTGGTTGGAGGGATGGTGTTGGCGTTGCTTATTTTACCGGTTATCGTCATCTCAACACGTAACGCCTTGCAAGCTGTACCGCAATCCATTCGGGATGCTGCGATTGCTTTGGGGGCAACCCCGACGCAAGTTGTGTTCCATCATACACTTATTTATGCGTTGCCTGGTGTTATGACGGGCGTTATTTTGGGGGTTGCGCGTGCCTTTGGTGAAACCGCGCCCTTGCTGATGATCGGTATGGTGGCTTTTATTGCTGATGCGCCTAAAAACTTTACAGACCCCGCAACGACTTTGCCTATTCAAGTGTATCTATGGGCGAATAATCCAGAGTTGGGCTTTGTTGAAAAAACGGCAGCGGCAATCATGGTGTTGTTAGGGTTTATGATATTAATTAATTTATTGGCGGTATATGTTCGCAAACGTTATGAAATAAAGTGGTAATTGAATGATGAATACGAAGAAAAAAACGATAGATACACACACGGATAATGATAAGTCAGAAATCCGTATGAAAACGCAGTCACTTAGTGTGTTTTATAATAACGAACAAGCCTTGTTTGATGTCAGTTTGGATATCTACAATAATCGTGTCACAGCACTTATTGGCCCCTCTGGTTGCGGTAAATCGACATTTATGCGGTGCTTGAACCGTATGAATGATTATGTCGAAGGATGCCGCATTACGGGAAAAGTCCGCTTGGATGGCTTTAATATATATAAGGATAATGTTGATACAATTTTGCTTCGCCAAAAGGTGGGCATGGTTTTTCAAAAGCCTAATCCGTTTCCTAAATCCATTTTCGAAAATGTTGCTTATGGTCCCAAAATCCATAAATTAACATCAAATAAGGATGAGCTGGAAGCATTGGTGGTTAAAAGCCTAAAACGTGTTGGTCTATGGGAAGAGGTGGCGGACAGGCTGTCTTCTCCGGGGACGTCCCTTTCTGGTGGTCAGCAACAGCGTTTGTGTATCGCGCGCGCCATCGCAACAGAGCCAGAGGTGATTTTGATGGATGAGCCATGCTCCGCCCTTGATCCCATTGCCACCGCCCGTATTGAAGAGCTGATCGCGGAGCTTGAGCAACGCTATACAATTGTTATCATCACGCACTCTATGCAGCAGGCAGAGCGGGTTTCTGATCAGACAGCGTTTTTTCACATGGGCAAGATAATTGAATCCGGCAACACGGAAAAGATCTTTAACGATCCAGACAATCAAAAAACCAAAGATTATATTGGTGGTAAATTCGGCTAATATTATTTTTCAATGCATCTGCGCTGTTCTTGTAACGGGGCTGTTGCGTTGGTTTCACACTGTTTGAATGGTTCTATATTCCCTTATTGAGTGTTCTTCGTAATAGAAGTGCGCCGTTTTTCAATCTCTCTGGACATATAATAATGAAAGGCTCACAATATGGCGGTTAAAAGCTCCACCATTGAAAAGGGATCAAAATCATGGCCAAAATTAAAGTTGATACACCTGTTGTTGAAATAGACGGGGACGAGATGACCCGCATTATCTGGGCGTTCATTAAGGAAAGCCTGATCCTGCCGTATCTGGATATTGATTTGAAATATTACGATTTATCGATTCAAAACCGTGATGCAACGGATGACCAAATCACAATTGACGCGGCGAATGCGATTAAAGAATACGGGGTCGGCATTAAATGTGCGACCATTACCCCCGATGAAGCGCGGGTGGAGGAATTTGGTCTTAAGAAAATGTGGCGTTCGCCCAACGGAACGATTCGCAATATCCTTGGCGGAACGATTTTCCGCGCGCCGATTACAACGTCGAATGTGCCGAAATATGTGCCAGGCTGGGAAAAGCCGATCATTATTGGCCGCCATGCGTTTGGCGATCAATATAAAGCCACCGACATGAAAATCGACCAACCAGGCACGATGAAAATGGTGTTCACCCCCAAAGACGGCAGTGACGTGCAAGAGTGGGAAATCTACGACTTCCCGAGTACAGGCGTTGCGATGGGTATGTATAATCTGGATGAAAGCATCGAGGGTTTTGCGCGCTCCAGCTTTAATTACGGATTGCTGCAAAACTACCCTGTTTATATGTCGACCAAAAACACGATCCTGAAGCAATATGACGGACGCTTTATCGAAATATTCCAGCGCATCTTTGACGCGGAATTCAAGGCTGAGTTCGATAAGCGGGAACTGTGGTACGAGCATCGCCTGATCGATGACATGGTGGCACAAGCGATCAAGTCCAAGGGCGGCTTTGTCTGGGCGTGTAAGAATTATGACGGCGATGTGCAATCCGATATCGTGGCGCAAGGGTTCGGATCGCTTGGCCTGATGACCTCTGTTTTGCTGACCCCAGACGGTAAAACGGTAGAGGCCGAAGCCGCGCACGGCACAGTCACCCGTCATTACCGCCTGCATCAAGCGGGCAAGCCAACCTCAACCAACCCGATTGCCTCGATCTTCGCATGGACAAGCGGCCTGAAATATCGCGGCATGTTTGATGATAATCAGCCGCTGATCGATTTCTGTGAAACCTTGGAGCGCGTCTGCGTCGGCACGGTGGAGCAAGGCTTCATGACCAAAGATTTGGCACTTCTAGTAGGCAAAGACCAAAAATTCCTCACCACGCAGGAATTCTTGGGCAAGGTTGTCGAAAATCTTGAGAAGGAAATGGGGTAGGGATGAAACAAGAAAGAATGATAAGATGAGTCAGCAACCGTTTACCCCTCCTGAAATAAAGAAGTCAGCCTATCATTGCCCATGTTGTGGAGCTTACTCTGCTCAGTTATGGGGAAAAGCCTATGCTTCTCGCGGCAATAATAGTGGGCAAATCAAAACTGATGAAATTACTATTGGCTGGTGTATTCACTGCAAAAGTAACACTATTTGGGTTGATAAGGAGCTAGTATATCCAGAGGCTCGACAAGCACCGCTACCAAATGAAGATCTTCCAGAAGATATCAAAGTAGACTATGAAGAAGCTGTTTTGATAATTGGAAGATCACTCCGTGGTGCAGCGGCTCTTTTACGACTGTGTATTCAAAAGCTGTGTAAGCATTTGGGTGAAAGTGGAAAAAATATAAATAATGATATCGCAGAGTTAGTGAAAAAGGGTTTAAACCCTACTATACAGAAGAGTTTAGACATTGTCCGAGTTGTTGGTAATGAAGCGGTACATCCGGGAACTATCGACATCAAAGATAATCCAAAAACCTCAATTATCCTTTGCCAACTGATAAACATAATTGCGGACGGGATGATTACTCAGCCAAAAATGATTGAGGGCTTATATTCTTCATTACCAGAGGAAAAAAGGGATCAGATTAAGAAACGGGATCAATGAGGGTTTTATATCATTGATATTTAAATATTTCCGAAGGATTACCCACCCTCTCTGCGTACTACAAATATACAATGACTTATAAAAAGGAGAGTATGATGAAAAAGCTCACAATTTTAACGGCGTTGGCCGTGATGGTTTCTGTTCCCTACGCATTGGCGGAGGATGGTGGCAGAGGTCATGGAAAACATGGTGGAAAGAAAATGTTCGAACGTCATGATACGAATGGCGATGGGGTTATCTCTAAAAGCGAATTTATAGCTTCCGCGGAAGAGCGTTTTAAGAAAATGGACGCGGATGGAAATGGTGAAATTTCCAAAGACGAAATCAAAGCGCACCACGCTAAAATGAAAAACAAGTGGAAAGCGATGAAGGAAAAGCGCGATAGTAAGTCCGCAGAATAACGCGATAGAAGAGCCTTATTTGTGCCTGATCTAAACGATATGACAGATGAAGACCTTATGGCGCGCGTGCAAAATGCGGATCATGCGGCCTTCTCTGTTCTTGTCCATCGCTATACCAACCTGTTTTACAGTGCGGCTTACCGTATGTGCGCTCAGCAAAATGATGCGGAGGATATTGTGCAAGATGCGTTCCTGAAACTCTGGAACAGACCACAAATCTGGGATGCATCGCGTGGCGCGAAATTTACCACTTGGTTTTATCGCGTTGTAACCAATCAGGCGATTGATTTTATGCGTAAGAAAAAACCGGCCGCGGCGGCGGATACCTTGGATTATGTCGAAGATACCCGCGACAGCCAGCAAGATATGATGGAATCGGATGAGCAAAGCGCAATGATAGAAATGCTTATCCAATCTTTGCCAGAGCGCCAAAAAACCGCGCTAAACCTATGCTTTTATGAAGGTTTAACCAATAAGGACGCGGCGCAGATTATGGGCGTTGGTGTTAAAGCACTGGAATCACTGTTGATGCGCGCAAAATCAGGATTAAGGGAAGAGCTGCACCGACGCGGCGTTTTAAAACAAGATGATAACGGGGCAGGGGAGTCCACATATTATGGATGATAATGAACTCAACAAGATTCTAAAGGCGCGCGCTGTGCCGCCTATGCGTAGTAATCTGGAGCATCGTATAGTACAGGCATCACTTGCCAGCGGTAAAAACCAAGATATATCAAGTGGTAATGGCATATCGGCTATTTTTACAGCCGTTTTTGACGCCCTTATATTACCCAAGCCAGCCTTATCAATGGCTTTGGTTTTGGTGTTTGGTTTGGTGTTGGGCGGGTATTCCGCTGGAGTATCCGAGGCCAGCACAAATATTGATGTTGATGCCTATTTTCTGACCGCAGAAACGATTGGATATGGAGATATTCTATGAATAAGAAAATGAAGATTATTTTTACGCTTTCCCTCGTCACTAATATTTTGTTATTGGGGGTATTAGGTGGACAGGCTTATCACATGAGGCGTGGGGGGCATGGCTCTTGGGGGGATTTGCGAAAGACATTAACACCAGAAACCCGCGCTTTGATGAGGCAGACCTTTAAAGAAAAGAAGCCAGAAATCTTCGCAATTTTTAAAGAAGTTCGCGAGAAGAAAAATATTTTGATTGAGGTGTTCTCTGCTGAGACCTTTGATCCTGTGGTTTATGACGTGGCGGCGTGGAATTTGCAACAATTGGGCATTAAAATAGCCAATCATAAATTGGAAACATTCAAAAATCTCGGCGCAGAATTGCCGCAAGAAGATCGTGAGGCGTTAGCGCAGAAACTTGCTGCTGCGGTGCTTGGAAAGCATGGGCGCAAAGGTAGGTGGGCGAAACATTCGCCGCGTGACTTAGGGCAACATGAAAACAAGGAAAGATAATGGGCGTATTGGCTTTAAATGGCTAAGTACGGTTTTCTCGTATCGTAATAGAGTACTTGTCTTAAGGTGCTGTTTTTAAAATAATAAAAGACATTTATGCGGGGGTGTCTTCCGCCCATATCTTGTGCTTTTCCATTGCCGTGGTGAATAATGCACTTTCCAGATGCTTCGCAAGCCATTTATGAAGATGCGGGTATGGTTGCGCGTAAAACCAGTCACGATCCACATGTGCAAATTGTCTGATAAACGGAAATATTGCGATATCGGCGATGGTGGTTTGCTCACCTGATAATGCGCCATTTACTTTTATACGCTGATCGAGGTCGAAAAGGATTTGCGCGGTGTCGTCGCGTGCATTCGTGCAGTCTTCATCGGGGTAGCGGTTGGGGTATTTGTAACGGTCTAGTAGGGTTTTGAATATTGTGTCGTTGCGCTCTATCAGGTTGAACATATCAATGCGCGCCCCATCCAGCCATCTGTGCTGATCATTTTGCTCCAGCGCCCAAAGCATAATATCTAGGCTTTCATCGATAACACGCCCGTTTGGCAGGCTTAAAACAGGCACTGTCCCTTTGGGTGAAACCTTCAGCATGTGAGTAGGTTTGTCGCGCAGTATAATCTCGCGATGTTCGTATACTATTCCTGCATTAATCATCCCCATCCCCATCCGTGCCCGCATGGCATAAGGGCAGCGTCTAAATGAATATAAAATTGGCTGTACGTTGTTCATTTTTTACTTCTATATCAGCTTGTTACGTGGGTATTTTAATTTCGGCCAAGTGTAGCCGTTTTGAAATGCGACTGGTCGGGTCATGTTTGTGTTACAGCGCGGGTTTTTGCGCTTGATCGCCATCAAAATGCAGCTTACGCAGGACATCACTCTCGGAAAGGGTGTCTTTCAGGAATTGGGGTAAGTCTGTATTTTCCGTGTTTTCCATATATTCTACAACGATTGCGGCATCTTCATCGGATAGCTCTGAAAGAGTCTTTGCCAGTTCGGATTGTATATTGTGCAAATGTTCTATTTCGCCTTGCGTGTGCGTCGGGTCGGGCGCGATGTTTTCCAAAACGGACTGTGTTATCGTGTATAATGTATTTTCTTGTTGTCCCAATCGCTCTTGAATATGCCCTAGAATAATTAATTTGGGATCTTTGTCGCCGTTGAAATACCCTTCAAAGTAATCGGGGTTTTCTAGAGATTTTTCGAAAGCATGCTGGACGAGGTCAAGCGCATCGCTTTCATTATTTTCGAATATTTTGGCGTATTCAAAGTAGTGGCGCAAATTGTGGGCGGCTTCATGGGCAACGAGGACGTGAACGGACTTGGCGTTTTCAGAGAAAGCCTTTGTAATCTCTCCACCCTCGTTAATGTCCTTAATAAGGGCTTGCACGCTGTGAGGGGCTGCGTCTGGTTTGTTATTCTTCACTATAACGCTCATTATAGTGATCTTGACGCGCACGCAGGGCTTTTTCACGTTCAGGTGTCAGAGTAGAGGCACAGTGATGGCACGACACACCTTTTTCATATTCGGAGCGCAGGATTTCCGCGGCGGAGAGAGGCTCACGGCAGGCGTGGCACACGCTCCAATCACCTTCTTCAAGACCATTTCCGACAGAGACGCGGTGATCGAAAACAAAGCAATCGCCGTCCCATTTGCTTGCATCCGCGGGGATGGTCTCAAGATATTCTAAAATACCGCCCTTAAGATGGTAAACATTTTCAAATCCGTGGGCGAGCATATAGGCACTGGCCTTTTCACAGCGAATACCACCTGTGCAGAACATGGCGACTTTTTTGTCTTTGGTGGCATCAAGGTTTTTTTCAACCCAATCGGGGAATTCGGTGAAAATCTTTATGTCGGGGTCAATTGTGCCCTCAAACATACCGACTTTGGTTTCATAATCGTTGCGTGTGTCGATTAAAATTACGTCAGGATCGCTGATCAAGGCGTTCCAGTCTTTTGGTGCGACATATTCACCAACTTGTTTTGTTGGATCAGCTTCGAGCCTGCGTAGGGTGATAAGCTCTTTCTTCGGGCGGACTTTGAAACGGTTGAAGGGTTGTTTTGATGCATGAGAGAATTTCAGCTCGCATGCTACGCCGCCGCTGCGTACGCCGAGTTTACTATCCAGAAAGCCGATCATTTTATCCATGTCCGCGGGGGAGGCAGCAATCGTGCCGTTCACACCTTCGGGCGCGAGGAGTAGTGTTCCACATATGCTGGGCGTGTTCGCCTCGGCAAAGTCGTAGATTTCCTGCCGTAAAGCGGGGATATCATCAATGGAAACAAAGCGGTACATCGCCGCAACTTGATATGTGTCTTGTGTCTGTGTCATGTGCAGATTTATACCGTGCATCTCTTGAAAATGCAATATTTCTGTTCTGTTTATGGAATCGACAAGTGAAGTGCGTATTTTTTTAGTTTGATGGGAAGTCCAATATATTATCCTTTGGGGCAGGATTGCTGAACTCTTCCCATTCTTCGTCTGTGAAGAGGGGCGCGGATTCTTCATTTTCATCAATGGCTTTTACAGTATCAAATAATGGTTCGTCGTTGTTCTTTTGCATTAAGGATGCGGCGTCTGAATGCCATTTCGTTGTCGCTTGCAGTGATGCGGCGGTGTCATTATTAATGTCGGCCATAACATTTGATATATAGTGCGTTAATTCTTTGTTCTGCGTAATTTTTGGGTTTTCCAGCAGGGTCTTTTGTATATCTTTGCAGCGTTCAAACCGTTGGTGTGCTTCATCTATCTGACCCGTTGATGCTCCTGCTATAGATGCTCCGAGAAGGGCTGAAAATTCTTCCATTTCGTTTTGTATGTTCGTTTGAAGTGTCTCTTGTGTTCTTTCCATATATTCCCAGAATTGTGCATGAATTTTTGGGAAACCTTCCGGCATGTCTGGTATGGCTATGGTGTTTGGTGTTTCGTCATAAGAAACGGCGTGTTTGTTCCATGTTGCTTGCAGGGAATTTTCTGTGCCTTTACCTGTTACAACGATAACTTCATTGAGGTATTCCATGAGTTTAGGATCGTTTTTCACTTGTTCATTTTGCAGAAGGTTATCACGTTGGTCTAATGCCGTTTTAAAGGCATCTTTGGCTTCAATCATGTCTATGGGAAAGGTTTGAGATTTGAGGAGGGCTTTGCGTAGTGTTTCTGAAAACTCGACCGTTGCCTTGACAATAGGTGTCGGCAGCCGTGATGTTGTCGGATCTATATGCGCCAGAAATTGTTGGTGCAGCGCACTGAAATTGTTATTTTCATCGTTTGACATGTTTCACCCATTTTAAATCTTATTGATGAATTATATCATCTTATTGTATTTGTTTACAAAAAAACTTAAAAAAATGCAAGAAAATCTCGTGGTTTCCTATGTGTTGAGCATAATTTCCCCTAAAGTCTCGAATTCTGTGCGTCTGGGGTGTCTGCGCCGCCATGCCAGGCCGATGTTGCGGGTGGGTTTGGGGTTGTTAAAGGGGGTGATGGATATGTTGCTTGGTAAGTTTTGTAGTGCCATTTCGGGCAGGAGGGTCATGCCGTAATTATGGCTGACCAATTGGATGAGGGTTTGCAGAGAAGTTGCGCTGTAAGCCTTGCGTTGCGTGGGTTTTTGCAGTCCACAGGCGGCGAGAGCGTGGTCGCGCAGGCAATGCCCATCCTCTAGCAAAAGGAGTTCTCCTGCGTCAATATCGCCAGTATTAATCGGTTTTGCGTGTGGATTGCGTTGTTTTGGGGTGGCGAGGAAGAATGGTTCTTCGAATAAGAACATTTGCGTCATGTCTGGTGTATCAAAAGGAAAAGCCATCAAAAGCATGTCCAGCGTGCCTTTGCGGATTTTTTCGACGAGGCGATTGCTGAGATCTTCGTGTAATTCCAGCTCCAGCGCGGGGAAGTGTTCTTGTATTGTCGGCAGGATAGTGGGCAGGAAATAAGGTGCGATTGTCGGGATGACACCAAGGCGTAAGGGGCCTGTCAGTGGGGTTTTCATGTGTTTTGCACGGGCGGTTAATTTGTCTGTATCGCCCAGTATTTTGCGGGCTTCATGGGTGACTTCTGCGCCGAAAGTGGTCAGGGTTATGTTTTTACGTTGCCCACGGTTGACGAGGGAGTGGTCTAAAATACTCTCCAGCTCTCTGATTCCTGCGCCTAAAGTGGATTGGGTGACGTTGCAAATCTCGGCTGCGGCGCTGAAGGATTTTTCATCGTCCAGCGCAATTAAATATTCCATTTGTCGTAGTGTGGGTCTCATAATAATAGTGATTATATCATTTTTAATTTTAAATAGTAGTGATTTTTTCACTATTAATTAGTGGTATTATACGCTGGATTTTATGGCAGAATCTGTGCAATCTTCATCTCATAGAAAATGAATTCTTAAAACAAATGGAGAATATAAAATGCTCGGTATTGGTGACCAAATTCCTGAATTTGAAATTACAGGCGTAAAACCCGGATTTAATGTGCATGAAGAAAACGGCGAAAGCGCGTTTGAAACCATCACGGAAAAAAGTTTTGAAGGGAAGTGGAAGGTTTTCTTTTTCTATCCTAAAGATTTCACATTCATTTGCCCGACAGAAATCGTTGAATTTGCGCTTCTAAACGATGATTTTGCAGATCGTGATGCTGTTGTTTTGGGTGGTTCTTCGGATAATGAATTTTGTAAATTGGCGTGGCGTCGTGAGCATATTGGCCTTAAAAGCCTTGACCAATGGTCATTTGCCGACACGAATGGATCATTGATTGATGGTCTTGGTGTGCGTCATGCAGAAGCGGGCGTTGCCCTGCGCGCAACATATATCGTTGATCCTGATGGCGTTATTCAACATGTTGCCGTTAATGGTTTGAATGTTGGTCGTAACCCAAAGGAAACTTTACGTATTCTTGACGCCCTACAATCTGATGAGTTGTGCCCGTGTAATCGACAAACGGGTGGTGATACGATTGATGTTTCTGCGGAAGCAGGAAAGCTGGCTGCGTAAACCTTCGTCTTTCGGGCTGCAAATAGCGTGCTTTTATGCTTCCGTTCCTCACGTATGTAAATATACGCTGCGGTACGGGTCAGTAAAACCGCACTATTTTCGCCACGAAATACTTTGGTTTGGTTAATAAGTTAAATTATGGGCGGTGTTTTGCTTGGCTGATGCCGCCTTTTTTGTATCTAAAACCCCTATAATATGGAGAAAACACATGTCTATTTCAGAACTAAAGTCTAAAATCCCTGACTATGCGAAAGATATTAAGCTGAATTTATCGTCTTTGGCATCAGATGAAACGCTGAATGAGCAACGCTTATGGGGTACGTTTCTGGCATCTGCTCTGGCGACGGGGAATGCGGAGGTGATTGCCGCCATTCAAGCCGAGGCGCGTACCCATCTTTCGGATGATGTGCAAAATGCGGCGAAGTCTGCGGCGGCGATTATGGCGATGAATAACATCTATTATCGATTCGTTCATTTGGCGAAAAATAAGGAATATCAGACGTTACAGGCAAAATTGCGTATGAATGTGATTGCCAACCCCGGTGTTGATAATGTTGACTTTGAGCTGTGGTCTCTGGCGGTCTCCGCGATTAATGGCTGTGGTATGTGTATAGATTCTCATGAAGCTGCATTGCGTAAAGATGGGCTGACCACGTCCGAAATACAAACGGCAGTGCGTGTTGCATCGGTTGTGCATGCGGTAGCGGCAGTTTTAGCAGGCGAAGCTGCACTGGCCTAGTTTGCGATATTTTCACTTTCGCAGTCTTATGTCGTGTCTTGCGTATAAAAATACACTTCGCCGCGCCATGTCTCGCGAGGGCAAAAATATCTTTGACTATGTCTTCGGTATTCTCACCCTCGTAGCGTTATTTCTTTTGGTTATAGTGTGCTGTTTTCCCTTGCTTTGCCGTGTCTTAACGATATATAAGGGGTTTCTATTATAAAATAATTTTTCATAAGAATGTATATGGTGATGAGTATGGTTGAGTTTAATGATAAAAATGGACAGTCTTTGTCCTTGGATACAAATCTAGAGAATGTGAATATGGAGCTGACGCCGCTGCATGATTTAGAATTGACGGAGTGGGATAGGGTTAAGCCGAATTTAGGAACGATGGATCAAACTGTTGTTACCCGACCTCTGGCTGTTGATACTGGTGCGGTTGCTTTATCAGAAAGTTTCCAACCACCAGCACAGAATGCGCCTGAAAAGACGTGGTTAGAGGCGTGGGATGAGAAAAAGCCTGATTTAGGAAATATGGATATCCCGCATATTGTGGAATCCCTAGAAGAGCCGAGCATGTAATTTTCATCTATTATCAAGGTGATACGAAAAAGCGAGCTGTATAGCCCGCTTTTTTATTGTCTATAATGCGCCGTTATTAAGCGGCGATTTTAACCGGAACGTTATTGCCGCCTTGCGCCTTGTTCATGTGGTCATGAACATGGTCGATCATTGTGTCAATGTTGTTATGGTAGAAATGGTTTGCATCAGGCAAGACACGGTAATCAATGTCGATCCCTTTTTGCATGTATAGTTTTTCTACAAACTCATCAACAGATTCGCGTGGGATAATATCATCACGCCCACCGTGCAAAACCAAGCCGGATGTCGGGCAAGGTGCCAAGAACGCGAAATCTTCGATATGGGCGGGTGGTGAAACCGTTATAAAGCCTTGAATTTCAGGGCGACGCATAAGCAATTGCATGCCAATCCATGCGCCAAACGAGAAACCAGCAATCCAAACGTAGGGTGTGTTCGGGTTAATTTCCATCATCCAGTCTAATGCGGCGGCGGCATCGCTTAATTCGCCTTCGCCTTCGTCATAAACGCCTTGCGAACGGCCAACACCGCGAAAGTTAAAGCGTAATGTAGAAAATCCGCGATCAACATGTGCCTGAAACAGGGCATGCGTTATTTTATTGTTCATTGTTCCGCCATGTTGCGGGTTCGGGTGTAGTATCAATGCCAAGGGTGCATCTTTTGTTTTGGAATGTGTGTAACGACCTTCAAGACGACCTGCTGGTCCTGTGAGAATGACTTCGGGCATTCGTAACCTCTTCTTAGTTTTGACAGTTAATAATATTTTATGTGCAATTATAAAAAAGATGTTACTGCTTCATCCGAATTGCCCCTGTTATATATTGTAGAACAAGGAATATGTCTATAAAATTCTTATAAGTGATTGAAAAACAATGTGGATAATGATTATCTGTGATATTGAATTATATGATTTTTTGATAAATTCACTATAATAAGGGCTGAAATGACGCATGTTTACCTAGATTATAATGCCAGCGCACCACTGCATCCTGATGCATGGGCGGTGATGGAACCAATTTTAAAGATGCAAGGTGGGGCGCATAATGCCTCTGCTGTGCATTATTATGGGCGTACGGGGCGTAAAATTGTTGAGGATGCACGTCGTCATGTTGCGCAGTTGGTTGGCGGGGATGTTAATCAGGTTATTTTTAACAGTGGCGCGACGGAGGGTAATAACACGGTGCTGCGCCATTTTGCGGATATTTACGCGGATGAGGTTATCTTGGTGTCCTCCACTGAACACCCCTCTGTATTGGAAGGTTTAGAAGCGCGTCGGCGCATTAGGCATGTGCCTGTTGATGGTAATGGGCGTGTGCGCCTTGATTCTCTGGAGGAAATGTTAAGCGGGGCGGAGAAGGTTTCTCTGCTGTCTTGTATGGCGGTGAATAACGAGAGCGGCGTTATTCAGGATATTGCGGCGTTAAGTGCTTTGGCGCATCGTCATGGCGCGTTGTTCCATTGTGATGCCACACAAGCGGCGGGGCGTATTTCTGTTGATATGAAAGCCTCCAGCATCGACTTTTTGACTTTATCATCGCATAAAATTGGTGGGTCGCAGGGCGTTGGCGCGCTTGTCCTTGGTTTGTGTGGGCAAACGCCTAAGTTGCTTTTTGGTGGTGGACAGGAAAAATCAACGCGCGCAGGGACGGAAAATGTTGCGGGCATTGCAGGGTTTGGTGCGGCGGCGAAGGCTGCGCTGGTGGGGTTGGAGGATTATCAAAAGCTGGCGGTTTTGCGTGATCGGCTGGAGGTGGAGCTTACAAGTATTTCCCCCGAGATTGTTATTCATGGCAAGGACGCGCCGCGCGTTGTTAATACTTGCTTTTTCTCTTTAGCGGGGGCGAATGCACAGAGCATGTTGATGGCGCTGGATTTGGAAGGGATTGCGGTCAGTAATGGATCTGCCTGTTCCAGTGGCAGTGTAAAGCCGAGCGTTACCCTAAAAGCTATGGGGCAAAGCGCAGAAATTGCATCTAGTGCCTTGCGTGTTTCGATTGGCTGGGCTACGAAAGAGGGTGATATTGATGCGTTTTTATATGCATGGACGAAAATATATAGTCGCATAAAGGTCGGGTAACGCCCCCAAAAAATGCCTAAGACAACACTAAAAATTAAAATGATAAGGATTTGAGTATGCCAACGATTACAGTCATTCAAGTGGATGGTTCTAAAAAAGATATAGAAGCGGAAGAAGGTTGGTCTTTGATGGAAATTCTGCGTGATGTTCCTTTTGAAGATATCGAAGGCGCGTGCGGCGGGTCAATGGCGTGTGCGACATGCCATATGTATATTCACCCTGAATGGACGGATAAAGTTACGGCACAGGATGGAGAAAAGACCGATGAGGAAGAAGATATGCTGGATTTAGCGTTTGACTTGAATGATTGTTCGCGCCTTGGCTGTCAGATTCGTATGAGTAAAGAGCTGGATGGCTTGGTTGTCGCGCTTCCTGGTGCGAAGGTTGATTGGTAAGTTCTCATGATTAGACACATTGTCATGTTCAGTGCAAAGAGCCCTGAAAATATTGATGCTATTTATCAAGGTCTCAAAATGTTGGAAACCATTGAGGGCGGGTGGTTATTGCGCGTGACTAAAAACACAAAAGTCGATCAGATTGCCAATGATATTGATGTGGTTGTGTATGGTGAGTTTCCTGATGAAGCGGCGTTGGCATTGTATAAATCCAATTCCGTGTATGAGGATTGTACCGCAATTGTGCGCCCCTTGCGTGATAAGCGTATTGCGGTTGATATCCCAGCTTAGTTTTGTGTGAATCTAGTTACTTTTCGTGAATGAATACTTCACGATGTGGGTAGGGGATTTCGATGTTGTTTTCTTTGAAGGTATCCCAAAGGCCAAGCATAACCGCACCGCGCATATTGGTAACCCCTTTTTCAGCATCTTTAATCCAGAAACGCAGTTTGAAGTTGAGTGAGCTATCCCCGAATTCGGTAAGGTGACAGACGGGGGCGGGGCTGTTGCAAATGCGATCATGCGCGTCTATGGCGGCTTTTTCTGCTAGGGTTTTAACATCGTGCGGGTTGGATTTGTAATGGACGCCGAATTGCACTTCTAAACGGATAAGGGAGTTTCCGTGGCTCCAATTCACAACGCGCTGGGTTATGAACTCTTCATTAGGGATAAGGAATGATTTGTTGTCGCGTGTCACGATTTCCGTGTAACGCGCCGCCATGCGGTTTACCCAACCAAATGTGCCGTTTTCCAGTTCAATAACATCACCCGGCTTAATTGATCTGTCGACCAGCAGTAAAATACCAGAAAACAGGTTGGAGATTCCTTTTTGCAGACCGAAACCAATACCAAGACCGATGGCTCCACCAAAGACGGCGAATAAGGATAAATCAATGCCCGAGCTTGTAATACCGACGAGTAACGCAAACACGATCAATGTGACGCGAATAATCTTGGAAATTAGAACCTGCGATGATCGGGTGAGGGTCTTTGATTTTAAAACGCGACGTTCTGCAAATGATGATATAAAGGTCGCAAAGTAAAGAAGAGCAAAGAGATAGAACGCGCTTTTTATAACCGCAAGTGCAGATAACCTTACATCGCCAACAGAAAATCCAATGGCATCCAATGTTTCCATAGTGTGACCAAGCATGCCGAAGATACTGAGCGCAGCAACACACCAAATGGCCATGGCAAAGGTATTTCGCACGGCATTATTATCAATGAATTGCACAATAATCCTGATGATAATCCACGCCAGCAAGACCTTCATCATTCCGTTTATAAGGGAAACATCAACACCAACAGGGTCGGAGCTGGCTATGCTGGTCATAAAAAATATTACAGTAAGAGTAATAAAGGGGAATAGAAGCCGTCTGATATTATTGGCGATTTTCTTTGCGCGATAGGGGATGTCAGATTTGTCGATAATATTTTGCGTGGCTTTTCGTGTCAGGCGATAAATAATAATGCCGAAAATAAAGGAAACCGCAATGATAATGCCCTGATAGAGAGTATTTGCCTGAAATAAATAATCGGCATACCATGAAAATGTGCTTTTCCACCATGTGGCGAGGTCAAAATGTTCGAAACCGTCAATCATAGGGGCATGTTACGTGATTTTAGTGGATGTGCCAAATGCTGTTTTGGCTGTAAGTGGTTTTTTGTGCGTAAAGGTGGCTTTGTAAAAAAGAGAGTGCGGAACAATGTCTGCACTCTCTTTACTCTACTTTTTTACGCTTTGGTCTTTAAACTTTAATTCGCATTTTCCGGTGCTAATATTTTGATCGCCTCATCGGGATAGGCATCGCGGAAGGCGTCTGTTAGATCTTTTGGGTGCGCCATAAGGCGGAAGAAAATGGGACCACAGAGGATATCTGCGGAAAGGGATATGTCTATATCATCGCGGAACTCACCGTTTCTCTGACCTTCTTCGATGCTGTAACGGATGGCATCCATAAGAGGTTCTAATAGATTATCTTTAAAGATGTTGAGCGATATCTCGCTGGCTTGCGCTTCACTAAACAGTTGGGCAATGGTTTGGCCGTTATTACTGTCAACCAAGCGGATCAGCTTATCCAATTGCATTGTTATGGCTTCTTTATGGCTGCTGGCTGTGGGTAGAGGGGTTTGCATGCCTGGCTGGCTGGCCAGTGCATCCATCACAACGGCGGTCTTATTCGGCCACCAGCGATAAATCGTTGTCTTCCCAACTTTTGCTTTCTTTGCGATGGCTTCAATGCTCAGCTCTTGCACAGATGTCTGAAGCAATAGCTTGTTTGTTGCGTTTAGGATCGCTTTGCGCGATTTTTCACTGCGTGGACGACCTTTTTTGACGGCTGTACTCTCCATGACTCTATCTCCTTTTTTGTCCGCACGTGCTGCGGCTCAAGAACAATATGAAAACTTATCGTGTCGTATTTAGATGAGACAGATATGCCTTATTTTTTTTGTTTTGGCAAGGGGGTGTGTGCGTTTTTTTGTGTATCGCGTATCATATTTGTAAAATTGTTTGTTTTTAGTGCTTTGCGGGTTTGTCTTGGTATGTGTTGTCATCCGATATTCATGAAACCGCGCCATCTCGTTTAGGTGCATTTGTTCTTTTTTGACCGATTCGTAGCCGTGGCGGTGACGCGGATGATGATGCGTTAAGTGCTTTTAATAAGCCTGCCTTTGGAATGTCTTAGGGGCTTGGTCAATCACGACAATTGATCCTTTTCTGTATTCAAGGATTGCCAGACCACGTTCAACAATACCGTCAGGCCGGAAGCGGAAAATGCCGTCTACACCTGCAAAGCCGTTTGGATTTGTGATGGCGGTACGGTTATAGGCGGGGCGATTACCCTGTTGCAGACCGCTGCGTGCTAAACTAGCGGCAAGGGCCGTGGCGTCATAGGCAAGTGATGCGATGCGTGGTGGCTTCGCGTAATAGATGCTGTTATAGCGACGTTCGAACTTTAGGCGTGCGGCGGGGGCAGGGGCAGCGAACCATGTGCCGTCCAGCGATTTATCACGTGCCAGTGCGGGGTCATCCATTAATCCTGTTCCCAGACGTTTTACCTGAGAGGCTGGTAAATCATAATGGTTGAGGAAGCTGCCAACTTGGCGGGCGATTGTACTGCCTACGGGCATTAAAACGGCATTAAAGGGTGCGCCGTGGGCGTTTTTGCTGGCGCGGCGGGCTTCGTAATCAGAGAAGGATTTCATGACCTTCCCTAAATCATGCCCTTGTGGTGCAAAGCGTTCAATGCGCGATGTCTCAACGCCTGCGCGGCGGGCAATTGATTGATAGGCCGAAACCACACCATTGCCGTAACTGTCACGCGGGCTGAGGACGCCTATGCGGTTATATCCAGCGTTGCTGGCATAGCGCACAACGCGTTCCACTTGGTCAAAGGGCAGGAAGCCAATCAGGTATGTGTGACTGTTTGCCAATGTCCAGTCCGTTGAAAAGGCAACCATATTGACGTTCGCGCTTTGTGTGACTTGGCGGGCGGCTTTTACAGATTTGGAAAACACAGGACCAAGAACAAGTTTCGCACCATCTTGCAGAGCAGAACGTGCGGCGTCGCGTGCGCCTTCCGCCGTGCCTTTTGTATCTTTGGGGAGAAGTTCGAAATTATCATAACCAACATCAAATAACGCGATTTGTGCAGCGTTTAGCATGGCTTGCCCCAGTTTTGAATGCTGTCCGCTGAGTGGTAATAAAATCGCGACTTTAACAGGGGGGAGGGCATTGCCTTGCCCTTGGTTTGGTGCGCCGAGGGCTTGTTGTTCTACTGCGGCGATGGAGAGGTCGTTTGGTGTTTGCGCGGCGGTTTGTTCGTTGGGTTGGCTGGACTGTTTCCATGGTTGGGTATTATATCCGCCCGATGAAACGCAGCCACTGAGTGCTAAAGAGGTTAGTAAAACGCAAAATAGGGGCAATATGGAATAAAAACGTAATCCGGTGTGTAATTCGCGCATGAGTCTGCTACTCTCTTCAAAAAATTAAGGTAATGATGTCAGTTATGAGTATGGACGATATAGAAAAAACAACTGAAAATCCAGAGGCAAGTGTGCATTTAAAGGCTGGGCTTTATATTGTCGCCACGCCCATAGGGAATCTGCGTGATATTTCCTTGAGGGCTTTGGAGGTTTTACGTCATGCCGACGTGATTATGTGTGAAGATACGCGGATGACACGAAAGTTGCTGCATGCTTATCAGATTAAAGGGAAGTTGTATCCATATAATGACCATAGCGATGAGGCACGCCGTCACTCTATTGTTGAGCAGGTGAGTGCGGGGCAGGTTGTGGCGTTGGTCAGTGATGCGGGGATGCCGTTAATTTCTGATCCGGGGTATAAGTTGGTGCGTGATTGTGAGGCCGAGGGCGTTTATATCACCACAATTCCAGGGGCGAGCGCGCCGTTGGCAGCCCTTCAAATATCGGGATTACCAAGTGATAGGTTTTGTTTTATCGGGTTTCTGCCTAATAAGACTGGCGCGCGTCAGAAATTATTGGCGCAATGGCGCGATGTGCCAGGGACGTTGATTGCGTTTGAAACGGCGCCGCGTTTATTGGCTGCTTTGCAGGATATAGAGACCGTTCTTGGCATGCGTGAGGTTGCGGTGGTGCGCGAAATTACCAAGATGTATGAGGAAGTGCGTAAAGATATGCCAGCTGTTTTGCGAGCGCATTACGAAGAAGAGGGCTTGCCGCGTGGTGAAATCGTGCTGGTTATTGCGCCGCCTGAAGAGGTGGAAATCAGCGATGAAGCTGTTCATGATATGATACGTGACGCCCTGCAAACAATGCGTACGAAAGAGGCTGCGGCGGCTGTGGCGGAAAAGACGGGGCGAAAAAAGAATGACCTTTATAATATAGCCCTCAAAATCAGCAAAGATTCGTGATGGATGTTGCTGCAAATAATGAAGAGACGAATTATGCTCGCGGTGTTCGCGCAGAGGAAGAAGCGGCGCGGTATTTGGCGGCGCAGGGTTACGCAATATTACGCCAGCGTTATAAAACTAAATTCGGGGAAATTGATCTGATTGTGCAAAAGGATAATTTACTGTGCTTTGTCGAGGTGAAAATGCGGGGTAATATCGCAGAAGCTCTAGAGTCGATAACCTCGCGCGTGCAAAAGAGAATAGAAAACGCGGCGTTGTTCTTTTTATCCGAACATCCTGATTATATGAATTATGATATGCGCTTTGATGTGATTGCAATGCGTTATGCGCCTGATAGTACATTGGAGATTACGCATCTGGACAATGCATGGGAAGCACGTTCATAATGTAGCTATTCGTTTCAGGTGATTCGAATATTGATATAAAAAATTCGGGATTTTCTTATGAAACATTATGTTATTCTATCTCTTGCCGCATCTGGCCTCTTTCTTTCTTCTTGTACGGCTGTTGGCGTTGCTGTTGGGGTTGGCATTGGTACTGCGGTTGTGCAGGAGGGCGGTATTTCCCGCGCCGCCAGTGATTTACGCATTCAAACAGAGATTAATGATCTGTGGTTTCGTTATAATATGAGTATGTTTAGGAAACTGGATCTGACGATTAATCAGGGGCGTATTTTGATTACGGGCGTTGTGCAGGATCCTGCACATCGTGTTGAAGCGGTGCGTATGGCGTGGCAGCCAAAAGGCGTTGTGCATGTGATTAATGAAATCAAAGTTGCAAAGAGTGAAGGTCTTGTTGGTTATGCGAAGGATGCGTGGATTTCCACGCGTTTGCGGGCGGCTTTGATTATGGCGGGTGAGGTGGAGTCGATTAATTATTCCATTGATACCGTGCAGGGCAGTGTGTATTTGATGGGCTTTGCACAAAATCAGGCGGAGCTTAATCAGGTGATTGAAACCGCGCGTACGATTGAAAATGTGAAGCAGGTTGTTAGCTATGTGAAGTTGGTTGGTACGCCAGAGCTTGCGCCCGTAGCGCATGGTCAAATGGATGCCTCGACGCAAATGACACCTGCCGCCGCGCCGAACGCTGCCGCAACGGGGGAGCCGGTGCAATGGAATCAAAACAGTGTGTATAATTGATGTTACATATCTGACATATAGATAAGGACATGATGAACGCAGATGCCCCGATTATAAATGCTTTAATGCAATATGCCAACCATCCGGATAAGGATATTGATCTGGGGGCTTTGGCTTTGGCGATGGTTGCGCCAGATCATAAGGGGAGACCTGTTGATCGTTATCTCCGGCATTTTCAGAAAATCAGTGATGAAGTTTCGGGGCGTTACGATGCTTTGATATCCGATGGTGCGGCGGATGATGCGGGTGTGCGCTTGGCCGCTCTTAAATATGCGTTATCCGATGTTTATGATTATCGCGTTGATGAAGCACATTACGAAATGTTGGAAAGTGCGGATATAATGCGGGTTGTTGACCGTTCGAAGGGCTGCCCAAATGCATTGTGTCTTTTGTATATGGACGCTGCGCGTAAAGCAGGGTGGTTGGTTGAAGGGGTGAATTTTCCGAATTTATTTTTATGTCGTTTGGAGCATGAGGGCGTGCGGATTATTTTCGATCCCTCACAGCAATGCAAAATATTAGAAGCGCATGATTTAAGAGGCATCGTGAAAGATGCGCTGGGGGATGGTGCGGAGCTGTCCACAGATTATTTTGACGGGCTAGACGCGCGGGAAAGCGTTATTCATTTATGTAATCATTTAAAGCACCGCCGCATTGCAATGGGGGATTATGCCAGCGCGTTGAATATGATTTTGCGAATGCGGATGATTTCACCAGATGAATATCGGTTGTTGCTGGATGCTGGTGTGCTTTATGCGCGTTTGGGAAATGTGCCCGAGGCGATTGAATGTCTGAATGAATATATTGAACGCGCGCCTAATCATTATGATCGCCAAGAGGCGCGGCTATTGCTGGATGAATTGTTCAGTGATTTGTAAAATGCTGTTCTTCACGGAAATTTATGCACTCTTATATCGAATCCCTTGCAAGCATGACAATAAGGGCTTAAGAGTGTTATATATTGTTTTACGAATCCTTAGGCGGGTTTGTATTTTGTTTTTGAGTTTTATGAAGGAGAGACGTTTATGTTCGCTCGGTATTTTATGATTTTTTCAGCCCTGTTGATGGTAAGTGCGTGTACAGGCAACGCAGACAAGGGCGGTATTGAAACCAGTATGAATGATGGTGTTATCGTGGATGATAGCGATATATACGCTGATTCTGGTCCCGCACCGGGAACACAAGCTGACTTAGTTGTTAATGTTGGTGATCGTATCTTTTTTGAAACAGGCAGTTCTGATTTGACGGCTGCGGCGCGTACAACATTGGAAAATCAAGCTGTTTGGCTTGGTCAGTATTCCAGCTTGATCGTCAGTATCGAAGGTCACGCGGATGAACGCGGAACACGTGAATATAACCTTGCCTTGGGCGAGCGTCGTGCGAATTCTGTGAAGAGCTATCTTATTGCACTGGGGGTTAGTCCTTCACGTGTTGCAACAATCAGTTACGGTAAAGAACGTCCAGCTGTGCCAGGTGCCAATGATATGGCGTGGTCACAAAATCGTCGAGGCGTAACAAAGGTTCAATAGAATATGACTGTCTATACTTTAAAACACACACTGCGCGTTGCTTCTGCTTTTGGACTTATCGCGGTTATGAGTGTTGTAGCTGAGCCTGCATCTTTGCAGGCTCAGCCATATGATTCGTCTGCTGCCGCGGCGGCTGAAGTTCGTTTTCAGCAAATGGAAAAGGAAATCCGTCGTCTGACAGGGCAGGTAGAAGAGCAAAACTATGAGATACGCCGTTTGCGTGATGATCTTGCCAAAAGGGTCGATGATCTTGAAATGCGTTTAAGAGATGCTGGGCAAAGTGGTGGCGGGAATATTTCCGTATCTTCTTCTTCTGGCATGCCATATATTGCGCCATCGTCGAATTCTGCTAAGCCTTCGGCACCCACACCATCGCAAGAAACAAAGAAGCCAAATTCATCATTCCAATACCAGCCCCCCAGTGGTGCGCCACAGGCTTTGGGTACAATCAATAAGTCACAAAGCACAGGGGCGGTTTCGAAATCGTCAGATTCTGCGCCGCGTGCTTATGACTATGCGTATTCCTTCATAAAAGCACGGGACTTTAATCGCGCCGAAAGAGAATTTGCGAAATTTATGACAGAGTATCCCAATCATCCTTTGGTTTCTAACGCCAAATATTGGTATGGCGAGACTTTCTATGTGCGCGGCGAGTATGAAAAATCCGCAAGGATCTTTGCCGAAGGGTATCAGCAATTTCCAAAGGGTCCGAAAGCTGCTAGTAACTTGCTAAAACTTGGGATGGCGTTAACGGGGATGGGTAAAACCGCCGATGCTTGTATCGCTTATAAGCAGTTGAAGAAAGATTACGCACAGTCGTCTGTATCTGTTCTAAAACGTGCGAGTACCGAGATGAAACGCATTAACTGCCGATAGAATGTTTTATTTTATCCGTACACATCGTTATCCTGCGGTCTCGTTGTGCTCACGTATGTTTATACGCTCCGCGCATCTCGCCTTGGCTGCCTTGTTTACGAATAAAATAAAACATTCTATTACTCGTACTTCGCCTTATTTGCCTTGTCACATTAAAATTAATTCCAATTTTAGGTGTGTGATGGATTTATGCATATGACAGATAAAAATAACAATCAGCATAATACTAAAAAGCAGCCTTCATTTATGAAGGGGTTTTGTGATGCTATGGCGATGTATTTTCCTGATATGGGTAAGGGAGATATCGCTGTCGGCGTGTCTGGTGGGGCAGATAGCATGGCTTTGTGCTTTGCTATGTCCGAGTATTTCAAAGATAGCGCAGCAGTTACAATACATGCATTAAGCGTGGATCATGGTTTGCGCGCGCAGAGTTTGGGGGAGGCACAGCACGTGGCGGCGCAGCTGAAACCTTTGCCCAATGTAGAACATCATATTCTCACATGGGCGCATGAAACCAAACCTAACGCCCGTATTCAGGAAAAAGCCCGTGTCGCGCGTTATGATTTGATGAAAAATTATATGCGGGCGCATAATATTACGATGTTATTCTTAGGTCATCATATGGACGATCAAGCGGAAACCTTTTTATTCAGGTTGGCAAAGGGCAGTGGGGTGGATGGTTTATCGTGCATGTCTGTCGTTCAAAAGATGGAAAATGATTTTACTTTATGTCGTCCGATGTTGGGATTAAATAAGGAGAATATGATCGCATTTTGTGAAGAGCAGGGCGTTGATTTTATCAATGATCCATCCAATGATTGTGATGATTATGCGCGTGTACGTCTGCGTAAATCACGCGATATTCTTGCGGAGGAGGGATTATCAGCCAAGCGTTTATCGGTGGCAGCCAAGCGTTTTTCTCGTGCCCGTAAGGCATTGGATTTAATTGCAAATGATGCGTTTTCTGGATGTTTATCTGTAAATAAATCAGGTCGTATCGTATTTAGGGTTTCGGAGGTGGTTTCTTATCCTGAAGAGATCGTTTTACGAGTTATCTTAAAAGCGATAGCGCATTTGCAAGATGACACCGGATACGGCACGCGATTGGAACGCGTTGAAAATTTATGTGCTGATTTGATGAAGCCAGATAACTTTCGAAAACGAACCTTGGGCGGCATTATTTTTGAATGTAGAAATAAGGATGATCAGTTGATTTTATCCTTGGAAAATCTATCCTGAATTTATCGTGAAATTTACAGCTTAATTTTCATCAAAAGGCTTTGTTTATCAGCGTAAATAGGCTAAATTTCAACATGGTAAGGTATTGTTAAAGACCTCGGCGTATAAAGTATTTCCTTTGTATTGTCAGCGGTGGCAATCCAGTAATTTTATAGGGCAGAAAAACGTGAATAATATTAATCGTAATTTAGTGTTTTGGTTGGGCATAGGTCTCGTCATTTTGGTGTTGTTGAATGTTGCCAATGATGCACAGAAAAAGGCATTGAAGGATGACGCGGAGATTAGCTATAGCGAGTTTATGGAGCGCGCAAAAGCAGGCGGTATCGCCGAAATTGTTATAAAAGCCGATAATTTAGAGGGAATATATTCCGGCGATGGTGGTGCTTTTATATCTAAAGTCCCGCCAGAAGAAAATATTGTGGATCGCCTTGCGGGGACGAACGTGAAAATTAGGGCGGCAGAGCCTGATCCAGCAAAGATTAGTTTAGGTTATATTTTTATGAATTTTGCGCCGATCTTGATTTTAATCGGGTTTTGGTTCTTTATTATGCGTCAGATGGGCGGTAAAGGCGGTGGCGGTGCGATGGGCTTTGGCCGCTCGCGAGCCAAGCTGATGACCGAGGGGAAAGGCAATATTACATTTGACGATGTTGCTGGCATTGATGAAGCCAAGCAAGAATTGGAAGAGATCGTTGATTTCCTTAAAGACCCGCAAAAATTTCAACGCTTGGGCGGTAAAATTCCGCGTGGGGCGTTGCTGGTCGGGGCGCCTGGTACAGGTAAAACACTGATTGCCCGCGCCGTTGCTGGTGAGGCAGAAGTGCCGTTCTTCACGATTTCAGGTTCTGATTTTGTTGAAATGTTTGTTGGTGTTGGTGCCAGCCGTGTGCGTGACATGTTTGAGCAGGGCAAGAAGAATGCCCCGTGTATTATCTTTATTGACGAAATTGACGCTGTTGGTCGCCATCGTGGCGCGGGTCATGGCGGCGGTAATGATGAGCGTGAGCAAACGCTGAACCAGATGTTGGTTGAGATGGATGGCTTTGATGAAAATCAGGGGGTTATCATTTTGGCGGCGACAAATCGTCCCGATGTTCTTGACCCTGCGTTGTTACGCCCCGGGCGTTTTGACCGTCAAATTACTGTGCCTTTGCCTGATGTGAATGGGCGTGAGAAAATATTATTGGTTCATATGAAGAATGTGCCTTTGGCCAATAATGTTGATCCGTCTGTGCTTGCACGCGGTACACCGGGATTTTCCGGTGCGGAATTGGCTAATTTAATAAATGAGGCGGCCTTGTTGGCGGCGCGACGCAATAAGCGCGTTGTTGGTATGGATGATTTTGAAGATGCCAAAGATAAAGTCATGATGGGGGCGGAGCGTCGCTCTATGGCGATGAGTGATGACGAGAAAAAACTGACCGCGTATCATGAGGCAGGCCATGCGCTGGTCTCTTTGAACGAGCCTGAATGTGATCCAATCCATAAGGCAACAATTGTGCCGCGTGGTCGTGCGCTTGGTATGGTGATGAGCTTGCCCGAAGGGGATCGCTACAGCCGTTCTATTGCCAAAATGAAGGCCGATTTGGCGATGACCATGGGTGGTCGCGCCGCCGAAGAAATTAAATTCGGTAAAGATCAGGTCACCAGCGGTGCTTCCAGTGATATTCAATATGCAAGTTCTTTGGCGCGTGCAATGGTGATGGAGTGGGGGTTGAGCGATAAAATCGGGATGGTCAATTATAGCGATGACGTAAATAGTTTTCAGCAACGCCGTATTTCCTCCGAAAAAGAAGCGGAGATTGATAAGGAAGTTAAAAAGCTGATCGATGATGCGTATAAGCGTGCCATGAAATGTTTGACTGACCATCTGGATGATTTTGAAACATTGGGCAAAGCTTTGCTGGAATATGAGTTGCTTTCTGGTGACGAGATCAAGGGCTTATTGCGCGGAGAGCCTATTATTCGCCATGAAGAAGTGAGTGAGGCATCTACGAGTGCGCCACGATCTTCTGTGCCAAGTGGTGGTGGCGAGGAAAAATCAGACTGATTTTTTGCTCATTTTTTAAGTAAACACAGGAGTATTATTATTATGCGTTATTCTTTTTTGTGCCTATCCTTTTTGGTGTCGTTTTCTGGGGCTTATAGTATTTATGATGTTCGCTCTGAGCCTGTGAAGGAAACGGTTTCGCCGGCTAGTTATGCGTCGTTATACGATGCGGTAGAGGCCGCAGATATCGGCGCGGTACAAAGATTTATAGATGAAGGTGGGGATCTTGAGGCGCAAGGGTATTATGGGACGCCTTTGCATTTGGCCTCCAAGCATGCCTATATGCAAATTGTTAGGATGTTACTGGATGCGGGTTTGGATGTGAATGCGCTTAATATACATAAGGCCGTTCCGATGCATTGGGCAGTGAAAAGTGGCCATGTTGCCCCAGTGCGGGTGTTAATTGACGCAGGCGGTAATGTTACAGCAAAAACAGTATCGGACTGTACGCCACTTCATGATGCTACGCAGGGGAACAACCCTGAAATTGTTTCGCTTTTGTTGGAATTTGGCGCGCAGGACGATGTGTTTGCAAGTGATGTTCGTGGTCGTACACCGTTATATGAGGCTGCTTCGACCGGTAATATAGATATAATTAATATCTTATTGGCTGCGGGCGCGGATAAGATGATGGATATTAAAACCAAACAATCTGAAACGGTGTTGCATGCGGCGGCGGTCGGGGGGAATGCCACTGCTGTTAAAAAGTTTATTCAATTGGGTGCTGGTAAGTATGTAAATGTCCGTAATGCGTATGCTTCAACGCCTTTGCATAATGCGGAAAGTCAGGACGTCGTTGCTGTTCTTATAGAGGAGGGCGCGAAAATTGAGATGGTGAATGGGCGGGGGAATACTCCGTTATACAGTGCTGTGGAGAGAAAAAATCCAGAGGTTGTTAAGGCCTTTATCGATGCGGGCGCGAAAATCGAGGTGAAGGGGGGCGTGCGTAAAAACTCGCCGTTACATGAGGCATCCCACCGTGGTGATTTATCTACTGTTGAGTTGTTGATTAAGACAGGGGCGCGCGTTGATGTGCGAAGTGCTTCTGGAGATACGCCCCTGCATAATGCTGCGAAAAAGGGACATACACAAATTATCGCGATACTGATGAAGCATGGGGCAAAGCCTGATGTCCAAAATTTAGACGGCGATTATCCGTTGCACGGTGCTGTTGATGGTGGATATGTTGGGGCTGTTGATGCTTTGCTTGAGGTGGGCGCGGATATTAATGCGAAGGGGGCTTATGGTGATATGGCATTATTTTTTGCAATCGGAAATAATGATCTAAATATGGTTCAGCTTTTGATTGAAAAAGGCGCGAATGTTAACTTGAAGAATGAAAGTGGTTCAACCCCTTTGGATGAAGCGACTGCGGAGGGAAATGCAGCGGTCATTGATGCTTTGAAGAAGGGGCATTGATATCGTCATTTTCATTTAATGTATAATCTTGCTGCCTGTATTTTTATATGCTTATACGTGCCCTGCACTAAAATAAAGCCAAACCACTATAAATAGGGCGTTAATAGATATCCTTTGCCGTTGCCCACGTTATTGTTGAGGGTGTGAATGGTCGAAGGGGGCGCACATAAATTGCTTTGACTTGATTGGGGTAGAGGCTGTCTTGACGGCTGAATGTTTGGCAAATGACGGATTTGTTTTCTGTTTCATTTAAAGTGACATTATCCAGTATATATTCTGTTTTATCCATTGATACGGCAATTATTTCAGCAATTATCTCACCATATTTTGCGCTTTCCAGCCGTTTTTTATCAATAGCACTTTTATTCTCGGCCGCAATTGTGGAGTTGAAGGAAAAGCAAACGCCTGTACCACGACCAAGAACAGGGAGTGGAGTGGCTTGTTCATATTTCTTTGGCTCTTTCAAACGCTCTGGATTTTCATCCAGTACGACATCCTGATAGGCATCAGAAAACACTGATTTCATGAATGTTTCAGGGATAAGCGATTTCAGATAGTGAGGAATAGGACTCATAAAGAAAATGCCTAAGCCAAGAAGGATGAGGATAAAGAGAGGTAAATCATTCATCTTCTTTTTCCCCTCGGGCGGGGGGGCTTCTATATCTTTCAGCGGTATTATGTGTTCTTTATCAGCCATATCTCTTATTTCTTCAATAACCCTTCACGGCGTAACAGCGCATCAGGATCGGCGTCGCGACCGCGAAAACGTTTATAGAGTAAGTCAGGTTTTTCACTGCCGCCGCGGGTGAGGATATTATCCTTATAGCTTTGCGCGGTGGCTTGGTCGTATAGACCTTTCTCAAGGAACAGTTCGAACGTATCAGCGTCCAGAACCTCTGCCCATTTGTAACTATAATAGCCTGCGCTGTAGCCGCCTGCAAATATATGCCCGAAGGAGGTGGAGCTTGGCCCTGACAAGCGTGGGAAGAGCGCCGTGTCTTTCAACGCTTCATCTTCGAAGGTTGCCACATCATCAATAGTGCTAGGGTCGGCGGTGTGCCAAGCCATGTCCAGTGATGCCAGCCCCATTTGACGTAAACCCGCCCAGCCAACCATGAAATGCATGGAACTGCGGAGTTTATCAATCAGATCAGCGGGGATCTTCTCGCCTGTTTCATAATGTTCGGCAAAGCTATCGAGCATTTCTTTCTCATAGCACCAGTTTTCTTGTAGCTGCGAGGGTAGCTCAACAAAGTCCCACAGCACGGATGTACCTGAAAGGGATCGGTATGTTACATCGGATAAGAGACCATGCACCGCGTGTCCCATTTCATGGAACAGCGTTGTAACCTCGCCATGGGTGAGCAGGGACGGGCGGTCTTCTGTAGGTTTGGTGAAGTTACAGACGATGGCAATCACGGGGCGCTCTATTTGGCCACGGAAGAACCCTTGATCGCGAAAGCTGGTCATCCATGCGCCTTGGTTTTTGCCTGTGCGCGGGTGGAAATCACCGTAGAGCGTGCCGACGAAGCTGTTATCGCTTTCGTTGAAAACGTCGAAGGTTTTTACATCTTCGTGCCATGTCGGGTATTTATCGCTCTCCACGAATTTAATGCCGAAAAGCTTTGTGAAATGGTTGAAGCAACCGCCCAAGACTTTATCGAGTTTGTAATAGGGACGAAAATCTTCGGAAGTAAATTCAAACAGCTTCTGTTTTAGCTTTTCAGAGTGATAACCAACATCCCACGGCTGTAGATCATCTACGCCGTGTTCTTCTTTAGAGAAGGCGGTTAGTTGTGCGAGGTCTTTTTGCGCAGCGGGTTTATAGACGATTTTCATTTTATCCAAAAAGCCCATCACCGTGTCAGGAGATTTCGCCATGCGCTCTTCAAGAACATAATGTGCATGTGTGTCATAGCCCAGAAGGTTCGCGCGTTCTTTGCGTAGGGAGACAATGGATTTTACGTTCTCCGAGTTATCAAATTCATCATTCCATGCGCGGGAGGTGAAGGCGCGCCATATTTTCTCGCGGAGTTCGCGGCTATCGGCATATTGCATGAAGGGGCCGAAACTTGGGTAATCCAGCGTGACTAGCCATTTACCGTCATAGGACTTTTCTTTGGCGGCGTGGGCGGCGGCGTCTATTGCGCTGTCGGGTAGGCCTGCAAGGTCGGCTTTATCTTCGATGATTAGCTCGAATGCTTCGGCGGATTTTACTGTGTTTTGCATGAAAGCGGGGGTGAGGGTGGATAGCTCTTGGCTGATTTCGCGCAGACGTTCTTTCTTTTTATCATCCAAAAGCGCGCCGGAGCGTACAAAACCACGATAGCTATCATCTAGCAAAGTATATTGCTCTGCGGTCAAATCGAGGTCGTCACGTTGCTCATAAATAGCTTTGATACGGGCGAAGAGTTTTTCATCCAGAGAAACATCGCTGGAGAATTTTGCATTGATGGGGCCGATTTGGGTGGCAAGCTCGTGCAGATCATCGCCGCCCATAGAGGACAGCATGTTGTAGAACACGCCGGCGGCTTGTCCTAAATTCTCGGAGGCGCTTTCCAGCGCGACTAATGTATTTTCAAATGTTGGGGCATCATCGTTGTTTTTGATGGCGTCAATATTGGCGCGCGCTTGTTCGATGCCTTCTTCTATGGCTGGCAAGTAATGCTCTGTTTTCACTAAATCAAAATGAGGGGCTTGATTAGGGAGGGTGGATTTCTGTAGAAGTGGATTGTCAGACATGTAAGAATTTTCCTGTCGGTCATAGATTTATTGATGATTAGATTACAGAACAAATTATGGAACAAAATGAACCACGTGCCAAGGTCTGAAATATTTGATGATGTATATTTTTCCCCAGTCGATGGTCTGGCTGAGTCGCGCTATGTTTATTTAGGGGGCAATAAGTTGCCCGATTCGTGGAAAGGCAAGGGTGAGTTTACTATTTGTGAACTTGGTTTTGGCACAGGATTAAATTTTTTGGCGGTTTTGCAGTTGCTGGCGATGAGTCCTGTGGATGGGCGTCCGAAGGCACTGCATTATATATCTTTTGAGAAATACCCACTTACGAAGGATGTTATTAGGGGGGCACTCTCGCATTGGGGGGCACTTGATTTGGTGTTGGATGTATTATTATCCAAATATCCTGATAATTTAACGGAGGGCGTTTACGATTTGCCGATTATGGAGGGCGTTACATTGACGCTTATTATTGGTGATGTGAATGAGGCTTTGCCGAAACTGGATACGCAGGTTGATTGCTGGTTTCTATCTGGGTTTAAGCCGTCCACTAATCCCGGTATGTGGAGTGATATTGTGTTTGAAAACATGGCACGTTTAAGTGCTGTAGGAACTACGTTTTCAACGTTTACGGCGGTTGGATATGTGCGTCGCGGGCTGGGATCCGTGGGGTTTGATGTGCAGAAAATATCCGGCTTTGGGTATAAATGGCATATGTTGGTTGGAACGTATGATGGAGGTGAACAATGCGCGTAAATATAATCGGTGGCGGGTTGGCAGGATGTGCGCTGGCTTATGTGTTGAAGAATAATGGGGCAGAGCCTGTTATCTACGAGGCGTCATCGTGCCTTGCTGCGGGGGCATCGGGGAATGATGTCGGGTTGTATAATCCACGGTTATCGGCGCAGTTTGATGGGATGTCACAGTTTTACTCGGATGGGTTCTTTCAGGCATTGGAGGTTTTTGAGCATTTTGGTGATGCGATTGATTGGAATCCGTGCGGTGCGCTGACTCTGATGACCAATGAGCGCAGGATTAAACGTTTCCGCAAGACCATGGTCAGTTGGGATTGGTCGGGGGATGATATGTGCCTTGTCAGCGCGCAGGAGGCAACGGAGATTGCGGGGATTGAAATCCCTAATGAATGCTTGTATTTGCCGCGTTCGGGGAATATCTCGCCGAAGAAGATTTGCCATGAATATGCGCGTGGCATTGAGGTACATCTTAATCATGCTGTAGACGGTCTTGATGCGCTGGAAGGGGATGTGAGTGTTCTGGCGTGCGGTGTGGCGTGTCTGGGTTTTGAGGTGGCGGCGCGTATCCCTTTGAAAACAGTGCGCGGGCAGGTGAGTTATGTTGCACAGACAGAGGTGACGAAAGACCTGAAAGTTGCTTTAAGTTATGGTGGGCATTTTGCGCCTGCGCGTGATGGGGTACATTGTCTTGGTTCGACGTTTCAGCCGTGGGAAGAACGTAGTGATTTGCGTGATGAAGATGATTTGGCCAATTTGGAGAAGCTATTTTCTGTGTTCCCAAACCTTGAAGGTAACTACAATATAACGGATAGGCGTGCAGCAATGCGGACAACATCGCGCGATCATTTCCCTGTTATTGGTCAATTATCTGATGATGTCTATATTTCCACAGCGCATGGATCATATGGCATATTAAGCAGTCTTGTATCGGCTAATATTTTGTCCAATTCCATCGTTAATGGTGGCTACGGTGTGTCAGAGGAAATAGCCGCGGCGTTGTCGTTTACACGCTTTAAGGGGTAATACGTATATTTGGGTCTTTACAAAAAATTATAGTTTTTGCCGTATAACTAAAGGATAGAGGAAAGGATAGGGTTATGAATAAGTTTTTTACACAATATTTCTCTGATGAAGATGGAGCAACGGCAATTGAATATGGTTTGATTGCGGCGGGCATCGGTCTTACGATTATTGCAACGGTTTCTGCCATTGGTGTTGACCTTGGTGCAGTGTTTGCGGATATTTCGGCGAATCTCTAACTGCGATATCGTTATTATTTGAGGTTTTAATTTCTTTTCTGGATGGAATGGCTAAAGAGGTGAAAGCCTCTGGTTTTCTGTGTTTTATGTGCTAATATTGGCTATTCTTGAACACGTTAAGCCATGATGAATAATGCCTGAATTCCTAAACATGTCCGTTTTTTTAATGCCAATGATAGGTTTTTTACTTGTCGTTCTTCTTGTTATGCCGTTCAGGAAACTGGCGCGTAAACTTGGTATCGTTGATGTGCCAGGGGGTAGAAAACAACATAATGTTGCTGTTCCGCCGATTGGTGGTTTGATTATTTTTACGGTCTTTATGGTGTTTGGCGTTTTATCGGGGATCGTAAATCTGCAAGCCTATTGGCCGCTCTATATTTCTTTGATTGTGTTGTTGGTCTCTGGTGCGATGGATGACCAATTTTCGTTGCATGCCAAAATTAAGTTCCCTATTCATATTTTTGTTGCGGTGTTTATTGCTTTTCTGGGGAATGTGCAGGCGGCTTATCTTGGGGATTTATTCGGTTTTGGTGTTGTTTGGACAGGGTTTATGTCCTATCCGCTGACGATCATTGCTGTGGTTCTTTTGATTAATGCGGTGAATCTTATGGATGGGATGGATGGTCTTGCGGGCGGAGTTACTGCGGTGATGTTCCTGTGGTTTATGGTGGCTTGCATTGTGTCGGGGTGGTTCGAGATAGCGCAGGTACTTGGTTTGTTGGTGGCGTGCATTTCTGGATTTCTGGTTTTTAATATGCGTAACCCTTGGCGCAGGAAGGCCAGTCTTTTTCTGGGAGATGCGGGCAGTATGTCTTTGGGGTTAATGCTGGCGTGGTTTTCTGTGCTTCTTGCGCGGGGTCCGACAACACCGGTTGAGCCAATAGCCGTTGCGTGGATTATTGGTTTTCCTGTTTTTGATACATGCGCGCAGTTTTATCGTCGTGTTCGTGCCGGCGTTGATCCGTTTATGCCTGATCGCGGGCATTTTCATCATCACTTTATTGATGCTGGTGTGCCAGTGCGCCGTGCCAGTGTCGTTATTATTTTAATTGTCGCTGTTATGGGGGGGATTGGTTATGGCGGTGTTGCGATGGGCGTTCCACCTGTTGTTCTAACCGTTTTGTGGTGCGTTTTATTATTGGTGCATATTGCTGTTTCCCAAAATCCCGCGCGTTATGTGCGTTTGATAAAAAACTTGATGGTTCGGGCAGAGAAGAGTAATTAATGAGGGTGCGTTTGTAATTGTCCTGATATTTATGTTACTGATGCGCGACTAAATAGAGTAAGTAAGGTTTTCACAGATATGACATTGTATGACACATTTCGATGGTCTATGCCTTGGCGCGATACAGTGTTTGGGGAGAAGGCTGTTTGTGGGATTCTTTTGGGGCTGTGTTTTTTATCATCTCTGATTGTACCGTCTTACGCACAGGCATCGTCTTTTTCCGATATGTTATCGTCCCTAACGCCTTCTGCGGCTTCCGCATCGAAAGGGCATGAAGAGGATTCTATTTTGCACCGTAGCTCTGGAAAACCACCTATTCCTGTGCGAAAGCCTGCGTGGATTGCTCAAAGAGCGCAGATTAGCAGTGAGGATTTGCTGGATGCGGATGGGCATTGGAATGTGATTGAGAAGGGACGTGAATATGACCCCGCGCAAGCACATTTAAACGCGCGGAAAAAAGTGAATACGGCGCGTCGTAATAAAATGGAGTCGTTGTCGCCGCATTTTCAACCGGATGCGAAAAGTGGTCAGGATGGAAAGTTGCGGGTGTTGCAAATAGGGCAACAAGACGATGCCGATTACGATATGGATGAAGACGATGTTGAGGTTTCGTTATTGCAAAAAATGCTGCCTGTTTTTGGAAATAATTCACCACGATCACCTGTCGTTGAGGATATTGTGGAGGATGAATCTTTTGTTGTTGTGCCTAAGGTTAAGCCGAATAGGGTAATGCAAAATGTTGCCGATGTTTCTGCGGGGCAGCTGGATACGACACTTATTACGCTTGTGCGCCATGATTCTGATGTGCGGATGGTTAGTGATGTTGTTGTGCCACCCGCTTTGCCAGCGCGTAGAAAGCCGATACAAAAAAATGTGGTGCAGGACGATGTAGCGCAAGATGATGTTCTTGTGAAGGCGAAGGAAGAGGGGATTATTCCCAAAAGGAAACCAATAAGGGCGGGGGCGTTGCCTAAAGTCGTTGAGGTTGATGCTTCTCCTTTGGAAAATGATGGGGAGGCGGAGTCTTCTGTGGGTTTTGTGCCTGTCCCGACGGTTAAGCCAAACATAAAACCCGTAGTTTTAGGCAGCGGGCGCGTTTCAAAGCAAGAAGTATTCGTCAAAAATCTGCGTAGTGGGGTGCATCCTGATAAAACCCGCATTGTGATAGAAATCAGCGACGTGACAGAATATCGGGTAACGGTTGATGCTTTGCGTAATGTTTTGCGCGTAAAATTGACGAATACACGATGGAATATTTCGAAGCAAGATAAGTTAAAGGGCAGTGCATTGTTGGGTACGTATATTGCGCGTCAACAAAAGGATAATAGTGTCTTGTTGGAGATACGCCTAAAGGACAAAGCAAAAATTGTCGGGACAATGGTTCTACGCCCTAATTTGTCTTCCAGTCATCGTATTGTGATCGACTTAAAGGCGTTGTAGTTCGCTTTATTGTGGTTTTTGAGGAATAATAGGGGGTTCCTCTATACTTTTTTATCAATTCGTTTTAAAATCGTGGATTATGTAACAGGATGTTGCCTTATGATTTTATCTTATGATTTTGACCGTGAATCATTTACCCCCATAGAAAAGGGGGCGTAGCGCATGAGTAAATCACAAAGCCTGCCGCCAGAACAGATTGCGTTTGGCAAAGATCTGGTTATTGATACCAGTAGGCGGTTACCTCAATTCGATAATGGTGATGCGTTGGCTTATGAGGCGTATAGTGCGCGCAATAAGTTAAAGAAATTTGTCGCCATTGTTTCTGATATTGAAAATATCCCAAGATGGACATTTGCGGCAACGTATAAAAGTATGAACGATGTATCTTTTATACATTTGGTTCATTCTGATGCTGTATTTTGGCCGCCAGAGCAAAAGCAAAAATTTGTATTTGCTTATGATGGGGATATTGGCACAGCTTTGGTTGCAGAGGGTGGCTTTGGTGAAACAAGTTGGCGACATCCTGATATTGTTGCGCTTTTTATCGAACCAATGGCACGTATGTTGATGGATATGCGCGATAAGGGATTTTGCCATGGCTCAATTCGACCCTCTAATATATTTTGTTTTTCTGGTAATAATACGCGCCCTGTTGTACTGGGGGATAGTTTATCCGTTCAGGCGGGCAGCACACAGCCCGCTTTGTTTTTACCACCAAGTAAGGCAATGACTGACCCGATGGGGCGTGGGCTTGGGTCGATTAAAGATGATATTTATGCCTTTGGGGTGAGTTTGTTTTTATTCTTGCGAAAGAATGATGAGCTATCTGAGTTAGGTGATGAAGAGGTATTACGTAGAAAAGTTGAGTTTGGAAGTTATTCAACCTTGATCGGGAAAGAGCGCATTCAGGCCTCTTTTTTGGAGCTTCTTAGGGGGGTTCTTTATGATGATGAGACGCAACGTTGGGGGGTTGAGGATATCTTTGCGTGGCTTGATGGCGTACGTCTGACGCCATTATCTTTGGCGCAAAAGAAAAAGGCGAACAGACCTTTGATTTTTAATGGAAAGAAATATTTATTTGCAGAGTTGTTGGCGGTTGACCTTTATCGTAATCCTGATGAATTGGTTACTCTTCTTGAGAATGGGGCTTTTGATCGTTGGGTCAGGACATCAATTGATAGCGATGTTATGGTTGGCAGATATGAAAAGGCATTAGAACGTGTATCCAGTCTTGGTGATCTATCAAAGAATGTGGGTTTTTTGGTTTTTCATATTACTATGGCTTTGAATCCGATGTTGCCGGTGCGTTATAAGGGGCTTTGTTTCACTTATGATGGGTTTGGCGCGTTGATGGCTGTTGCGGCGTATAAAGAAGAGGATCTTGGCCTTTTTAAAGAGGTGCTTAATTTAAATATATTGGATCATGCCTTGATATCGGAAAATATGGTTCAAGCGATGATGTTAACGGTTATAAAACAATATGATTCGTGTCGGGTTTATTTGACGGGGAAGAAGTTGGAACAAGGGGTGGAGAGATGCATTTACACATTATGTCCGAATATGCCTTGCTTAAGTCCAAAAGTGCGAGGGTCTTTTGTTTATCATCCTAAGTCTGTGTTATTGACGTTTGAGGCTTTGTGCAAACAGGGCGGTCAGATTGCTATCATGATGGACAAGCATTTTGTAGCGTTCTTTGCGGCGAGTGATTCCAGTTTTATGAATTCGTATTTATATGATTTTAATAGTACGGATAAAAATGAAAAAATATCCGGAAATTTACATTTTATGGCGGCTTTGCAAAAGCAGTCTCAGATTGATGCTCTTCCCGCTATGGCGGGGGTTTTCCTTGGGGCATTATCGGGGGTCTATGAGGCGTATAAGAATACCGAAACGCGTAAGAGTGTGCAAGATGCGGTCGCCGCCGCGGCGCAGGCGGGGGATTTGGTTGCGATGTCTTCCTTGATTGATGATTCAGATGCTTTGTTGCGGGATCAAAATGGATTTAGGATTGCGACGAGTGAGTACAGGATATTGCAAAATGAGTATAATCAATACAATAAAAGACTCGCGAACAAGAAGACGTACGGTTTAACGAATGGACATGATGCGGCGGCTGTTGTTTCATGGTTGGTTTCCACAACAATTACGGTCATTGTGGTTTTGGCTTTTATTTCGGGGAATCGAATTTTTTGAGAATGGTATAATAGCGTTATGGCGAAGAAAGCAAAAAAGAAAAAGAAAGCAGCAAAGGCTTCTAATGGCAAGATGAGCATGAAGGGGCGCATCTTCATGATTGCTTTTGTTTTGCTGGGGTTGGCTTTTTTGCCGACATCGATGTTGTTGGGCGTTGGTATGTTGCCTACTGTTGTTGTGTTTTTCATGGGTAATCGTCGAAATGGTGTGCGTGCCTCGACTGTGGCGGCAATGAATTCCGCGGGATGTATTCCTTTTATTTTAAAATTATGGGCGGGTGAGAATAATTTTGAAGCCAGTATGAATATTATAATGGATTCCCAATCGATGCTGGTTATTTATGTGGCTGCGGCATTTGGGTATATGATTGATTGGGTCGTGACAGGGTTGGTTTCTTCATATTTATATCAAAAGGGAATGGGGCGTATGATGGCAATTCAGAAAAAGCAGGCTTTTTTGGTTTCTCATTGGGGTGAGGGGATTACAGGAAAATCTGATAAAGGCGACGGGGGTTGATGACCGGATGTGTGTTTATTTTTCGTTTATTAACGTATTCTTTATGGTTTACATATTATTATAGCCTAATGGAGAAGTACATTTTTTCGTATTCTGTACATTCTTTAATAAAGCAAATAGCGGGTTTACCGCTTTTTTTATGCGTAAAAACAAGAACAAATTTGAAATAAATGCAAATTAAAAAGGTGGGTACCTTTAAAATGAAACGTTTTGTTGATAAATTTAGAAAAAAAGATGATGGTGCAACGGCAATTGAGTTCAGTATGTTGTTATTGCCTTATTTGATGTTATGCCTTGGTATTATTGAGCTTTCTTTGATGTTTACATCGGCGAGCCTTCTGGAGGGTGCGACCGGTAGTGCGGCGCGTTTAATAAGAACAGGGCAGTTACAACAATCCGGCCAAGATCCTGAAACTGTGTTTCGGGATGCTTTTTGTCAATTCGCTGTGGTGTTGATTGAATGTAATGATGTGGTGATTGAGGTTACGACGCTTGATAGTTACAGTGACTTTACCCCTCCTGTTTATGATGCTGATGGTAATATGGTTTCATCGGGTTTTGATGCAGGAGGTTCGGACGCGAAAGTATTAATACGCGTGTCGTATCGATATTCAATGATAACACCACTGGTCGGGCCTATCTTAAATGGTGCGGATGGCACAACGTTATTTATGTCTACGATTGTTCTTCAATCTGAACCATATGAATTTCAGGGGTCGTAATTATGTTTCAGATGAAAAAAATATTATCAGGATGGGTAAAAGGGAAAGAAGGCGTTGCGGCAATCGAGGCAGCGATGATTTTTCCGCTGATGCTGATGATTTTTCTTGGTGTGTTTGATGCGGGAAATGCGATTTTAGCAAATCAGAAAACGGTGCGTGCTTCGCAGGTTGTTGCTGATCTTATTACACGCAAAAGCATTGTTTCTGCTGCGGATGTTACAGAGGCGATGGATGCGGGTCGCTTGGCGTTAGAACCACTGGATAGCAGTAGTTACGGCGTGGATATTGTTAGCGTCCGTTTTGATGAGGATGCGAATAGTTCCATTGAATGGCGGGAAACATTGAATATGGGGTCAGTTCCCGATGCGTTAAGTGCGGTTTCTGCGTTAGAGGATGAGGATGAAGGTGTTGTTATGGTGTCTGTTACATATGTATATACGCCGTTATTTTCAAGTTTTATCTCTGGCCCTTTGACGATGAATGAAGTGGCGTTTAGTCGCGGGCGCAGGACGCCAGTTATTACGCATGAATAAAAACAGCCTGTCAGGGGGCTGGATATTAAAAAAAATGAAAGGAAACATTATGAAACAGGTGGGTAATATGTGGGATAATATACGTCAATATTGGTCAAATAAATCCGGTGCGATAGCATTGATGTTTGGTATTATGTTGCCTGTTTTGATTGGTGTTGCTGGTATGTCTTTGGATTATTCGAGGTCCTATTTGGTGAAGCAACGTTTGGGGCAGGCTTTGGATGCGGCGGCTTTGGCGGCGGCGGCTTCTTCTACGGATGCTGCGGTGATTGAGCAGAAAGTGCGTGATTTTTTTGATGCGAATTATCCCCCAGGGGAATTGGGCGTAACATTTGTGCCAAGCGTTGTGATCGTTGGGGATGAGGTGCAGGTATCAGGAACGGCGCAGTATAATACTTTGTTCTTAGGGGTATTGGGTATTTATGTGATTGACATAGAGGCATCCACAACGGTTGTTCGTGAAGTGCAGGGTATTGAGGTCGTTTTGGTTATGGATAATACAGGTTCGATGAGTACCAATAATAATATTGGTGCGTTGCGTGATGCGGCGTCGAATTTTGTTTATATTATGTACGGTATTGATCCTGATGATGGTGCGGCGGCTGACCCGTCTGCCTTGGATCTTATGGCGACGCGTGATACGGATTATATTAAAATCGGCCTTGTACCTTATAGCTCTTCGGTTAATGTTGGTCCATATGGGTTGGGCGTGGACAAATCGGGTGACAGTTACGGCGCAGCCTTTGTGAATAATCCACAGGACCTGTCTTATACGACGTCTAGCAGTAGTGAGAATTGGATGGGCTGTGTGCTGGCGCATGATTACCCCGCGGATACGACAAATCATACAGGCCCGTGGGATATGTATCGTTATTGTCGGGATTCTAATGATGATCCGTATTGTGATTTAGGGTCGTATTGGTCTGACGGGGTGAAGTATTATTATGTTAAGAAAAAGCCGAATTACTATTGTCCAAAAACACCTTTGACACCGCTGGTGACTAGCCCGACGGAGCTAAAGAATTCTATCGACACGATGACGGCGAATGGTTACACTTATGGTAATTACGGCATGGTCTGGGGCTATCGCGTAATTTCACCCGAAGCACCATTTGAAGAAGCTGTCGAATGGTCAAACCAATATTGGCGTAAAGCAGTTGTTATGATGACAGATGGCGTGAACACCATGCATTATCGTTATTCGGCGTATGGGCCAACGCAAGACCACAATATTACACCAAGTGATTTGAATGATCGTTTTGCCGATGTGTGTGACAATCTGAAAGAGGATGGGGTTATTGTTTATACGGTGACGTTCTATTCCGGCGTTGATGACAATACCAAAGACTTCTACCGCGAATGTGCAACATCGGAAGATTACTATCATGATGCGCCAAATCAGACGGATTTGATTGATGTATTTGAAACAATCAGCCGTGAATTAAGTAATCTGCATATCAAAGGATAAAAAGTTTATCTTCGAAGTGGTAAGCGCCTGTCTGAAAGGATGGGCGCTTATTTTTTATTTTACAGCGTTATATAAAGCAAAACTTCGTTTTGTTTGTGCTTATTTATTTATGCTTAAGTGGGTGGGGCAGTTACGAGGCATGGCTTTCCTGTCTTCTAAGGACAATATATAGTAAAATATTCCTATTGCATTAAGGGGCGTGTGTAATATGACTGGGTTTGTAAGGTATTTTAAGCGCGTAAATTAAGAGTGCTAAGATTAAATGCGCTTATTCCATTATTATATTGTGCTGTGGTCTTGTTTTTAGGTTTCAAGTATTCAGACTCTAATGTCTGGTATTTACTTGGTTTTTTCGTGTATAGAATATTTGTGTAAAATTTTATACAAATAATAGTCAAATGTTTTTTCGTTATTTTGTCTATTTACTTGTTTTTGTTAAGTTTTTTTTAAGTAAATCAGGGCTATTATGGATGAACGGTTAAGGAACTTCGGGAGCAATTTTGAAGTATGGGTTTACCGGAACAACATTTAAACAAATCTTTGAAGGAGATAAAACATGTTACTTAAATTGATCGCACTTAAAGCAGCATATGTAAATAACGAAGATGGCGCGACAGCCATTGAATATGGATTGATTGCGGCGGGTATCGCGGTTGCTATTGTTGCGGCTGTTAATACTGTTGGTACAGATTTGACTGCACTATTTGGTGAAGTTTCAGCTGAACTTTAATACTAGCTGGTTAAATATAGAAAAGAGCCCGTCCGATATTTCTGGCGGGCTTTCTTTTTGCCTTTTGTATGGTGGGAAATAATTGCCGAATCGCGGCGTCCAGCTAAGTCAAGTTTTCCTATCGATTTTTCCACAGTTTTCATGTATTCTGGGTTTAAGATGATCTTACTTATAATTTTTCTGATATGCGTATTCATAACATTGGTGATCGGAGGGCTGGCTGGCCTGTCCGATATTCGTTCTATGACTATACCGAATAGCTATAGCTTTTATGTGATAGCCGCCTTTTTTATCGCGTATGGCGCGTTGTATATGGGCGGGCAGGGTCATGTGCTGGGCTCGTTCTTATCGCATATTATTTCGGCTGTATTGGCGTTTGTTATTACGCTGGGGCTATTCGCGGCGCGGGTTATCGGCGCGGGGGATTCAAAATTCGCAACGGCGTGTGCGCTTTGGTTTGGTATGAAATCGCTGATGGTGTTTTTATTTTATATGACGTTGTCCGGCGGTGTTCTGGGGATTGTTGCATTATATATAAAGCGCAAGAAACCGTTTAAGAAACCTGTCGAGGGCAGCTGGGTTGCACAGGTGCAGGGCGGGGCGGATAAAGTGCCTTATGGTGTTGCAATCAGTTTTGGCATGTTTGTTGCTTTTATACAGGCAGGCTATTTTTCATCTGAGGTGTTGGGCACATTTGTCGCATCACATGTGGTTGAGGGGGGTTCATGAATTGTTAATACACAACCGATATTATATTAAAGGGTGGAAGTCCTTTTTTATAGGTTCTTTGGGTTTTAACTTTTTATTTCTTTGGCTTCGGCCAGTCTTAATTTCTGAGTATCAATCATGCAAAATATTACAGGTCCTGAAACGGGGTTAAAAAAAATGAATAAGAATATTCTAATTGTACTTGGTGGCGCGATTTTAGCAGCAGTTCTTGTTGCTGTTCTTGTGCAGGTGACATTGGGCGGCAAGAAAACAACTGCGCCAGTTTCCGAAAATGCGGTTGAGATTTTGGTCGCGGCGAAGGATTTACGCAAAGGGCATGAGCTGGAAGAGGGTGATATGCGCTGGAAATCCTGGGATGAGGATGCCTTATTTAAAGGGGCGATTATTCGTGAGGAAGATGAGGTTGCCGATGATGCTTTGTCAGGTCGTTTGGATAGAAGTTTCGGGTCGGGCGAGGCGCTTGTGAAGCGTGCGATTTTGAAGGACTCGAAAGGAAATTATGTTGTTGCCAGATTGAAAGAGGGTGAGCGTGCGATTTCAATCAAGGTTTCGGCCGAGGATATGGTTGCAGGCTTTATTGCGCCAGGCAATTTTGTTGATGTGATTTTGACGTACAAGTACAGAATGACTGTCAATAAGGAAGAAATGCCGCAAATTCGCGATATGGTTAAAATGAATGTCGAAAAATTGGCGGTGGAGACTATCCTTCAAAATGTTCGTGTCTTGGCGATTGACCAAAAGGCGGAGAAAAAGAAGGATGACAAAATCAAAATTGGTAAGACTGTGACGTTGGCTGTTTCTATTCGTGCGGCGGAGACATTGGCTCTGGCCTCGGAAATGGGGACGTTGACGTTGGCGATGCGCGGTGTTGGTGATGATGTGAAAAATAAAGATGTGGCGACCTTAACCGATGCGCGCCTGACCACAATTGATGATGAAATCCATGCTGAATCCTTGCGTCTTAGAAAAGAGACCGGCGTGAACTTAAATACTGTGAAGGTTTATAACGGCGCGCAAGTGCAAACATTCCCCGTGCATTAATCATATTGTGCGAACCCTTCATACTCTGTGTACTGAATTTATGTGTAGTTAAAAGATAAAGTGAAAGAAAAAACCATGACAGGTTTATATAAAAAACTATCGAGAACGTTGGTATTGGCGTCTGTTGTTAGCGTTGGTATTGCTTTTGGTGGCATTGTGCAGCAAGCAAATGCATCAAAGGGTGACTTGATATCCCTTAAGGAACGTCAGAAGGTTGCACCGCCATTAAACATTACATTGGGTAAGGCGGATATTGTGTCGCTGCCTGTTGGTGTGTCTGATGTTTTGGTTGCGAACCCGAATATTATTGATGTGCAGGCGGTTCAGTCCGATAAGTTATATATTGTCGGTTTGGATATTGGCGATACGAATATCATCGTTCTGGATGCATCGGGTAATGTGGTTAAGCGTTTGGATATTCATGTGTCCTATGATTTACAAGCCATTCAGAGCTTGGTCGACAGCCTGTTTCCAAAGGAAAGCGTAAAGGTTGGATCTATTCACGATCAAATTTTATTAACGGGAAGCGTTTCTAATCCTGATGTTGCATCAAAAATAACGAATTTGGTTGGTCATTATGTGGGTGATTTACAGGATACCAGTGGTGTGTCCGTGGATGAATTAATTGCAAATTTGCTTGAGGTTCGGGGTGAGCAGCAGGTTATGTTGCAAGTGAAAATTATTGAGGCTGAGCGTAATGTACTGAAAGAATTAGGCATTGATACAGTTGCAAATGATCCGAATGAAGCGGCAGTCACTACCATATTTGGCAGTACACCATCCAGTAATCTTACAAATCATGGAAATGAGGCGAGTTTTGGTGGTGCGGCGGGGCTTGCTTTGTCACAAGATGCGATTGGTGCGGCGGGGCTTGTGCTGGATTCAGGTTTGAATGGTATTGGTAAAATCGGATTATTCCTCGCAGCGTTGGAAGAGCAAAATCTTCTGAGCGTTCTGGCAGAGCCGAATTTAACGGCTGTATCAGGGCAAAAAGCTGGTTTTCTTGCGGGCGGTGAATTTCCTGTACCGACGGGGCGTGACCAGTTTGGTAACATCACTGTTGAATTCCGTGAATTCGGGGTGTCTTTGAACTTTAAGCCTATTGTACTGTCGAATAACCGTATTAATTTACAACTTGATACGGAAGTATCCTCACTGGACAGTAGTAACGCCGTGGTTTTGGCAGGGTTGACTATTCCGGGGCTTGATATACGCCGCACAAATACGACGATAGAAATGCCAAGTGGCGGTAGTTTGATGATTGCAGGATTGTTGCAATCTCAAACAGCGGAAGGGTTTAAAGGTTTGCCAGGGATTAAAAATACACCGATTTTGGGCAAATTGATTTCTTCTGACAGCTTTCAGCGTAATGAAACAGAGTTGGTGATTATTGTGACCGCGACGTTGGTTGAGCCGTTTGCCGATAAGAAAAATGCAGATCATGTGCCGAAGGAAAATCAAACGCAATTATCAAAAATATTTAAAGCCAATATCAGGCGCATGTTTGATCTGGGTGATGATGATGTGTTCGCAAACGCCGGATATTACGGTTACATCCTTGATTAAGAGCATAATAGGACAAAGACGACATGAAATTTAAAAACACAAAACCTGATTGCAATAAGATAAAAGGCGACAATTCAATGAAATTTATTTTAAATGCCACTGTGGCTTTCCTTTCTCTGTCATTGGTTGGATGTAATTTGTATGAGCCAACAGCGTTGAATGACACGCAAATACGGGTTCAAGAGGAAATGCTGACGCATGATGTTGTGTTTTCCGAAGTGGATGATGCTTTTATTGGTGGTCTTGCCCGCCATTATACAAAGCATGGCGGCGGTGCGATGGATTTGATTGTGACGTATGATCCAAAATCTTATCGTAATACGGCGATGGTCGCAACAAATAGACTTTCAGATATTGTGTCTTCATTGCGTGATCTTGGCGTGGTGAATGTGAATGCTGGTATTATGCCGATTAAGGCACAGGGCGATGACGCGCGTTTGCTGATTACTTATAATGCGTTTACCGCGCACGCGCCAGAAGGGTGTGATGAGGCGATGCCAGGGTTGAATGGACGCCCTGTGGGCAAGGGCGCAGAGTATAAATTAGGGTGTTCGATTGACACGATGATTGCGCGTCAAGTTGCAAAACCACAGCATTTGTTAGGACGCGGGGCCACAGGGGACGCCATGGACGGGCGCAGTGCAGCCAATATTGTTGAACTTTATCGTACAGGTGCAGAAAATAAAGAGCTGGGTGGAGAAAGTTCCACAGATGAATAGGGTCTGAAGTAATATAATTTGCGGGTATAAATTAGGAGAATGTTAAGGGCTGAATGCTAGTGTGAGCATTAGTATTTTATAATAAGAGCAATTCTATGTCCGGTCGGGCAGAGTACAGGTAAAAACATATGAGCGAGATAGAGAATCAAGCAACGGACACATTACTGCCTAGTGCCAGTATTTTAGTGTTTTCAAAAGATTCTGATACATTAGACTCTGCCAAGGCATTGTTGGATGATTGGCGTTTCGCGCGCGTGAATGTTAACGCAATAGAGGGTGGTGTTGAAGAGGCAATCACCACATTTGAGTCCGAGGGTGCGACTGAAATTATAATTATTCAAACAGATGAAATTGATGACAGCTTTACCGAACGTCTGGGTGAGCTATCAAATTATTGTGATGAGGGAACAGCCGCCATTATTATTGGCCCCGTGAATGATGTGTACTTATATCGTCAACTGATCGAGATGGGCGTGAGTGATTATCTGGTTCGCCCGATTAAGGTTGAGATTTTAAAAGATGTGATTGCGAAGGCTCTTATTCAACGCCTTGGTGTATCTGATAGTCGCTTGATTGCTTTTGTCGGGGCAAAGGGCGGTGTGGGGACATCCAGTATGGCACAAATTTGTGCGTGGCTGGCGGCGGATAATATGGAGAATAAAACGTTATTGATTGATGCGGCTGGGGGCTGGTCGCCTTTAAGTGTTGGTATCGGGTTTGACCCCTCTGCCAGCTTGCCTGAAATTGCCCGCGCAGTTGAGGCGCAAAATGAAGATGCCTTAGAGCGTATGTTTTTTGAGGCGAGTGATAAGTTAACGATTTTGGCCAGTGGGTCGGATGCGATGCTTGATCCGTCCGTTTCTGCGGCGCAATATGAGGCTGTTTTAGATAATCTGATGGTGAAATCACCTGTGGTGATGGTTGATTTGTCAGGAGCGGAGTCTTCTGTTAAAAAAGCGGTGCTTTCACGGGCACATGAAATTATTATGGTTGCCACGCCAACAGTTACATCTCTGCGGTTTTGCCGCAGTTTATTGAAGGAAATTTCAGATATTCGTGGCGGTGAAACGGGCGGTGTTTCTTTGGTTGTAAATCAGGCAGGATTGGCTAAGACGTACGAGGTTTCTTTGTCTGATATAGGTGAAGCCTTGGAATTTCCTCCCTCTGCCTGTGTACCGTACGTGCCATCTGTATTTCTTAAATATGAAAGTGATATAAAGGGGGTGATTACGGATAAAGATGCGAGTGTCTTTATTGGTGAACTTGCCTCTATGTTGCAAAAATCGATCTCTAATAATGTCAGTACAACAGATCAACCCGAGGAGTCTTCCGGCTTCCTTGGTGGTTTATTTAGTAGGAAAAAGTCAAAATAAAGGGCGTCTGCGCGTTTCCGCGCTCAGGGTTTAGCAAGGTTATATTATGTTTGGTAAAAAACACTCAGGTACAGCACCAAAGACACCGCCTAAAGTGGCGTCTGTCTCCGTTTCTTCAAAAAAGAAGATTGGGGGTAAGTCTGTGGGTGGAGCTGTTAAACCTAACTCAGTTTCAATAGATACGGGGAGTGTGGATAAGAATTCTCAAGGTGATATGGCGGGTATGTTGGATGGTTTGGATGATGCCTTGGCATCTTCACCTGAAACCGTGCCTGCGGCGTCTAAAGCGGCTTCTAAAAAAAGTGGGGACGATGATGATAAAAAACCGCTGAAGAATATGGATGAAGATACGTTGATTGATGAGAGTGGCAACGAAGAAGAAATTATCCAGACGGCGGGTGATACGGTTTCTGATCTTAGGTTACAGCGTTGCCAAAAACGTATCTGGCTGGATTTACGTGATGGTATTGATTTGAAAGCTCTTGCACGTATGGACGGCGCAGCGGCGCGTGAAGAGATTTTCTCCGCCGTTGAAGAAATATCACGTTTCCGTAATTTAGACCTGACACCTGTTGAATTGGAGAATATCGGGAAAGAATGTGCGAATGATATGCTTGGCTTCGGCCCGCTGGAAGAGCTGTTAGAGCGCGATGATATTTCCGACATCATGATTAACGGCCCTGATGTGACCTATATCGAGGTTGATGGGAAGATTGAGCGTACGCACGTTCATTTCCGCGATAACCAGCATTTAACAACAATTTGCCAACGTATTGTGGGTGCGATTGGTCGCCGCGTTGATGAAGCTTCCCCGATTTGTGATGCGCGTCTTGCCGATGGTTCGCGTGTGAATGTTATTATTCCGCCTTTGGCCGTGGATGGTGCGTGTATGACTATTCGTAAATTTAAGAAAGATAGTCTAACGCTTGAAACGCTGATGGAGTGGGGGTCTATGTCGCCGAGTTGTGCGAAGTTGATTATGGCGATTGGGCGTTGTCGTGTGAATGTGCTGGTTTCCGGTGGTACGGGTTCGGGTAAGACGACGATGTTGAACTGTTTAACACGTTATATTGAGGCCGGTGAACGCGTTGTGACGTGTGAAGATGCGTGTGAATTACAATTACAACAACCGCACGTGGTGCGCCTTGAAACGCGTCCCCCTAATTTGGAGGGGGTTGGTGAAATCACCATGCGGGATTTGGTTAAAAACTGTCTGCGTATGCGCCCTGAACGTATTATCGTTGGTGAGGTGCGTGGCCCCGAAGCATTCGATTTGCTGCAGGCGATGAATACCGGCCATGATGGCTCTATGGGAACAGTCCATGCGAATAACCCGCGTGAGGCAATATCACGTATGGAAAATATGATTGCGATGGGGGGCCTGAACCTGCCGACGATTGCGGTGCGCGAACAGATTGCGGGCGCGGTGCAGGTGATTATTCAGGTGCAACGCTTGCGTGATGGTTCGCGTAAGACAACGCATGTAACAGAAATTACAGGCATGGAGGGCGACGTTGTGACAATGCAAGATCTCTTCACGCTTGATATGCTGGGCGAGGATGAAAATGGTAAATTGATTACCAAGCAAAAATCATCAGGCTTACGTCCGAAATTTTTTGATAACGCCCGTCAATATGGCGTTGCGGATATGGTGATGGATGCAATGGAGGAGGCCTACGGTTAGAATAGTCTATATCTACGTACGGACGTCGTTAAACTTCGGCTTACGTATTAAAATACGCTGCGCCTTATTTGCCTAGCCGTACATAAATATAGACTATTCTAAGGACGATGGATAAAGATATGACAACAATTCAAATCATTCTTATTGCTGCGATTGTGTTCCTGATTGTCGGGGTTGTGATGTTCATTGCGATGAATGCGGGATCAAAGCAATCAAAGAAGAATATCGAGATGATCCGTGGGAAAAACACGGGTGAAACGCGCGTTGATGAAAAAGATATGCAAAATAAACGCCGCGCAGAAATTGCCAGAAAACTGAAATCCAGCAAGGATGAAGAAGGTCAGGGCAAGGATAAAGCCTCTATCTCTTTGAAATTACAACAGGCGGGATTGTCGGGTAAGACCACTAAATTCTGGATTTTATCCGTTGTTTCGTGTTTCGCGATGTTAGGGCTGGCCAAGTATTTGGAGGTTGAGCCGCATATACTCATTATGATGGGAATTATAGGGGCGTTAGGGTTACCGCGTTTTGTCTTACGTAAGTTGATCCTGAGAAGGCAAAAAGAGTTTCTTGAAGAGTTTGCCGATGCACTGGACGCGGTTGTGCGCCTTTTACAAGCCGGTATGCCGGTGGGTGAGGCGGTTCTTATGATTAGCCGTGAATTTGAAGGCCCTGTGGGTGAAGAAATGTCGATTATCTATGATAAGCAGAAAATTGGTGTGCCATTGCATGAGGCTGCACTTGAGGGTACGAAACGCATGCCGTTGCCGGAAATGAAAATGTTTGCGGCAGGGCTGTCTATTCAGGCGCAAACAGGGTCGAGCTTGTCTGAAGTTCTTACAAATTTATCACGTGTTATTCGTGCGCGTTTCCGTCTTAAACGTAAAGTTATGGCACTTTCTTCGGAAGCAATTGCGTCGGCATCGATTATTGGTGCGTTGCCCATTCTTGTTGGAGGGGGGCTGTATGCGGTTAATCCGGATTATCTGGAGCCGATGTTTACGACCAAAGAGGGGCGGGATATGTTGACATATTCTGCGATGTGGATGGCATGCGGTATTTTAGTTATGAAGAAAATGATTAATTTCAAAATTTAGAAGGAATGGGGCTCTTATGGGCGATGAAATGTTTATTACCGTAGTAGCAGCAATAGCAGCAGGGCTTTCTTTTGCTGCGTTCGCGTTTCCATTTTTGCAAAAGTCGGATAAAAAAGAGAGAACAAGGTCAATTATTGAAAAGCGCCGGCAGGATCTTTACCAATTGTCGCGTGAAGGCGGTCATAAAATTATTAAAGATGACAGTGTCTCTGCGCGTGATAATATGGCGATGTTCTATAGGTTTCAGCGCCTTGCTGGCTCTATGGGGGAAAAGGCGCGTGATAAAATGTTGCAGGCGGGAATACGTAATCCAAAAGCACATATGAGATTTCTGATTCTACGGGCTTTGTTACCATTTGTGTTTCTTGGGCTGTGTTCTCTTTATTTATCCGCAGTTCCAGAAGATAAACAGCAAAGTGATTTGATGCAGCTGGCCATATTATTTGGTAGTGCGCTGTTTGGCTTTAAGTTGCCTGATATTCTGATTAAAAACATTATTATTAAGCGTCAGGAAGAAATTAATATGAGCTTCCCTGATGCGCTGGATATGATGTTGATCTGTGTGCAGGGTGGTATTGGGTTGGAGCAAACCGTTCAGCGCGTGGCAGAGGAAGTTGCCGATCAATCTGAAATTTTGTCGGAGGAGTTGGGCATTTTATGTGCTGAAATGGCGATGTTGAATGATCGCAGAAAGGCTTTGCAGGATTTTGCACGTCGCGTGGGTAGTGGCGCGGGGAAGAGTTTTTCTACCTCGCTGATACAGGCCGAACAATATGGGACGTCTGTGTCGCAGGCGATGCGCGTTATGTCTGATGAATTGCGTGATATGCGTATGGCAACCGCAGAGCAAAAGGCCGCATCTTTGCCGCCTAAGTTGACTGTGCCGATGATTGTGTTTTTCTTACCCGTTCTATTTGTTATCATTCTTGGTCCTGCGAGCATACAGGTCTCGGCGATGAAAGGTGGGTAGCTTTGGTTATCTTCTTTCTTGCTGCTGTATGGTGTTCTTAACGTATAAGAATACGTGTCATCACCTATGTTCTTCATAAAAGAAGATTCCTTTGGATATGTCTTTGGTATTTCTGTGGAGAAAATCCTGCCACCTGAAAGGCGAGCGGAGTAAATATAGTGGCTTGCATTTAATTTACTACATCGTTGCTTCGTCACAACCGCATAAAAATCCGCTTTTGCTCCTCACGTCTTGTACTGAAATAAAGCCAGATTACTATAATAGATAGGATGATAAGAGCAAAAAATTGTGGCTTGCCTCGTTGATTCTATCATCGTGGATGGGCTAAAACTGGCTAAGCTGCGGAAGGTGTCAAGGAAGTTGTCATGTGAAATTTTCAAATCATGCTGCAATTTTAACTTCCTTTTCACGTTTACTTTTATCAGGATTAAGGCTTATC
>NVUR01000021.1 GCA_002401965.1 Alphaproteobacteria bacterium
CGGATTTTAACCCCATAGAAAAGACTTTCAGCGCACTCAAAAAACGAAGACAAGGAATGCAAGAAGGAACAACAATTGACCAACTTATTGTGTCTTATTGTTAATGCTAATTACTATAGCTGAAAGCTATTTTCATACGCTCAAAACCGAGCTAACGTATCATCATAAATTTAAGGATAGACAGGAAGCCAAGCATGTAATATTTACCCAATGGGTACAGGTGAATATATCGAGATTTTTTATAATCGTATCAGAATACATTCGGCTAATAATTACATGTTGCCTGTGGATTTTGAGCAAATTCAGAAAGTCGCTTAAAAGTTTGTCCGTTAAACTGTTGCCAGATCATTACACTTAATGCCCCTATTCTAACCACCGCCGAAAACATTGTTAATCTGTTGGCTAACACGAATAAAGGTTGTTCGCTTTGGCAACTCCTTCAAACGCCTTGCCCCGACATAAGTACAGGCCGAACGTATACCGCCTAAAATATCTTGCAGCGTACCGGAAACATCTCCGCGATATGGGATTTTCACCGTTTTACCTTCACTGGCGCGATATTCCGCAACGCCGCCCTTATGCTTTGTCATGGCGGTGTCACTGCTCATCCCATAAAACGTCATGAATTTTTCACCATTTTCCTCAACTAAATCAAGCTCCGCCTGGTCGTGACCAGCGAGCATACCGCCCAGCATAATGAAATCTGCGCCCGCGCCGAACGCCTTGGCAATATCACCCGGAACGGTGCAACCACCATCCGCGCAAATTAAACCACCCAAGCCATGCGCCGCATCCGCGCACTCAATAATTGCGGAAAGCTGTGGATAACCAACGCCTGTCATTTTACGCGTCGTACACACACTGCCTGGTCCAATACCAACTTTCACAACATCAACGCCTGAGAGGATTAGCTCTTCCACCATTTCACCAGTCACAACGTTACCCGCCATAATGGTTATATCAGGCACCATATCACGCGTACGTTTTACAAAATCAAGGAAATGCTCGCTATAGCCATTGGCAACATCAAGGCATATCTTATCTATCTTGGAAGGACGTAGCTTTATAAATTCATTCAATTTTTCTTGATCTGCTTTGACCATACCAATGCTATACCACGCCGAAATCGGATCATTTTCATCAAAGAACTCTATAAGCTGCTCCAATGGGTAATGTTTGTGCAGCGCGACGCTCATCCCGCTTTGAGAGCGCAAGAAAGACTTCGCCATATCAAACGTACCAACCCCATCCATATTCGCCGCAATAATAGGAACACCATTGTAGGTACGCCCGCTCCACTTAAACTGGTAATCGCGCGTAATATCAACATCCTTACGACTTGCCAGCGTTGAACGCTTAGGGCGGATCAAAACATCTTTAAAGTCTAGTTTAACATCTTCTTCTATACGCATGTTTTTCCTTTATAATTTAATTATTTAAAAAATGAATCTGCGGCGTTTTTAGATTTTTCTTTAACCTTCATATCCTGCCTGACTCTGTCGATTTCTTCTTCCAATTCAACTATATAATCTTTCAAATCAGTAACCGAAAAAAACTCTATATTACGCGGAAATATCGATTCCGCCTTGGGTTTGGGAAGATCATCATTGAACATTATGGCATCACTCCGTGGTAGAGGCATCAAGATACATCAATTATATACAATTCTTCGTTAATAAAAAGCTGGCATTTGTGAAAAAACTCGCTTATATTCTGCTCGTTCCCTAAACATTTTGTTTAAACACCGCATTGAACCGAGGGACGGGTTTCGATGTTACAATTGTTGAAATATTATTTCAGGAGAAAAAAATGGCCAAGGCCGTCGCACAAACACCTACACTGCTTATGCCAAAGGCAACATCTGTATGGCTGATCGAGAATACTGCACTTACGTTCAAACAGATCGCACTTTTCACAGAGATCACAGAGATCGAAATCGAGGCTCTGGCCAATGAAGAAATCGGCAGAGGTCTTGTTGGGCGCTCCCCTATTGATCATGGTGAACTTACAAAAACAGAGTTAGAGCGTTGCGAAGCCGATCCAGCAGCACACCTTAAAATCGCAAAAAGAGACCTTCCTGCAGTGAAGGCACGCTCCAAAGGGCCACGTTATACGCCTGTATCAAAACGCGGTGATAAACCAGATGCTATTGCTTTCCTCGTTAAAAATCACCCTGAAATTTCAGACGCACAGATTTGCAAACTTGTTGGGACAACAAAGCCAACAATCTTGGCAATTCGTGAGCGCACGCACCCAAGCACACCAAATTTACGTCCGCGCCATCCTGCGGATCTGGGGTTATGTTCTTATCAAGAATTTGAAGTTGCCTATCACAAAGGGCTAAAAGCAGCAGGAAAAGATCCTGAGGCCGTTAAAGCCGCATTGGAAGCACAACAAAAACAGGAGTTAGAAGAATCTGCACAAAACCAAAGCAATAATTCACCGACAGGTGGGTTTGATTTTTCAAACTTTATGCCTGATACGTCCGACGCATCAGAATAATAGATACGCGTTTTACGCATTAAGAAAGCCGGGGAATGCCTCCGGCTTTTATTTTGGGATATCATTATTTCAAATCAAAAAGAGAGGTTTTATTGTCCTTTTAAAATCCCGCACCAGGCAAATCAATATAGTCAAGCTCCTCCCCTGAGCTTTCGCGGCCTAGAATTTTGTTTCTATGGGCGAAACGTCCGAACTTCTCGATAACCTCAAGGTGCTTCAACGCGTAATCATAGCTGAGCGGGTCATCATCTTTCATGGCTTCAAACAACGAAACACTGCGCCTTTGCTCTATAACATTTTCACTATGCATAAATGGCATATAAACGAATCTACGCTTTACTGGTGACAAAAGTTGGTCAAGCCCCTTATGGAGAGCCTCTTTTACGACAAGCAGAACTTTATCATCCGTTTCAAACGCCTTGGGCGAATCACGGAACATGTTACGCGGGAATTGGTCCAGTACCAAACAAAGCGCAAGCACCCCTTCCGCATCATTCGCCCAATCAGCACATAACCCTTTACGCGCCATATCATACGTCACCATAAAGCGTTCTTTGATATCATCATCAAATGGATCACTTTTTTGAAACCATTGCTGCGGCGAAATTTCTTCAAACCAAAATTTAAGGACTTCCTGCTTTGTATCCCGCATTTTTTATTCCCCCTAGAATAAAATGCGCCCGCATAAACAAACAGACGCATTTCAAAACTTTACTTATTGCGCCTTTAACTAATGCGCATCAGACCAAATTTTACGTTTCACTGACAGCATAACACCAGCAAACATCAATAAGAAAATAATCACCTTAAACCCTGTAGATTTACGCTCTTCCATATGCGGATCAGCGCCCCATGTTAAGAACTGGACAACATCTTGTGCATATTGATCCAAAGTTTCAGGCGTTCCATCTTCGTAGGAGACCTGCCCCTCCATCAAGGGCGGCGCCATGGAAAGCTTATGCCCTGGGAAATATGTGTTCCAATATTGTCCTTCCGCGACTTCCTCACCATGCGGTGGATGCTCCTCATACCCCGTAATCAAAGCATGAACATAGTTAGAGCCATTACCACGCGCCTTTGTAATCAAAGACAAATCAGGTGGCAAAGCCCCGCCATTGGCATATTTCGCAGCATTATCATTCGCAAATGGAGAGATAAAAGCATCACTTGGTAGTGCTGGGCGCTCAAACATCTCGCCTTCATCATTTGGCTCTTTATTAATAACGGTATATTCTGCCGCAATATTCTTGATTTGCGCTTCGTTATACCCCAAAGCCTCCAAGTTGCGGAAATACACGCGCTTCATCGCATGACAAGAGGAACAAACTTCACGATATATTTTATAACCGCGCTGCATTGCGGCTTTATCATATGTTCCGAATGCGCCGCTAAAGCTCCAATCCTGTGAAGGAATGGCAGGACCATCGCCGCCACTGGCAAGAGCCGCAGAAACAGGCGTTAGACCAATAATAAGTGTCGTTAAGACATTACGAATAAACATGAACTATGCTCCTGCTTTTTGTTTTTTTGCCAAGACCGCTTCATGAATAGAGGTCGGTAATTCCCGTCCTTTTTCAAATCGGCTGAGAAGTGGCAGAATGATGAGGAAGAATGAGAAATACAGCGCCGTGAAAGCTTGCGCAACCATTGTATTATCAAGCGCCAATACCGTAGGTTCATGCCCTGCTTCAATATGATCTGCATTACCATGTTCTATGGCTTCACACGCCTGTGCATCACCTAAACATGTTGACAAATAGACTTTGTCTGATGGCTGTGACCCTGCATACCCAAGGATAAAAACGGATAATGTAAAGACGAGAACAGCAATACGAAACAATGGGCGGAAACGCGCAGAGCGGATTGGATGGCTATCCAACCATGGCAGAACTACCAGCAAGCCAATTGATCCAAACATCGCCAGAACGCCGCCGAATTTAGCAGAGATCGGCACGTCAGTTGACGCAGTCATTGGTATCGCCCAAGTCTGATTAAAATCAGCCAACAGACCAAACACAGCCAAACCACTGCCCGCGACAAGTAACAATATGCCTTGTGCACCGGAAAGGTATTTAGGCTTGTAACGCCAGATAAACTCAACCATGAACACAGCCAATAAACCAAGGCCAGCCAGCATGAAGAGGTTAAAGTTAAACGTAATAGCACGCAAAATCGCATAGAATGGCAGGAAGTACCATTCCGGTACAATATGCGGCGGTGTAACAAGCGGATTAGCAGGAATATAGTTATCCGGATGTCCTAATGCATCAGGGGCGTAGAACACGAACCATGCATACAGGATCATAAAGATAATCATGCCAAAGAAATCTTTCATCGTATAATAAGGATGAAACGGCAATGTATCTTGCGGACCTTTTGGCTCAATCCCCAAAGGATTGTTTGATCCTGTGACATGCAATGCCCAGATGTGCAAGAACACAACGGCAAAAATCACAAACGGCAGCAGATAATGCAGTGCGAAAAATCGGGTCAAAGTCGCATTATCAATCGAAAAACCACCTAAGAGAAGTGGCATGATATATTGTTCACCAACGAAGGGAATTGCCGAGAACAAATTGGTGATAACAGTCGCGCCCCAAAGACTCATCTGTCCCCAAGGAAGGACATAGCCAATAAACGCCGTTGCCATCATCAACAAGAAAATAACAACACCCAAAATCCACAACAATTCCCGTGGCCCTTTGTAGGAGCCATAATATATACCGCGGAACATATGAATATAGACAGCAATAAAGAAGAAGGACGCGCCGTTCATATGTAGATTACGCAATAACCAACCACCGTTAACATCACGCGTAATGCGCTCAACACTATCAAAGGCAAGCTTTGTATCGGCCGTATAATGCATTGCCAGAACAATTCCGGTAACAATCATCGTGATTAGCATGAACATGGCAATCGCACCAAAGTTCCAGAACCAGTTAAAATTACGCGGCGTTGGAAACACCCCATACTCTTTTTGCATCATTGTAAAAATAGGTAGACGTGAGTCGACCCATTCTATGATCGGATTATCAAATCCTTCGCGAGGTGCATGTCCCATCTCTCTTATCCAATCCTGATTGTTGTGTCGTTAATAAATTCATAAGGCGGTACGGCCAAATTCTTAGGCGCAGGGCCTTTGCGAATACGACCGGATGTGTCGTAGTGCGATCCATGGCATGGACAGAACCAGCCACCGTAATCGCCACGTGTATCTGTCATTTTTTGTCCGACAGGTACACAGCCAAGATGTGTACATACCCCCACAGTCACCAACCATTCCGGACGTTGCACACGTTCTTGGTCAGATTGTTTGTCCGTCAAGGATTGTACTTCCACGGCCTCGGCCATTTTAATTTCTTCTTCGGTTCTGTGACGAACAAAGACAGGCTTTCCCTGCCACATAATTGTTTTTGCTTCGCCCTTTGGGATACCGCTGATATCCACTTCAACCGTGGCCAGTGCCAAGGTATCTTTCGCAGGATTCAGGGAATTAATAAGCGGCCATGCGGCAAGCGCACCACCGACCACACCAAAGGCGGAGGCCAGCAATTGCATAAAATCGCGACGGGTCTCGCCATTTTCGCTGTGTGAATTATCATTTTTTGTTTTTGTATCGGCTGACATTTTTCGTCTGAACCTCTTTAAATTGTATAGAATCTAATATTGAAACAGTGTTTTAGCCCCCTCTTTATAATAGATCAAGCCAAACCTTTCCAGCCCTTAAAAGAAAATTGTAATCTTATGCAATAAAGTTTAATAAATATGAGCCATATAGCACAGGAGAAGACATTGAAAATAGCCCTATACCAACCCGACATCCCCCAAAATCTGGGCGCTATGATGCGGCTGTGTGCGTGTATGGGGGCTTCGCTGGATATCATAGAGCCCTGTGGATTTCTATGGGATGCAAGGAAGATCAGACAATCCGCGATGGATTATTACGACAAAATAACAATAACGCGCCATAATAGTTGGAATGACTTTATTGATCTGTATCAAGGCAAGCATCGCATAATTTTGATGTCTACAAAGACAGAAACGCCCTACGCCGACTTTAAATTTCAGCAAGATGATATTTTACTGGCTGGCAGAGAAAGCGCAGGCGTTCCTGAAAATGTGCATGAGAGCGTGAATAACCGTATTTGTATTCCAATGAAGCATGGGCTTCGCTCTTTAAATATAGTAAATGCTACATCCATGATACTGGGTGAAGCGATCAGACAAACGGAATGGACGACATGATGGATCAGAAAAAACAAACCGCCGCAGCATGGTTTAAAGACCTGCAAGATCAAATTTGCAACGTTTTTGAAGACATAGAGCAAGAGCTGTCAGCGGGATCAAAAGCTGATTTACCCGCCGGAAAGTTTGAAAAAACCGAGTGGGAACGTGAAGACACGGACGCGCAAAACGAATCAGGCTCTGTTTTAAATGGTGGCGGGCGTATGGCGGTCATGCGGGGGCGTGTTTTTGAAAAGGTTGGTGTGAATTATTCATTGGTTCATGGTAAATTCTCCGAAGAGTTTGCAAAACAAATTCCGGGCGCGGAAGAAAGCAATGGCGAGTTTTGGGCATCGGGCGTCTCATTAGTCGCACACATGCACTCCCCGCTTGTTCCTGCTGTTCATATGAATACACGGATGATCGCAACGTCTAAAAGCTGGTTCGGTGGTGGCGCAGATTTAACGCCAATGTTCCCTGATGAGCAAGACACACATGACTTTCACGCCGCGTTCAAGACCTGCTGTGACAAACATGATCCTGAATATTACCCCGAATTTAAAAAATGGTGTGACCGATATTTCTTCCTCCCCCACAGGAACGAACCGCGCGGTGTAGGTGGCATATTCTTTGATTATCTGGATCGCAAAGATTGGGGTGATAATTTTACCTTTACGCAAGATGTTGGCACAACCTTCAAAGATATATATGCTACTCTGGTTCGTCGCTCCATGCATAAAGACTGGACCCCAGAACAACGTGAGCATCAGCTGATAAAGCGCGGACGTTACGTTGAATTTAACCTGCTCTATGATCGCGGTACGCAATTTGGTTTAAAAACTGGTGGGAATACGGATGCAATCCTGATGTCCATGCCACCAGAAGCAAAATGGCCTTAGACTAATCAATTTGATTTTCCTCATTTTTATTTGCTATAGTTATATCAAATAATGATGGGGGATATTATTTGCGATGCTAAATTCTCAAGAAAAACACTTAAGCTCTAATGGAAAGGCGGGCAACACTGCTGATCCATCGACACCCGCTTTGGATGAAAATGTTCTAACTATTACATCTATGAACGATATTCCAAACTTCGGTAGCGAACAATATAAAGGTGGGATACAGGAGAATGCATTACCAAAAGAAGTCATCAATGATATTCTAAGCCTGTCGCCAGAACAAAAATCGCCGCTCATCGGAAAGCCAGTCAACATAGATCCTGAAACAGGACGCGTTGATTTTCCACAAACATTTAGAGATATTTTATCATCAGAAACCTTAGAATACATAGACAGTTTTTCGCAAAAATTTAACGCAATTGGGGACTGGTCTGCACAATTCCTTATTCAATCTCATCTTGGCACAAGACAAAAAGCCGAGAGCTTTCACCCTGATTCATGGTGCGCCGACGTAGAGCGCCAAATTCGCGCTTTTTCCAGTATATCCGATACTCCAGAAGGACAACAACACGAAACAGAACTTTTAATGACTGACGGACTGGATTTAAAAGAAGTTCAGAACACCTTTCAACATAAGGGATCCTATGAAACATTGCCAGAGCCATACAATAATCGCATACTACCTATAAAATCAGGCGACATGGTCTTCATAAAAGGACTCGGCGACGGAAAAAACAGCATATTAAGAGACGCATTTATTCACCGTGCTCCTCCTCATAAAAATTCATATCCCGAAGAAGGAAAACAAAGAGATACGCTAATATGGCAACGTCAAATCTCATTCGAGCAAGATTTCGGCTAGATACCCAATTTAAGAAAAACCATTATCAACCCACTCATCTTCGAGACGTTTTAATTCTACGCCCATTTCGGGGCCGGCTTTCATGCCACCCGCCATCAAATCATTCCCCGTTACAGGGAAATCAGGCACATCCCAATTCTGGATAATTTCCAAAGCGTTCGGTGCATAGGCGTTCATGACGCGATCTTGAACCAGTTCAATCATCAAAGCTTGCGCCGTTGTAGATCGCCCAAACCGATATATACTCTCACGCACAGCATGGTCGCATGATAAGTCAGGTAAATTCAATGCACCTGCGATGGCCTTCATGTCCTTTAAGAACACTTTAGGGAACATGATAAACGATTCCATAGATTTTACGTTATCGAAATCCATTGCGGCAAACACGAAAAGCCGTGAGAAAAGTGCACTTAAGCGATAACGCGCCTGAAAATTGCAGAAATGCTCCAAAAATTCAGGCGTTTCATTCGAAAACATCAATTCCTTGAGAATATCATGCTCAAACATCACATTAATCGTCTCATATGGCTTTTCGGACGCTATAATTTTGAAAAATTCTTGGGTTATACGTTCTTTTGACAGGTTCTTGATATTTTCAGCCCCTACCTTACAAGCGCTCAAGCCTTCCACGTCAAACGCTGCGCCGCCATATTGTGCAGTAAATCTGAAGAACCGTAGAATACGCAAATGATCCTCTTCAATACGACGCGCGGCCTCACCAACGAAACGTACACAGCGGGCATCAAGGTCGCTTAGACCATTTTCCAGAGGGTCATAAACATTGCCCTTCAAATCCATCAGCAACGTATTCATAGTGAAGTCGCGCCTGCGCGCATCTTCAACCCACGAATCGGTATAAGCAACAACCGCATGGCGACCATCAGTCTCCTTATCATGGCGCAGCGTTGTAATTTCATAGGCATAATCACCGATAATCGCCGTCACAGTGCCATGATCTATGCCTGTGGGGATCACTCTTATATCTGCAGCCTCTAAAATCTGGGTCACTTCCTCAGGAGGAAGCGGCGTTGCGACATCAAAATCATCAACGTCCCTGCCCAGTAAAACATTACGAACACAGCCGCCAACGAACAGAACTTGTGGTTCATCTTCGGGCACGCGCCCCTGTAAAGCCTTGAATAACCGTAGTGTTTCCTCGGCCAGCAACCAATTCGGCCGTACAATATGGCGTTTTATTTCTAATATATTATTTAGGGACATTTTCGATTTTCATTCTAAAAAGCATGCATTTATGCAGATATTTCGTATTATACCTTACGCGAATCTTTTGAGAAGGACTAAATGCTATGAGCGATAAGGCCGTGGATACATTTAAAAATACGCACAAGCACCTAAATGCCGCCAGAGACGAGATAACGAAAGTTATTATCGGGCAGGATGACGTTGTCGATCAAACGCTGACAACGCTGATTTCGGGCGGTCATGTTTTGCTGGTTGGTGTTCCCGGATTGGCGAAGACATTGTTGGTGGAAACGGTTGCCAAAGTTTTAGGGCTGCATTCAAGCCGCGTTCAATGTACGCCGGATTTAATGCCTGCGGATATTATCGGCTCCGAAGTTTTGGAGGAAGGGGCAAAGGGCAAACGATCCTTCCGCTTTATTGAAGGCCCCATCTTCACGCAATTCTTTATGGCAGATGAGATTAACCGCGCCTCGCCACGTACGCAAAGTGCACTGTTGCAAGCGATGCAGGAAAAAGAAATCTCTATCGCCGGCAAAACCAGAGCATTGCCTGCGCCGTTTCATGTTCTGGCAACACAGAACCCGATTGAGCAAGAAGGCACATACCCCCTACCTGAGGCGCAACTTGATCGGTTTATGATGCAAATCAATGTTGATTATCCTGATGCAACGGCAGAGCGCGACATAATTCTCAGCACCACAACAAATAAAACACAGGACACACAGACCATCATGGATGGTAAAGCTTTGCTGGAAATCCAGCACCTTGTGCGTGATATGCCCATCAGTGACGGCGTTGTTGATATGGTTCTGACACTTGTACGTAGTTTAAGACCAGGGGAAAGTGCCTCTGATCTGGTTAATGAATATGTGACATGGGCGCCGGGGCCGCGCGGTGCGCAAGGGCTTATCCTTGCTGTACGTGCCCGCGCCTTGCTGCAGGGACGCGCTTCCCCATTGGAAGAAGATGTGCTGGCCTTGGCCGCGCCCGTTCTGCGTCATCGCATGGCGTTGAACTTTAAGGCACGCGCGCAAAACATCACTGTTGATACGCTGATCCTAGAAATCGTACAAAATATATAGGGGCAGATTTTGGGACGATTATCCGATATATTGCATTTACGCCGTGAAGCAGAACACCATGTTTCTGACTTGCCCGCCCTTATGATTAAGGCGGAGAAGATTTCGGCCAATATTATGCACGGCATGCACGCCCAAAGAAAAGCCGGTTCGGGCGAGAAATTCTGGCAATTCCGTGAATATCAGGAAACAGACCGCCCGCAAGATATTGATTGGAGACAATCCGCAAAAACCGACCAAGTGTTGGTTAAGCAAAGAGAATGGCAAACCACGCAGCGAACCTATCTATGGTGTGCCAGTGGTGCGTCAATGGATTTTGCATCAAGCTCAAAACATTACACAAAGCAAGATACCGCACATATTATCGCCCTGTCGCTTGCTCTATTACTGCGTCAATCCGAAGAACAAATTGGCCTATTCGGCGATCTTAAAACAGGCCATAGCGAAGATAAAATACAAAATATAGGGCAATTATTGCTGCAACAATCCCCAATCAATGCGCCGCTGCCCGATACCACGCATTTTGCATTGCCCCGCCATGCCTCTTTTATCGGCATAGGAGATTTTCTGTCTCCTATAGAGGACATCACACGCAGCATGGCCAGTGTTTCCACCAATGCAGAAAACGGGCTGCTCATCCAGATTCTAGATCTCGCGGAGCTTGAGTTAAGTTATAAGGGGCGCGTACGCTTCCGAGGCATTGAAGATAGTGAATTAGAGCTGGTCAATAATGTGTCCTCCATTCGCCAAGAGTATAAGCAACGCATAAACCATCATACAAATCAGGTGAAGGCGCTGTGTCACGAGCAGAACTGGTCGTACATCTTGCATAATACACATGATGACATCGCCGATACTTTGAAAAACATTTGGCAACTCATGGACCGTACGCAGGTGCAACCATGATCGCGTTCTTCTCACAAATCATATTTATGCAGCCAGTCATCCTTTCTGCGTTATTGGCTTTGCCTGTGCTGTGGTATTTGTTGCGTATCACTCCGCCTGCACCAAAAACCATTATTTTCCCTGCGACGCGTTTTTTGGCCGGGCTTATCGCCGATGAACAGACACCCAGCAAAACACCATGGTGGATTTTCCTGCTGCGCTTATTAATGGTGACGTTAATTATCATCGCTTTGGCGCGCCCTGTTATTAACCCATCACAAAGCTTGCCGGGGCAAGGGGCGTTGCGCTTGGTTATTGATAATGGCTGGGCCAGCGCGCAGAACTGGGACATGCAGATAACCGCAGCCGAGGAAGCCATCACCCAAGCAGGACGAGAAAGCCGCGAAATATATATTCTGCCCACGACCATAAATACCGGACAGGCAATGTTGGAGCAATTCGGGCCGTTATCATCGAGGACTGCGCTGTCTATCCTGCGCGGTCTGCGTCCTAACCCGTGGCCTGCGGATTATAAAGCTCTGGCGCAGTATCTGGATGACACTAAGGAGAGAAAATCCATTCACAGTCTCTGGCTTTCTCATGGTTTGGATGAAGGACAAATTTACAAAGTCATAAGCACGTTACAAAATCACGGCGGGCTTAGCTTTGTCTCACCTGCGCCGGAAAAATTACCCTTACTTCTACGCCCCAGCAAAAAGCTAACGCAGAAAAAAGATAAAGAACTGCGCGGTAATATCAGAATTAATATCGATGCACCGGATACTATCACCACCGCCCTGCCCGTCATGGTGCAGGCCTTGGCACAGGGTGAAAACATCATCGATATACAAACAACAATGTTGAATAATGCAGAGTTGCCTAAAACAATCTCGTTCGACATGCCTCAATCCATGGAAAGTAAAATCACAAAGTTTCGCCTAAGCGGACGTAAAGGCGCAGGCAGCATCTTCCTGTTAGACGATCAGTTCAAAAAACGTAAAGTCGGTATCGCCGCCCCCGCGCAAGCAGAACTATCCGCTCCACTTATCGAAGCTAGCTATTTCATTAAACGCGCGTTAGAGCCCTATGCCGATATCACTGCGGGGGAAATTACAACGCTGATCGAGGCCGGAGTCTCTGTCATCGTTCTACCCGATATTGCCGCCATGCCGGCAGAAACCCTCAATGCATTGGAAGAATGGGTCAGCGAAGGCGGTTTGCTCTTGCGCTTTTCAGGTCCCAATATGGCTGAATTACAGGGTGAACAATTCCTTTTACCTGTGACATTACGGGCGGGCGGGCGATCTTTGTCAGGGGCGTTATCATGGGATGAACCGCAAACCATCAAACCTTTCACCGAAATCAGCCCCTTTTACGGTTTAGAAATCCCCGATGATGTCACCATAAAACAACAAGTTCTGGCCGACCCTGCGCAAGATATGGAGCATAAAATATGGGCGCGATTGAATGACGGCACGCCGCTTATCACCGCCAACACCGAGGGCAAAGGGTTAATCGTGCTGGTCCATACCAGTGCAAATACGCAATGGTCTGACTTTGCTTTATCGGGGCTGTACGTCTCTGTCTTAAAACGCATTATCAGGTTATCTGGTTTAACGAACTTGTCTGTAGAGCGTTCTTATACCGCACTTGACCCGCTGCTGATTATGGATGGATTTGGCTCTTTGGTGTCTCCATCTGCCTCTGTTTTGCCTATTCCTGTTGCAAACCTGGAGAAACTTGTGCCAAGCAGGATGCATCCCCCCGGCCTTTATGGACGTGGAAAAACGCAATATGCGCTGAATATCGGCACGAATTTGCCTGCACTTACGCCTGTTAAAAACTTGCCGTTAAGTGTTGCACACAGCTATTACGAGAAAGATTACGAAATCGATATTATGCCTTATATTCTATACAGTGCTTTGATTTTATTTTGTCTGGACTGGTTGATTATGGTGATGATCGCGGGCAGCGGCTTTATACATCTACGCAAGCAAGCCCTCAGCCTGTTGATCTTATGGGCCTTCATCATCATCCCCCATAACACGCAAGCCTCTGACGCGCAGGATTTACATTTTTCCAAAGGGCTATATCTCGCCTATATTAAAACAGGGAATGCAGACCTTGATGCGCTCAGCCAGCGCGGGCTGGAGACCCTATCCGATACGTTAAAACGCAGAACATCAGTTGAACCTGTCGGCGTTGTCGGCCTTAACCCCGAGAGCGATCCGCTGGCCTTTTTCCCGTTTATTTATTGGCCGATCAGCGAAAATCAAAACCGTTATTCCAGTAAAGCCATTCAGAATATCCAATTCTACCTCGACCATGGTGGAACAATTTTGTTTGATACCCGCGATCAGAACCGTTCAACAGGCGGTGTGGCAAACACGGCAAATGCACAAGCCTTGCGCGCGATTACTGCTTCACTCAATATACCGCCGATTATCCCTATCCCGAATGACCATGTCTTGGGGCGTTCCTTTTACCTTCTAAAAGACTATCCAGGGCAGTTTTCAGCAGGCACATTATGGGTGGAGCAACAAAGCACCAGCGGGCGTGACAACGTCTCCTCTGTTCTGATTGGCAGTAATAACTGGATCGATGCGTGGGCAAGTGCATCAAATAATCAATCCTATGATCGCTATCGAAATGATTATGATTCCAAGCGACAGGAAATGTCTCTGCGTTTTGGTGTAAACCTTATGATGTATGTCCTGACTGGTAATTACAAAGCCGATCAGGTGCATATTCCTCATATTTTAAAACGGTTAGGGGAATAATATGAGCGCACAATCCAGCCTTTCAACCACACTACATTTCACCCCGATTTTAGAACCGCACTATCTATGGGCTATTGCGATTTTTGGGGGCTTATTGCTGGCTCTGTCTATTTTCTATTATCGGCGCGGCATAATTGTGCGCGGTTTGACCTTTGCGGCGTTCATGCTCGCCCTGCTCAATCCATCTATTTTGAAGGAGGAGCGCAGCTATGTTAAGGATGTCGCCGTTATTGTTGTCGACCAAAGCCCCAGCCAAAAAATAGAAAAGCGTGAGGAACGCACCAATATCGCTCTGAAATCCATCACCAAACAAATCGAAGATATGGGGATGTTTGATTTACGTATCATCCGCGCACCAACCGACAACACATTAACAAACCGCACAGATCTATTTGAAATACTGGATCAAAATTTAAGCGATGTGCCACAGAGACGCCGCGCAGGAGTGATTTTCCTGACTGATGGGCAAATCCATGATGTGCCGCAAAATGAAGATACGTTCAATATTTATGGTCCCGTTCATAATCTGCTCAGCGGACACAGACACGAAAAAGACAGGCAAATTATCGTAACCCATGCGCCTGCCTATGGCCTGGTTGGGAAGAATGTCACAATCAAATACCGCGTCGAAGATACCAAAAACATAAAACAGCCTTATGCCTCTGTCACCCTAACGCAGCACGATGGTATACAACGTACATTTAATGTTCCAGTTAATCAAGAACAGGAAATCACCCTGCCCCTTGAACATCCTTCACAGAATATTTTTTCACTGGAAACCCAAGGCATTAAAGATGAAATCACGCTGGCCAATAACAAAAGCGCGATCATTATTAATGGCGTACGCGATCGTTTAAAAGTCCTGCTAGTTTCTGGTATTCCGCATGCGGGGGAGCGTACATGGCGCGATTTGCTGACCTCTGACCCTGGTGTGGACTTGGTTCATTTTACAATTTTAAGAGAGCCGAAAAAATTCGACTACACCCCGAAAAAAGAGATGTCCCTGATTGCCTTCCCGTTTCAGGAGTTATTCGAGGTTAAGCTATATGACTTTGATTTAATTATTTTTGATCGTTACCGCGTGAACCAAATTCTGCCACGGCATTATTTCGCAAATATCGCACGTTATGTGCGCGAAGGTGGTGCTTTTTTAGAGGCCAGCGGCCCTGCTTTTGCGACGAGACGTTCTATCGGTAATACTGCGCTTGGTGATATTTTACCGGGCAAAGCAACGGGGCGGATTTTAGAGGAATCCTTCACGCCACAAGTCACAGAGCAAGGACACGCACACCCAGTTACAAAAAGTCTCGTCTGGAACAATACGATGGCCGAACAAGGAAAAACACCGCCTTGGGGGCCTTGGTTACGCACTGTTATCGTTGATCCCGTTCGCGGCGATACCTTGATGACCAGCACAAATGACTGGCCGCTTTTATTGCTGGATCGTGTAGGAAAAGGGCGTGTTGCACAAATTTCCAGTGACCATATCTGGTTGTGGGCGCGTGGCTATAAAAATGGCGGGCCACATACGGAGCTGTTACGTCGTATTGTCCATTGGCTGATGAAAGAGCCGGAGCTGGATGAACGTGCATTAAACATCATCATACATAAAGATGACATCACGGTTCGCAAACAAAACCATATGAAAATAACAGAAGAGACCATCGCTGTTACCCTGCCCAATGGAGATCATATAGCCGCTGATCTGCATGATAATGGTCAAGGGTTTCTGGAATATAAACACCATGCCGAACAGCTCGGTATTTATGCCTTTGAGGATGTAAACGGCGCACGGAAATTTGCGATTATAGGCGATCTTAATCCACCGGAGCTGCGCGGCGTTAAAACAACGCAAGAAAAACTATCCCCCCTTGTCACCACATCACATGGCACAACAATATGGCTGGACAAAACACCAATGCCAAAGGTAAATGTGTCTAAAAATGCACGCCGTTTTGGCGGCTCTAACTGGCTGGCCTTAAAAAGAAACAATGACCACACAGTAACCAGCGTTAAAGATATTCCTATTCTACCTGAATGGATGGTTCTGGTTTCTTTGCTTGCAGCTCTATTATTATTGTGGCGTAAAGAGGGAAAGAATGGCTAATAAATATTAAGCCATTTTATATTAAGCCGTAGTACTCTCCAAAATATTTCCAATATTTTCTTCAAGAACCGAACTAGAGACAGGCTTATGAAGGACAGCTTTAATCGCTGTATGCCCCCTGATAATTTCTGCCAATTTCTCTTCGCTATAGCCTGACAATAAGATAAAAGGAAGATCAGGGAAATCCATATGGACTTGCTGTACCATTTCAAGACCTGTCATTTTCGGCATATTATGGTCTGTTAACACTAAATCATACAATGTTGGGTTTTCACGAATTATATCCAACCCTTCCATCCCCGATTCAACCGAAGAAACCTCATACCCAATACGGTTTAGCATCTCAACAATCATACCACGGACACTTTCCTGATCTTCTACCAAAAGAATATGCTTTGCTTTCTTTTCTGAAGGCTTATTGGTCGCGGCAACGATTTCCTCATTGCTAATGTTTAAATCTTCATCATCTGATAATGGAAAATATAAAGAAAAACATGTGCCTTTCCCCAAAGTACTGTCAATAACCATAAAACCTTGATGAATAGCCACAATACCCAATACAGTTGCCAAGCCCAATCCCGTTCCCTTATCAACGGCTTTGGTTGTAAAGAATGGCTCGAATATATGTTCCATAATGACGCGGCTCATACCGCTGCCTGTGTCTTGCACGCTCAATTTTATATAGATAGTCCCCTTTGCAAGATGTCCCAAAATTAATCTTGAATGCCCTGCGTCTAAATCAATAATGCGATAAGTCGGAGTTTCTTGGGGTAGAGGTAAATGGTCTTGTAATACATTAGAAAAGCCAATCTCCTCTGCATTTTGCTGTTCGATTTTAATATCAAGGCATCCATGCTCATCCTCCATAGCATCTTGAGCATTAACACATAAATTCATAACCAACTGAGACATCTGTGTTGCATTACCAACAATCCACGCGTCGGATACCGAAAAGTTATCACGCAACTCAATCGTTTTAGATAAGGTGGCACGCAACATAGAAACAGTTTCCGAAACAGAATCCACCAAATTCAATGGCTCTAAACGACCATCACTATGTCTGGAGAATGCCAACATTTGGTCAACTAAGCTACGTGCCTGTAGGCCTGCTTGTAATATTTTATGTGCAAAGTCCTGTTGCTCTGGCATATCGCCCAAATCATCAATCAGAAATTCGGTATATCCATTCATTGCCGCCAAAATATTGTTAAAATCATGGGCAATACCACCAGCAAGACGCCCTATCGCTTCCATTTTCTGAGCTTGGTAAAACTGCTCTTCCAACATTTTTTTCTCATCTTCGTGTTTCTGCTGCTCGGAAATGTCCTGTATTGTTCCTATCACGCCACCATCCGGAAGTTTCGTGAATGAAATATCCGTATAAATCACAGAATTATCAGACCTGTATAATGAAAAGTCCCCCTTCCAATATCCTGCTTCAATAAGGTCAGGTAATATATCCTCTTTAATCGCTGCCCGATCGGAATCTGAAAAAATATTGAGCCAATTGCTCCCTACAAATAAATTCCTCTTCTCAATATCTATTCCATTGATATGACATAGCGATTTATTCATATAAGAAAGCAGACCTACATTATCAACAATCAAGATACCATCTTTGGCCATATCCAAAGCAGACAGCCGATTACTTAAGGTATTCATTGCCAGAGCTTTTTCCTTATTGACACGCTGCAACTCTCCCAGTTTATCAGAATTAAGAACGATTAGGATAAACCCTGAAAGCCCCATCGCAAGAACCGACCAATAGAGCCATTTTTCTTTTGTCTCTATATCATCGGAAAAAACTCTTCTTTTAAAACTTGTGGAAATAAGGCGGTGCAGCCCATCCACGGCGTTATCCATAGCCCTTATATCACTATCTAAAGAGGTGTTTTGGGTTCTTGGAACAACATTTCCTTCATACAAAGCCAAAACATCAGATATCCTTTTAATGTCCTGTGGAATTTCATATTTAAAACGTTTGTACTGTTCTTGTTTTTGTTTATTTTTTTCCAACGAGATATAATTATATTGTTGTATCGCAATGAAGCTATCATTAATTGCGTTAAGGTGCTTCTTAACACTCGTAATATCATGCCCCGCTATGCCTTCTGCGAACATAAGATAAGAAAGCTCAAACGCATCCACATTATCTTGAAGAGCTATAATATCCTGACTATAGCGATTATACATCACATTCAGATCTTCACGCGCCTGTATTAATAGCAAAGAAAAATATAGTGCGAGCATACCAAAAACTAAAATAATCACCCCAGGTAAATGATTTAAAACTCTGGAATAATCTTCACGCTCAACCGTCACACACATTACCTTTTTCTTAAATAAAGAACTAAAAACCTCAGTTTAATGAACCCTTGAAACTGGTTTAACGCCCATCTCTCGTCCGATTAAAGCAGCCTGTGTTCTATTTTTTGCAATCATTTTACGACAGATGCCACGAACATGTAATTTTACTGTTACAACCTGTAAATCCAGAGAACGCGCAATATCCTTATTTGATGCGCCCTCAACCAAAAAAGATAAAACTTCACATTCACGGGGTGTTAAATGCAGGCTTTCCAAAGACGGCACATCACGATCGCCATTGCTGTTCCCTTCGCCACTATCTGCCTTCACATCAGCGTAATAAGAGGGCATAAATTTTTCACTGCCTTTTCCCTCAGGCACAAATATTTTACCAGATATAACGTGCTGAATGGCGCTTAGTAATGCCTTTCCCGACATTGTTTTCGGAAAATAACCCACAGCGCCAAGTAAAAGAGCTTCTTCAACATCTGCCGGTTCAGCAAGCCCTGACATTAAGGCCACTGGAACATCTGGAAAACGCTCCTTCATCACCTTGAACCCGTTCAACCCATCCATTCCCGGCATTCTCAAATCAAGAACAACCAAGTTTTGATGTGGGTTTTGCTCCAACATATCTAATGCTTGATGAAAATCTTTTGCTAAGGTAACGGACGACATAGGATCCGCCCGCTCTATATATTGGACAAGTGCATCGCGAAACAACGCATGGTCATCTGCTATTAACAGTTTCATTTAAATATCTCCACACACAATACATGTAACACTCAACATTGCACGTTACACATACTTTAGTATATAATAAAACCCTAATGAATTACAATGGGAAAAGGACTCTAGGAAGAAAATATTGCTACTTTTTAGTGTGAATGGCAACATGAAGTTCTTCTTCTGGTTGCTTTTGTATGTTATCCAGCCTTAATCTATAGATATAGACATTCTCCATGACCCGCTGTACATAATTTCTTGTTTCATAAATCGGGATTAATTCAATCCAATCAACGGAATCAATTTTATTCGTCCGTGGATCACCATAAATTTTCAACCAAGAGTTAACGCGTCCTGGCCCTGCATTATACGCAGCCACAGCAAGCGGATAATTCCCGTCATAACGTTTTACCAATTCCCCAATATAGGACGAGCCAAGCAAAATATTATACTTTGGCTTAGAGGTCAGCCAACCTTTTCTATAAGTCAAATTCAGCTTTCCTGATACCTCGCGCGCCGTTGCAGGCATAAGCTGCATTAACCCCCGCGCGCCCGCCGGACTTTTGGCCTCATAATCAAACATGCTTTCCTGTCTAATCAATGCATGAACCAAGGCCCATTCAGCCGTATGAACATCTTTTAATTGCTTTGTAATCGTCGGATAGGATTGCTTTGTCAGGAATAATCCCTTACGCGTTGCTTTTTTTGCAATCCTAATCGCGCCGTAAGAATTACCACCGCTGGCGACCAATTCGGCAGCAAATCGATAAGATTTCGGCGTTTCATCATCATTTAGAAAGGCATAAAGGAAATCAGTCGCACGTTTTTCCATTCCCGCCGCTTTAAATAAACTCGACACCTGAACCAACTCATTTTTATGATACTCGCGACGTTCGGATCGCGATATCTGCGGCAAGTCGCTTTTGGGTAACTGATTGCCCCGTGAAAGCGCAGCACCCGCAAGCTGTCCATAAAATACAGTCTGAAACTCGGCGGCCTTTTTATACCAACGTTGTGCCAGATCTTTTTGCTTCATTCCGTGCGCTGCACGCCCTGCCCAATAAGCCGCGCGCGCCCTGCTAACAGGTGTTTTCACCTTTTGGTAAAGTGCGGTGAAACGCTCATAGGCCTCCGTTGGTTTATGCATAAAACGCAATGCCAACCACCCTGTCAGCCATTCTGCCTGCGCGTATGAAAAACCCGTCTTTTGTACATGCTCCCGCGCCAAAGCATACGCCTTCTTATATTGCCTCTTACCAAGAAGGTGACGAATCATTATGTGACGCTCAACCCACCATTTCTTTGGATTTGATATTTTCGAAGCATTAGGCGTATTCGCCAATATTTCCAGCGCACCATCATCCAGTCCCTTTTTCCGTCGCCAGTGTAAACGCTCATACAGTAAGCCAGGGTCATCTTGCAAATAGCTTGGCACTTTAGCAATCAAAGAACCTAATCCACTATTTTTCTTTTTCATCAAAGCGATGCGCGCATTCGCAAGAGCAGGATATCCCTGTCCCAAAACCGCAGCAATCGCCCGCGCGCTGTCGTAATATCCTCTATGAAGCAGTATATCAAAGCGCTTTTTATGTGCGTCCAGCGTCAAAAACCTGCCGTATTTTTTAAAAATTTTCTTTTGTTGCTTACGCGACGTCAGGGTACTTGCCCACCAATCAACAAGGAATAAACGTGCTTGATCCCTCTTCCCCTCGATAATCAGAGAATCCATATACCGCCCCATTCCATAAGGGGTCTTGGGCGGAAAGTCATTATACCACGCCAAAACTTCTGCATTAGACAATGATTCAGGCATTACCCCTTCGGCGTGTACTTTCATTTTCGAAATTTCAGGCCACTCGGGATTACGACGGATAAAATGCGACAAACGGATAAACATCTGATTCGTCCAATCCGCCTTTTTTGTATTCACCAACAGCAGCCAATGATACAGTTTCGTCGCCAAAGGATCTTTACTTTGGGCAATTTTATCACGTGCAGCCTCCCAATCTCCATTCTCTATATCCTGCAATGCCTGTGTTGTGAGTGCCTTTGCATGGGCGCTTTGCAAACGATTGACCGGATTCGCCTTCGCAAGACAAGAAAACGGGGTAAATAACGCGCCAAAGCCAATAAAAAGCAGCGTCACAGCAATAAAATCACGAGCATTCTTGCCAAAAGGCTTGGTACGCGATAGATTGGCATCCGTTTTCGAAAAAGAGAAAAAGAAAGATACGTTATGTTTCACGGCTCTATTACTGCGCTTATCACGCCATTTAAAGATGGTGACGTCGATTGGTCTGCATTTGATAATTTGGTAGAATGGCAAATTGAAAAAGGCACGCATGCATTAGTTCCCTGTGGCACAACGGGGGAATCCCCAACGTTATCTCATGATGAGCATATGGCCATTGTTAAGCGTTGTGTCGATGTGGTCAAGGGAAGAATTCCAATTATTGCGGGAACGGGATCTAATTCCACAAGAGAAGCAATTTACCTGACATCCCACGCGAAAGAGGCAGGCGCAGATGCCGCGCTGGTTGTAACGCCATATTATAATAAACCAACCCAAGCTGGGTTATATGAGCATTTTCGCGCCATCCATGATGACGTAGAAATGCCGATTGTAATTTACAATATCCCAGGCAGAAGCATCGTGGATATGGATTTAGAAACAATGACCCGCCTTGCTAAATTACCCAATATTGTTGGTGTAAAAGATGCGACCAGTGATTTATCACGCCCCATTCAAACGCGCCAAGCCATTGGCGATGATTTCTGTCAACTGACTGGCGATGATGCAACCGTTGCAGCATTTTTGGCACAGGGCGGTGTTGGCAGTATTTCTGTGCTTTCCAATATTGCGCCTGAGGAATGCGCGAAAATGCATAATGCTTGGGCGGATAATGATCGCGAAACTTTTGAAGCATTGCGTGACAGGCTTGATCCATTATCACATGACCTTTTTTGCGAGAGCAGCCCAGCCCCCGTAAAATACGCGGCGAAAGTTTTAGGTATTTGTGAAGAAGATGTGCGCAGACCAATATTGCCTGCTTCTGAAACTGCGCGCGAAAAAGTTGATGCAGCGATTAAATTTGCGGGTCTTAAGGCGCGGTAATAAATAGATTGAGGATGATTTATTGTGGCTAAAAAAAAGAAAGTAAAATCAGGTCTGATTTCGACAAGCCAAACCGTTGCCGAGAATAAAAAAGCACGCTTTGATTATGAAATCCTTGATACGTTCGAAGCAGGAATTATGCTGAAAGGCACGGAGGTTAAATCCTTGCGCCTTAGTCAATGCAGCATCAAAGAATCCTATGTTGGCCCGAAAGATGGTGAAATCTGGATTTTTAACGCCAATATTTCTGAATATTCGCAAGCTGGTCCACATTTACAACACAACACAACGCGTCCGCGTAAATTACTGTTACATAAACGCGAAATTGATAAAATCATGGGCGCGGTTGTGCGCCAAGGCATGACCATTGTTGCAACAAAAATTTACTTTAATGAACATGGTAAAGTAAAACTTGAAATCGCACTGGCGAAGGGTAAGAAGCAACATGATAAACGCCAGAGTGAAAAGCAACGCGACTGGAGCAAACAGAAACAACGACTTCTAAAGACCCAACACTAAAATAATAATGAGCAAAGTTTAATAGTTTGTTTGTAGATTTTTTTTCACAAACCCACGTTAAACCATTGAATAAAAACAATTCTCTTTAATCGTTTGCGACATCTTCAGCCGCGCTGTCCGCCGCCTTTTTCGCGTCACCAGAACCGGTAAGCATATCATCAACAATAAGCCCAGCATTCACACGAATTTGCTGCTCCAGCTTATCCGCCATTTCAGGGTGTTCTTTGAAGAATTTTTTAACATTTTCGCGTCCCTGCCCGATGCGCTGTCCATCATAGGAGAACCATGACCCTGCTTTTTCAACCAATTCGGCCTTCACGCCTAAATCAATCAATTCACCAAGTTTTGATATACCCTCACCATACATAATGTCGAATTCAATTTGACGGAAGGGTGGCGCCATTTTATTCTTTACGACTTTAACACGAGTTTGGTTTCCGACGATTTCATCCTTGTTCTTAATCGCACCAATACGGCGAATATCAAGGCGAACCGAAGCGTAGAATTTCAGTGCATTCCCGCCTGTTGTTGTTTCGGGCGAGCCAAACATCACACCAATTTTCATCCGCAATTGGTTAATAAAAATAACGATTGTACGAGAACGAGAAATAGAACCGGTTAGCTTACGCAAAGCCTGAGACATCAAACGTGCTTGCAAGCCCATATGGCTATCCCCCATTTCACCTTCCAATTCCGCACGCGGCACAAGCGCCGCCACAGAATCAATCACCAAAACATCAATCGCACCGGAACGCACCAACGTATCAACGATTTCAAGAGCTTGTTCCCCCGCATCAGGCTGTGAGATTAGAAGGTTATCAACATCAACGCCCAGCTTTTTCGCATAGGCCGGATCAAGGGCATGCTCCGCGTCCACAATTGCACATATTCCGCCCGTTTTTTGTGCCTCGGCAATAACGTGCAACGCAAGTGTTGTTTTACCGGAACTTTCAGGTCCGTAAATTTCAACAACACGACCACGTGGTAATCCACCAATCCCAAGACCGATATCAAGGCCAAGCGAACCAGTTGAAACAGATTCGACCTCCATCGGGTTTGCGCCGTCATTCAGCTTCATAATAGAGCCTTTACCAAAGGCGCGCTCAATCTGCGACAAAGCAGCATCTAATGCTTTTTGCTTCTCAGTATTATTCTGAGCCATATTATTATCCTTTTTCTTACGTAACGGCGTAACACTCATATCTTTATATCCCTTTGTCGCATAGTTCATAGTTATGTGCAATTGATTAGAGGGGGCAAAACCACCTTATCTACACACATCATGTTCCTGTTTTATTCTCACGTCAAGTAAAAAGAACAAAAAAAGAACAGTTGTGCGATCAAGCACAGAAAAAACGTATCAACAAAGTGATGCATTACCCCTGTAAAACCTCCTTCACCTTGGCGGCGAGGATTTTTAGGGTAAAGGGTTTGGGTAAGAAATAGGTGTTCTCGCCCATATAATCTTTGAGTTTATCTTCCGTGTAACCAGACATAAATATGATCTTTAAGTCGGGGCTGTGTTGGCGAATGCGTTGTGCCAGAGTTGGCCCGTCCATCCCCGGCATCACGACATCAGTAATAAGGAGATCTATATGCTTTTGGCCATCCATTTCATAGAGTTCGAGTGCCGCCTCGCCATGCTCCGCAGAGATAACGTCATAGCCCTTATTCGCCAATGCGCGTTGTGAGAATGTCCGCACGGCGTCTTCATCTTCGACCAGCATAATGCATTCTGTTCCCGTTAAGTCTTTGGCCACGATCAGCTCAACAACGGGTTCGTCCTCTTCAACATCAATCTCGTTAGCTTTGGGCAAGTAAATCAGGAAGGTTGTGCCGTTGCCGACTTTACTGTCAATATCAAGAAACCCGCCACTTTGACGTATAATACCATAGACAGTAGCCAGCCCAAGCCCCGTCCCCTCGCCCACGTCTTTGGTGGTGAAAAACGGCTCTAAAATGCGCTCCATATTTTTGGCAGGAATACCGCATCCCGTATCCGTCACCTTAATCAACACCCAATGCCCCGGCGGCATTTTTTCCTGCATCATTTTTTGAGTTTTGCGATTCGTATAGTTTTCTGTGGTAATGGTCAGCTTGCCACCACCATCCATCGCATCACGCGCATTAACGGCCAGATTAATCAAGACTTGCTCCATCTGTCCTTCATCAACCTTAACCAGCCCAAGGTCACTGCCATGAACCATGACCAGCTCTATATTCGCGCCAATCAAGCGGCGCATAAGATGGGAAAGTTCGGTTAGGATATCGGTGATGTCATGGACACGTTGGCGCAAAGTTTGCTGGCGAGAAAAGGCGAGAAGTTGGCGCACCAAATTCGCGGCGCGGTTGGAGTTTTGCTGGATCTGCATGATATCACCAAAAGACGGATCACCAGCCTTATGGCGCAGCAGCAACAGATCACAAAACCCGATAATCGCCGTCAGCAGATTGTTAAAATCATGCGCGATACCGCCCGCGAGTTGCCCCACCGCTTGCATTTTTTGCGACTGAACAAACTGTTCTTCCAGAGATTTTTTCTCTGTCATATCAATGAAGTGAAGGACGACGCCCTCGCCCTCCACCGTGCTGCGTGCGTGAAGTTGCGCGGTTTTCACCTCTTCATTATCGCCATGCAAAGCAACCTCAATAGAATCGAGCATAGCCTCGCCTTTTTCTATTTTGGCGATAATGACAGAAACAGCATCCCTGTCTTCATCATCAATCAATAGCTTGAAATGCTTTGTGACAAGATCTTTGGTTTTCCGCCCCATAAGCTGTGCGAATTGGGCGTTACAATCCTCAATCAAGCCATCTTTATTCACCAGAACAATCCCCAGCGGCGCGTCCTCATAGAAGCGTTTAAAACGATCTTCGGAAGCCTTCAAGGCACGGTGCATTTCCTGTTCGGAGGTTAAGTCATGCACAACCGCGCGCGTGCGGACGCTGCCATCTTCTCTGTGAACAATGCTTTGGTTAATCGAGGCGCGAAAGGTTTTCCCTGCTGCGCCCTTCATCTCCAACTCGACAATCTGTTTTTCGCCGCCATGATCCATCAAATCATAAGGCTTCGCATTGGCGGGAGGGTTTACAAAATAAGTGTGCAAGGGTGTCTTCTCTAATAATAAACCCAGATCAACCCCAAGCCAACGGGCAAAAGTTGCATTTGCGAACACAAAGCCCCCTTGCTCATCTACGGAAAAGAACCCTACAGGCGCGTTATCGGTGAAATCGACCAGCTTCTCCCGTTCTTCCCTGATGGCGCGGTCGGCGGTGTATTTCTCTGTCACATTATCCAAACGCCAGTGAATAATGCCAGCATGGCCAGAAACGGGTTGCGCCGTGACATAGTACCAGCCCTCATAATCCCGCTTTTCACAATACAACTCTATCGAGTCGGTGAGCCCGCGATGCGCCTGATCTGACAGGGCGTTAAACAAGGACGCTGCCTTATCATTATCAGAAAACATCTGGATCAATTGCGTATAGGTAATATCTTCATCCGAATCACTACAACATAGTTCCACAAAGCGTTGATTATAATAGAGAGTATTATCGGCACTGTCGGTAATCAAGCGTCCGCCGCGACTGCCCTCCAACACCTCTTTAAGCAGGATCAGTTCCTTTTCTTGCTTGGCTTGCAAATATTGCGCCCGCTTTGCGGCAAAAGCCACAAGTGTCGCAGTCAGGAAAACCAGAACAGAAATAACAATTGTGGCTTGATCGGCGCGTGCCATGTGAACCACAAAAACCATCAGCACAAAGTAAAGCGACATAATGGACGCAATCACCGCGATACTCAGGGTTTTGCTTTTCCCATGAACGGCGACCTTCCTATTATGGTGGCGATTTATAAATTCAGAATGGTCAATTTTGCTCATAACGCATGATGCTCGCATGCTAAACCACTTAAGACAAGGAAACACATGACGTAGAGGTCCATTTATACACTGAAGTTAATGTATAGGAAATTAAAGACCAGAAACGTTTTCACCCTTTGGCCATGTGACTTTCCAACCCAACATGACTTTAGACTTTTCCTGCGGTTTTAAGGTCTGCGTCCAGCGCGTCACGCCTTTCACATTATGCAAATCAGCCTCATAGCCTTGCGTGGTTTTATCCTTCAGAATTTCTACACGCAGCCTTTTATCCTTGGACACAGGAACGGTTTCCAACACAGCGATATCGATAGGCTCTTTATGCAGGTTTTGGATCTCTGTCACATAGTGACGCTCAAGCACACTTTCTTTGGTAATCATGCCCGCGACACTGCGCTGGTTCTTAAGTGTGTTACGTTTAACCCTGACGTTATCATCAATGCCAAAGGCCAATTCCTCAACATCATTGGGGCGCAGCATCGGCAGATATGTTTTACCGATAAACGCACCATCACGGAACAAATTAACCTGCCCCGGTAGTATTGGCGCATCACCCTTTAGTTTGGTTTTTATAACCAAATAGGCATCTGTGCCGTATTGCGGTTTAATCTGCACTTGCTTCCATGTCTCGGTTTTAAAGCTACCGACAAGCAATTTAGAGTGCGTCCCATCAGATTTAACAGTTGCAGGGCCTGTGATTTTATATTCACCAACAAAGCCTTCTGTATTTATTTGCGCGGCTTTAAAAGATACGGCGCGTTCTGCTCTTGCTTCGTCATGCATTACCATATCTTCTTCCATAGATGCCATCTCCATAACCGCCATGGGCGCAGCACTACCACTTATAGCCGATATAGAACTAAAATTATTACCGCCACGGGATTTCATTTTTCTGGCGTGATTAATAATAGATATCCAGTTTGGGTGCAAATCAGGCAAGCCTGTGCCGCGGCTTGGCTGTGCGGTGGAAAGGGTGAGTTCGATATCGTTCCAATCCTCGCCTGTACGTTGCCAGACAGAGCCATATTGTACCAGCTCCAACTTTCCTGATTTAACATCCAGACGTGCATCATAAATCGGCTGCCAGCTTACACTTGGCAATTGGTAGCTAAGATCAATAGTCAGTGTTGTCGCCTTATCGGCCTCAAAAGGCACTGTGACACTGTAGGTTTGTTTTTGCCCTGTACGTAAGCCACGCAATTCATTCTTAATTTTATTGATTTTGGCATTGGTATCACGGATTTTAATATCCAGCGCAAGCGCGCCCTTCATATTTTCCAGCATCTTTGTTGAAAGGCTATCCGCCGCATCAGACCAGCTCTGTGAATTCAGCTCAATTTTAGCGATATCCTCATTCGTGCGTAGAGCGGCTTGTTTCCCGATATTCTCAAGGAATTTCTGCCCCGCCTTTAAAGCCTGCTTTTCAACATTAGAGAGTCTGTTTTGATCTTGTAGAACCACAAGCTGCGCGTTCAGCTCTTTTTCCTTTGGTACAACGTAATCTTCATGACTTTCGCGTTTATGGGTTAATGCGCCAAAAGTTACATTGGCTCTGGCATGCCCCTCTGTACGTAAGGAATCAGCGAATAGACTTACAGGCAAGCCTGTAAACACCAAATTATGCGCCCCTGCAGGAATTTCGACTTTCACATTACGCGTTAATGTTGCGCGGTCGCTGTAGACTGTGGCAGCGCGGATAGAACTTTCCACCGGAATATCCTTTGCCCACGCGGATATGGGGGATAAAGCAGTAAAAACCATAAGGGCGAAAAAAGGCTGGCGCATGAAAAATTCTCCTAGTTATTTCAAATGTCGAAAATATACGCTATGGTTATAGCATGTAATTTCAAATGGATTCAAAAGGATTTAAATCATGACGCATTGTAAGAAGACCAACTGCATTTTCTATTGCATTACTATATTGGCAAATCTTATCATGATTATTGTGACATTATTTATTGTTGCAAATGCCTATGGCGGAGAAGCACGTATGGCTTTGATCCTTCTGATCCCGCCTATCTTATCCATTATTGCCCTGCGTAAGGGCGGTGATAAGGAAGAGCGTGCATTAAAATCACGTATCCGCAAAGCCAATTTACGCAAAGAACTGGACGATCTAAAAACATTCGACAAAACAGAGTAATATCAGCTAGTTCAGCCTGCCTTTTAATTTAAAAACATAAGATATTATCTCCGCCACAGCCTTAAAATGTTCCATCGGGATCATTTCGTCTATCACGGCGACATCATATAATGCGCGGGCAAGTGGCTTGTTCTCATACAGGATAATATCATGCTCTTTCGCGACTTCACGAATACGCAATGCGGTTTCATCCATCCCCATCGCAATAACAATCGGCGCAGGCATTTCATCAGGATCATATTTCAGCGCGATAGAATAATGCGTCGGGTTTGTGATAATCACATCCGCACTTGGTACGGCCTGCATCATGCGTTGCTGCGCTTTTTGTGCGCGTAACTGGCGCAGCTTTGCCTTCACATGCGGGTCACCCTCGGATTGCTTATACTCGTCCTTGATTTCCTGACGGCTCATCCGCATTTTCTTATTATATTCATAACGTTGATACAATAAATCCATCATGGCAATGACCATCAAGACAATCAGAACACCGACCATCATTTTAATCACCAAAGCGCGCAGCTCTATCATCACCGCGCCGATAGAGATATTCACGAAATGTTCAAACCCATAGAAGTACGGATAGATGATAATCGTCGCAATCATGCCGATCACGCCGATTTTAACAACGCCTTTCAGCAGCTCCACAACCGAGCGCATTGAGAAAAGACGACCCAAGCCCTTTTTGATTGAGACCTTGCTCCAATCCGGTTTTATAACTTCAGGCGCGAAAAGCGGGCCAATTTGCAAAAACGGCGCAGCAAAAGCGGCGAACATAAACAGCAAAAGCGGCAGCAATAAAATGCCCATGACCTTTTTAACGCCCTCCCCCAAAACAACGCCAAGACCACCCGGCAGCGCAGGTAAAGCATGGGAAAATTCAATATAAACACGCAACATACTCGCCAATTGGCTCATCATCGGGCCGACAAGTGCCACAATAAAGATCGTTCCAGCGAATAACATTACCCAGTTATTAACCTCACGCGACATCGCAATTTGCCCGCGCTTTCTGGATTCCTCCAGCTTTTTCGGGGTGGGGTCTTCGGTTTTCTGGGAATCGTCGGTTTGATCTTCTGCCATAACGTTATATACCCTATCCACCGCCAGAAAGGAAAAACAGCATGCTGGCCTCGAACTCACCGACCCAATAGGAAAATATTGCGGTAGAGGCAAGGAAAAACAGCATAATGGAGAGTAATATTTGCAGCGGTAGCGCCACCATAAACACCTGAATTTGTGGCATAAGGCGTGAGAGAACCCCCATCCCGACATAGATCAATAATGTCATCACGATAAACGGCGTTGCCAGCTTTACCCCGACTAAAAAGCTGGAGGCAACGGCTTGTGACACAAATTCGGCCATATCGCCTGTATCGGGAATATAGCCTAAGGGGAACAGCTCATAACTCTCGACCACGCCGATAATAAGCAAGTGATGTAAATTCAAGGTAAACAACAGCAAAACCCCTGTCATCGACAAGAATGCCCCCATGATAGAGCCTTGCGTAGCCAAAGACGGGTTAAAGACCTGCGCGTTGGATAGGCCTGATTGCATCGAAATAATCATCCCCGCGGTATCCAGAGCAATCATGAAAATTCGCGCCACTGTGCCAAATAAAACGCCAATTACCAGTTCCATCATAATTAATGTGACAAGGGCAAAGGTCGGCGGTATGGGGGACGGCATATAGGGCAAGACGACAGGAAACAAAACGAAGCTGATCCCCAATGCCATGTGCAGGCGCACACGTTGGGAAACGAATGAATCCCCCAACCCCGGCATAATCATCATGGCTGTGCCGATGCGGGTAAAGGTCAATAGGAATGCCAAAACACCACTGGCGAGAAACGTTTCAAGAGCGCCTTGCATACGCTTATACTTACCCTCCGCCGCCGCTAATAATTCGGTCGGCAATCGCCTCCATAAACACGACCAGCGTATTCATCATCCACGGCAGGAAGAAAAACATTGAGAAGAAAATAGCCATAATCTTTGGCACAAACACAAGCGTCATTTCCTGCACTTGCGTCAAGGCCTGTAACAGCGCAATCGCAACACCAACAACCAGCCCGACAATTAATATCGGCGCGCTAATTTCCATGGTAATAAGCAAGGCTTGGCGGGCGACTTCTATGATTTCTGTATCATTCATGACACAAGCCTAACAGATCAGCCCCCTGTGAAGAATACCGATCAACCACGTTTTTAAAGTAAACCACATGAAATATTGTCGTGCGAAGAATAGATGTTCAAAAACGCGCCCCTAAATCGGCATCCGCATAATTTCCTGATACGCACCGATCATCTTATCACGCACGGCCACCACAGTTTGCAATGTTAGTTCCGCTGATGTTGCCGCCTGTACTACGTCAATCGCGGAAGCCTCACCTGTTATGGCTTTGGCGGACATTTCTTCGCCGGATTTCAAGGTATCAACGGCTTGGGAAATATTTTGTTTCATGAAATCGGCAAAAGACTCTCCGCCGTTATCTGCGCCCTGCCCTAATCCTTTAATCTCGGAACCAAGCTCGGTAATTTGTCCTGCGCCTGTGATCTTTTGAGAGTTAGAATACGCGCTTGCCGCTGCGTTTGGGTTTATGCCGTTGATTGCCATGATTTGTACCTTTTCCTGTTACTCAGTCTAAACCTGTTTTAGTTGCGAAGCAAATCGATTGTCCGTGAAATCATTGCGCGGGATTGTTCAATCATCCCTAAGTTTGCTTCATAAGAACGCTGTGCCTCTTTTGCATCCATCATTTCCAACATCGTATTCACATTCGGCATTTTAACATAGCCATCCGCATTTGCCGCAGGGTGATCGGGGCTGTATTGCAATGTAAACGGAGCGTCCGAATCAACTCCAATTTTATCAACCCCAACAAGGTTAATCCCCATTTCACGATCCAGCTCATTCTTAAAGCTGATGGTTTGACGTGCATAAGGATCAGATCCTGGGGTTAAACCCGTTGTATCCGCATTTGCGATATTTTCTGAAATCACACGAATACGCGCACCTTGCGCCCGCATCCCATTGGCAGAAATCATTAAAGCATTTGCAATATCACCACTCATAATCTTAAGTCCTTATCTATACATTCTTAATCTATAACTTATCTGCCTAAAGCCATCCGCATCATGCCGACTTGCTTTTGGTATACGTTCAGCATCAAATTATAATCCATGTTATTTTGTCCAGCCTTCATAAGCTGCTCTTCCATGATGACTGCATTGCCACTTGGCGCAACTTCGTACGTATCTTTTTGCTTTTTCGCATTTACATTGACCTGACTATTCGCATTTGGGAGATGACCTTCATTTGTTGTCGCAACAGCAACTGTTTTAGTGCCCCCCATTTGCGCCTTTAACATGGAGGAAAAATCCACCTCAACCAAGTCTTTGGGACGATATCCAGGGGTATCCGCATTCGCAACATTTTGCGCGAGAATGCTTTGGCGCTGGTTCAAATAGCCCATTTTCGCCGATAATGCCTGAAAGAGTCCTATATCTTGTATCGTCATGCTTTATAACCTTGTATAATCAGTTCCGATAAGAACAATGCAGGAAACATGCCAATGAGCGACGGTTTTGATGATCGGTATAGAGGCAGCAAGGAAAAAGACCTAACGCCCTCAAATACAACAGTAATCCCGAAGAAAAAGACCGCTGTTGCCTTAAAAGATTCAGAAGGTGGGAAAAAAGTTCCTCGTATTGCCGCTGCTGGACGGGGCAAAGTTGCCGATAGAATATTAGAATTAGCCTTTGAAAATGGCATAAAAGTCCGTGAAGACAGCGATTTGGCGGAGCTTTTAACCTCCATAGAACTAGAAAGCCCCATCCCATCCGAAGCCTTCATGGCGGTGGGTGAGATATTATCCTATGTTTATAAAGCCAACGGCAAAGAAGATCCTTTCAATACCAAGATAGAGCATGATACATAATGGCTATGGATGTTGCTCTATCACCAGAATTACCACAGGCTTTACGGCTTATCATTGCGCTTTGTATTGTCTTTCTTATTATGGGCGGGCTGGCATTTGCCTTAAAAAAGCTGGGTCTTGCGACAAGTAGTACTATAAAAAGCGGCGATAAGAAACGCCTGAAAATTGTAGAGTCTACGCCCCTTGATGCACGCAGACGGCTGGTTATTCTTAAATGTGATGATAAAGAGCATCTCGTTATTCTTGGCGCGAACAGTGAACTTATTGTCGATAGAGACATTCCTTCTGTGGATGGTTCGGGTAATTCCGTTTCTGGGGCTTAAGCTCTGCCCCGCTCCTGCGCTATGATAAAATATGCGTGACAAAATATTCAGTACATTATCATTAAGCCTTGCAACCGTTTTTCTGGTTGCTTTATTCGCGCATCCTGCAATGGCACAAAATATCTCCATCGACCTTGGCGCGGGCAGTGACGGCACAGTAACGGGACGCATCGTGCAAATGGTCGCCCTTATGACCGTCCTGTCATTGGCACCATCCATCTTAATCATGATGACGTCTTTTACACGAATCGTTGTGGTTTTATCATTCTTGCGTACCGCCATCGGAATACAGCAAACCCCGCCCAACACGGTTATGATCTCACTCGCGTTATTCCTGACATTCTTTATTATGGCACCAACACTGCAATCTGCCTATGATGAGGGTATTGTACCGCTGGTCAATGAAGAAATAGATGAAATGCAAGCCTTTGAGCGTACGACCACGCCCTTTAAACGCTTTATGCTTTTACATGTGCGTGATGATGATCTTGAACTGTTTGTGGAAATGAGCAATACAGGAAGCTATGACGAGGCGATGGATATTCCGCTGCAAATTGTTATACCATCCTTTATGATATCGGAGCTGCGCCGTGCCTTTGAAATCGGCTTTATGCTGTTCTTGCCGTTTTTGATTATCGATCTGGTCACCGCGTCCATCCTGATGTCGATGGGTATGATGATGTTGCCCCCTGTCACCGTATCGCTGCCGTTCAAGATCATGTTCTTTGTGCTGGTCGATGGCTGGCACTTAATCTCTGGCTCTCTCATTCAGAGCTTCACCACGGTCAGTGGCAGCGGGTAAAGTTACAAACTCTCCCTTCCTAAGCGACTAGGGATCTTACACCTCCACCACAAAAACAGATCTTTCCACTTCAAGCTGCTTTCACACGGGAATAACCCCGTTCAGTGGCAACAGGCAATCTTCAACACCTTATGAAGACTATGGGCGGGGAGATGCGGCGCGATAGCTGTCTAGGAAATCCTTAAACAGATCAACTTCGGACACGATGGAGAGCAAAGTTTCCCGATCCGCCAGCGCGCTGTTTTGGCGGGGACGTGTGATAACCTCAAACTGACGTGCTTTATGGGTTTGCAACATCAAATCACTGTATTTCGCGCGCATATTCCCCAAGGCAATTCGATCATTAGAAAGGCTGAGCGCGATAGCGCGATTAAGGATTAAATCCGATTGCTCTTTTGATAAAGGGCGGGTCAAAGAGATATTTTCATCCAACAAAACAGCATCCAGAGATTCTGCGGCCTGATCCCAATAGCCAGCTTGCCATGCAATATCCGCCTTTAAACGATTAACAACCTCATTTTTTTCAACTTTCTTTAGCAAAGACAAAGCCTTATCAAATTGTTTGTTTTGCGAATAGGCTCTGATTTTCAGTAAAGCGATCTCCCCTTTATGCTTTTCCTTTTCCGGCGTTTCCGATAAAAAATGTAATATATCCGTCGCCTTACCAAGTGCATTCATCGCCTGTTGCGGGTCTTTATTTATCAACTCAATCGCGGCCAACCGGATAGCCACACGCAATTTTTCTTTCCCCTCAAGCCTATGATCTACCTGATGGCGTAATAATTTTGTCGCACGCCCCAAAAGATCGGCGCGCACCAAATGCTCTGCCAAATTCTGGACAAGTTTATCCCCGCGCGCACCAATGGGGGTTAGCTCACTGAATGTTTCGTAGAGGGACACCGCGTCCACCGCAGATATTTTTTTCAGATCCTCTCCCAAAAATAAATCGGCAAACGTATTCCCCATATAAGACGCAATACGTTGCCCCAGAGCCGTATCCCCCGCGATGCTTGCCGCATCACGCATAATAGACAGCCCCTTAATAAATTTCTTATCTTTAAAGTAGGCATCACCCAGCCAGTAATGTACTTGTGCTTCCAATTCATCACCGCGCCATGCATACCGAAGACGTTCCAACCGATCTATCGCTTCGCCATTTGTAATTTTGCCGTCATTTGCCAATAAAATCGTCAGCGCAAGCCCCGCCTTGGTGCGATATAAATCATCTTTATCCTGTGCCAGCTCCGCCCATATTGTCTTGGTTTTATCCTTTTGCTTTTTCTGACGATATGCCTCACCGCGCAGATATTTCAAAGACGCCTTCATTGGGGGGAGCAGCTCGGACTTATGTTGTTCAACCAGAGCCATCAGCTCCTCTGCGGCTTTAACGTTTCCGTCACGTAAATTCACTTCCGTTAAAACCAAAGCCAGACGATGCCCGATATTATGCGGATAATCATGCAATGGCCGATAATGATTGGGCAATGTCTTTGCCGCTTGTTGCCAGTCCCCAAGGTCAGCCAACACAAAGGACTTCCAGTATTTTACTTCATCTTCATCCGAAAGCGCGGCATGAAGAAAATCTTCCAACGCGGCGTCACTCTTCCAATCCAACGCCTTGGCCACGCCACGCAAAGCGATAAATTCGGGGCTTTCATGTAAGCCCTGCAATTCATCACCAGCATACTCGAAATACCCTAAAGCCTCTGCCCCAAGGCCATGAGAGAGATACATTTTACCAAGTGCCAATAAATCTTCTATCCTTCTGGACTCCGATTTACCTTTCATCCCTGAGAGTAGAATATTTTCATTACGGCCAAGATCGGATGCTTCGCCCAGTCGCCATTCATCAAAACGAAAAAAGTTCTTTTTATGCGCTTTTTTTCCATGATTTTTATCACTATGAGAGGCGGTTTGCGCCTTGCTGCGCTCCGCAAACATACGGGCTTCATCCCTATCCTTGGGGGAGGCAAGTTTCAGTCCTGACGCCCGATATACTTCAACCCCGCCATCCGTTTTTTTCACCTGAAGGTCATCAACTTTCGGGCGAATAACCATACCGATTGGTGATCTCAACACGTCAAAATCCACATAAGAGCGTGCAGCCCCTGTAAATTGTGCGGCATCCTCAACCAAGATCACTTTTAAGATTTGCCCCGTTACAGGATCAGAAAAATCAATAATATCAGCGACATATTTCAAAGGCCAAATAATTTTTTCCCCATGGAAATTCGGAGAATTTTCCGAATAACGTTTTGGTCGGACGGGCTTGGCTTCCTTCACTTTCTCACCCATGATAAAATCCCAGATCAACCCACCGCCCTTGGCTTTCATACGCAAAGATGTCTCGGGTAACGTCATATGATGCGCCACAGCCCGATCCAAAGTCATCATTTGAAACGATGAAAACGCATCTGGCGTTGGGCTGCTGAACCCTGGCGTAATATAGGTCCCTCCCCCCATCACCATCCATAATTCGCCATAATTTTCAAACACAGCAATATCCACGCTTTTTGTGGAGCGTACAGAAATAACATGGTGCTGATTTTGCACCGCCTTTGATAATTTTTTCTGTGCAACAGATGTCGGTTTACGCGCCATTACAGCAGGTTTTTTATGCGGCTTATCTTTTACCTTTATTTCAGGTAAATGCTCTGGCACTAAAACAAAGGCGGGCGGTGTCGCATTATGTTTCACAATTTTTTCTGTTTTAGAGACAGTTTTTGTCTGTTTTTCAGAAACCACCTTCTTAAAAGATTGCTTAGCCTTGGGGGCGCTCGGATCGTAAACATCCAGAATAATACGTTTCCCGATTTTAAAGGCTCTGACCTTACTGCTCTCTGGTACGCTCAACGATAATGTCAATGGATCAGTAGACAGTACTTTCAGCGCGGAGATATTATCCAATACAGAAAAATCCGCCTGCGAGGGATCAATTTTGGCCGCACGATCAAATGTCACAACCAGAACACCCTCCCCCGTTTCATCCAGAGAATATGTGACTTTTTCTGTCCACCCTAATGTTACACGCGAATAGCCATCGCGCGCACCTGTGCGTAAAGGAACATTATCCTGAGCATAAAGCGGAGCGGCGATTATAGAACACAGACATAAAGACGTTAGAAAGAGATATCTTTTCATTCTTTTAGAATGCCATAGCCAAAACGATAAGTCACGTGTTCCGGCGCTATTGTAAACCATAAAATTTTGTACGTAGGCCATCATCATTCATCAGAATAATATCAACGCGTCTGGAAAGGCTATAACGGTCTTTTTCTGGAAATTCTTCGGACATTTCATCAAAACGCGCACTGGACAACCCACGAAGTGTAATATCACGGGAATACCCCACATCCTTAAGGATCACAGCGACGGCAGCACTGCGCGCCAAAGATAGCTCCCAATTCGTATGATATAGCCCCTTGGTGCCTGTTATGGGTCTGGGGTCTGTATGTCCAGCAATTTCGATGCGGTTTTTCACACGCGAAAGCGCGCCCCCTAATGCAAACAAGATTTTTTTGCCTTTCAGGTTAATCTGGGCATTCCCACTTTCAAACAACAGCTCCGAAGGCAAAGATATAATCAAACGTTTGTCATTTTCAAAAACAATCACATTATCAATGCTCTTTGCCTTCAATAAATTATTAACCAATGTTTTTAAATATGCCAAAGACAAGGCACGCGATGTATCAATTTTATCTATGCTAATAACATCTTGCGATCCGGCATTATGCGGTCTGGACTCAGTCTTGTTAAATTTACTACTCAGAGAATCAGAAATTTCTTGCCATTTTTCCTCCACAGGCACTGACATAGAATACAGCAAAACAAAAAAGGTCAACATTAACGCCATAACATCAGTAAAAGTAATCAGCCACAGCGGTACGGCTTGCGCCGAATCTTTTTGTTGTCGAATAATTGAACCATAATTTTGCTCTATTTCAATATTAACAGCGGGCAAATATTCACCACTGTCTGATTCGTCCTCAGGGTTTTCAGAATTATCTGCACCACGATCATCTACCATCACAATGCCCCCTTTTTACGCTTTTCACTGTTAATCTCTAACAACATATCAAAGGGTTTATAGCGGTAAAAATATAAATCAATAAAGCCTGTATCCCCTTGCGCGACCCCTGCACTCAACATTTTCTTGGGCAAACCTGCGCGCTCTAAAATTGTTGCAAAACCGCTAACACGTTTTAAACTTTGCAAGAATGCCTCAGGAGAGTCTTTTTGAAAAACAGCAGGGTCATCAGGAAGATTTAAAATCATATCCACACGATATGCTTGCCCCTTTTCCGCCGAGCGTAAAATCGTAATCATCGAAAGAACGAAAGACCCGCGCCCCCCCACAGGCACATCATCATAGCCAATGCCCGATATATCAATTGCATTTTCAAATGCGCCGACATCTGTACGGACATGCATCACAGTGCCTAAACGATTGCGCGTTGCCTGAAACCCTGAAATATGCGCGTTAAACAGCCCCTCTAAGGCCTCTAATGTGTCGCCTTCCCCCTGTGCGACGCGCGGTGTTTTTTCATTCACCGGATCTTCTGATTTTTCGGGCGTATGGTTGGAAAATGCAAGAGATAAAGAGCTGATGACTGGTTTAGCCTTAGAATCATCAAAGCCAGATACTGCATTCATGACAATAAAGAATGACAGCAACATAAGAAACAACGCTAAAGAAAGGAACTGATTTGCCATATCACCAAAATATCCTATTTCAATGTGGTTATTCTACTCCAAAAGCAAACAAAAAGCGATAGGCCACCCTACCGCTTTCGGAAACGACATTACATGAGACATTCCTACTCAGAAACACCATCAAGCTCGGCCAATAATTTATCAATATCATCTTGTGATATACCCTGACCAGACAATTGTGGACCATTCATCAGTGCCTCATCAGCACCCCTTGAATCCTCAGGAAGGATATCGGATGTTTTAACGCCAAGCACGTTAACAAGTTTATCAATTTTCTCTTCTATATCTCTGAAGGTTTTAACAACCTTCGAAACACGTTGACCAGTGATATCCTGAAAGGAGCATGCCTCAAATATCTTCATGACCTCTGCGGTAATTGCATCACCATTTTCACCACCAACGCCACCAGCTTTTTCCTGAATGACATCACAGCAATCCATAATCGTCCCAGTTGCCTCGGACGTTGATTCTATAATAGCATCCAGTTCATCCGTTGCACCGGGGATATGCTCCCCCGTGATAGCCGTTGGCCGAACCATACCAAGGTCTTGACGTGTTTCTTCAATAACAATCAAAAGATCCCTAAGCTCTGTCATAATCGCGGCTAAAGACACTTTATCATCATGACCGACCTTATTAACAACGGATGATATTATCGCAACAATACGATCTTTTTTACCATCACTCACTTTTTCTTCTGCTAATCTTTCTGGCATTATATCCCCTTTCACACATACACATCACATTAATATTATTACTAAAAATCACCAAGAACCGAGGTAATTTTACCCTTCAACGTTTCAGCATTGAATGGCTTCACAATATAGTTATTAACACCAGCTTTCTTTGCCGCAATAACGTTTTCAGTCTTACTTTCCGCCGTAATCATAATAAACGGTACGGTTTTATATTTCTCCTCAGAAGCACGAATCTTTTTCAAGAACTCAAAACCGCTCATCGGTTCCATATTCCAATCAGAGATAACAAGCCCATAATTCTTTATTCTAACCTTTTCCAAAGCCATCGTGCCATCAGTTGCCTCATCAATATTATTAAAGCCAAGCTGCTTTAGCAGGTTTTTAATAATCCTCAACATTGTTGTATAGTCATCGACAATCAAGACATTCATATTCATATCTACAGCCACGTTGTTCTCCTTATCATTCTCACGAACATGTTATTTAATTATAAAACTCAGAAACAAGCACCAGAGGCAGTAAACCCCTTTGCACAAGAAAGCATTATGTACACAAATAGTTAAGACATCGTAACCAAGATATAAAAACTATAATACAACTCCCTGCGCTATATTATACGAACCCATGACAAAGAAAAGAGGAAAGACTTTCTATTGTCACTTTTCATTTAAAACAGCAGGAAAACATACACAAGCACACCAGCATAATAACAAAAACCCTATCTTAACGTTGGTAATTGTTTTTGCTCTACCAACATAATGGTAACCGTGCGAACACGCTCTGGGTTCATTGCCGCCAAAACGGGGGATACTTTACGCTCTGACATTCTTGAGACAACAGCAAGAAGCACATCAATATCCAGAGTATTAAAAATACGCGCCGCATCTTTTGGCTTCATCCCCTCATAGATTTTAACAAGGCTTGCCACGCGCTTTTCCTCTTCATCCGATTGATTATCAAGTAATCCTTCGATTTCCTTACGAAGTTTTGTGAGTTCCTGATATTTACGATCCAGCTCTTGCTCTGTTGCTTTTAAGAGAGCCTCCCTCATATGGAGGTTTTTTTCGTACTTATCCAAATCATCACGACGCTTTGACAGATCCTCAAATAATTCCATTTTCACACTGCTGACATCAAAGTCAGAATCACTAGCATCGCGCCATTTAGGTTCTTTTGCGTGTGTATTATCAGCATCAGCAACAACGACATCGTCGCCATGCTCATCCTTTTTGTTATCCGCGTCATCATGTGTTTTATCCATTTGATGATCGTCTGAAGCATCATCTTTACTTTTGGCAAAGGCCACCCCTGACAAGTTGGATAGACCAGTGAAGACCTCTGTCAAACGCACGGAAAATGACAATACAGAGACAATCAAAAGCACTGGCAATAATTTAAAAGAGCCCTTCATTTACGATCGCCCCCGCCGTGAAATATTACGTTTACTGGCGCGCAAAGCGTCAAACAGCTCTCTTTCTGCTTGGCTTTGTAATTCATCAGGCATTGCCTCATCATGATGCTCATCACCATCAAAAGCATCATTACTGACCGAAGAATCGAGATGGCTTTCTAATGTATCTAAATCTGCAATATCGCGATCTTGTATCATGAAAGAGGGCATATCCATATCATCATCAGGTTTTTCAACATTCTTCAATGTAGCGGTATAATCCAATGTAGTTCTGTCTGGCGTGCGTTCCTCTGGGATTTTATTTACCGAAGGGCGCGATCGCGATATCGGTTTACCGAATGATTGTGCCGGTGGACGCAACATTTGCACTGCGACTCTATTTTCCTCGGCAAGTTTTTCAAGGCGTTTTGCCATCCCCTCGCCCGCTTCATTTATTATTTTAAGCTCTTCCGACATGGCCTTAGATTGCAGGATAAGAGCTTCCAATTCCCCTGCCTCTTGTGTACTGACCTGTTTCAAGGTCTGGACGGAACGCTCCGCCTGATCGATGCTGGACAATAAACTGGTAATCACATTATCAAATTCACGGCGATGCGCTTTAAAGGCAGTCAAGTTTTTAGACAGGCGCATCACATAAAATATGGTTGCCCCTAAAAACACCAAAACAATAATATCCAAACTCAACGCAACTAAATCACTACTCATTGATTCATACCATCCCCATCAGGCTCTATATATTCTTCAATACGTACGGCAATATGCCCCTGACGCTGACCAACAGGACCTTTAAACATCGGAAATTGACCACAGCGCAACTCAATATCCTCATTTGTATGCCTATTGAGCATAATCTGATCACCGACCTTCCAGTTTAACATCTCCCCCAGCGGCACAGCCATTTCCCCTAACACAGCCTGCAACTGAACATCGGTCTTATGTAGCTCTTCAGTCAAATGAGTTTCCCAAATCGAGTCACGACCAAATTTTTCCCCCATAAACATCTGCAAGAGCAATTCACGAATTGGCTCTAACGTTGCATAAGGGATTAAAATCTCCATACGACCACCACGATCACCCATATCAACACGTAAACGCGTCAATACACAGGCATTACCGCTTTGTGTAATTGTGGCAAAGCGCGGATTTGTTTCAACACGATCCAGATTAAAACTGACAGGAGACAACGGATCAAAGGCAGATGATAAGTCCGTCAAGGTCACATGGATCATCTTCTCGACCAGCTTACTTTCAATCGTGGTATAGGGACGCCCCTCCACCCGAATAGAAGACTCACCCTTACGACCACCTAACAACACATCAACGATTGAATAAATCAGCGCACTATCTGTCACCATCAGACCGTTATTGTCCCACTCTTCCGCCTTAAATACGGACAGCATCGCAGGCAACGGGATTGAGTTAATATAATCACCAAAGCGCACCGTTGAAACCTGATCGAGGCTGACCTCAACATTATCACTGGTTAAATTACGCAAAGAGGTCGACATAAGGCGCACAAGACGGTCAAACACGATATCGAGCATCGGCAAACGCTCGTAATTAACCATCGCTGAGTTAATAAGTGCCATAACGCCGGAATTTTCACTGCCGTCATCGCTATCATCATCAAAACCAAGAAGACTGTCAATTTCATCCTGATTCAGAATACGGGCATTATCCCCGTCATCTTCACCATCGTCTTCGTCCTCAGCGTCCGCACTGACAGCATCAGCATCACCGCCGCCATCGCCATCTTCGTCACCAGCCATCTCAGCCCACTCATCCATCATGGCCTGTTCTTCTGCGCTCATTGCTTCTTTTTCGTCGGTGTCGCTCATCTCAATCGTTTAAATTTACCTTATTATTTCTGTCATGCATTTATATCTTAATAACTCTATAAGCAAGATACGTGCCGTTTAATTCTGGTTTAGGTCAAAGAATGTCTTATTGTATAAGAATTTCTTGAAATAAAACATCTTTTATTTCTACAGGATCAGAGGCTTGGTTAACCCGCCACAACAATTCCATCTGCAAACGATAGATCCCCGCAGAGCCCCTTAAATCGCGCACGCGCAGCTCTCTTAAATAGGTTTGGAACTGATCGATAACACGCGGGATAATCGCCTCAACCTCTGCCTTTTCACTTGGGTCTTCCAATTCCAATTGGACGGTTAAGCGTAAATAGCGCGGCGTTCCATCCTCTGTGTTTAAATTCACAATCATTGTTGGAATTGCCAAAAAAGCCGTTTCACCGCCCTCTTCTCCATCACCTTCGCCATGATCTCCCGATTTTTTAGCACCCTTTTTTTCATGACCACCCTCTTCCTCGCCATGGTCACCTTCTTCCTCTTCGCAATCCTCGGGAACTTCGCCCTCTTCTGCCTCATCGCCATGCTCGTCACCGCTTTCCTCATGCTCACCGTCTTCATCGGTGACACATCCCTTTTCAATGCCCAGAACAGAATCAAGCATACCTGTAAAATAAGCACCAGCGCCACCGCCACCAATCAACAATATAGGCACAAGAATCATCAACAGCTTTTTCTTACCGCCTTTGCCCTCTTCCTCTTCACCACCTTCTGTAGTTTCCGCACCGTCTTCTACTTGATTTCCTTCGTCTGCCATTATTTTTCCGTATCATTTAGAGGAATTTCACCGATTATAAAACAAAGTAAGCCCCACGTCTAATCAGGAACGAGAACTATCAACACCATAGTTATGTTTCAAGCAAAAGCGAATACGGAAAATTTTTCCCTTATCGCCATAATAAAGCACTTACCCACAGGACAAAACAGCCAGAGCAGAAAAAACGCCACACACCAAAACCACGATAAACACTTGAAAAATAACAATTTTACATTCTGGCATGGTCTTCGCATTGTACAGATCGGAAGAATAGGAAAATATATAATGGAAAATAGTATTTATCTCGGACTATCCCGACAGATGGTTTTGAAAAACAATATGGATATTGTGGCCAATAATATTGCCAACATGAACACCAGTGGTTTTCGCGGACAAAACCCAGTGTTTGAGGAATACCTATCTGACCCGCGCTATGGCGATGATGAATTATCATTTGTCCATGATTATGGTCAGTATCAAATGACCAGCCCTGGATCAATGAAACAAACCGAGAATCCGTTAAATGTCGCGCTAAGCGGTCCTGGATTTATGGGGGTTCAAATGCCCGGCGGTGAAATCGGCTACACACGCGATGGTAATTTCCAAAAAACGGCCGATGGCACTTTGGTTAATTCATCGGGATGGCCGATTATGGGACAAGGGGGCGCGATTACTATTCCAGCCAGCTCCACCGAGATATCAATTGATGAGCGCGGCATGATTTCCGACCAGAACGGCACAATCGGGCAATTACAGATTGTTGAGTTCGATAACGTACAAGAACTGGAAGCCAGAGGGAATAACCTCTACACAACAGACGGCGCATTTACCACCGCAACAAAGACCACAGCGCAGCAAGGGTTTTTAGAAGGATCAAACGTCAATTCAGTGGTTGAAATGACCCGCATGATCGAGATTCTCCGCGACTTTCAAACCACACAGAAATTACTGGACAGCGAGCATGACCGCCTGCGTTCAGCCATACAGAAATTAACCCGCGTTTAGGGCATAAAATAAAATTTAAGAGTAAGGACATAAAATCATGAGGTCACTTGATATCGGCGCAACAGGCATGATGGCACAGCAACTTAATGTTGATGTTATCTCCAACAACATCGCCAACATGACAACCACTGGATATAAAAGGCAACGCGCCGCGTTTCAGGATTTGATCTATCAGAACCTTAAACGCCCCGGCTCTACATCCTCGGACTCTGGCACAACGGTTCCCTCAGGTCTACAAATCGGGCTTGGTGTTAAAACTGGCGCAGTGTATCGCATGCATTCACAAGGGCCTATCCAAGTCACAGAAAACGAACTGGATTTAGCCATATTGGGACGCGGATTTTTTCAAATTGACCTGCCTGACGGTACGACGGCCTATACGCGTGACGGTACATTCCAAATTAACGAAAATGGTGAAATTGTCACCGTACAAGGTTACACAGTTGTACCATCCATTACAGTTCCTGATAATGCCACAGGTATAGACATCAATGCCGAAGGGGAAATCCTCGCCACTATTCAGGGGCAAATCGCGGTTCAGAATTTAGGGCAACTACAAATGGCAGATTTCGTAAACCCAACAGGATTAGAAGCCATCGGCAATAACTTCCTGCTTGAAACAGCCGCATCAGGATCACCCGTTACCGGTATTGCAAATCAAGGGCAATTTGGCGGCATAGAACAAGGTGCGCTGGAACGATCAAACGTCAATGTTGTGTCAGAGATCACCTCTCTTATCGCCGCGCAACGTGCCTATGAAATGAATTCGAATGTTATATCGACAAGTGATGAGATGCTCCGCACGGTGGCACAGCTTCGCTAATGGAAACGCTTTAAGAACAGGATAAGAAAACATGACACATACAGCAAAAAGAACAGGGCAATATTTCATCCTCGCATCTCTTGCATGCGCCGTTATGTTTTCCGCTTCTTCCGCGCAAGCGATTGGCTTAAAGGAACACAGCGTTTTAACGGGTGACACCATCACATTAGGGGACATATTCTATGACCTGCCGCGGGATGAGGAACGTGTATTGGGTTCTGCCCCGCGTCCAGGTAAGGATATGATTTTAAATGCCAGAACCCTTTTACGTATTGCCATCGCTCTTGACCTGCCATGGAGACCATCCAGCGCGGCAGATAATGTCACTCTGCGCCGTGATGCAACAATTATCGAATATGAGCAAATTAAAGAGGCTCTTTATACCGCCCTCTATGATGAAGATGTTTATGGCGATTACGAACTCAGCATTCCCGCGCAATATCACAAAATTATCCTGCCGCACGATCAACCAGCCAATATGGTGATTACGCGCTTTACCACAGATGCCAACAACAAAACCTTTGAGGCAACAATTGCCGCCCCCTCTGCCGAAAACCCGATCCAGCATTTTCAAATCAAAGGACACATGAACGCCGTTATTACTGTTCCCGTTCTGATAGGCAACCTACAATCAGGGCATATCATTACCCAGCAAGACATCAAATATATCAAAATCAAAGATCGTGAATTTACGCGCGATACCATCGCCGATGCCTCTATCTTAATTGGCATGACGGCGCGACGTGTTATCCTTGCAGGACGTCCAATCAAAACATCTCAAATGATTGCCCCCAGATTAATAGAGCGCGGCGAGATTGTCACATTATCTTTAAACATCGGCACAATGGCCTTAACCACACAGGCCAAAGCCCTGCAAGATGGTGCAAAAGGCGATATCATTCGCGTTGTGAATACGGCCAGTAACAAAACATTGCAAGCCGTAATAACCGGCACAAATCGGGTCTCTATCCTGCAACATTAGAACATTTAAACCATACGAGGTTCATATTATGCGTAACGTTAAAATCAATATAAAATCAACTGGCTTGGCTTTGATGGCGTGCAGTATGCTCAGTGCTTGCTCCACCGCGGACAGGATATCAAACATTGGTAAAGCCCCCGAAATGGCAACAATTGCAAATCCAATGACAGACCCCGCCTATCAGCCCGTCAGCCTGCCAATGCCCGCCCCCAGAAAAATCGTAAAACAGCATAATTCCCTATGGCAAAGCAATCGCGTCACCTTCTTTGAGGATCAACGCGCAAATGACGTGGGTGATATCATTACCGTTACCATTGATATCAAAGACGAAGCCACAATAGAAAATGAATCATCACGCACCCGCGCCAGCAATGAAGACGCAGGACTGGATAACTTCTTAGGGTACGAAACCGCCCTGAACCGCATATTGCCGCAAGATGTTGATAATACGAACCTAACGGGCTTTGATTCCAATTCATCCCATACTGGGTCAGGCAGTATAGAGCGCGAAGACGAAATTAAGGTTCGAATGGCCGCCCTTATCACGCAAATGCTGCCCAACGGGAATATGGTCATTCACGGAAAACAAGAAGTTATGGTGAATTTTGAGAAACGGATTTTGCAAGTTGACGGTGTTATTCGCCCAGAAGATATCTCGGTCAACAACACAATATCTTACGACCAAATCGCCGAAGCACGCATTATCTATGGCGGCGAAGGTCAGATATCGGATATGCAACAACCAAGATACGGTCAGCAGCTCTATGATATTCTCTTCCCGTTTTAAGAGTAGAGACCAAGCAACCTTCTTGTGTTCACCCCCCTAAAAGTTATAGTGATAACGTAAATATATGGGCAACACTGAAAACTGCTGTAAGATGAACATTTGGCATATAATAAAATCTATTACTCCAGGGATAATGGCTTGCCTGATGATATCCTTGGTGGCGACCTCTGTTGCACAATATTATAATGTGCCTGCAATGCTTCTTTGCTTATTATTTGGCATCGCCCTTAACTTTATATCCCGAAGAAACATAACCAAAGAAGGCGTTAATTTTACTGCTAAAACTATATTAAGGGCAGGAGTCGTCTTAATTGGCGCGCGCATCATGTTCTCCGATTTTATGGCTCTTGGCGGGGAAATTCTTGCCTTAGTGATTTTATCAACCGCAAGCGTGGTTATCGTTGGTCTGGTATTGGCCAAACGCTTAGGCTTACAGACAGAGCAAGGCATCTTGATAGGCGGAGCGACGGCAATATGTGGGGCGTCTGCGGCTCTTGCAATTTCCGCAATGCTACCTCAAACCAAGACATTGGAGCAAAATACACTCATCGCGGTTATTGGCGTGACCTTAATGGGAACACTAGCCATGATTATGTACCCTGCCCTGATTGTTTTATTAGGGTTCAATGATTACCAAGCCGGTATTTTCATCGGCGGCACAATACATGATGTATCGCAGGTCGTTGGCGCAGGGTACAGCATCTCCGAAGAGACTGGGGATACGGCAATATTAATAAAATTAATGCGCGTATTCCTACTTGTTCCTCTATTGCTTTTATTTATCTTTGGGTTCGGTAAGCAAAAACATGAAGAAAACCCGAAACGTGTTGCTTTTCCTGTTTTCCTGTTAGGGTTCTTGTGCCTGATGACCTTAAACTCATTCCACCTCATTCCCGCAGACATCACCGCCATTCTGAAAAATACAAGCCAATGGTTTTTACTTATGGCCATTTCAGCCGTCGGTATAAAAACATCCCCCAAGGCACTTCTATCCCTTGGTTATAAGCCCATTATCCTCATTGGTTGTGAAGCAGGCTTTATCCTGACACTTTACCTTGTCTTTCTTTTTATACATCCCAATATTTAATTTTACTGAACCATAAAAAATTTCCAACCATAAAAAGGTTGTTATAAGCACTTGACAAAAACCATGAAAACTAGGCATAAAGCTCCTTCGACTAGGTAAGTCGACCCCATTTTTTCTTCGTGGCGGAGTAGCTCAGGGGTTAGAGCAGCGGAATCATAATCCGAAGGTCGGCAGTTCAATTCTGCCCTCCGCTACCATTATTTTCTTTGATGCTTGGATAATTAATTTAACTAGCTCAAATACCCAAAAAAACATAATATAGCACCATGAAACTATTCTTAAACGTTATAATAGCAATCTGCCTTTTGTCCTGCACATATGCATCAGACAAAGGCATCGCCTTAGCCAAAAATGCATGCCCAAACCGCAATAGATGTTGAAATAATGAACGAAGCATTTTGGAAACGTATGGAAGAAGACAATGCAAAATAAGAGCTTAAACCTTATTCATTGTAATTCGGACAATTTAAGCGCAGCTCTTCTTCAAGATTTTGTGCCTCTCAATGTGCCTCTGTAATTTGAGTATTCAGCCATTTAAGCCTGTTCTGCAATTGATTTATTTTAGTTTCCAGTACATTGATCTGTTTATTCAGTGCTGATTTTTTTTGCATTTTCCGCCCTGTAATAACAACCTCAACAGCAAGACCAGGAACACCAAACTTGCCTTTTGACTTACGTGGGTCAATAAAATCAAGCACACCAATATTACCGATCTCTTCATTGAGGGATTCTATCTCTTGCTCTTTCCCATCAATATCCGCTTCATCTGCACGCCTGTGCTAAGGGGCACTTCGAAATGTACTGAAAATGCTGGGCATTTTATTATTCTCCTTATTATAAAATGGGGTAAAGCACAAAAAAAGCCCTGAAGGGCTTTTGGTGCAGACGGAACCGCTGTGTCTATGGGTGTATATTCCTATTTATATCAACCTATGTCAAAATATTTTAAACTTGGTCGATCACATCGCACAAAAAAAAGAGGGTCTAAGCGCCCTCTTTTCTTAATTCATTTACTAAAACATATGGAATTATGCCTGTGTTTTTTCCATGCGTTCGTGATGCTCTTGCGCTTCCAGACCCAAGGTAGCGATAGGACGGGCTTTCAAACGACCAATCCCAATCGGCTCACCCGTTTCATCGCAATACCCATATTCATCTGCATCCAACTTACGGATCGTTGAATTAATCTTGGAGATCAACTTACGCTCTCTGTCACGGGTGCGCAGTTCCAGCGCGTGATCGGTTTCCGCCGATGCGCGATCTGCCATATCCGGCTTTTGCAATTCTGTGCTTTGCAGAGTGTCTTGAATTGTCGCCTCGGACTCTTTTAATAAGTCTTCGCGCCATGCGATGAGTTGCTGACGGAAATATTCCTTCATCACCGGATTCATAAATTCCCCTTCATCCTTCTCAGGATCATAATCAGGGGGTAGAGTTACGCTACTTGATGTTGTCATTTTTTGTGTCCTTTTTACTCTTAATAGAGCCTATAAACTGAACATACTCTCTTAAAGATCAGAAAATATACGTGTGTTATCCCTTAAAAACAAGAAAATTGATTATTTTTCGGCTAAATGTCTGTTTTTCAACTACTCCTGATCCATCGCATAACGCATTTTGGCAAGCTCAACTTGCGCGCGTAGATCAATTTCATCCATGATCGCAGTTAAGGCCGGATCATCAATTTTATCACGATGGGATGCCACCACATCGGCAACATCAATCATATGACCAACAGTTAAATCACCGCCCAACATTTTCAAACGGATATCATCCAGCTTTTCCAAAATATTATCCGCCCGCACCTGAACGCGCCTTTTCGCCGCACCGTGTGTAGGATCTTCTACTTCCTGCACCGCCAATAGAGCATCTAACTGTGCAATATTCTGTGTTGCAGAGGTGCTGGCAGCTTCACTCACGCCCCCAGTTATATATTGAGAGAAATCTACGTTACTGTCCCCACCGGCAGAAGAGGATGATTTCTGCGTACCGGATGTTGATTTAGGGCCTTTAGAACCACCGACTTTCATGACATACGCCTTTCTTTATCTATGTGCGAATCCATAGCCATAACTATACGCCCTATCAAACAAGACGATCAAGTCGGTAAGAATTGCCTAGCCCAATCCCGCAGCAGACAAAAACTTCCTATCATTCGGGGGACTGGCGCAATGTTACCTCCTCACGAAACGCCACAATGCCTGCAAATACAAGGTTTTTAAAACTGGCACAGCTTTCGCAACGTATGTTTCGAGAGATCAACAAAGATTTCCTTCAAAAGCGTAAAAGTAGAGAAAAGTAGAGTTAAAGTAGAAAGTAAGAATGTTTAGTTTTGGACAAACATATAAAGCGAACACTTCGGTGGTATTCCGGTCGTCATTCCTAAAGAATTTAGGGGTTGTAGTGACGGCCGGAGCATTACTGCTTCAGCCATTATCACCTGCTTTTGCCAAAACTTCACGTATTAAAGATATAGTCGCCATAGAGGGTGTCCGCGAAAACCAATTGGTTGGGTACGGCCTTATCGTTGGTTTGAACGGCACGGGTGACGGTCTTAATAACTCACCCTTCACAAAACAAAGCCTGATTGCGATGTTGGAGCGTTTAAACGTCAACATCCGCGGCGAGAATGTGAATACAGGTAACGTTGCCGCCGTGATGGTGACAGCCTCCCTGCCCCCATTTGCCAATCAAGGTTCAAAGATTGATGTGAATGTCTCCGCGCTTGGCGATGCCAGCTCCCTGCAAGGCGGTACATTATTAGTAACACCTCTTATTGCCGCAGATGGCGAAGTTTACGCGGTTGCACAAGGTGGGGTCAATATTGCCGGGTTCTCGGTTGAGGGAGACGCCGCCTCTATCACGCAAAATATTCCAACCGCAGGACGCATTCCTAATGGCGGGATTGTTGAACGCGAAATTGATTTCCAGCTTGAAGATTTACAGCAAATCCGTCTAGCCTTAAGAAACCCCGACTTCACGACGGCGCGCCGCATTGCACAAGCCATTAACGGCTTCACCAATTCTACGCTGGCCAAAGCAGAAAATTCCGCCAGCGTTGTCTTGCGCCGCCCCAGCAATTATGACGGCACGATTGTTGACCTTATTACAGATATAGAGCAACTGCCCATTCAGCCTGACCAACCTGCAAAAGTTATCATCAGTGAGCGTTCAGGCATTGTCGTAATGGGCGCAGATGTACGGGTCAGCAGTGTTGCGATTGCACAAGGCAACCTGACATTAAAAATTAACGAGACTCCGCAGGTGTCCCAAGCCAACCCCTTCGCAGATCAGGGCGAGACCGTAATTGTGCCGCGCACCGATGTTTCCGCCAATGTTGGTGAAGATGTGAAACTGACGGTTCTTCAATCAGGTGTGACCTTACAAGAACTTGTAACAGGATTAAATCAACTGGGCGTTAAACCCCGCGACGTTATCACTATTCTACAAGCCATAAAAGCAGCCGGCGCGTTGCAAGCAGAAATAGAGGTGATGTAATGGATACCTCCCCCTTAACCGCAGAAACTTCCCTCGCTTTGATGCAGGAGGCACAATTAAATCAACAAACCGCAGACATGGTAAGAAACCGTGAACGCGTTGAAGAAAGCGCGCGCGATTTCGAGGCGGTCTTCATTACCGAAATGATGAAACCGATGTTTGACGGCATTGAAACCGACGGCCCATTTGGCGGCGGCAAGGGTGAAGAAATCTTCCGCGGCATCATGTTGGATGAATATGGCAAGAATGTTGCATCACTCAATACGATCGGCATCCAAACGCAAGTCGCCAACAAATTGATCGAAATGCAATCCGCTAGAACAGCAGAAGCCACCCAAAAAAATCAGAGTAATGCCAATACAGAAGTAGACGCAAAAATAATTGATTTAAAACTTATAGAAAAATAGAGGCACAACAAGATGAACAAACAAACGCAAAGACAAAGCACAAACGTTCTTGGGCAAGATGTTAATCAAGCCCTGCGTGAGCTTGTGCGCCTCAACAAAAAACTTATCGAATTTGCCGATCAGGAAACACAAAGTCTGGTCACCAGCGATCACATGCGCTTTGCATTTACCCAACAGGACAAGGAGAGTCTGGCGCGCCAGTATATGCAAGCCTCGGAAGAATTCCGAACCCGCCTTGATGATTTCCGTCATGCCGATAAAAGCATCTTGATGCAGCTTGAGAAGCTACAGGTTGAGTTAAAGGAAAAAACGCAAAATAATAACGTGTTAATCAACCAAATTAAGACCCGTGCTGCGGCGAACACGCAATCAACATTGTTCACAGTGCAGGAATTGGGGCAACGCGTTAGCTTCCCTGACAATGCTGCCCAAAAAGGCACAAATAAAGAAGAAAGGGTCGCATCATGAATTATAACCGACAACAGCCCCCTGCACCGGAAAAACCCGCGCAACCACAGCAAATAATACAATTCAGAACGCTGTCAAAAGATACAAATACGGCGTTACGTGAAGTTGCCTCCACAATCAATAAAATGAGCAAAGTTTTTGTTGAGGAAACCGACGCACTAAACAAAACGGACAGGAATGCATTTATTGCGCTGCAAGAACAGAAACTCTTAACCGCGCAGGAATATCAAAGCGACATGGGACAAATGATTGGACGCAAAAACGAGCTGACAAGTGCCGACCCTGCGATGAAGGAAAGACTAAAGAAGATGCAAGCCGACTTCGCAGAAATATCCAGCAAAAATCTGGAGGCTCTTTCACGCATGCAGCGCTGCACCGAGAAACTAGGCAACACGATAAGAAACGCCGCCATTCACGCCGCGCAAAAGCAAAATGGCTATAGCTATGGTGAAAATGGCGCAATATCAAACGCCGCAAAAAGAAAGGCCATTTCATCTGGTCTTAGTGAAACCGTATAAAGTGAAACCGTATAAAACAGGGCATTCTATAATTAAGGTATATAAACTATGACGTTAAATTTTTTCACATCAGAGAACGGATTTCAAAAATCCCTTATTGATCCATCCGTCACGGTTGGAACAAAAAAGGATTATACGACATCCCTAAAACGTGAAGAATTCAGCACCTCCCGTTCCAAAGATAACGACATGACACAATCCGAGCAAAATGAAAAATTTGCCACGATGATGAATGATCTGAAAAATAAGACTGGCAATCACGATCAAAAAGAAACAACCACACCTACCGAAGCGCGCGCGGATATTACGGTCGAAAATGTTAAAATGGGCTTATTCAAAACCGAAGAAGCCGCCGCACCTACGACATTGAATATAGTGGACGCAAATGCAGAGTCTTTAAACACAGACATAAACCTTGCCAATATTGCGGCTTTAAACGCAGAAATCCAGCGATTGATAGAAGATCAAGCGCACGCTAACCAAGCCAAAGGCGACACCATTGTCACAACAAAACCTGAAACCGAGGAAGTAGAAAGCATTTTCGCCCTACTCGCCTCTTTCCTAAGCCAAGGTGAAAAAGGTGACAAAGAGGGTGAAACTGAGGTCACATTGATTTCTGTCTTGGAAAAAATCCAAGATCTGGCACAGTCTGAAGGGGCAGAGGCGATTACCAGTGGCTTAACGCCCGAACAACTCACCGCGCTGCAAGATCATATACAGGACTATATGAGTGATGCCTTAGCGCAGCGTGACCAAGAGTCCTTAGAAGCCTTAGCCGCACAATGGGTATCCCTAAACCCTCCTATCAAAGAGAGCGCAAAAAGCACTGCAAAGACCGATGTCCAAACGATTTCAGCAACAGCAGATACGCCAACCCAAAAAGATCAGAAAATACAAACGCGTTTCGATACACGTTATAATGCGCGCTATGACGGCAACAGCGAAACAACACGCGCAGGCACAAACCAGACAGAAACAACAGATTTCAAAGCCGCGCTCAAAGATGCTGGTGCAAATTCAGACGGAAAAGCCACAGCCCCAGCGCAAAATAATAATGCACAAAATACAGGACAACGCTTTTTACAAACGGCGGGTTTAACCGCACAAAGTCAGGCGGCACTAAGCGATCCAACCGCAACAACGGTGCAATCCCCTCTGCAAAGCAGCTTAACCAACGTGATAACCCAATCACAAAGCGCAACACAGGCACACCCAGCAACACAAATGGTATCCGCAACCATTCAAAAAGCGGTAAAAGCGGGTGAAGATACGACGATAAAGCTGAAACTCGACCCACCTGAATTAGGACGCGTTGAGGTGAAGATGAGTATTGATAAGGACAACACAACGAAAATCGTCCTAACGGCTGAAAAACCCGAGACCTATATGATGCTAAAGCAAGATGCGGAAATGCTGGAACGCGCGCTTAATGATGCGGGCTTAGACACCAAAGGCGATCTAAGTTTTGAACTGGCGAGCGAAGACCATGATTTTGGCAAAGATAGAAAACAAGGGCACAGCAGCAAACAAAACAATTCAAACGACATACCAGATGAAGACATTATCGAGACTTCAATGGATTGGCAAGTCGACCAACACACAGGCCAAATGCACTATAACGTGTTGGTTTAACGAGGTATTAGGAGAGAAAAGATGGCAAGCGATGTAACGATAAGTAATGCATTAAACTTTGCAGAAAATACGGCAAATTCATCTGCCACATTGTCGCAGGACTTTGATGATTTCTTGGTTCTTCTGACCACGCAGTTGCAAAACCAAGACCCGTTAGACCCCGCAGATTCATCAGAATTTACCAGCCAATTGGTTCAGTTTGCTGGGGTTGAACAATCCATTAACACCAACCAGAAACTGGATGCGCTTGTATCACTTAATATTGGCTCGTCCTTTTCCTCTGCACTGAATTATGTCGGAAAAGACATCAGCTATATCAGTGCCGAAGGGCATTTCAATGGCACTAATCCCGTGAAAATTGCATATGCGATTAACGGCGATTCTGTCGATACAACCATTAATGTTTTTGATGAAGACGGCACATTAATCTTCTCCGAAGGTGTATCAGGCGGCGCAACAGAATTCACGTGGGACGGTAAAGATGAAAACGGCATTGTTCAACCAAGCGGAACATATGAGATCAGAGTGGACGCATTAGACGGGCAAAATGCTTCATTAAGCGTCACAACCGTTGTTACAGGGCATGTCAGCGGTATCGAAACACAAAATGGCACAACATTCCTGCTGGTTGGATCACGCGCTGTATCCCTTGGAAATATCATTAATGTTGTTGAACCGACAACCACATCAACGGCTGATACCTCAACTGACACCTCCGACGATAATTCCGACAACGGCGGCACAACATAACTATACGAATAAATAAACATACTTAATTTAACATTGAATGCGTAATAAAAGGAGAAAGACTATGGGACTATTTGGAGCATTATTTACAGGGGTTTCCGCCCTTTCCGCCCAATCGCAGAATGTCGCGATCATCGCGAATAACATCGCCAATATCAATACAACTGGGTTTAAAAGATCAGAGGCTTCGTTCTTCTCTCTGGTTACAACAAGTGGTAATACCAGCCGTTATTCCCCTGGTACAGTCACCGCAAATAGAATCCAGCGTGTTGACCAACAAGGGCCAATCACACAATCCGTATCAGGAACGGATGCTTCCGTATCGGGTAAAGGGTTTTTCGCCGTCAAACGAGATCCTGACGATTCCGCTCTAACAGAATATTTATACACCCGAAATGGCCAGTTTAGTGAGGACTCACAAGGGTTCTTAAGAAATTCTGCAGGGTTCTACCTTTATGGCTGGGCGGTTGACCAATCAGGAAACTTGCCCTCTAACCAAGGGGATCTGACATCTCTGGTTCCTATTGATGTGGCGTTCTTAGGTGGTTTAACACGCCCGACAAATACCGCCGAACTTTCAATCAACCTAGACTCAGCAGAATCAGACTCACTCTTTTCCGCAGCCCCCACCTCAAATGCAAACTTCACACGTGGCTTAACCGTTTACGACTCACTTGGTAATCCACAACCAATATCATTTGAGTTTGTGAAAACCTATGGTCCACAAGCCGCAAGCGCAACAACACGAACAACGCTGACCTCTACGGATGAAATGGTAAATGATCTGGGCTTGAGCGACGGAGACCAATTCACAATCGATGTTGATGGTGGCGCACCCAGAACATACCAAATCAGTGCCCTAGACGGCGCAGCCCTACCCGGAGGTGTTGATGCTATGATCTTTGATATTGGTGATCTCATTGATGATATCAATACAAATGTCACAAACCTATCTGCGTTTTTAGGAAATGACGGTGAAGTTGTTTTGCAGCATGATGATTTTGTCTTAGGCACGGAAAACTTTACCCTTGTTGACTCTGCGGGAACGGCACTGGCCTCGCTTGGCTTTGCACCTGCGACATACACCTCTGATGATATTTCTGGTGCTACGTTTTCGAACGGCCTTCCTGGAGACACCCCCCCATACAGCTCAGGAGATTTTCCAACCATACAGTTTCTACCAGGAGACCCTGGCTATAACTCACGCGGTTGGTGGACAATGACGGTGACTGACCCGAACAATAACCAATTATCGAGTGGACTCATCAATTTTAAGGGCGATGGTACAATGAATGCGCTATCAGATGCCGATGGTAATATTGATGTCGAACTCAGCCAAATTGACTGGAATAACGGATCAGAACTGCAAAATATTAATGTCGATATTTCAAGATTTTCACAATTCTCAAGTGATTACAGTGTTTTGTTCTCCGATCAGGACGGTGCGGAACTTGGTCTTAGAACAGGTATACAAATTGACCGTGAAGGCTTCGTCATCGCGCAGTTCTCCAACGGTGCCAGTTCGATTCTCTATAAATTACCGCTCGTCACCTTCGCCAATGCCAACGGCCTTGCAGAGGTTTCAGGCACCGCCTACACCGAAACCGAAAATTCAGGTGAGGAAAACTTACGCGAAGCTGGTACAGGTGGCGCGGGCTTTATCGAACCCTCCACACTGGAAAATTCAAACGTCGATCTAGCCGATGAATTTGCCCTGCTGATTGTTTCACAACGCGCCTATTCCGCGGGTACGAAAGTCATCAACACAGTTGACCAAATGACACAGGAGTTATTGCAACTCAGATAAGAACATAGTTTAAGGACTTAATCCCCCTCAGGGGATAAGAACAAAGACTATTCAGGATATTGAGTTTTAGGACAATGCTACCCTGCATCCCTAACCCCTAAAGCCCAGTATCCGGATCGCTGCAATGTAAACCATACAGAAGTATGATCGGCATTACAGTTCGGGCGTATCAGGAAGAATTGGTAGAACACCATACCTGATACGCCCCTCTTTTGAGGAATAATTATCAACAGCAGACACACACCGCAACCAAGGCACTGAGCGGTCTTTCCAACAAATAATGCACAATGTTTTCAACCGAATAAAAAATAAATTTAACGATTTATTAAACCTTGTGCTATTATCATGGAGTATCAAGCTGGAATAGGATATTTCAGTAATACAACCTAGGAAAGGAATATACAATGTCTTCAGATGTCGTATTAACAGCAGCCCTCAGAAACAACCTTCTGTCACTGCAATCAACGCAAAATCTTATCGATACAACGCAACTTCGCCTTGCAACAGGCTTGAAAGTTAACTCTGCACTCGATAGTCCCTCTAACTTCTTCGCCGCACAATCACTTGATAACCGTGCATCAGACCTGACCCGCCTACTTGATGGCGTTGGTCAATCAATTCGTACGATTGAGGCCGCCGATAACGGTATCACCGCATTAACCAATTTGGTTGAACAAGCACAATCAATCACATCATCTGCACGTGATGAATTGGCCGCCTCCGAAGGTGAAGCACGTGTAACAGGAACTGTAGACCTTAGTGACGTCTCTGACTTAACGACTATCGGTCTTCAGGCAACTGAAATACTTAGAATCACCACAACTGATGATTCTGGTAACCAGATCACTGAGAACATTACTATCGGCTCAGGATCAGCTGAGGGATTAGCCGCAACAATCACAAATAATTTTGCTGATAACCGCGCAGGTGAAATCACAGCGTCCTTAAATGACGAAGGTTTTCTTTCTATCGAAAGTTCCGATGGACGAAGTTTCACAATAACAACAGACCCGACAACTGGTGGTACCACAGACATTCAAGCAGCAGGTTTTGCTGGACTGGGTCTTGGTGATATCGTTGAAGTTATAGATAACGGTACCGGTGCTGGTACGGCTGTTGCATCTGCAACTGTTATTGCAGGTAACACCTTGGCCTCCATTTCAATTTTCGAAGGTACTGGCGGGAATGTTGCTGAGGCAGGCGACGCTGTTAACGGCAGTTTTGTAGATAATGATGGTAACACAATCATAACAGGTGTTGATGACACAATTGACATTTCCGTAAACAACGGTACTGCAGTCTCTTTTGATGCTAGCACTGGCGGAACATTTCAAGATCTTGTCGATACAATTAATCAAGACACATCTGTGAATGAGCTTATCGAAGCCAACTTTGACAGCGCAACTGGTCAGCTTAGCATCATCTCACTTAGTGATGACGTTGATAATGTTCAGTTACGTGTTACTGGTACTGCTGGTTCAACATTTAACATTGGTCTTGGCGATACATCAGGTAATTTAAACCCGCTAACAACAACAGGCGCAAACACCGTTGACCAAACATTCACGTTCAACAGTTCTACTGCTGGACTAGATTCACTTGCGAACGACTACAACAACATTCGTACGCAGATCGATAGCTTGGTTTCTGATGCCAGTTACCGTGGTGTGAACTTGCTGAATGGTGATGACCTCACAACATTCTTCAATGAAAACAACTCAAGCCAACTAACAACGGAGGGAGCCACCTTTACAGCAAACGGTCTTGGTCTGAACGAAGCATCATTTAGATCATCTGCTGCAATCGAACTCACTTCAACACAATCGCGTGAAGCACTATCTTCAGTGCGTAGCTTCGGATCATCATTGGCGAATAATCTGTCAATCATTCAGACACGTGAAGATTTCACAAAGTCTACGATCAACACGCTAAAAGCCGGCGCAGATGACTTGACCGTTGCGGATCAAAACGAAGAGGGTGCAAACCTACTCGCTTTGCAAACACGTCAAACATTGGGTGTTACATCCCTATCATTGGCGTCGCAATCACAACAAGCGGTTCTACGACTATTCTAACTCTGAAGAAAAACAGAGTTACTTACATTATTTTGATTTATGGCGGGGGCAGAAATTCCTCGCCATTTTTCTTTTTCGCCCCCACCCTATTCACCCAAGAATATTTCTCCTTCCTTTTACAAACACATCTATGATATAATTACGTTAGAGTATTCGCAGAACGCGATGTCATAAGCAGAAAGGAAGAAATCCATGGCTCTTGTAATCGACTTAAAACCTCAAGAAAAAATTCTAATCGGGGAGGCTGTTATAACCAACAGCTCACAACGCACACGCCTTCATATTGCGGGCGATGCGCCGATCATCCGTCAAAAAGATATAATGCAGGAAGAAGATGCAGACACCCCATGCAAAAATATCTACTTCATTATCCAGTGCATGTACATTTCCCGCGAGCCTAAAGAGTATCATGACCGCTATTTTCTGGCCGTCAACGAAGTACAAACAGCCTCACCAACCAGCTCCATTTTCTTTATGCAAATTAATGAAAAAATAATGGATGGTGCCTATTACAAAGCCATGAAACTTACAAAACAGTTAATTGAGCATGAGCGGGAGTTACTTGAAAATGTCGTATAATAATAAGAACCCCTACGCCAAGGCAACCAATGCCTATGACACAAACGCGCAGGCACACACAACAAGTCAAAGAGAGCTAGAAGCACGCATCCTCTTAAAATCCAACCGCATGATGCAGGCATTGATTGATAATTGGGATGAACGCCCGCAAGATGCACTTGGCGACGCCCTGACCTATAATCGGCAAATTTGGGTTTTGTTCTATGATACCGCATTGGAAAACAAAGATAGCGGCAGACCAAACGACCTACGCAGTAACATCGTTAATCTCGCTAATTTTATATTCAAACGGGAAATTGATATTTTGGCAAAACCAGAAAAAGTAAAGCTCAATATCCTCATTAATATTAATAAGGAAATTTCAGCAGGTCTAATGACAAATCAGGAAAGCAACATACCCCACCCCCCCGCTGCACCTGCGGATCAAAGACCAACGGGGTCAAGAACCGATATTTCAGGATAAAAAAATGCAGCTCCTCGCTGCACATATAGACCAACTAAATTAATGACTAGGCACTAAGCAAGGACACTGACCCCTGTTGATGCTGTACTTGGTTGTGCGGATTGTGCGCCCGCAGATAACGCGGCGGCGGCAACTTGTGGTGAGGGCAATGATATATTTGCCGAGGCAGAGGACGTTATATCCTGCACCGTAATAATATCCGCCGCCTGCACATTAGGTACAGGAGCAGAAACAGTGGTTTCTTGCCGTTGCTGCGGAGCGTCCGGTATATCCGCATCGCGAATAATTTGTCTTTGCTCCAGCTTCGCTTGCGCCTGACTAATCTGCGCCAAACGACTCTCCGTGGGGAATTGCTGCTGAACATCACCAGTTTCACTATCCCGAATTTGCAAAACAGCTTTATTATGCGCCACATCAATAGAGATATGAGGGCTGATATAAGGTGCCTTCGGCGCTTCCCGCACCACTGCCGGTGGAGAAGTATTTGCACCCCCTACACTACCGCGTAGAAGTTGCGCACTAACCAATGATGAGCTCACCGCTTCAATCATGGTGAATCCCTAACCTTTCTTATTAAAACCTTGTCTAAAAATTCAAACAAGATAAACTACCCTACTATCACTGTAGTATGTTTTTATGCAAAAGTCAAGGAAATACATAAAATGGCGGTGGATAAGCAACAACATTCCCTCCGCTATTAACGGTTCATAAAGCTAAGAACCGAAATCAAAATACAGCGTATCTACAAACATTGCCGTTTGCCAGAACATATAAACTACAGTAGTTTATTTATAGATATATACTTCAAAGACGAATCACCCCCTCGTCTTGTGGGATATATCTGTGCTATAGTATTGCTACCCCTATCCTCTTTGGGGTTCTAGCGTATTTATTAGATGTATAATAAAAGGTATATAACGTGAATAGCTTTGTCGCGACATTACAACAACTAGGCCCTGCCCGTTTAGGGGTAATGGGGGCAATACTTCTTGGGCTTCTTATGTTCTTTGTGTTCATATCCATGCGTATTACAACGCAGGAAATGAAATTACTATATACTGACCTCTCCTCCATCGATTCAGGTGCCGTCGCCGCCAAGCTGGAGGAAAGCCAAATCCCGTACGAGATTTCATCAGATGGATCACGCATATTGGTTCCAGGCGATGAAGTTGGGCGGGCGCGGATGCTGCTTGCCGCAGAAGGTCTGCCAAATGGTGGTTCTATTGGCTATGAACTATTCGATAAACAATCCGGTTTTGGCACAACAAACTTCGTGCAAAATATCAACCAAGTCCGCGCATTAGAGGGCGAACTGGCACGCACCATCAGCTCACTTAATAATATTCGCAGCGCACGCGTCCATATCGTCTTACCACAAAGACAAAAATTCAGCCGCAAAACCCGCGCACCATCGGCAAGCGTCGTCCTTGGCGTCAATTCAGGATCAGTGGTGGATCGTCAACAAATTGTATCTGTTCAATCTCTTATCGCCTCTGCCGTTCCATCCCTAAAATCAAGAAATGTCTCCGTTATTGATAGCAATGGTAACTTATTGGCCAAAGGTGGTAGTGAGGATAATGAGCTATTATCCATGAAAGCTGATGATCTACGTAAAAATCACGAAACGCGCCTACAAAATAAAATAGAAGAACAAGTTGGTCGTATCGTTGGCTACAACAAAGTAACTGCCATTGTAACAGTAGACATGAACTTTGACCGCATAAACACAAGCGAGGAGCTATACAATCCCGAAGGTCAGGTTTTAAGATCAACCCAATCCACCCAAGAAAGCAGCACCGAGAGAGAACCTATCGGCAGCGATGTTTCAATCGGCAATAACTTACCTGGCATCGGCGGTGACTTGCTTGCCGATCAAAGCCCTTCTGCGGAAAGCACGCGCAACGAAGATGTTGCAAATTATGAAATCAGCAAAACAATTAAAAATACTGTTTTCCAATCTGGGCGCGTTGAAAAATTGCATGTCGCTGTCCTTGTTGATGGGCGCTATGTCACAGATGAAGAAGGCGTTAAAACTTACGAAGAACGCACCGCCGTGGAAATGGAAAAAATATCTGCATTGATCCGCACTGCAATCGGTATTGATGAAGATCGCGGAGATGCGTTAGAGGTAACAAACCTGCAATTTGCCGTCTTGGATGCCGCAGGCGACATCGCCGATGAACGTATGCTCTTTGGTTTTGAAAAAAGTGACCTGATTGACGCCGCCGAAATTATGGTTGTGGCAATCATGGTTATCCTTGTTGTCCTTCTTGTTTTACAGCCAATGGTCACAAAACTGATGAGTGTTGATTTATCACCCAATACCGGTCTGGATGATATGCTGCAACATGATTTATTGGCGGCATCATCGGCCAACCCTGCCCTTGCTCCACCACCGACAGGCGCGGTACAAATTGGTGCCGATGGGCAACCCATAACCAATAATATAGAAGAAGATGATGAAGATGACCTGATTAATATACAAGGCATTGAAGGGCGCGTAAAAGCCTCAACAGTCAAAAAGGTTGAAGAAATCGTAGAAAATTATCCGGATGAGACTGTCTCAGTTATTAGAAGCTGGATGACGCAGGAGAGCTAACCCAATGAATATGCGTGTCAGAGATGATTACAGAACCCTTACTGGCCCCGAAAAAGCCGCGGTTTTCCTCCTCTCACTTAGCGAGGCACACACCGCACAGCTCTTTGAAATGATGGATGATGAAGAAATCTTAGAATTATCACAAATCATGTCCAGCCTTGGTAAAATCGGCCCCTCCATCGTAGAACATCTCTTCGTTGATTTCTCGGAACAGATGAGTTCAACAAACACGTTAGTCGGGTCACAAGATAGTACCGAGCGCATGCTGTCAAAATCCGGTCTCTCCCAAGAAAAAATCGATAACATCATGGAAGAAATCCGCGGCCCTGCTGGACGTACCATGTGGGAAAAACTAGGCAACGTGAACGAGGAAATCCTAGCCTCTTTCCTGCAAAAGGAATACCCACAAACCGTGGCTGTTGTATTATCCAAAATCAATTCGGATCATGCCGCACGCGTTTTAGCCATATTACCTGACGGCTTCGCATTAGAGGTCATCAATCGTATGCTGAAAATGGAAACCGTACAAAAAGACATTCTGGAAGAGGTCGAAAAAACCCTGCGAAAAGAATTCATGACCAACCTTTCACGTACACAGCGGCGCGATAGTCATGAGTTAATGGCCGAAATCTTCAATAATATGGAGCGTGCTGTCGAAAGCAGATTCATGGAAGATCTTGAAAAAGGCGCACCCGAAGCCGCAGAGAGAATCCGCAGCCTTATGTTCACCTTCGATGATTTATCAACCCTTGATGCGGCGTCAATTCAAACCGTAATCAGAGCCATCGACAAAGAAAAGCTACCACTAGCCTTAAAAGGCGCCAGCGACAGCCTGCAAGAGTTATTCTTCTCCAACATGTCGGAACGTGCGGCGAAAATAATGAAAGAAGACATGGCAGCAATGGGACCCGTCAGATTAAAAGACGTAGAAGAATCACAGCAATATATTGTAACAGTAACAAAAGACCTTGAAGGACGCGGTGAAGTTGTAATTTCAACTGGCGCGCAAGAAGAAGAAATGGTCGGGTAAGCCAAATTTAAAACACCCTACCTTGCATAAGAATAGAGTATTAGGACAGAAAAATGACAATAAACGGACAACCATTTTTTTTCGATAACAACGTCTTTGACGATGATGAACTTGCCGCTATGGAAGGTATAGAAAAGCCTGAATTCACAAAATCCCAAATAGATTCCATCCAAAAAGAAGCCTTTGAAAAAGGAAAACATGCCGGTTTTGAAGACAGTGAAACCAGCACAACAAAAAATATACTCTCCGTTTTAGAAAAAATAGAACGGGATATGACTGTACTCTTCGCCGCCGAAAATGACAGAAACAAACAATATGAAGAAGAAGCCGTTTATCTGACGTTTTCCATCATGCGTAAAATATTCCCCCTCTATATGGAGGAATATGGTGATAAAGAATTACAAGAAGCGATCAAAGATATAATATCAAACCACAACAGCCCCGCCAAAATAAAAATCGAATTGCCCGAAAGCATCCTACCCGCATTGGAAAAACACGTTAAAAGCCTTGAAGGCACACTGGATAAACACATCACCCTTATCCCCGATACGTCATTACAACAGCATGAGTGCCATATTTTATGGCCAGATGGGGGCGTTATATGTAACCGCAATATGATCGCAGAGAAAACTCTTGCCATTATGAAAGAGGCACTTGCAGAGCGCGGCGTTAGCGTTCATGATGAAGATGAACCAAAGAATGAAACAATATCTGATAAAGTCGCAAAATCAAGCGAGCAACATGTGGCAGGAGAAGATTAAATGGGCGATGAAACAGAAAATAACGAAAACACTGCACCAGCAGGCTCAGATTTAAACTTGGACGAAATATCCGATGATCCCGGAATAAGTAAAGATGAAGGTCAAGACTTTGCAATTGGCGAACCAATGGCCAATGATGTCACCGCAATTTATGACATTCCCGTAAATGTATCCGCAGTTTTAGGACGCTCCACCATGCAGGTCAGCCAACTATTGAAACTTGGTCGTGGCGCGGTGATTGAATTAGACAGAAAAGTCGGTGAAGCCATTGATATATATGTCAACAATAGGCTCGTCGCGCGTGGTGAAGTCGTGGTTGTGGAAGACAGGCTGGGCATCACAATGACTGAAATTGTGAAATCCGACCGCACCTAATGGACAGATAAATACAGATAACTGACCCTAGAAAAGGACAAGGTTTTTAGAAAATGGCAGCAGCCGACACAAAAATAGATGCAAAATTACCGACAGTTTCGGTTCCAATCGCGGTTTCCCGCCCCGATTTTGCTACGATTTTGGGGCTACTCCTCTCATTCGGTTTAATTATTGGCGCGATTGCCATGGGGCAAAGTGATGCTCAATTCTTTAACCTGCCTTCTGTTCTCATTGTTATTTTGGGAACGATCACCGCAACATGCACCTCCTACACTGGTGCTGAGCTTGCACAATCAGGGGGCATTATCGCCCGCGCAGCCGTTCGTCCAGTCAGAAACTTTCCGGCACTGGCCAAAAGCATGATGGATTTAGCCACAATCGCACGCAAAAAAGGTCTTCTGTTCCTATCCAACTACGAAAAAGAAACGAAAAAAGAGCCATTCCTTAAGCATGCGATGGGTATCGTTATTGACGGCTATAGCGAAAATGATGTCAGGCGTATTTTACAGCAAGATATAGATCTAGAAGAAGAACGCCAAAAACGCGCCGCCAGTATCCTGCGCCGCGCTTCCGAAGTTGCGCCCGCTATGGGCTTAATCGGGACATTGGTTGGGCTTGTGCAAATGCTGGCCAATCTTGAAAATCCTGACACTATTGGCCCTGCAATGGCGGTGGCTTTATTAACCACATTTTATGGCGCGATATTAGGATCTATTGTTATGTCCCCCCTCGCCGCGAAAATAGAGAAGAATGCAGATGATGAAGTGACCGCAAAGACCATGGTTTTAAGAACAGCCATGTCGATCATAAAGCAGGAAAATCCACGTAATCTTGAAATGTTGATTAATGCCCTGCTGCCGCCGTCACAACGCATTCGCTATTTTGACTAACCATCAGACGAACCCCACTCTAACTCAAACGCTTATCACCAACCACCATCAATCGAGGTGTCGTTGATATTTGCGCTCGATGCACAAAGGCACGTTTTTCCTTTACCTTCATAATACGTTCAAACACCATATCCGCCCTGCTCTTAGGCTTATTCCGCACGCGGGATTTCCACACATCCCCCGCACAGAACTGATAAATCGGCGCATCATCACGATAAACAACATCATGCCCAGACACATCAATCACATCATCATTGCGAATAAATTGTGTTACGGGGTCATTATAACAGGTCATGAAGCGATCAAAATCTTGCTCCAACCCATCAACGTGAAAATCATGCGTGCGAACATCTTGCGTATACCCCGTTAATAAGCGCATATGAATTTTAACCCGCGCAGAATAGAAAAACTCCATATCCTGTAAAATCACATCAACACATCGCGCAAGCGCAGGATCACCCAATGTCTCTTGAAAGGCCTCTATTTTATCGCGTTCACTATATTTGATGAATATTTCATCTTCCCCGAGGTCGAAATATGCCGCCATCTTTTCTGCCAAAGCATCAAAATCGCCGTTCAACCGCCTCTGTAACAACACAATATTCGCCACAGGTGCAAAATCTGCTTCCAAAAACGCACACAAATCACCAACGACCTTTATTCGCTCATAACCCTCTGGTATATAATTATGTTCTGTCATAAGATGGCATTGTACCCTAAAAAGGTTGTTTAAGAGTAAACACAATATTTTTTATCAGGAGCATATCCCCTATGCGTTTAATGATTATCGGTCGTCTGGATGGACATATTTCCCAAGCAGGTAAAATCGCGCTGCAACGTGGTGCAAAAGTCGTGCATTGCGAAGATACGGATCAGGCGATCGGCGCATTACTGAACGGGAAAAGTGCCGATTTGGCGATGGTTGATGTCAAACAAAAGCTGGGCGAGTTCATTAAACGCCTGAAGACAGAGCGCATTCACATGCCTGTTATTGCCTGCGGTATAGGTACAGACGCACGATCTGCAGTGAAAGCAATCCAGCAAGGCGCAAAAGAATATGTCCCTCTTCCACCGGATGCGGAGCTGATTGCCGCGGTTTTAGAGGCTGTCACCGAAGAAAACAACGCCATGATCGCCAATGATCCAGCGATGAAAAGCGTTATCACACTGGCTGACCGGATTGCCCCCAGTGATGCCACCATCCTGATTACTGGCGAATCCGGTACGGGTAAAGAAGTTATGTCGCGCTACGTTCATAATAAATCAAAGCGCAGTGGCGGCCCCTTTATCGCGGTGAACTGTGCCGCTATTCCTGAAAACTTACTGGAATCAGAACTGTTCGGCCATGAAAAAGGCGCGTTCACAGGCGCAACAGCGCGGCGCATCGGTAAATTCGAAGAAGCCCATAAAGGCACAATACTGCTGGATGAAGTCAGTGAGATGCACCCCTTGTTACAGGCGAAATTCTTACGCGCCATTCAGGAAAAAGAAATCACCCGCGTTGGCAGTAATGATGTCATCAAAGTCGATGTCCGCATTCTGGCAACCTCAAACCGTAACCTTGAAGACTCTGTGCGAAAAGGCGAATTTAGGGAAGATTTATACTTCCGTTTGAACGTCGTAAACATCCCCCTACCGCCATTGAGAGACCGCCCTTCCGACATTAAACGCCTCTCACAAATGTTTGCCGATAAATACGCCGAGGCGAACGGCATTGATCGCAAAGCCGTCTCTAAAGAAGCCGAAGATAAATTGTTAAACTGTTCTTGGCGCGGTAATATTCGGGAGCTAGAAAACACCATGCATCGCGCCATTTTAATGGCCACGCAAGATGATATAGAGGCCGAGGCCATCTTCATCCAAAGTGACGGTCTGTCTGTCAACCTTGCACCCGCCGCAAATACACCTGATCCTGCGGGCGTGTCAAATGCGCAAACACCACCAACCACGACAAATGTTGCAGCCCCCGCTATTCAAAACCAAAATGGCGTAGAATCAATGATTGGGCGCACGATCGCCGCTGTTGAACGCGACATGATCCTCAACACACTCGATCATTGTCTGGGCAATAGAACACACGCCGCGAATATCCTTGGAATCTCCATTCGCACCTTACGTAATAAGCTGAACCAATATAAAGGTGAAGGCGTTAACGTACCTGCGGTTGGGGGTGGTTAATAATTATATTGCATTTTCATAATAAAATACATATAATTGGACGATAAATTTTATAAAATAATTTTGATAAAACAATTAAGGTGATAAAAATGGTTGATTTTCTAAAAATGGGTGGTGACATTCTCGATGTGGGCAGTGATGTACTCAAAAAAATCCCTAGTAAAGAAGCAACAAGTGGTGCAAAAGACTTTTTTTTCGGCGACAAAAGCCCGCAAGATCTGCTAGAAAACCTTCGGGACATGATGGATAATAAAAAGCTAAAGCCTGACCTTAAAGAGCTTGGCGTTGATACATCCAAACAAGTTATAGACCTTGAAAACAAAGACATCATTCAAGAAATGGGGGATTTGGCCAAGGCATTAAATATGGCTGATACGGATCACGGCCTTTCCAAGGCAGAATACGATGACCTAAAGGCTGGCTTTGAGGATTTCCTTAAAGGCAATGAAAGTGGTGCTGGTGTTTCCGCGGCTTACAACGCTCTGGGTGAAGACGGGCAAAAACAGTTCATTGTTATGCTCGCCGAATCAGAAAAAGGCATGGGCGGTTTTTTATCCAGCCCTGTTGAAAAAGCAATCAGAGATGCCGCCGAAGAATCACGCGCAGCGGCAGATCCTCAAGCATCTTTAAGCAACGATGATGCAAGTTTCGCCGATACACTGGAAGAAAGTCAAAATGTCGTACAAAACGGCGACATTCAAATTGACTGGAGCGAAGGCGCAACACAACTTAGCGGTAATTTCGAAAGCAGCGCAGGCACACCATATGTTGAGCCCGTTGAACCCGCCCCCACAGTGGAAATCGGCAACACATTCAATGTGTAATCATACACCATGGTAAATTTTATAAAAGGCTGGATTTTTCCAGCCTTTTATACGCCTGAAAACACATATTCATCAATTTATTGCTATATTTTTTTTAACTTCCTTACAATAGATTCATAAATATAAAAAATATAAGGTAGATATAATGAGCGAAGAAAATATTAGTAATAATGAACTTGCACTAAGTAGTATGTTGTCTGTGCTAAAAATAGCACAAGAAGATCCGCAAACCGTGAATCTGTTCAAAAAAACTCTTGATATTGATATAAACAAGATACTTGATGATAACACCGTCACCCAGCAAGAAGCACTGCAAATAACATTAACAATGGGAAATGCATTGATAAAAAATGGCATAGTAAGCGAGCCAAGCAATAATGATATCGAAGTGGCAAAAACACTCGCACAAGACCAGGGTTTTGACACAAAAGGGCTAGAAGAGAGCGATCTAAATGGCTTCACGGCAGCAGTACTTGCAGGCCCTGACGAAGCCGTCTTACTTATGGAAAAAATGAGTGAGGTTTATTGTGATAATTCTAGTAACAAAGAAGGACTCTGCGCCAAATTTGAAATAGAGGCGTTACAGCCTGAAAACACTCCTGAACGCGACATGACGACAGGCGAACCCACTGCAACAGAACAACAAGATATAGATATAAAGACCCCGTTGCTCCCCCTGCTTTCACCACCTAACGGTAATTATATCGTATCTCTGAAACTAACTCAGCTTCAGTTCATAAAAAATAAGTCAAAGGCTGGAAAATATCTCCAGCCTTTTTTCATGCCAACCCCTATTTTAAATGCAAATGACTATATGCCACATTCTAATCGTTTGCATGTTTCGCAAGGCAGATGTATCATAAGCTATGCCCTCATCATTCGTATGAGGCGTTTATTGTTGACCACTCTTTTACGAAATTTCATATAGAATCCTATGGCGGAAAATTTACCATCGACACAAACGGCAAGCGGCGCATCATCTGATGCAACATTTGGCACGGCAGGTTTCCTGCGAACAGATGTTCTGTTTGCGCTTGGGATTGTGGTCATCATCCTGTTCATGTTGATACCGATGCCAACTTTTATGCTGGATGGTGGTTTGGCGGTCTCGGTTACTTTCTCTATTTTAATTTTGATGACGGTATTATTTATTCAATCACCGCTGGAATTTTCAACATTTCCAACCGTTTTGCTGATTACGACCTCCATGCGGCTGGGGTTAAATATCGCATCGACGCGCCTTATTCTAGAACATGGTCACACAGGCAGCGGTGCGGCAGGTGGGGTGATTGAGGCTTTTGGCACGTTCATCATCGGCAGCAATTATGTTATCGGTGCAATTGTTTTCTCCATTTTGGTTATTGTTAATTTCGTTGTTATTACAAAGGGTTCGGGTCGTATTGCCGAAGTTGCCGCCCGTTTCACATTGGACGCAATGCCCGGCAAGCAAATGGCCATCGACAGCGACCTATCCGCCGGCATGATTACAGAGGAAGAAGCCAAGGCAAAACGTAAAAACCTTGAGCAAGAAAGCACCTTTTTCGGTGCCATGGATGGTGCGGCAAAATTCGTCCGTGGAGACGCGGTTGCCGGATTGATTATTGTGTTCGTGAACATCATCGGCGGCATTGTTATAGGCACTGTGATGGAGGGCATGACGCTGGCCGAAGCCACATCAAACTATACAATTCTAACCATTGGTGACGGACTGGTCAGCCAGATCCCCGCCCTTATCATTTCTATTTCTGCTGGTCTTCTCGTCTCTAAAGCCGGTGTCGAAGGCTCCGCCGATCAAGCGTTATTAAGACAATTGGGACGATACCCTATGGCTCTGGGGATGAGTTCTGCCCTTATGCTTATTCTGGCGCTTGTCCCTGCAATGCCCTTTATTCCGTTCTTTACCCTCTCTGCCATTATGGGCGGCATGGCGATGATGTCCCATCAACGTAATTTAGCCGAACAGGAAGCCGAACAAGCAGAAGACCCCAACGCCATTACCGCATCAGGCGCCCCTGCCCCTGCGGATGAGCCAATTTCCAAAGCTCTGGCGATGGATATTATTCGTCTTGAGCTGGGCTATGGTTTATTGCCCCTTGTTCAGGGCGATGGCGGAAATAAACTGACCGATCAAATCAAGGGGCTACGCCGTCAACTGGCAGAGGATATGGGCTATGTTCTGCCTGCTGTACGTATTCAGGATAATTTGCAACTCGCCGCCAATGATTACATCATCAGTATCAAAGAAATCGAAGCAGGTCGCGGTGATGTCCGCCCGAATATGTTGCTGTGTATGGATCCAAGCGGTGACAGCATCACGATGCCAGGTGAAAACACGGTTGAACCAACCTTTGGCCTACCCGCCATGTGGATTAACGATCAATACAGGGAAGAAGCGCATTTCAAAGGCTATACCGTTGTCGATGCACCCACCGTTATCACCACCCATATTACCGAAGTCATCAAAGACAATATGCCCGACCTGCTGAATTATGCCGAAACGCAAAAATTACTGGATGAATTACCCAAGGATTACCAGAAACTTGTCGCAGATATCATCCCCGCCCAAATCACAGTCGGCAGTTTACAACGCATATTACAATCCCTCCTATCCGAGCGTGTCTCCATCCGTGACCTGCCGACAATATTAGAGGGCATTGCCGAGGCCACAGGCTACACCAAGAATATCTCCAGAATTACAGAACATGTCCGCACACGTTTAAGCCGCCAGCTTTGCAATACAAATATTGATGCCTCTGGTGTTCTAATCCTCCTCACCCTGTCCCCCGATTGGGATCAAGCCTTTATGGAAGCACTGGTCGGTGAGGGCGAAGAAAAACAACTGGCTATGCCACCAACAAAATTACAGGATTTCATCTCTGCCGTGCGCGATCAATATGACGCCTTCTCACCGCAAGGCATAACGCCAGTGATGTTGACATCGCCCATGATCCGCCCCTATGTCAGATCAGTGATCGAACGTTTCCGCCCGCAAACAATTGTCATGTCGCAAAATGAAATCCATGCGAAGGCAAAGATAAAGACGGTTGGACAAATTTAGGACATGTATTTACAATACTCATTCCCAAGACAGACCATTCAGCACAGTCAAAACAAATAACACGTATATATTTGCGGTTTGACTCTAGTATATGTTAATAATAAATCTTATAATTACCATTGATTCGAGTATATTTATTCCATGCGGCTAAAAACTTTCTATGCCAATACTATGACAGAGGCAATGCAAATGATACGAGAGACCTTAGGTGATGAGGCCATTATCGTTGCAACGGGTGAAGAACGCGCCCGTGGTGGTGTGCGCGTCACTGCCGCAGTTGAACCATCATTTGAAATTGGTGATGAAGGCATGGCTGGTGTGCAAAACTGGCTTCAATATGATGATGAGCAAGATTCAGATGCCGTCGCCGAAGAGCTGACCGAAATTATGCTGCGCCATTGTGTGCCTGAAAACGTGATGGATCATATTATTTCCTGCGCGACAGTCATGGGGTTTGATCACCTTGGTACGGCGCTATCTTCCACTTTGGGGCAACTTTATTCCTTCCGCCCGCTGCCTGTTAAGGCGCATGAAAAACCGATTATGATGATTGGCCCACCAGGGTCAGGCAAGACACTGGCCGTTGCAAAAATGGCGGCGCGTGGTGCGATGAATGGTCTAAATGTCGGTGTTATCTCAACAGATACGGTGCGTGCGGGTGGGGTTGAACAATTACAAGCCTTCACGGATTTGCTAAAAATAGACCTTCAAAAAGCCAAAAGCCCTCAAGATTTACGCAGCATCACTGACGATTTAAAACACTATAACGATCAAATCATTATCGACACATCGGGCTTAAACCCCTTTGACACAAGTGATGTCAAAATTCTGGCGAAACTAATCGGTGCTATTGACGTACGCCCCGTCCTTGTTCTACCTGCGGGAATTGACGCCGATGAAGCTGGTGAAATGGCGCGCGTATTTGCCGCAATTGGCGCAACTGAAATTCTGCCCACCCGCGTTGATATCGCCCGCAGACTAGGCAGCCTCCTTGCCGCAGCGCATCAGGGTGGCCTCAGTTTTTCTGATGTCAGTACAACCCCGAAAGTCGCACAAGGACTCAGCCCGCTGACACCAAAGTCTCTTTCACATTTATTGGTACCACGACTGTATCAATCTGAAAAAAATGTTATACTGCCATCAGGAACACCCAGAACCGGCGTTCGAAAAACAGGAACTACGCAATGACAGACACCTCCGCTGACAAAATCGCACCAAAGAAAGAACCGCGTATGGGCAATGGCTCGTTTCAACGCGGAACAAATATCATCGCCGTGGGCAGTGGTAAGGGCGGTGTTGGCAAGACATGGTTTTCAATCACACTCGCAAATGCGCTCAGCAACATGGGCAAACGCGTTTTGTTGTTTGATGGTGATTTGGGGCTGGCGAATGTCGATGTACAACTTGGCCTGATGCCAAAACGTGACCTGAATGACGTTATTCGTGGGCGTTTGGGGCTGGATAAAGTTATTCAAACCTACGAAGAAGGTAATTTCGATATTGTCGCAGGACGATCAGGTCAGGCGTCACTCTCTGCCCTGCCCAGCCAACGCCTCGCTTTATTGCGCGATCAATTGCTGGACGTGGCTTCCGAATATGATGTTGTGATTGCCGATCTGGGCGCGGGTGTCGACCGCACTGTTCGTATGCTTTCCGCCACGGCGAGCAGCACTTTGTTAATCACAACGGATGAGCCAACATCCCTAACGGATGCCTATGCGTTTATCAAGCTCGGCAGTGCGGCAGGCATGTCGAAGAATATCAATATCGTGGTGAATATGGCCTCCAGCGTGACTGAAGGCGAAAAAACCTATAAAACATTGCTGAAAGCATGTGAAAATTTCCTGCGTATTTCCCCACCTCTTGCAGGCATGATCCGTATTGACAGCAAAGTCAGAGACACAATTCGCAGCCAAACGCCCATCCTTATCCGCTCCCCCAATGCGGATGCGGCAATAGACGTTGAGAAAATTGCAAAGCTGGTCTGGAGAAATATCCAAAATTCCGGACGCCGCGCCGCGCAAAGATAATAACGGGCGTAATAATTACGCTACACTTTTACTGCCCTTTTGCGTTACACTTCAAATATGAGTGATCCAACATCCATAGGTTACGTCCTTAATCAACGTGTAAACGCGAATAATGCGGCTGACTCTGCGACGCCCAATCTAAAAATTGTTAAAATCCCAAAATCTTTAGAACGCAATGATCGTCCACAAAAACTGCGCGGTGAAATCACGCAAAAAGACAATGACGGCACAATCAATATTCGCACTGATAAAGGCAATATCACCGTCAAAGCAGACCAGCGCACTGACATTAAAAAAGGTGATATTGTCGAGATAAAAATTGATAAGGGCAATCCACCGCAAAGCATAAATATTCGCCCCGCGCCAAAACAAATTCCTCAAACTGAAATTCAAACCTCACAGATTTCGGTGGCGCATTACACGCAAATTACAGCTGACATAAATCTACCGCCGAATTTGTCCGCGCAGGAATTAATTAATGGCGCACCAATAAAAGTGGCAGTTTTTCCCGCGCAACAGCTTTCCACAATCACGGATATTAATAGTGAGAAAATCACTACTAATGCAACCTTAATATCGAATTTACCACTAATAATTCAAAGCGGATTAACGACAAATTCGCCGCTTCAGATTTTATCAACCGATATCAACAGCTCTGCATTGCCGATATTATCAGAAACATTATCCGCCACCCTCCCCATAGATCAAAACACCGAAATATTCATTTTTTCTGCATCCTTGCAACAACCGTCCACGGAAATACCGCTCTATTTCATTGCCGCAAAAACGGTTTCAAACCCCGCAGCAATCCCGATAGGGATCAGCAAAACATCGCCTGAAACGCCAATTACACCGACATTATTAGAGATAAAAATCACTGATATTACACAGCCTTTGACAGAAATTTATGCGCCCGCGCTCTCTGAAAAACATGCCGAAACCTACCTTACAGCGCGTGAAAGCTCTCCTCCGTCACATGAAAAAGCGGGCGAAACCCATGCCATTTTGGTTGGCTTTACAGAAAATAAACATTTGCCAATCATCCGCATCACCGCGCCGCAAAGCCGCGCTGATCAACATTATACGCTGCAAACGCCTGTATCTGACATTCCCGTTGGCACGCAAATTGGTCTGAATATTACCCAAAGCACAACCATAGCCCCTGCGCTGAATGCGCCCTTAACGGCGCCTTTGCCCTCACTCAGCTCCGCATCATTCTTCACGCCCGAGATTTGGCCAATCATGCAAGAGATCCAAACCACCCTCACCCAAATAAACCCACAAACCGCGACGGCGTTCTCTAACATCATCCCCAACGCCGCCGCACCCGCGCAAATCCATACAAGCGCGCTGTTTTTTATGGCGGCATTACGCTCCGGCGATTTACAAAGCTGGGTCGGGGACAAAGCGATTGAAACCCTGAAACGTGCAGGAAAAGGCGATTTAATCAATCGTTTGGGCAGTGAAATGTCCAGCCTCGCGCGCCTCAGCAGTGAACCCGCGCCGCAAGAATGGCGTACATTATCCCTGCCCATGGCATGGCAAAATGACATTCATAAACTGGTTATGCATTATCGCAGAGAGGATGAAAGTGGCTCTGACAGCGAGGAAAACGGCACTGGCACGAAAACGCGCTTTATTATGGATGTAAAGTTGAGCCAGATGGGTAAGGTACAATTGGACGGCTTATTTATCGGTAATCCCGAAGGGGTTGGACGGCTGGATTTAATCCTGCGTACCGAACAAGGCTTCAGCCAAGCGATGAAGCAAGACATGCGTGTGGCTTATAAGAATGCACTGGAAGACACCAATTTCACGGGAGAACTTTCATTTCAGGGGCAGATTGATGGCTGGGTGAACATCACGCCTGACGTGGAGGCGGCGTTTGTTGAGGATGTTTGATAAATGCCCTATTCCAGCCAAAAGCTAGCATTCAATTATATCTAAACTTTCCTCTTCATTGAAATGGTGCAAAAGCAAATAATCATCCCAACCATTATCCCCTTCGCAAGTGATTATAGATGATTTTATAAAACCTGGGTAATTGAATAATTGAGATTTAATTGCCGCCCATGAAATTTCTAAATTTTCCGAAGAGACATGGAAGTTAATGTATGAGCCATTATTATTACCCTCCTGAACCTCTGGTATTATACCAATGCGTTTTAACTCAGATAAGACTATATCTTTACAAAAAGTAGAATCTAAATCAGGTTGAATTTGTATACTCAATATCTTCATAATCAATCATCCTCATTATTGCGCCTGAACATGTTAATTGCGATTTCGTCTAGTTCTTCGGCGGCTTTTTTATCGAGTTCGGCGAGGGCTTCTGCTCTGCGGCGGTCATCGATGATTTCAACTTTTTTAAGTTCCGCAAAGGCGTCACGCATATCATCTTGCGCCATTTTAATGCGCCCTTCCAAATGTTCGCGGACTTGGTCTATTTCTTTGATTTGCACATGCACGGAATCGGCATAAGCCCCGAAATACCCCATCATTTCTGCTCCTAAATCTTTGGTTTTTTCGGCTTCAATGGCCAGTTGTGTTTCCAGTGTATCGCGCTGATTTTTTAGCTCCTCCGCTTTCGCATACAAACTTGCCAGAAATTTCTGTTTCTGTTCTATCGCATGTTTACGCACGCGGATTAAGGGGTCAAGTTTCGCCATAATATTCAGTATAGCCCGTTTTATCGCCTACGGTAAGTCTCTTTCAAACAGCAATTACGACGGTGTGGAGGTTAAATCATAACCACATTTCTCTGTTGCATCATAGGCAAGGTCTTTGCCACTATCCGCCAGATACACCATGTTATTGAGATCAACACAAGAACGTGCCTGTTTACCCTTATCGACCATAGCATCCGGATTGTCTCTGATGTCAATTACATCAACCTTTCCGCGCATTAGCCCATCATCCCAACGATGAGAAACGACAGCCACCGCGCTTGGCCCCGGCTTTCCTTTTATATCTGCGCTTAAAATAACGGCGTCATAATCCGCTAAAAAATCTACTATATGATTAATGATGCCATCTTGCAGGTCTCCGCCGATATGCGCGCCAACCAGCCGCACCTCGACTGCCGTGTCCATGCCGTTTTTGACCTTATTCAACATCGCGGTTAAGCTCATTTGACTATCAGATGATGGGCGTGGCTCTATACCGTCGGATACAACATGACACAGCCCTGTGACCTTTGTCTGCGGGTTATGCGCCATAACACCAAGACATGTCGCCAACGCCGTAGTACCCAACGCAGGAAACTCAGCATCGGGCAAGGTTACGCCCCCTTCATGCATCTCTACAGCCACAGCAGTTTGCGGATCAAAGGTTTGTCGTGCATCTTCTATATAGGTTGCTTTGGGGAGATCCATTAACGCCTGCATACGGCGCTCTACATCGCTTTCATCATTCCCGTAATCACTTAAAACCAAGCCTGTCATGCCGTATTCCATCTTGTTTGTTCGCTATGGTGATGATCCTATCACATATTTAAAATCCCTGCCAAACGGGCAAAGCCGTCTGCTATACTGGTGTTTTCGGCTTTGTTTTGCGAGAGGAAGGCTTCGATTTCAGGATAGAGCATAATCGCCTCATCCACGGCGCGATCACTGCCCTTACGATAAGCCCCCAATCTGATAAGTTCGGCCATATCTTCGTAGGTTGTAATCACCTGTTTTGCACGGCGCAGGATTTCGAATTGCTCTGGCTTTATTGCACCGGGGAGTGATCTGGAGACCGATTTCAGGACGTTAATCGCCGGATATCTGCCGCGATCGGCAATGTTACGTTCCATCACGATATGCCCATCAACTAGTCCACGCACCGCGTCTGATATCGGTTCATTATGATCGTCGCCCTCCACCAAAACAGAGAACAGCCCCGTGATAGAGCCTTGATCCGGTCCACCTGGTCCTGCGCGTTCCATTAAACGGGCAAGTTCCCCAAAAGTTGTGGGTGGATAGCCTTTGGAGGTTGGTGGCTCGCCCGCGCTTAGACCAATTTCACGCTGTGCCATAGCAAAACGGGTTAAAGAATCAATCAGGCACAGCACTTGCTTGCCTTGATCGCGGAAATATTCCGCCAATGCCATTGTCGTATACGCAGCCTGACGACGCATTAAGGCAGGCTCATCCCCTGTTGCCACAACAACGATAGAGCGCGCAAGGCCGTCTTCGCCCAGATCGTCTTGTAAGAACTCTTGCACCTCGCGACCACGCTCCCCCACCAGACCGATGATCGACACATCCGCGGCAGTATAACGCGCCATCATCGACAGCAGAACCGATTTACCAACACCAGAGCCAGAGAAGATCCCCATCCGTTGCCCCTGACAGGTGGCGAGAAAGGTGTTAACGGTACGCACACCCAAATCAAGCTGCCCCCCCAAGCGTTGACGCGAATGCGGCGCAGGTGGCTTATTCTTTAGCAAAATGGGGATAGAGCCTTGTTGTAGGCTGCCCTTACCATCAATCGGTTCGGCCATGCCGTTCATCACACGCCCCAACCATTTATCTGACGGATGGATCGCAGGGGCAGATTTTTGTATCACTGCCATGCACCCAAGGCCGACCCCCTCCAACACACCAAAGGGCATGAGCAAGGCCTGACCATCGCGAAAGCCGACCACTTCACATGGGATATCCAAATCATCAGAGGGCTTTAAATGCACCATAGAACCAATAACCAAGCCATCACCAAACCCCGCAATTTCAACCAATAAGCCAAGGATTTTGGTTACGCGTCCAAAATGCTCTTGGTTAGGCAATGATGAGATGGCGCTCTCTATGCGCGTTGATAATCGATCCATGAATATAATCCTGATATTTGACGCCCATATTCTACCTCCATTTCCAAGAAAAACAAAGATAATGCATGAAACAATTTGTTAACCTTTTCAAAATTTGTTAACATGTATTAACAAAGGTTAATTTCCTAATCATAACCTATTGTAATTAAATAATTTCACGAAGGATAATTTTATGCGCGTTCTGTTAGTAGAAGACGATAGTTCAACAGCCAAGAGTATTGAGCTGATGCTCAAATCCGAAGGATACATCATTGATTCCACTGATCTGGGTGAAGATGGTTTAGATCTTGGTAAAATCTACGATTACGACATCATAATTCTGGACCTTATGTTACCTGATATGGATGGCTATGATGTTTTAAAAGCCTTCCGCGCCGCTAAAGTTGACACACCTATTCTTATCCTCTCTGGTCTGACAGAACTTGACCATAAGCTGAAAGGTCTTGGTTTTGGTGCTGATGATTATTTGACAAAACCCTTTGATAAGCGTGAGCTGGTTGCCCGCATTCAAGCCATCGTGCGCCGTTCACAAGGTCACGCACAAAGCATCATTGAAACTGGTCTGATTAAGGTGAATCTAGACAGCCGCACAATCGAAGCAAACGGACAACCATTGCACCTGACAGGCAAAGAATACGGTATTTTGGAGCTGCTTTCTTTGCGTAAAGGATCAACATTGACCAAAGAAATGTTCCTGAACCACCTTTATGGCGGTATGGATGAGCCAGAAGTTAAAATTATTGACGTGTTTATCTGTAAGCTACGTAAAAAACTGGCCGATGCAACAGATGGAACAAACTATATCGAAACCGTATGGGGACGCGGGTATGTTCTGCGCGACCCACGTGAAGACGATAAAAAAGCCGTCAACGGGTAGCACCTGACATCTCTTATCTAACAAATACAAAGCGCGAAATTTTTTGCGCTTTTTTTTATGCACCTTTACGGGGGACGGATACCTTATAAGCTATTGCAACTCTGTAACCAAAACCCTAAACTCTCATTCATGGATATCATTAAAAACAATTTGGCGAATATTTTGACCGTGGCACGGTTGCTTATGTTGCCTGTCATCATCGCCCTGTTCTTTGCGGAAGAGGCTTGGGGTGGAATAGCGATATGGTTATGCGCTTTGGTTTATGTTATTGCGGCGGCGACTGATTTTTTCGATGGTTATATCGCAAGAAAATACAATCAGATCACAGAGTTTGGAACGTTTCTTGATCCAATATCTGACAAGATTTTTGTATCCACTTTGCTGATTTTATTGGTTGCTTTTGGTAAGGTTGTAGGGCTGTGGATTATTTGCGTTATTCTGATCTTTGCGCGAGAATTTCTAGTGTCAGGCTTACGAGAATTTCTTGGCCCTAAAGGTGTTCAAATGCCTGTGACCAAGCTGGCCAAGTGGAAAACTATGGTGCAAATGCTCTGCCTCGGTTTTTTAATTATCGCAGGATATGCGCCCTATGCTTTGGAATTGGGGCTAGTCCTGCTGGCGTTGGCGACGGGCTTGACGCTGCTCACTGGAATATCCTATATGATGGTTGGTCTGAAATACATGAAAGAGTAAGCCATGCTTAATTTGTACAAATACGCACGTCCCGCCATTTTCAAAATTGATCCTGAAACCACGCACAAACTGACGATTAAGGCCTTAAAGGCAGGTATTATCCGCCCCTGTTCCGTTGTGAAGTCGCCCATATTAGAGCAAGATTTATTCAATCTAAAATTTTTGAACCCTGTTGGGTTATCGGCAGGTTTTGATAAAAATGCCGAAGTTATCGCTCCTGCCCTTAAAATAGGGTTTGGCTGTACAGAAGTCGGAACGGTGACACCAAAACCGCAAAACGGTAATCCGCGCCCACGTATTTTCCGCGATGTTAAAAGTGGCTCTGTAATCAACCGTATGGGCTTTCCCAACGGTGGTTTACGCGTATTTAAACCCAATATAGAAAAATTCATGGTCAACCCTGATCGCCCACAAGGTGTGGTTGGTATTAATATCGGCATGAATAAAGAACAACTCGACCCTGCGGAAGATTACTGCGCCCTGATCCGTGAATTAGCACCGCTTGCCGATTATATGACGGTGAATATATCCTCCCCCAACACACCGGGTTTACGGGATTTACAGCAAAAAGACATTCTGCTTGAGCTGCTGACCAAGATGATGAAAACCCGCCAAGAAACGTGCGGCGATATATCATCGGGCAAAGCCCCCGCTCTGCTTATCAAGCTCGCGCCTGATCTGAACGAACAACAACAGGAAGAAATTGCCGAGACATTATTGCACTCTGGTGTTGATGGGGTAATATTATCCAATACCACATTAGATAGACCCGATCATTTACCCGCCGAATTTAACGCAGAAAAAGGTGGGCTAAGTGGCGCGCCTGTGCGTGATAAATCCACCGCAATTATCCACAATTTCTATAAGCTGACCAAGGGTAAATTACCGATTATCGGTATTGGCGGCATATCAAATGCCGACCATGCCTACGAAAAGATAAAAGCCGGTGCAAGCCTTATCCAGCTTTATACAGGCATGATTTATGAAGGTCCTGAAATTGCGAATAACATCAATAAAGGGCTGTTGTCTTTGCTGGAGGCTGATGACTTAAGCTCCATCACCGATGCTATTGGTCTTGACCATAAATAAACCCGACCCGTGAGCATAAAAATTCAGCACGTCACGGCATTTTGAGACGATTGGTACGAATATTGCATCTTAACCATTATGGATAGGCAACACACACACAGAAATAAACAGTATTTTGACGATATAATCCCTGCGTTTTTGACACCGGAACACCTCAAAAACAAAGACGAGAATGCCGCGAACCATACGCCGCATATTATCGACGTCATCGACAAAACCCACACACCTGCTTCTGCAAAACCCAAAGATTTCATTATCCGCGAGAGCCTGCACAACGCCGTTACACACGAACATATCGACTTATTCATGCAGCCGACGGTAAGCCTGCCTCAACGTCACCTCAAATTCTATGAATTTTACGGGCGTTTACGCATTAAACCTGGGCAATATATTCCCGCGCAAGATTACATGGCACTGGCCAGTGAAGAGCATATCGTCAATCAACTTGATACCCTGCTGTTTGCCAGTTGTTTAAAGGTTATCAAAAAGCAGCAGCGCAAATATAACCGCGTACCACCCTGTTTTATAAACATAAAACCCTATACCTTGCGCGATCGTATCTTCATGAATAATTTACTACAGCTTCTCTCACGGCATAAAAGAATTGCCTATACGCTGGTTTTTGAAATGCATTACAATGATTTTCTGATGCTCTCCCCCGCAGAGAAAAAAATTCTTGAAGGGCTGGCAAAAGCAGGATGCCGTTTTTCTATCGATCATGTCGATAAAATCCCCGACGATGTTAAATATCTGCGGGCGCGGCATGTTAGCTTTGTGAAAATAGAGACCAAAACACTTTTACGCGACGGAAAAACTGAGCGTGGATTCTCGGAATTATTGCACAAAAAGCATAATCTGGAGGTTAACGGCATCGATATCATTGCGGAAAAGACCGAAAGTGAACATGATTTAAAAGAAATCCTCGATTTTGATATTAAATACGGTCAAGGATTCTTATTTGGCCGCCCTGATTTCCAAGGGGTCTATACCGCCTAATGCCCTTCCGCCTTCCCTTCATAGCTGTTTTATCTTTCCGCGTGACTTTTTGTGCAGCGCATTGTTAAAATGGCGACTATATTAAAAAAGGATATTCGATTATGCGTTCTACATTTCAAAGCACTGCGCTTATTATTTGCGCCGCTGCAACCTTTGCAGCCGGCTCATTATACGCGAATGAAGACGTTACGAACGAGGTCGAGACAAGCCAAAGTACGGTGATTGAGCCATCTATAAATCCCGCACCACAGCACGCCATCGCCCTGCACGGTGCGCCGAAATATCCCGCAGACTTTACCCATGTTGATTACGTTAACCCCGGTGCGCCCAAAGGCGGTACAATCCGCCAACATGTCATCGGCACGTTTGATTCACTAAATCCTTTTATTGTAAAGGGCAGCCCCGCCGCAGGGATAAATTACCTCCGCAGTGGTTTTATTTACGAAAGCCTGATGCAAAATGCATGGGATGAGCCGTTCTCGCTTTATGGTGTGATTGCAAAAGATATCACAATCGCCGAAGACAAATCATGGGTTACGTTTAACCTGCACGAGGACGCACAATGGCATGATGGCGTACCGATCACCGCCGCCGATGTAATTTGGACGTTTGAAACCCTGACACAAAAGGGGCAGCCCTTCTATAAAGCCTATTGGGGGGATGTAGAAACCATTACCGCCGATGGTGACAGAACTGTTACCTTCACCTTTTCTGTTAAAGGAAATGCGGAACTCCCTCTTATCATTGCAGAACTTCCTATTCTGCCAAAACATTATTGGACACAGGAAGGTAAAAATTTCAGTGAAACGACACTGGAAATCCCTCTGGGTAGTGGACCTTATAAAATAAGCAAGGTTGAGGCTGGACGATCCATCGAATATGTCCGTAACCCTGACTGGTGGGGCAAAGACCTGCCATTATTTAAGGGCATGAATAATTTCGATACGATTCGATATGATTACTATAAGGATGATAATGTCGCGCATGAAGCCTTTCTCTCGCAAGACTATGATGTAAAAGAAGAAAACACTTCTAAAACATGGCATGAAGGCTATAAAGTTTCGAAGAAAAAGAAGCCTCATTTGACAAAAGAAGAGGTCAATCACAGTAGACCCGCAGGCATGCAAGCCTTCATCTATAACATCCGCCGCCCTGTTTTTCAGGATGTCATGGTGCGCGAAGCCCTCAATTATGCCTATGATTTTGAATGGTCGAACAAGCAATTTGCCTATGGTGATTACATCAGAACTGACAGCTTTTTCGAAAACTCAGACCTTGCATCCACAGAATTACCCAGCGCAGCAGAACTTGTGATTTTAGAGCCTCTGCGCGGTAAAATCCCCGAAAGCGTATTTACCACCGTTTACACCCCACCTGTTACAGACGGATCGGGTAGTAATCGCAAGAACTTGCAAACTGCGATCAGTAAACTGGAAACCGCGGAATATACAACCCTGAACACTGATGGATATCGTTATAAAACGTTAGAAAACGGCACACGGCAAGTGCTGGAGTTTGAAATATTGCATTACTCCCCAACCTATGAGCGTTGGGTTTTGCCTTTTATCAAAAACCTAAAACGCATTGGCGTGAAAGCCAATTTCCGCATCGTCGACAGCGCGCAATTCCAACGCCGCGTTGATACGTTCGATTTCGATATTATTATCGGCGGCATCGGTCAATCCGCCTCCCCAGGCAATGAACAACGCGAATTTTGGGGCGCGGACAGAGCGGATATGAACGGATCACGCAATTATATCGGCATTAAAGACCCTGTGATTGATGAATTAATTAACGGCATTATTCACGCAACATCACGTGAAGATTTAGTCACCAAGACACGTGTTTTGGATCGTATATTATTGTGGAATCATTATGTTCTGCCCATGTGGCATTACCCGAAATGGCGTTTGGCGTATTGGGACACAATAAAACGCCCCGAAACCCTATCACATATCAGCCCGATGATTACCCAAACGTGGTGGTCAAGTGAAGCCGAGAAAACCGCAACAAAAACTACTAAGTAAAGGGCGCAACCATGAAACTTGCGATTGCTATTCCTGCGCGTTACGGATCGACCCGATTCCCTGGTAAACCTCTGGCGATGATCGGCGGAAAGTCCATGCTGCAACGTGTTTTAGAGGTCGCGCATAAAGCCGCCGAACCTTACGACGACATCACTGTCTTCGTCACCACCGAAGACAAACGTATTGCCGAACATGCAACGGAGCTTGGCGCCATTTGCATCAACACACCACCAAGCTGCCCCACCGGATCTGACCGCGTATTATCCGCGATCAGGCAACTGAATGACTGGCCGGACTTTATCATCAATTTGCAAGGTGATGCGCCTTTTACCCCGCCTGCGGTTATCAGGCAAATATTTGATGCTTTCGAGGCAAACCCACGTGCAGAGGTCATCACCCCCGTCCATCAGTTAAGCTGGCACGATTTGGACAGGTTGCGTAAAGCCAAGGAAATAACACCGTTCAGCGGCACAACGGCGATTATAAATAAGGAAAAACGCGCTTTATGGTTCTCAAAGACCATCATCCCCGCCATCCGTAAAGAAGATGAGCTACGCGCGCAAAATAACATTTCCCCCATTCACCAGCATATCGGGCTGTATGGTTTCAGATCGGATATTCTAGAGAAATTCTGCGAGCTGCCGCAAGGCACTTACGAACAACTGGAAGGGTTGGAGCAACTGCGTATGCTGGAAAACGGCATCCATATTCAAACGGTCAATATTGATATCGAAGAAGGTCTCATCCAGTCAGGCATCGACAGCCCCGAGGATATAGAACGCGCAGAGAACTATATCAAAACCTATGGTGAGCCGATATCATGACCACACTGATTATCGCACGACATGGCAATACATTTGGATCTAATGACACACCCACGCGCGTTGGGGCAAAGACAGATACCCCCCTTGTTAAAAAAGGCAAAGCGCAAGGAAGCGCGATCGGGCATTACTTGAAGGACAATGACTTTCTGCCTGATGCGGTGTACAGCTCCACCCTGCAACGCACGAAAGAAACGGCGAAGCTGGCTTTACAGGCCTGCGGGATAAGCACGCATATATACGAGTTAGATATTTTTAACGAGATTGATTACGGCGTTGACGAAAACCAAACCGAAGAAACAGTCATCGCCCGCATCGGTAAAGACGCGATAGAGAAATGGGACAAGCACGCCATTGCGCCTGAAGGCTGGCACGTTGACCCTGACGATATTATCCAAAGCTGGCGCAACTTTGCCCATCAGATTTCAAAAACCCATGACACGATTACAAATAATGTTATGGATTTAAGTGAAACTATACTTGTTGTTACATCGAATGGAATCGCACGTTTTGCCCCTCATATTACCGATGAATTTGAGGATTTCGCCGCAAATAATGCGATAAAACTATCCACTGGCGCGCTTGGTATCCTAAAATTTTCGCAAGGAAAATGGTGGGTTACAGCGTGGAATATTCGCCCATCTCTGAATGAATGTGGATAGCCATTCAATAAATTTTTTAAATGCGTTGATCTCCTCCTCCAAAAGCGGTACTATCTTATAAGTAAACAAGGCTTAAATAAAATAAAAGCCAACAAATAAACCAAATAACAAGGGGTTGTTATTATGTTACCTGAAGAAATATACGCCAATAGTGAATCTACTTCTCACTTCAAGTATTCGCACCCACTGAACCACGCGCCTGTCGATGATGGATCAATGCGTGCGCGCTTGGCTTATGATTTAATGACATTTATGAAACGCTCCGATTGTTCCTATTTTATGGATCCTGACGCCTTTGCCTCTTCCGAACCAGAAGAAAGCGATGATGAAATTGACATCATGATTGTCGATGGATTCTACAAAGAAGCTGAAATTCTGATAGAACATCGCCTGCGCGCCGATCCTGATTGTGAAAAAGCCATGTTTCAACGCGCCTTTATCGATAATTTGAAACAGGAATATGGCAGGCTTCTGGACAAGGAAGATAAAATTCTGAAACATGATCCGCAGAATGTGAACGCGCTTCTCAATAAAGGCTTTGCTTTGGCGAACCTTAACCGTGAAGAAGAAGCTTTGGCGATTGCTGACATGGCATTACGCATTGAACCAGATAATTTGAATATTTTAGGTAATAAAGCCTATATCGCCAAATTACTGGGTCGTGATGAATTGCGCGAGAAAACATTGGTGCATGCCTATAATGTATCTGCGACACAACGCTTAGCCGCGATTGAAGAACAAGAAGCAAGGTTATTACATGACTTTGATTCATTGTTGTTGCAAGCCGAAACTCCCTCCGCATTTGAGGAATTTAACCTCCACAGCGGTGCAAATTCATCGGATATGGTTCATTAATCCACCGAAATCAAAACATATTATAAGAAAAGCAGCGTAAAACTTCTTTATGCTGTTTTTTGTTCATGGACTTGCGGGGGTATCCTCCATATCATATCGCTTATGTTTGCTTATATCCTTAAACGCTGTCTTTTGATGATACCCACGTTGCTGGGCATTATGCTGGTCAGCTTTGTTATCATTCAATTCGTTCCCGGCGGCCCCGTTGAAAAAATGATTGCCGAGTTGCAAGGGCACGGTACATCGGCGACCGCACGATTAAGCGGCGGTGGCGGTGATATGGGTGGCGCGATGTCAGGCGGGCAAAGCTCTGCCCGACAGAACAGCAACTATAAAGGCGCGCAAGGTCTTGATCCTGAATTTATCAAAGAATTAGAGGCGATGTATGGCTTTGATAAGCCGACGCATGTGCGGTTTCTGGACATGATTGGCAATTACCTTACCTTTAATTTGGGGGATAGTTATTATCGTGATGTCGGGGTACTGGAACTGGTGCTGGAAAAGATGCCGGTCTCTATCTCGCTTGGCTTATGGTCTACATTGCTGATCTATCTGATCTCCATTCCCTTAGGCATTAGGAAAGCCGTCCATGACGGATCGCGCTTTGATATATGGACAAGTGTGACCGTATTTGTCGGCTATGCGATCCCCTCTTTCATGTTTGCAATCTTGCTTATCATTCTGTTTGCGGGTGGACGGTATTGGGACATTTTCCCTCTGCGCGGCCTTTCCTCTGACGGGTGGGAGGATATGAGCATGATCGAAGCGGCGCTGGATTATGCATGGCATATAGTTTTGCCAACTGCCGCCATGGTGGTCAGCGGCTTTGCCAGCCTGACGATGTTGACCAAGAATTCGTTTTTGGATGAGATTGGCAAGCAATATGTTCTGACCGCACGCGCCAAAGGCTTGCCCGAAAACAAGGTGCTGTACGGGCATATTTTCCGCAATGCGATGCTGATTGTTATTGCGGGCTTTCCTGCGCTGTTTATCTCTGTGTTTTTTACGGGGTCGCTGTTGATCGAGGTAATATTCTCGCTCGACGGCCTTGGCCTGCTGAGTTACGAGAGCATCATAAACCGTGATTACCCTGTGGTTCTGGGGACACTCTATATCTTTTCTCTGATGAGCCTTGTCATGCATTTGCTGCGTGATTTGGTCTATGTCTGGATTGATCCGCGCATCGATTTCGAAAGCCGCGGATAACCCCTCCCTATCCTCAAGTATATTCCTTAATTATATTTCTTGACGCCTCAAAAAATAAGGCCTATAGCTTCCGCAAAAAGCGGAGCCGATCATGTCCAACTCGTCAACACTAAAGCGTCTTATGGCCGTCTGGCCGCTACTTTTCGGAATCTTTATACTTACGATTAGCAATGGCCTACAAGGCACACTTTTAGGTTTACGCGCCAGCAGTGAAGGCTTCCCCGTTGCGATCACTGGTATTATTATGGCGATGTATTACGCGGGGTTTCTGATTGGCTGTCAGTATGTTCCGAAGATGATTGCATCCGTGGGGCATATCCGCGTTTTTGCCGCGCTTGCCTCTATGGCGTCGACCACGGTTTTATTGCATGGCTTGTTTGTTAATCCGTGGCTGTGGATTCCTATTCGCTTGCTGACTGGTTTTTGTTTTTCGGGGATCTTTATTATCGCGGAAAGCTGGCTCAATAAGATTTCAAACAAAGAACAACGCGGCACAATTTTCAGTGCCTATGTTTCGATTGTTTATAGCGGTCTCTTCGCGGGGCAATTCCTGATTAACTTCGCGCCCCTATCGAAAATTGATCTGTTTATACTGGTTTCTATACTGATCTCCGTTGCGCTTGCACCGATAACCCTGACCAATAAACGCACCCCAGGCTATCAAAAGCCCGAATCCATTTCCTTTCGTAAAATGATAAAAATATCCCCCTTGGCGATGTCGGGGGTTTTTGTCGCAGGATTATGCAGCAGTACCATGCTGAGCCTTGGCCCCGTTTATGCCAGCGCTATTGACATGTCCAGATCTGAAATTTCGATCTTCATGGCAGTATATATTGCAGGCAATGCCGTTTTGCCTATATTTCTGGGCGCATTATCTGACAGGATAGACCGCAGAAAAGTCATCAAATTGGCAACAATCATTGCGATTATTTGCTCTGTTCTGATTACGGTTTATACGCATTACTACATATTGATTTTCTTGCTGGGCGGAATGATTACATCACTCTACAGCGTATCGATCACCCATATGCATGACCAGATCAAGAAAACGCAAATCGTCTCAGCCAGCCGTTCATTAATCCTGTTTAACTCCATCGGCTCAACAATCGGCCCCATCGCAGGCGGGTTTTTACTGGCCTATGCAGGGCATGAGGGATTTTTCTTGATGTTCGCAATCTATACCGGAGTCTTGCTTGTCATTGCGTTTTACAGATCAATTGTCGGGGAAAAGATTGAACGAAAACACCGCTTTGTTCATCTGCCCGCACATTTTGCGCCCTCGATATTTCGTTTAAAAGAAAAACGCCCACATCAAGGTGATGATAAAAAGCCTTAAGCCCTTTTGTCGTATCCATATTTTGTTATAGTGAATCTATGAACCTTTCACCGATAACCCAGCGTCGTCTTTCCCAGTTCCGTGCGAATAAGCGCGGTTTCTGGAGTCTATGGATATTTCTGGTGCTTTTAGGAGTCGCGTTAGGCGCAGAACTGATCGCCAATGATAAGCCAATCGTCCTGAGTTATAAGGGCAGCCTGTATTTCCCTGTTTTTGCTAATTACCCCGAAACAACATTTGGCGGCGATTTCGAAACCGAAGCGGAATACCGCGACAGCTTTGTACAAGAATTAATTCAAGGAACGGACGGTAAAGCGGGCTGGATGTTGTGGCCACCGATTCCCTTTTACTATGACACGATTAACTATAATTTGAGCCAACCGGCCCCCACCCCGCCCGACAATGTCAATTGGCTGGGCACAGACGATCAGGGACGCGATGTAAGCGCACGGGTTATTTATGGCTTTCGAATATCGGTATTATTCGGCCTGATTCTAACGTTTCTCAGCACGGTTATCGGTGTTACGGCAGGCGCAATACAAGGATATTACGGCGGCAAGGTTGATCTGGTGATGCAACGCGTCATTGAAATATGGTCGAGCCTGCCCTCTCTTTATATCCTGATTATTTTTGCCAGTATTTTTACGCCCAGCTTTTGGGTATTACTGTTTATCTTGCTGCTGTTTAAATGGCTCAGCCTTGTTGATGTGGTGCGCGCCGAATTCCTACGCGCCCGTAATTTTGACTATGTCCGCGCCGCTGGTGCGCTTGGTGTATCCGATCCCGTGATTATGTGGCGTCATGTTTTACCCAACGCCATGGTCGCAACCGTTACCTTTATGCCGTTCATTTTGACAGCGGCGATTACATCACTGACTGCGTTGGATTTTCTAGGTCTGGGCATGCCACCAGGCAGCCCGTCTTTAGGGGAATTACTCTCTCAAGGTAAAAATAACCTTCATGCCCCATGGCTTGGAATTTGTGCCTTCCTATCATTAGCTGTTATGTTAATATTGCTAACCTTTATTGGTGAAGCAGTGCGCGATGCCTTTGACCCACGTAAAACGAGTTTATAAACCTATGAAAATCAGAAATTCTATTCAAGCTCTGAAAGATGAGTTTGCAACCTATCGCAGAGAAATGCACCAAAACCCGCAAACTTCCTTTGAGGAGAGCTTTATCAGCGACCTTATCGCCTCAAAGCTATCGGCTTGGGGTATTGAGCATGAACGGGGCATTGGCGGGGAAACAGGCATTGTCGCCACAATCCATGGACAATCTAACATGTCAGGCAAAACAATTGCTCTGCGCGCGGATATGGACGCGCTGGACATCACAGAAACACCAAATAAAGACTGGGTTTCGAAAATAGATGGCAAGATGCATGGCTGCGGTCATGACGGGCACAGTGCATCCCTATTGGCAACAGCAAAATACCTGCAAGAAAACAATGGTTTTTATGGTGTTCTTCATCTAATTTTTCAACCCGCCGAGGAAACAGGTGAAGGCGCGCGTGCCATGATAAAAGACGGATTGTTTGAACGCTTTCCCTGTGATGCGATATATGCCATGCATAACTGGCCTTATGCACCATTAGGACAATTCGATATTAATGAAGGTGCCACTATGGCCAGCGTTGATAGTTTTGAAATTATCATTCAGGGCAAAGGCGGTCATGCCTCTAAACCATATACACTCATTGACCCAATCACAATCGCGGCGCAAATCGTCAACGGTCTTCAAATAATCATCAGTCGAGAAGCTGACCCCTTAGATCCTGCGGTACTCAGCATCACAAACATCAATGGTGGTACAGGTGCATTCAATGTCATACCAGATCAAGTGACCCTTACTGGAACAGTACGCACCTATTCCGAAACACTCAAAACCAAGATAGAAAAGCGCATCGGTGAAATATCATCAGGCATCGCACAGAGTTACGGCGCGACAACACATTACACATATACCCGCAAAATAGAGCCGACAATCAACGACCCAAAGCATGCACAAATCTGCGCGGAGGTTGCAAGATCACTTGATACAAGCGTGAAGACCGACGGAAACCCTTCTATGGGTGGTGAAGATTTTGGCGCATTTTTACAAATCATACCCGGCGCATACATTAAAATCGGTCAAGCTATTAAAGGTGACACACAGCATCGCTGCTCTCAGGGGCTGCATAATGCTGGATACGATTTTAATGATAATCTTATCCCTATTGCGACAGAATATTGGGTACGATTGGTCGAAACCTTGCTAAAAAACTAATTCACTTTCAAAAATATCCATATTTTTATTGCACTGCCATACCCTTATAGTTTAATTATGTATATTATAATATAAGCAGGTTCTGTGATGGATGATGAACGCCTAAATTTTCATTTAAAAAATGACGCTACTATTGACGTCGATCAGGCATATAGAGTCGTCACACCGAAATCCTTGCATTATTTCTGGGAAAACGATGATATTCCAGAAGACGAATTTCCGGAAGCACTCAGCTTAAGAATTGCAGAAGAAGAAGATACTGCACATATCGAAAAATTCTTTCAGTCCAAAAGAAAACAAGAAGCAGATCCCGATAATTTCATCAAACCGCGCCCCGAAGATCCAGTTAGAAATCTTTCACAAAAAGGTCAGATCACCCTGATCGAAGATCATAATGAAGATATTACTGCGATATGCTTTGCATTTACGCATTATGTTGAAGGTATGCCAAAACACGAACTGCAACAAGATCACACAGAAATTGGCACAGTATTATCCTGTGCAAAAGGTTTGGGACTGACCAGCATTACAATTTCCGCACTTGCATTAGCCATCAAAGAGAAAAAAGGGCATGATCACCCGATCATTGCAAAAGTGTCCAAAGAAAATAAAGCTGCAAATGGCTTATTCGGGACAGCTCTTAAATGGGGTGTAACAGAAAAAACTGATGAAATCATGGCATTATTCAAATCATCTGCTGGCGACACAATGAAACAGGATGAACCAACAACGCCACACGAAGAAACAGAAATTGCAGGATCGCGTAACTGGTATGTTTTTGATGAAGCGGCCGAAGAAAATGCTAGGGCGCTGCTCTATGCTATCAAAAAAGATAAAAATATACACACGAAAGCTGGTATTGCCGTTCCTTTTGAGTTCGATAAAGAAGATTTCGATATCTCCTTCGATCATGGGGACAGAATTCCGAACGAATATTGGACCAACACAGTCAATGTTGACCCTGAAGATCCCGACGCAATAAGAATAGCCGATTTGTATAATGAAAATATCGATGGCGATAACGAAAGTGATCGACACCTAGTCAATCAAGAAAGACAAGCACACATTCAGGAGGAAGAGTACACAGAAATAAACGATATCACCGATACTGCCCCCGGGCCATTTGAAAAATTAGATATAAGCAGAAAAGAAGAAGAAGACAGAGATAATGCTGAAATAGATGCTTATGTACCCGATCAATACAAATTGGACATGGTGTAGTGAATTACTGAGATTATATTTTGGCTTATCAGTGCGATGAGGAAGTCAAAAATTATAACCATAAGGCCAACAACAATTTCATCGCATTTATTGATTGAAAACTACGATTAGAAAATAAATTGAACCATTAAAGAGAGCTATTGCTCTTAATTTTTGCAATCCTATTTTTCGTATTAATTATATACGGATGATCGTCACCAAAACTGTTAATATCACTCTTCAGTGACTTCTCAAAATAATCAATCGCCTTATCGTACCTACCTTTTCCTTCCCATGCCGACCCAAGGTTATAATAAATTGTTGCCACAGTAGGGTGCCCCTCACCAAGAGATTTAATACTGCTTTCCAAAGCCAATTCAAAACATTCAATGGCCTGATCGTATTCACGTTTGCCTAGCCACGCTAAGCCCAAATTACCCTGTGTTACAGCCACTCTTGGGTGATCCTTCCCGAGAAATTTAAAGTCACTCTTCAGTGACTTCTCAAAATATTCAATCGCCTTATCGTATTCCCTCTTATATTGCCACGCTAACCCCAAATTACTGCGATCTGTCGCTACGTCTGGATGATCTTCACCAAGAAATTCAATGCTAATGTCCAATGACCGCTCTGTATATGTAATAGCCTTATCATACTCACCCTTGCCCAGCCATGCAGCTCCTATATTATTGTAAAATTTTGCGGTGTTTATATGATTTTCACCGAAAATTTTGGTAAAAACCTCCAGTGCTTTCTCAAAATATCCAATGGCGGAAGGTGTCAAGGAAGTTGTCATGTGAAATTTTCAAATCATGCTGCAATTTTAACTTCCTTTTCACGTTTACTTTTATCAGGATTAAGGCT
>NVUR01000022.1 GCA_002401965.1 Alphaproteobacteria bacterium
TAAGCCTTAATCCTGATAAAAGTAAACGTGAAAAGGAAGTTAAAATTGCAGCATGATTTGAAAATTTCACATGACAACTTCCTTTACACCTTCCGATGGTCAACTCGTCCGACAAGACGGCCATATAATCAAACACTAAGCCGTTAGGAACGATAGCTTCCAACACGTCAAAGCGTAATTGCGGATCTTTGGTGGCCGCCTTAATGACATCCGATGGAATTTCTGCGGTGGGGTAACGGTTCATCAGTTGCTCCAGCGTCATAGGAATGGTGCGGAATGCGCCGTCCAGATATCCTGACACGCCCTCCTCTAACACCACTTGTGACAGTGGGATTGCACCAAATTGAAAGGCGGAAAACCCGCCCGGTTCAGCCTCTTCAAAGGAAAGCGCGGCGCTGCCCCCAACCACTAAATCCAAATAACATTGATGGATTTCGACAGAAAAGTTCGAGCGATCAAAATGTGCCTGTATTGTTTTTCCTGCCTTCTCCAACACAGGGGCGAGCGCATCGGCCTCCGCAGGTGATAAATCAGGCCCCGGTTTTAAGCCGAACCATTGCGACCATGTCGGGGTTAAATTCCCCAGCAAGCTTGCCGCGAGTTGTTCCGCCGCATCCATCGCCGTACCGTCATAGACTTGGTTTGTCCGCGCCTTTCCTGCGGCAAGAGGCCCATTGAACCCACCGCGTTGTGGCAGAGCATAATCATAGCAATCCTGCCACAACCCCGTCCATTCATCACGACGATTTTTCGCGGATTCATAACGTTGCAATAATGCTTTCATCTTAAGTACATCATCTTTTGCCTCAATCGGGGCGAGTTTAAAATTATCTGTATCTGTAATCATTTTTCTATTCCTCTTCTCTTATTTACTCGCCCAACAATGTCTTGCGACCGCCTGCATTGCTGTTTCCGAGAAAGCCTTGGAAGCTGGTGGCGATGGTTCCGAATCTGCTGCGGCTTCTGGATAGTAAACTTTGCACTCTGCTCTTTGAGGCTTGTGCGGCAGTGCTGGCGGCGTTATTTCCCGCGCTTTGTGCATTGGTGGATGTTGCAGCGGCAGGGGCAGACACATAAACCACCTGCGGCTGTGTTGGTGCTTTTGATGATGAACTTAAACTTCCCATGAGAGGACTCCTTTACTAAAAAAATGCTTTAATCTGTTTTGAATTTTGAGTAACAGAGAAGGCTTCACTACGACACTCCCGTTTTGCTGCTCTAAATATTGGAATAGCTGCCACGGCGTATAGATGAAGCGCTTCTGAATACCCAAGATACGCTTGCACGCCTCCACACAGGTAAACAACATCCACGGCGCGGCGCGGTTCACCTCATTATCCAGATAAGCAGGGATTACGCTGTGACCACGTGCGGACAACCAGTCTGGCAGATCAAACGCACACGGCACATGATGAACCACCACATCCATGTAATTAGCCATCGGATCAATGCTGATCCATTGTTCACCATCATTAATCAGGATAAAGCAATGCCGATAGCCCTTCTTAAGCATCCTCACCCACGGCAATTCAGTTTGATTGGTGAATATCACCCACGCTTGTCTGTTAGGTCTCGTGCTTTCTATCAAATCTGCAATGTTTTCTGTTTTAGCTTGTGTTGAATCTGTCATTGTCATTACCCTCATTGTGCTGCGATCATGTCATTATCGAAAAGTGAAATTTGAAATTCGGAAGAGCTTGGTGGGGTTTGCGCTAAATGCTTTGTCACCCAACTTTGTTTGGAAATAATGCCCTTGCGCTCTAATTCCGGCTCCATGCGCTCTAACGCCTCTTCCCACAGATAAAAAGCGCGGGCTTCTTTCTGGCGGCGGCGATCAGGTGGCATATTGCGCCTGCCGTAATGGCGCAGTACCAATAAATGATCCCGCTTAAGACGACGCTTACGATGTAAACCATCCAGCACCTTCAAAATATCAACAGGTTCGCACGGGCGTTGTAACAATCCACCGCCTGCTGTAAAACGCGCGCCATCATTACGGGCTTGCTGTGCGGTGATAAACCAGAACCATGCTTCCTCGGCACTTTCAAAAGGAATAGCACCTTGAACCTGACCATTGTTTTCATCAGAACCCTTTGTATTTACTTTGCTTTTCATTATGAGCGGTATTCCCTTCTGTTGTTTTCTTGAGGTTTCTTTTTGCTTTAAATAGGAAAAAAGAACGTAACTGTTCCCTTTATGTTCTCTTTATGCTACAAATAAAATCTGATGTCAAGGAAAAAATAGGATTATTTTCCTGTTTACGTTTTGCTGTAATAATGGGATTAATGTCCTAGAACATTATCATGCGCGATAAAGACAGAATAAAGATAAGGAAACAAACACATGTTTACACACGGACAAATATGGCAAGGACTGGATCGCTTGGCTTCATCACAGGGCTATTCCCCATCGGGATTGGCGAAACTGGCGGGGCTGGATGCGACCTCCTTCAACAAAAGTAAACGCACCAGCCCTGAAGGCAAACCGAGGTGGCCATCAACCGAAAGCCTGTCTAAAGTCCTGACTGTTACAAATTTAACAATGTCCGATTTCGTTTCCTTTATTGACGAGCCTTCACAAGCAAAGCTATCACAGCAAGATAGAAAACAAATCGCGCAAAACGCGGCAAAGGCACTGATTGAAACCGAATCTGTGTTATTTAATGCGAAAGAGCCTTTCACACTGAAATCCGGTCGAAAAAGCCCCGTCTACATTGATTGTCGTCGTCTTGTCTCTTTCGTGAAAGAGCGTAATGAGCTTATGAATCATGCAGCGCATATGCTGACCTCTGATATTGGGGCGGATCATATTGATATTCTGGCGGGCGGTGAAACTGCGGGTATTCCCTATGGTGCGTTTATCTCAGATCGCATGAACAAGCCGATGATTTATGTGCGTAAAGAGCCAAAGGGCTATGGTCGTATGGCGCAAATTGAAGGTGTTTTGCCAGAGAAAAACGATAATGGTAAAAAGCCAAATGTGATTCTTATTGAAGATTTACAAACGGATGGTGGTAGTAAAAAGATTTTTGTTGAGGCTCTACGCGAAGCAGGCGCAAAAGTTGAACATGCTTTTGTTGTCTTTCACTATGGTATATTTGATGCTAGTGAAAAAAATATGAACGATCTGGGCATCACGCTTCATGCCCTAACCACATGGTGGGATGTGTTGAACGTTGCAAAGACCAATCATTATTTTGACGCCGACACACTGAAATCCGTAGAAAGTTTCCTTAACAACCCCATAAAATGGCAAGATGAATGTGACGCAGCGTAATGCCTCTGTAATATGAAAGAATAATGATGAAGATACATTTCCACGCCTCAAAAAACCCACGCCCACAAGCCGCGTTTAAAGAGTTGTCGGAACGTTATGAACATTATGACCTTGAGACAGCGGATGTTATCGTTGTTTTGGGCGGTGACGGGGCGATGCTGCGTGCGCTTCATAAATTTACAGATGTAGACCTTCCCCTTTTCGGTTTGAATTTCGGAACATTGGGGTTTTTGCTCAATGAATATAAGAATCAGGATTTGGTCGCGCGGATATCCGCCGCACAAAGCTATGCGATTTACCCTTTGCGTATGGAGGTCACAGATACCAATGGTAAAACATATTCAAAACTGGCCTATAATGAAGTGTCTTTGTTACGCCAAACGCATAGCTCCGCCAAACTTATGATTTTCGTTAATGACGAGGTACGCATGCCGTTGCTGGTGTGCGATGGTATTATGCTCTCTACACCTGTGGGCAGCACGGCTTATAATTCATCGGCCAATGGGCCTATTGTTCCATTAACGGCGAATATTCTGCCCCTCACCCCGATCAGCGCGTTCAGACCGCGCCGTTGGCCAGGGGCATTGATCCCGAATACAAGTTCAGTACGTTTTGAAATTATTCGCCCGCTAGAACGCCCTGTCAGCACCTCTGCCGATTCGTCCGAAATCCGCGATATCGCCAGCGTTGATGTCTGTCAGGCAAAAGATATCTTCGCAACATTACTGTTCGATCCTGACAACCATCTGGAAGAACGCATTTATCAAGAACAGTTCGCGCCATAAGGATGGCAGGAACGCCCTCAGTAATGCTCTGATGAAATCAAGACTTTCTTGGTCTCGTCCCGCCAAGAGATCTTAAGCGACGACGTTCCGAGAGTTCATTTTCGATTTGTTCCAAACCTTCGAACAGCTGTTCATTCACGTTACCGCCTTTGATAATACCGCCCTCTGGGATAAGACCAAGACGTTCTGCGATCGTCTGATACCCTTCAACAAGATCACCAAGCCCCTGACGGAAGCGATCCTTATCCATCTTCTCGCCTGTCTTCGCATCCCACAAGCGGCAATTATCCGGCGATATTTCATCAGCCAAAATAATATACAGCTCTCCATGCTCGCCCCAAATACGGCCAAATTCCAATTTGAAATCGACAAGCTTCAAACCAATGCCCGAAAATAAACCATTCAAATAATCATTCACACGCCACGCCATGGACACCATTTCTTCCAACTCGTACATATCCGCCCAGCCAAAAGTCACGATATGGTCTTCACCGATCAAAGGATCGCCCAGTTCGTCCTTTTTGTAATAGAACTCGATCAAAGGCTTGCGTAGAATTTCGCCCTCTTTCAATCCTAAACGCTTACACAAAGACCCCGCCGCAATATTACGCACAACAAGTTCAATCGGAATAATTTCAACGCTGCGTACCAATTGTTCGCGCATATTGATGGAGCGCATAAAATGCGTGGGGATACCAATCGCCTCTAATTTCGTCATGAGGTGTGCGGAAATACGGTTATTGAGAACGCCCTTACCCGCGATTATCTCATGCTTTTTGCCATTAAAGGCCGTCGCATCATCCTTAAAATATTGTATCACAGTGCCGGCTTCTGGCCCTTCAAAAATAGTTTTTGCCTTACCATCATAAATCATTTTGCGTCTAACCATCAAAATCTCCTCGGATTTTTATTCTTAGTTTTTTGTAATATGTTCATATAACAATGGATTTCACAAGATTCAAATGATAGAAATCGTCTTGAATGATTTTTTTACACAATAATTGCGTCGCTCAGGAGATAAAAATATGACCTCATTCGATAATCGTGAAAATGCTTTCGAAAATAAATTTGCCCATGATGAGAAACTGGATTTCACAACAGAAGCACGCCTATCAAAACTTTATGGTCTTTGGGCTGCGGAGAAATTAGGCTTAGACGGGGCAAATGCCCAGACTTATGCCATGCAAGTGGTGGAGGCTAACCTCGAAGAACCAGGCTTTCAAGATATTATCCGCAAAGTACGTGCGGATTTTGATGAAAAGAATTTAGATATTTCCGATCATGTTATGGAAGCCGAAATAGAGATTTGTCTGAAAAAGGCCAAAGACCAAGTCGGTAAATCATAAAAACAAGGAAGTTAAGCATATGGCAATGGACGCAGCAACAATCGAGAAAATGATCCGCGAAGGGATTCCTGATGCAACAGTGCGTATAGAAGATTTGCGCGGCGATGGTGATCATTACGCGGCCTATGTCGAATCATCCAGCTTTGAAGGAAAAACACGGGTGCAGCAGCATCAAATGGTTTATGGCGCACTCAAGGACAAAATGGGCGGCGATCTACATGCGCTTGCTCTGCAAACATCCGTGCCAAAATAAAGCACCCAAAGATAAAGAAAGAAAACCAATGGAAAACATTTTATTTGATAGAATTCGTAAAGACATAACTGAAAACGATGTTGTCTTGTTCATGAAGGGCAATGCAACGTATCCACAATGCGGGTTTTCATCGCTTGTGGTGCAAGTGCTCTCGCAACTTGGTGTGCAATTCAAGGACATCGATATTTTAGAAGACAGCGAACTGCGCCAAGGCATTAAAGACTTCACACAATGGCCTACCATTCCACAGCTCTACGTTAAGGGCGAATTTGTTGGTGGTTGCGACATCATTCGTGAAATGTATGAAGCGGGCGAACTGAAAACGCTGCTTGAAAGTAACGGCATTAAAGTCGCTGCTTAAAGAAATTTAAACGGAATATATACATATTATCGCGTCACTTTACTGTGGCGATAAATGCTGCATGACATCATAAGACCAAAGCCAATCAACGCCGCCAGCATTGATGTCCCCCCGTATGAAACCAACGGCAAAGGCGCACCCACCACAGGGATTAAGCCCATCACCATCGAAATATTGATAAATACGTAGAGTGAAAAATTCAGCCCGATACCCAGAGCCAAATACTTCCCAAAATTATGCTTACACTTCAAAGACGTACGCAAAGCCGATATAAAAATAAGCAAAAATACACCAAGCAAGCCCAACCCGCCAAGCAAGCCCCACTCCTCCACCCACAGCGTGAAAATAAAATCCGTTTGCTTTTCAGGCAGAAAATTCAAATGACTCTGCGTACCTTGCAGAAATCCTTTGCCCTCAATACCGCCAGAGCCAATCGCGATTTTGGACTGTATAATATGATATCCCGCGCCCAAAGGATCAGATTCAGGGTCTAAAAACGTCATTATGCGTTGCTTTTGGTAGGCATGTAAAAACTGCCACACTACAGGAATACTAATCCCGACCAGAATAATCGCAGCAACAAACAGCCATATCGGCGCGCCTGCCATAAACACCATACCCGCGCCTGCCATAATAATCATCAAGGATGTTCCCAAGTCCGGCTGTAGCAGAACCAAGGCAACTGGCGCAATAATCACAAGTGCAGGAACAATCAAAAATGATAAATGCCGTGCCTGTTCAGGGTTCGCCCCATGAAAGTGCCGCGCAAGTGCCATAACAACGGCTATTTTCATCAGCTCCGAGGGTTGAAGCTGCATAAAGCCCAGATCAATCCAACGCTGTGCGCCCATGCCGACATGGCCCTTAATCTCCACAATCAGCAATAATATCAACCCGACAAAATAAAGCGGCCACGTCAAACGATACCACCACTTGATATTTACCAGTGCAATAACCATCATGCCGACCAGCCCAACACCAAAGCGCATCAATTGCCGCGAAGCCCATGGCTCCATAGACCCTCCGGCGGCAGAGTATAATGACGCAATGCCAACCGATGCCACGCAACAAATCAGCAATATAAGCCACCAATTCAAGCTTGCTATCTTTTGTGAGAGCGTCAAATCATTCTCAATGAACATGGCTGAAACCATTTACTCTACCTCCCCTTTTTCCGTTTTATTATCACCTGGCTTTTTGGGTGGCCATGGCTGCAAGATGCCTTCCCCCTCTATCAACGCAGGCTGCATTTGCGTAATCGCTGGATCACGGGCTTGCACTTGTTCCAGTAACGCCTTCGCAAGTGGCGCAGCGGCACTGGAACCACCAACACCATGTTCAATAACAACCGCACAAACATATCGCGGCGCATGCGTTGGTGCATAACCAACAAATAAAGCATGATGGCGTTGCTTCCACGGCAGATCTGCATTCTTGATACCAAGTCTGCGCTGCTCCGCAGTGATGCGTTGCACCTGCGACGTGCCGGTTTTACCGCCCATGGCCAGCCCGTCATCTTCGATACGGGATTTACGCGCCGTGCCGGTTTTGCCGTTCACCACCATATCCATACCATGCATTACCATCTTTAAATGCTCTGGCGGAATATCCATGTCATCCCACTCCGTACGACCAAGGAACATGTCACCCAGATAGCCCGTAATCCACGGCTTTACAGCATGCCCGCCATTCACCATACGCGCCGTCATCACCGCAAGCTGTAGCGGCGTTGCGCGCATGCCGCCCTGACCAATACTGGAGACCACGGTTTCCCCCGGATACCATCTTTTGCCATAGCGGTCACGCTTCCATTTTTTATCGGTAATCAAGCCTGCTTTTTCTTCTGTCAGTTCAAATCCTAATTTATCACCAAGGCCAAAACGGCGCGCCATATCGGCAATGGCATCAATGCCAACCTCGGTAGACATTTTATAAAAATACGTGTCACAAGACTGTGCCAAAGCCTCGGTCAAGTTAACCTTCCCATGCCCGTATTTCTTCCAGCAATGGAATTTATCGCGACCCAGCTCATAATATCCGGGGCAGGTCACGGTGGTATGTTTGTTGATTACCCCCGCCTTTAGCCCAGCAAGAGCCGTAATCATCTTAAATGTTGAACCAGGCGGGTAAGTTCCTGCAATCGCTTTATTTGTTTGCGGCAGCCCCGGATCATCCATTATCGTTTGCCATTGCTCTTGAGAAAACCCACGCACAAACATATTGGGATCAAAGGATGGATGGGATGCCAAGGCATATATTGCCCCTGTATGTGCGTCCATAATAACGGCGGAAGCGCTCTTATGCGTTGCCAAAATGTCCTGCATAAAGCGTTGCAACTCTCCATCAATTGTCAGAGTAACACGCACCCCAGAAGAAGCATCTTTTCGTTTTAATTCACGCACCTCACGGCCAATAACGTTAACCTCAACCTCTGCTGCGCCTGCTTTACCGCGCATATTGAGGTCGTAAACCTTTTCAACGCCCGTTTTGCCAATTTTAAAACCCGGCAATTTTAAAACTGGATCATTGGTCATATCTTTTTTGGACACCGCACGCACATATCCGATAACGTGCGCCGTTGCATGCCTATACGGATAGGTACGAACCTCCCCCGTATCAATGAATAATCCAGGCAAATCAGGTAGGTTTACCTCTACTTTTGCAACATCAGCCCAACTTAGATCCTCCTGAATAATCAGAGGCAAGAATTTAGCCGTGGTTGAAGCATCCTTAATGACCCGCTTAATATCATCATCTTCAATGGAAATAAGATTTTGGAGCATAGAAAGTGATTTTTTAAGGTCGTCCGCCTTTTCCGGTATAATCAAGACACGGTAATTTTGTTCATTCACCGCCAAAGGAACGCCAAAGCGATCTACAATTTGCCCGCGCGATGGTGCAAGCATTCTGATATTAATTCTGTTCTTATCCGATAGCGTTTTATAACGTTTTCCTTGCGCGATTTGCAACCAAGCCAAACGTGCGCCCAAAACCCCCAAGCCAGCAAGCTGTAACCCACCAACAAAAAAGGCACGGCGGGAGAAAAACTTTTCACCATAATCATAATCACTACGAAGCATCGTTCCCCCTACTTCACTGCGCTGTATTGGTCAGGTAATAATGGCAAAACACGATGGGATAAATTAAGCAGGAGGGCAATAACGGGGAATAATAAAATACCTGCGATAATGGTAAAATTTACGGGTTGTATTGGTGTCCAGTGCATATGCATCAAGCCAAACAGCACCCACTGTATCAATGCTGACAACGCGCTGACAACACCAAAACCCAACCATATCACCGTAAATGGCTGCCCCGTTAGGAACAAGCGTTGTTCGGATACCATCTTACGGATGACCAAAAACACAAAAGAGCTAAGCCCAAGGGGAAAACCACTGAGGGAATCAAGACAAATGCCCGCAATAAAAACCAGTAATGGCGATATCAGCGTCGGGCGATAAATCGACCAGTAATAGACAATCATCACCACGAATGGAATTTCGATTGTGGTTGATAAAGGCGTCGAAAAGAACACCATATTAAAGATAAACAGGATAAACATAACGCCATATGGGACACAAATGCGTAAAAACATATCCAACTGTTCTGACATTGCAGACATAATGGTAATCCTAAACCTTGTTAATTATCTTTTCTTTGCGTTTGCGGGATCTCTTTTTGCAAAATCCTGACAATTTGTATTGTGTCAAAATCTGAAAAAAGAACAACACCCATAACATTATCACTGTCTGTAACAATTTTCCCAACAGGCAACCCATGCGGATACATTCCACCATAGCCTGAGGTAATCAAACGCGACTCTTGCACAATTTCACTGTCTTGCGGCAGGTGAATAAGAATCGGATCAGATGTGTTATCCCCCGCCATTATTGCGTGCTGCCCCGTATTCTCGACCACAACCGGCACACGCGAATTAATATCCGTTACCAATAAAATACGCGAGGTATCCTCACCAACCTCAACAATCCTACCAATCAAACCATCGCCGGACAAAACCGCCGCGCCTTTCATAACACCATCTTTGATACCGACAGGAACAATCAGACTTTTCACATATGTATTCCCGGCATCTGCGATAACGCGCGCGCTTATATGTTTATATTGCGGATCAACTTTTAGATTTAGTAACTCTCGCAAGGACTTATTCTCAGAATCAAGTAACAGTGCCGTTTGATACCACTCCCGTAGCTTAATATTTTCTTGCTCCAACCTTACATTATCGGCCTGTAATTGCGCCAAGCCTGTTACATCATGAAAGAATATAGCCACATGCTGGAATGGCAAACTAACCCAAAACAGAATGGGGGAGAAACTATCAGTAACTCTGGCGCGCGTAGAATCAAACATGTGCGGTTTAAAAGCAGAAAGCCCCATCAATAATATTGATAGAAATATCAAGGCAGACGAAGAAAGAGAAGCACCATCCCATGGGAATGGCATAGTACGTGCTAAATTTTTTACTTTTTCATGTCGTTTCAAAACAATTATTCTGAATTAAAAGATTATTGGATAAAATTATTAATATGTACCGATCAAAACATGGCGCAGCTCTTTACCTGCCTCCAAAGCATGGCCTGTACCAAGAGCAACACATGATAACGGATCATCCGCTAACGTCACAGCCAACCCCGTTGCATGACGCAAGACAAAGTCCAGATTGGTCAGCAACGCACCACCACCTGTTAAAACAATGCCTTTATCAACGATATCTGCCGCAAGTTCAGGCGCAGTATGTTCAAGTGCAACTTTCACGCCTTCGACAATTTGACCAACAGGCTCTGCCAAGGCTTCGGCTACCTGTCGCTCGGTTATCACAATTTCTTTCGGCACACCATTCAGCAAATCACGTCCACGAATCTCCATCGTGCGGCCTTCACCATCTGCGGGAACACACGCGGAACCGATTTCTTTCTTGATTCTCTCTGACGTACTCTCACCAATCAATAGATTATGAACGCGACGAATATAAGCGATAATCGCCTCATCCATTTTATCACCACCAACACGCACAGAGCGTGCATAAACGATGCCGCCCAAAGATATAACCGCGACCTCTGTCGTGCCGCCGCCAATATCAACAACCATAGAGCCCGTTGCCTCTGTCACGGGAAGGCCTGCACCAATTGCTGCGGCCATAGGTTCCTCAATCAAGCAAACCTTACTTGCACCTGCGCTTTCTGCTGACTCTTGAATTGCACGACGTTCCACCGCCGTAGAGCCAGAAGGCACACAAATAATCATTTTCGGAGATACAAACGACCTACGGTTATGCACTTTACGAATGAAATGCTTAATCATGGCTTCTGTGACTTCGAAATCTGCGATAACACCATCGCGCAAGGGGCGCGTTGCAATAATACTGCCCGGTGTACGGCCCAGCATTTGTTTGGCTTCATTGCCAACCGCAAGCACCTGCATTTTGCCACCAACAACAGAGATGGCAACAACCGAGGGTTCATTCAAAACGATCCCCTGATCCTTGACGTACACCAATGTATTCGCCGTTCCTAGATCAATGGCCATATCAGCCGACATAAAGCCAAAAAGTTTGGAGAACATAAACCGCCCCACCTATTCCATGTTGATAAATTATTACGATAGATAGGGTATAACAGACTGAACAAAAGAATGCACCCACTCTCTTCTTGTTGCCCACAAATTTCGGCAAAACAAAAACCGCAAGCAAATCACCCGCGGTTTTTCAACATTAATAACATTTGAATAAATAAGAACTAGCCCTGACGTGCTTTAAAACGCGGGTTCTTTTTATTGATAACATAAACACGACCTTTGCGACGAATAACGCGGCAATTGCGATCACGGTTTTTCAATGTTTTCAGAGAATTAACAACTTTCATTTCTCAAATTCCTACTTTAAAATCTTTATTGAGCGGCGAACATAGCGATAAGAAGCAATGTTTGTCAAGCACTCATATTAAAATATATTACTTTAACTTCATAAAAAAAGACAGCATCATTAACGAAACGCTAATACAGTGTGAGCATAATACACTTTCAGCCATTTTATGTGTGGGGACTCAGAATAATGCATACACCAGATAAATCACAAAAAACCTTTAATAAAGGCGATATTATCATGCGTCAAGGCGAATTCGGAGAAAGCGCCTATATCATTGAAAAGGGTAGTGTGGAAATATCTGTTAAAAAGCTGAGTGGTGATTCGATTCTGGTTGCGACACGCGGCGTTGGTGCGATTATTGGCGAAATGTCCTTGATTGATAACGCCCCACGCACAGCCACCGTGACCGCAAAAGAAGATTGCACACTCCTAGAAATTACAAAAGATGACTTTACACGTCGCCTGGACGCATCAGATCCAGTTTTACGCATGACGATGCAAGTCATCTTAACCCGATATCGTGATACATTAATACGCGCTGATATTCGGCAAGAACCAGCCCCACTGCCTGCCGCGGAGAGCATAGAACTGGAATATCTCGGCAAGACGGATGCGGTTGATAACATCAGAATATCAAATGAGTTTATGGAGGCATTATCCAAAGGTGAAATCTGCCTGCACTATCAACCCATCATCAATATGCAAGATGGTTCTGTCTATGGCTTTGAGGCTCTGATGCGGTGGTTCCACCCTGAAAGAGGATTTATCTCACCAGGAATATTCATACCAATTATCGAAGATAGCGGCTTAATCGTAGAGGCCAGCAAATGGGCATTCAAAGAATCATGTAATGCGCTAAAGCGTATTCAAGGGCAAACTGGATATCATAACGACCTTAATATGAGTGTAAATTTTTCCAGCACTGATTTCTCATCCGATGACTTTCTTGATAATATTTATAATACGATTAGCGAAACCGACGTTCAGGCAAAGAATATCCACCTTGAGATCACCGAACGCCTACTGATGAACCAACCAGCGCAGGCAAAGGAAACACTGGATATGTGTCGTAAGGCGGGTATGGGCATCTCCATTGATGATTTTGGAACAGGCTACTCATCGCTCAGCTATCTCCACGCGTTCCCTATCAATACGCTGAAAATTGACCAAAGTTTTATTCGTGATATGCATGAAAATGAAAATTCTCAAGCCCTTGTGAAGTCTATTATTTCTCTTGGTAAAAACCTTGATATGGCCATTGTCGCGGAAGGTGTCGAACAGATAGAGGAAGGTAAACTTCTGAAAGAAATGGGCTGTGACTATGCACAAGGATATTACTTTGCCAAGCCAATGAGCGAAGAAGATGTCATTAAATGCGTCTCGAATTGGGATCATGACATGATCTAGATCGCCATGTCGCAGATAATGACTTACGCCTATTTACCCTCCGCAACAAACACACCATCCCAATCATCAGGAAGTTGCGCTTGCTTTAACGTTTCAATACGCTCTCGATACATGGGGTATAGTTTCTGTGCTTGTGTGCCTGCCACCTCTTCACATAACGCGATCATACGCTCCGCCTTATCGAAGTCCTGCGCTCTGTAATACACTAACATTTCGCCATGCAGGGCTTTCCATTCCAAGAATGCTGTGTCCTGCGCCATATCCCCATCCCCGAACAGACCATAAATACGCACGGCACTCTCCCGTCCCACAACCTGTATCAAATCAAGTTCGATCATGGCCAGATCCGATGCTTTTTTAAAAGTACTCTCCCCAACCAGAATATTAATACCGTAATATTTAGTTTGCCCTTCCAAACGTGAGGACAAATTAACCGCATCACCAAGCGCAGAATACGCAAAACGCTGTTTCGACCCCATATTCCCAACCGCACACAGGCCAGTATTAATCCCAATACCCGCAGCCAGTAATATCGGTTCTTTACCCGATTCCTTTGCACGTTTGGCCAGCTTTTTATTAATAGGTGCCAACGCCGCATCCATTTGCAATGCCGCCAAACACGCGGAACGTTCATGGTTTTCAACATATCGCGGCGCATTCCAAAAGGTCATCATCGCATCACCAATATATTTATCAACAGTCCCCCCATGATCCATAACAATATCAGTCATGACGGTTAGAAACTTATTAATAAGCTCAATCAGCTCTTCGGGAGAAAGTCCCTCTGAAATTGCAGTAAAGCGACGAATATCGGTAAATAGCACCGTAAGATCACGATTTTCACCTCCCAGTGCTAATTTATCAGGGTTTCTTTCCAAATCGCGCATAACAGCAGGTGCGACATACATGCCAAAAGCATTTCTAATCTGTTTTCTTCGCAATTCCGCCCGTGCATAGGACAAAATCGTAGAACTGATAAATATAATTAAAACTGAAATAGCCGGATAAATAGGGTCAATTAACAAGCCGTGATACACATAAGCATAGTATGCACCAAACGCGGCCAAGCCGATAATTATCCAGAATAATATAACAGACATTATCACCCCGATAAAAGGCGCAAAAATAATAAAGAGTAATCCCGTAACAAAGATAAAGGATGCTTCAACCCCCTTAGTGATCGCAGGACGCAATAAATATTCCCCCGTTATTATTTGTTCAATAACATTGGCATGAACCTCAACCCCCGGTCTAAAGGGTCGCAACGGCGTACTTCGCAGATCCTTCAATCCTTCTGCACTTGCACCAACCAATATAATTTTTCCATCCACCGCTTGCTTTGCCTCTTGTGCATAAGCAGGGTCAAGAAACTTATAAGCCGAAATATAATCTTCCGAAAAGCAAGATATCTCAGAGCTTCCCACATCCTGAGCATTACAAAAATGGCGATAACGTACATATAAGATACCATCATCTTCAACGGGAATGACTGTATCCCCTATCAAAATACGGTAATTGGTATCAATCGCACCATGTTTACTTTCTGGCACTGCCGCCAAACGCACCGTCCCCTTACGCCCCAAATAAGCCACGCGCAAAGCCTCAAGACTTAATGAAGGATATAACTTTTCCCGATCTGTAAAAACCATCCCGACACGCCTTAAAACGCCATCAGCATCAGGGCGCGCCATAAAGCTGCCATTACCTGCTGCGCTTTTGGAAAGAATCGGTAGATTAATCGCTGCCGCATCAAAATGAGAGGCATGGGACAAAAATACATCCTTAACATCACTGCGTGCCAAAATACGATTTTTATGGCGCGGTTTATTATATTTTCGATCCTTACGTCCATAGGTAAAAGCCGTAACAAAGATTTTTGATTTTTTGATTTCACTGGCAAAAATCTCATCATAATTGCTCAACATGACATTATCTTTTTCAAGAACATTAGAAAACAAAGCAACTTGATCTTGCGGTAAATGCGTTAGAAAATAATGCGGTGACGTACGATCCTCCTCCGAAAACACACCGTCAAAGACAATCACTTTCGCGCCTTTTTCTGTCAAACTCCTGGTTAAATCCGCCATAATATTGCGTGGCCATGGCCATTGTCCAAGACGTTCCAATGATGCCTCATCAATATCAACGATGATAACCTGTCCTGATGATTTTCTGGGATGCACCTTATTGAACTGGTCAAACACAGCATGTTGTAATTCCAAACGTAAATGGTGTTTAGAATCACTGAAAGCAACACTGATCAACAATAATGACAGCAAAAATATAAAATGAATATAGGTCCAACCTGTCGGTTTCATGTGTCGAAACATCGTACTAACGCTCTCTTAACGCGCGATCAAAGCCGCGGCGTAAAGGCTTCATCAGATAATTCAATATCGTGCGCTTGCCTGTAATCACCTCTACATTTGCAATCATCCCCGATGTAATGGGCAAAGGATATTCTGCATTCCCCAAATAATTCTTCTCGGTGCGTACCTCAATTTCGAACAACACATTGCCATCGCGATCTGTTGCGCTGTTCGCCGCAATGCGTGAAAGTATACCATCCAAAGATCCATATTTCTGTGGATCATAAGCTGTAATTTTTACTTTTACGGGCTGGCCTAATTTTAAGAATGCGATCTCGTTAGGCTGAATTTTCGCAACAATTTTCAGTTCATCCCCAACAGGAACAATTTCCATCAAACGCATTGCCGGCTCAACGATACCGCCAATTGTCTGGATCATGATTTGATTGACAATCCCGTCCATAGGCGCGCGTATTTCTGCGCGATCAACACGATCCCCCATCGTTTTCAAACTCTCTTTAAGGGAGGAAATTTGCGTTTCAACCTCGCTCAGTTCCTCAAAAGCCAGAGACTTAAACTTATTATCCTGCGCTTTACGTTCATTTTTCGCGCCACTGAGTGCCGCTTCCAGCCCTTTCTTCTCCTGAATGCGTGCATTAATTTTACCTGATATGTCAGCCAGTTCCCGCTCCAGCCTGATTTGTTCCATCTTTGGAACCGCGCGCTTGGCAACCATATCTCTGGTGATGGACAATTCCTTGTTCAATAAAGTTCTACTCTGGGAAAAGCCGTTTATCTCGGCGCGCACACCCCCCAGATCAGCCTCGGCTTTGGCCACTTTATCATCCTGAATAGCATAAGCGGAGAGCAGTTCCTTCTGCCGCGAATCATAGAGTGATTTCTCGTTTTTTGTAATTTGGGGCGCTTTGCTTGTGATGTCCTTGGGCATAGAAAAAGCCGTCCCGTTCGCCTCAGCTGTTAAGCGTACTTTCTTTGCTTCCAGCCCCAAAAACCGTGCCTCGGTGCCGCGTTTCTCTGATGAGAACATGACATCACTGATTCGTAATAAAATCTGACCCTTTTTAACAAGGTCACCTTTTTGCACCAGAATTTCTTTAACGATGCCGCCCTCAAGGCTTTGCACCACTTGGATTTCTTTCGACGGGACGACCTGCCCCTGCCCGCGCGTTAACTCTTCGATTTCGGTGATTCCCGCCCAAACAAAGAAGAACGCCAGAAACGCGATGATGGTAAAGAACATCACAATAACAGGGGTCGCCATTTTCATTCTGGTCGCCGCCTCTAAGGTACACATGAAATCGGTTTCTTTTACGCTCATATCCCTGGCACTCCATCCACTTTAACAGAACCCGAATTCAGCGCCGCAATGACATCATCCCTGCGGCCATCCATAACGACTTTGCCCTCATGGATCAGGATAAGCCGATCCACCATCGTCAACATGGAATGCTTATGCGTGACAAGAATAAAGGTCTTTCCCTTTGTTTGTTCACGAACATATTTGCAGAAATTGTTTTCCGATTGCACGTCCATGGCGCTGGTTGGCTCATCACAGATCAGAATATTGGGTTTTGTTATCATCGCACGGGCAAGGGCAATTGCTTGACGTTGCCCACCTGATAACGCGCTACCTTGCTCACCCACCGGCGCGTCATAGCCCATCGGATGACGGGATACAAAATCATCGACCCCCGCTGCTTTGGCGCAGGCCAGAACATCTTCCTCACTGGCATGTGGCGCAGAAAGGGTAATATTCTCCCGAACGCTGCCCTGAAATAGCACAACATCTTGCGACAGATACGCGATATTTTTGCGTAAATCTGCGGGATCGATCTGTCTGTAATCCGTATTATCGGCCAGTATAACGCCCTCATCAGGATCATAGAGTTTCAGCATTAAACGCGCGATCGTACTTTTACCTGATCCGACGCGCCCGATGATACCGACGCGCTCCCCCTGCTGGATCGTGAAAGAAACATCCTTCAAAATCGGGACTTCGGTTTTCGGATAGGAAAATGACACGTTCTCGAAACTTATATGTCCTGACAAATCGGGACGATTTAGGAAGTCACGGCCGACAGGACGCTCAACCTCTGAGGACATAATGCCGTTCAACGTTTTCAGCGCGCCGCCTGCGTGATGATATTTCGTAATGAGATTCGCGATTTGCCCGATTGGAGCAATGGCGCGTCCGCCCAAGATCACACACGCGATCAGACCACCGACGCTCATATCGCCATCTTGCACCAGATACATGCCGCTTAAGATAATAATGACGGAGGCGATTTGCTGTAGAAATGTCGAGATATTCACGCCGAGCGCCGATAAGAACCGTGATTTCTGGGCATAGAGCGCGTCTTCACCGATATATTCACCATAGCGGGCGCGGAAACGTCCATCAGCGTGATTCGCCTTAATTGTTTCCAAGCCATGGATGGTTTCAACCAATAAGCCATGACGGGTTTGGGTTGCTTGTACGGATTTGCGGATCAGGTGTTTCAAGCTTAACTGAATAAAGAAGCCAACCACCATCGCCAGAAAAATCAGCCCAACCAAAATAAAGGCAATTGAGCCACCCAACTGATACACAAAGAACAGGAACAACAAGGAGAACGGCAGATCCACCATTGTGGTTATGGTTGCCGAGGTAAAAAATTCCCGCACGGAATCAAAATCACGCAGCATATTAGCAAAGCCACCGCTGGAGCTTGGCCGATCCGCTAGTTTCATGTCCAGAACATGGTCATAAATACGTCGCGCCGCCAAAACATCCGTGCGCCGCCCTGCAAAATCAATCATATAGCCCCGAACGGTGCGGAATATAAAATCAAACATAAACGCAACCAGCGCGCCAATACCCAGCGCCCAGCCTGTCTCGATCGCATTATTCGGGATAACGCGGTCATACACATTCATGATGAATAAGGGCGAGACCAAGGCAAAAAGATTGATGAATAAAGAGGCAAGAATAACCATCGCATAGGTTGATCTGCTTTGTTTCACCAGCCCCCAAAACCAATGCATATCCTCCGTTATAACGCGCGGCGTTTCCGGCACATTAAAGACAGCACGCGGATGAATAAAAATTGCGTATTCCGTGTAATCCGCCATAATTTCTTTGATGGTTAAATCGCGTACAGCGCCAGTTTCAGGCAAAAACACCTTCGCTTTCTTTTTATCGGAAGAAACCTCTAACAAGACGCAAGGGTGATTTCCATTTAAAAATAAAACACATGGCAAAATGGGGTTTGCAATTTTTGTGATATCGGTTTTCTTGATAATTTCAGCTTTTAAATCCAGACGCGCCGCTGCCTCACAAAACAGTGCAGGGTCAAAGCCCTTCTCATCATATGCAAGACCAGATTTAATCGTCTCCGCAGATTTCGGCTTTCCAAAGTGAGAGCATAAGTACACAAGACAATCCAGCAATGAATCCCCGCTGAACTCACGATTATCATTCTTTTCTGCGGCTGGTGCATTACTAATGGTCTTATTCCTCGTCTTTTTCAGATATCAATATGTCTTTCAGTGTTCCCAGTGACGCTAAAACGCCATACTCAGCCGATAAAAGGTAATATTTATTGTCAATTTCTGCCAAACGCGCATTAAACAGCTGGCTTTCCGCACGCATCAAGCCCAGAAGAGTAATGCGTGCGCCTTCAAATTTAGCATCATACGCAGCCATTAATTTTTCATTCAAATCCACGCGGTCAATCGCCAGTGCCACTTTTCGTTCCAAAGTATGATAATTTGCATAGGCTTGGTATATGTCACGCTCTATTTCGCGCTCCAAAGCCTCATGTTTTGCGGCCATTTCATAATGTTCATAACGCTTTTGACGAACAGAGGAGAATTCTTTTCCACCTGTCGAGAAATTCCAGCTCATACGAATTACGGCGCGTGCATCTTCTGTCTCGCCACCAATAACATCTTTCTTATCTGTCTTCGCATAAGATAGCTCTCCATTGACATCAGGATACATACGGGCATGTTCTGCCCGCATATCATGACGGGCAGCTTTGGAATCCATCCGCGCAGATTGTAACGCCGGATGATTTTCTTTGGAAAGCGCAACAGCAACGGCGGCATCCTCATTGATAAAAGAAGCCAGTGATACAAACGTATGGTCAACACCATCCACAAACGGCTGTCCCGCCGCTTCTGCATACATTGCCCGCGCAGAAACCAATTGCCCTTCATATTCAGAGCGCACGCCCTCAATAATCATCGCGACGTCTCTTGCTTGCTGTAGCTCCACCTCGTCCGCGACACCTTCTGAAACCATATCGGTGATACGTTTTTCATAGTCTTTAATACTGGTGCTTTGCTCCGATAATATTCTCAACGCATGATGTATCCGCAAAATATCGACATAGCTTTGGGCAACGCGTAACGTCACAAGCCCCTCAATATCCATCAAAGTATAATCCAGCGATTGCATACGCGCATTGGCTGAACGAACACGATTTCTTACCTCGAACCCATCAAACAGCATCTGGCGCATCGTGATGTTTCCTTCGCCAAGACCTGAATATGCCGCACCGCGTGTCACAGCTAAACCGCGACTGGTTGCGTTATCTTGAAAGGTACGCCCCGCCATAACGCCGATTGAAATCTCAGGAAAAAACCCAGAGAACGTTGCATCTTTGCCATGCTCTGCGGCAGCATAACCTAAGCGCGCACCTTCAACAGAAGGATGGTTCTCCAGCGCGAATACCACCGCGTCACGTAGGTTTTGTGCAGACACGTCAAGGGATATGCTGCACGAACATGCCAAGACAGAGACAAACATCAAACCAAGTTTAATACGCATAAATACAAAAACCACACACAATAAGAAAAACAAAAGCGACAGAATTACGCCTAAGGACATCACATACTAAGCAAAAACCAGCATTAATTCAAGGCATTGCATACCAATACTTACGAATTACATGTTAATACTTACCTATACAAAAGGATTGGTACTGTTACTTTTCAAATACTGGCCACATTCCCGCATTATTTCTCTTCACAACAACATGGAAATAAGGCATTCTAATATCCATATTTTTATTATTAGGGGATTAAAAATCGTGGGACTCAAAATTTCCATCCCGAAGGAAACTGCCGCGCATGAAAAACGTGTCGCAGTATCACCGGAAACCGTTAAAAAGCTTATCGCTTCATCGTGTCAGATTACAATTGAATCCGGCGCGGGCGAAGACGCAGCTTACACAGATTCCGCCTATAAAGACGCCGGTGCGAAAATCGTCAAAGGCTTTACCGATACGGTTAAGGGCGCAGATATTGTTCTGAAAGTTCAAGCACCAAATACAGATGAACTTAAAGATATCCGTAATGGTGCATTACTGATTGCTATGCTTGCCCCGTTCACAAATAAAACTATTCTCAAAGAATGCGCCAAAGCAAAAATCACTGCATTTTCTATGGAATTCGTACCCCGTATTTCACGCGCACAAAGCATGGATGTTTTATCCTCCCAATCAAATTTGGCCGGTTATAAGGCCGTATTGGATGCCGCTGAATATTACCCACATGCATTTCCAATGATGATGACCGCCGCAGGCACCGTGCCACCAGCAAAGGTATTTATCATGGGAGCAGGCGTTGCAGGGTTACAAGCCATTGCAACCGCACGCCGTTTAGGTGCTGTCGTATCCGCCACGGATGTCCGCCCCGCCGCGAAAGAACAAGTCGAATCCCTAGGCGCGAGCTTTATTGCCGTTGAAAACGATGAATTCAAACAGGCCGAAACAGCAGGCGGTTATGCCAAAGAAATGTCCGCTGATTACAAAAAGCAACAAGTCGAGCTGGTTGGAAAACATATCGCAAAACAAGATATAGTGATTACGACCGCACTTATCCCCGGTCGCCCTGCGCCAAAACTTATTACTGCGGCTATGGTAAAATCCATGAAACACGGATCAGTTATTGTTGATCTGGCCGTTGAAGCCGGTGGAAACTGTGCCTCTTCAAAAGCAGGTGAAGTCATCAACAAAGACGGTGTTACAATTGTCGGACATCTTAATGTACCCAGCAGACTGGCGGCTGATACGTCATCTCTCTATGCTAAAAACTTATTTAACTTGCTAAACCTTATTATCAATAAGGATTCTAAAACCCTTGTCATTGATTGGGATGATGCGATTATACAGGGCATCTGCATGACAAAGGACGGCGCAATTATTCACCCGAACTTTGCCGAGAAAGCCGATTCTAAAAAAGCTGAACCAAAAACAGAAAAGCCGAAAACCGAGAAGCCCAAGGCAACAAAGACCGCACCTAAAGCGAAAAAAACCACAACTAAAACCAAAAATAAAAAGACAGATAAGGATACGTAATGTCTACAGAGGAAAGAACATTAACCCAAAGCTGGGAAGAACTTGCAAAAACACTGCAAGACGCAGCCGATGCCGCCTCTGGGTTAGCCGCAGACGCAGGCACGATCATCACAGAAAGCGGCGCGCACTCAGAACCCTTCATCATCACGGGAATCACAATCTTCATCTTGGCCTGTTTTGTTGGCTATCACGTTGTTTGGCGCGTTACCCCCGCTCTACACTCCCCGCTTATGGGACTGACCAATGCGATATCATCAGTCATCATTATCGGCGCGGTTATTGCCACAGGCGCAGTGTCAGGATCAGGCTTTTCCAGCTTTTTGGGCTTCATTGCCATTATCCTTGCCTCAATCAATATTTTCGGTGGCTTCGTTATTACCAAACGCATGCTCCACATGTTTCAGAAGAAGGGATAAAATATCATGGCTACACTTTCATCTCTTGCATACATAATTTCATCCGTCCTGTTCATTCTCGCACTGCGCGGATTATCACATCCTGAATCATCGCGCCAAGGTTTACATTTTGGTATGATCGGTATGGGGCTGGCAATTGTCACAACCCTGTTCGCACCACAAGTGGACGGCTGGGTATGGATTATTATCGCAATTGCGATTGGCGGAACAATCGGCACACATATTGCCAAAACCATTGAAATGACCGCCCTGCCCGAACTTATGGCCGCCTTTCACTCTTTGGTTGGTTTGGCCGCCGTTTGCGTTGCAGGCGCAGCATTTTATAACCCTGAAATTTTTAACATCGGCACGCCCGGCGATATTAAAACCGCCAGCCTAATCGAGATGTCCCTTGGTCTTGCCATTGGTGCAATCACTTTCACTGGTTCGATTATCGCATGGGGTAAACTCTGCGGTAAAATCTCGGGCAAGCCCATCACATTTATTGGACAGCATAAATTAAACGCAATGCTTGGCGGCGCATTAATACTAATGATTATCATGCTTTGTTGGACAGGCAGTGCCTTTTGGTTCTGGCTGATCGCTCTGGTCGCGTTTGCGCTTGGGGTGCTGATGATTATCCCGATTGGCGGCGCGGATATGCCCGTTATTGTGTCTATGCTTAACTCTTATTCTGGTTGGGCGGCGGCTGGCATTGGCTTTACGCTGCATAATAATTTGCTGATTATTACAGGCGCGCTGGTTGGTGCATCGGGGGCAATTTTGTCTTACATCATGTGTAAAGGCATGAACCGATCATTCCTGAGTGTGGTTCTGGGTGGCTTTGGTGGTGACGATCAAGCATCAGGTGCGGCGGAAGATTTCGGCGATCGCAATGCCAATCTCGGCGCGGCGGAAGATGCCGCCTATATCATGAAGAATGCCTCTAAAGTTATCATCGTGCCAGGGTATGGCATGGCGGTGGCACAAGCACAACATGCGGTGCGCGAACTCGCCGATATCCTCGGCAAAGAAGGCGTTGAAGTCACTTACGCAATCCATCCTGTTGCGGGGCGCATGCCAGGGCATATGAATGTCTTGCTGGCCGAGGCCAATGTTCCCTATGACGAAGTGTTCGAAATGGAGGACATCAACCGTGATTTCGCGCAGGCTGATGTGGCATATGTGATTGGTGCAAACGACATCACCAACCCTGCAGCAAAGAATGATGCAAGCTCCCCCATTTACGGGATGCCCATTTTGGATGTTGAAAACGCAAAAACGGTTCTATTCGTAAAACGCTCACTCGGCAGTGGTTACGCAGGTATCGACAACCCGCTCTTCTTCGAAGATAACACAATGATGCTGCTGGGTGATGCCAAGAAAATGACCGAGAATATTATCAAAGCGATGACATAAACGGTGTAAACGCCCTTTATTAAGGTGCAGGATCATAAAGGATAGGGTTTACCCATGCACCATTCAGACTCCTAACTTTCGTTGTTTTAACACCATCAATAGCCAAGATATCAACACCATCCAAGTCATGGATATCTGGTAAAAATTTACGCTGGACATAAGAATTTTCTTTGGTAAATTTATCTTCAAACACAATATGAGTTCCATCTTGCTGTAAAACATCACCAGATTGCATATCATCGATAAGGGCTTTAAGTGCCTCTGGAAAATCCTCATCCCCATTAAGACGCGTCGGATTAAGAAATCCCTACTTTCTGACGATTAAAATACGCTCCTCTTCCGCGATATTATTATAAAATACCGCACGAACACCTTCTCCAGTCGTCGCCATGCTTGTTGCATGTAACATGATATTTTCATCATGAAGGAATTTCAGAGCCTGCATCGCGGTAATATCATCATCGTAATAATCCCTAATCAGATCAACGGCGACCTGCACGCCCTCATCAGGATTAACCCACCCAGCTCTTATTCAACAACGTCTTTGTAACTTTAGATGTATCCTCTGAATCACTCATCTCATCCCCTTTTATCACCGTTCTGATTATTCAGGACACTATATATACGCATAAACACCATGTCAATTTTATGTCAATCTTTGCTTTCTGTTAAGCCTTTTACGGCATACTCTTGAGACTGGCATAAATTTTTATAAAAGAAGCTGCATGAGTACAGATTTAACACCACCGGATTTAGAGACACGCTTTCAAGAGCCTGAGGGCTGGCGTTGGCATAATTTCAAACATAAGGGACGTGAATTTCGCTTTGGCACATCTTCCCCCAAAGACAATGTCCCCGATGCCATTGTTGTCTGCCTGCAAGGGGTTAGAGAATTTTCAGAGAAATATTTCGAGACCGCCCGCTGGTGTAATGCCAATAACATAACATTCTGGACATTTGATTGGGCAGGTCAGGGTAAATCAACGCGCTATCTTTCCAATCCGCAGAAACGCCATGGCGGTAACTTTGCACAAGATGTCGAAGATCTCCATTATTTCATCATGGAATATATTAAACATGCCAGCGTCCACACCGATAAAGGGCGTATTCCCATGGCGATGCTCGCCCATTCTATGGGGGCTAACCTCGGGATGCGATATTTACAACAATATCCTGATACGTTCGAATGCGCCGCGTTCAGCGCGCCCATGATAGGTCTTAAAGTCTTTGAGAAAACACCACAAAGCATCGCGCAAATGGCAACGACCTTATGTGGTTTATGCGTTGGTCAATCCTACATCCCCCGTGGTGATGATTGGGGAAAGCAAAAGAAACATGCCCGCCTATCCGCCGATCCAATCAGAAAACTTATTCATAATCAATGGTGCGATACCGATCCCGCTTTGCAATGTGGTGAGGTGACTTTTGGCTGGCTGAGCGCGGCACAGAAATCCTGTCGTATCATACAGCAAGAATCATTCGCCTCACAAATACAAACGCCCTGCCTGTTTGGAATACCAGAGAATGAAGATTTGGTAGACAACATTATTGCAAAAAAAATCATTGGCAACATAGATAACGCCCAAACGATTGATTATCCTGATTCTTTTCATGAAATATTGATGGAAACAGATGAGGTGAGAGATGACTTCCTCAATAAATTTTACAATTTAATAAAAGAAAACATTATTGATCGACCTGAAACCTTGAAACCTTTTTAAGAACAAGGCACAATACCAATTCGTAATAACGGGAGAAATAAGTTATGACCGCAGAATTAAACAGAGAACAAATACGTTTGAGCGATAGAATCCTATCATCTCTTGAGCTTGCGCTTGAACAAGGTGATTATAAACTTTCCGAGCTTCTAACGCGCGCACTGGAACTGGCGATGACGCGTAACACAGGTGGTGGTGAATTTATTGAACGCCGCGATTATCCGCCCGAGATAGAAAGCGCGATGAGCCAACTTCACGATTTACGTGATAAGCAAGACGCCATTTAACAGGCGTATTTCATATTTAAAAAATTGGGCGCAAATTTTGCGTCCTTTTCTTTTGCCTTGCGTTTGATTTATTCAAGAAATCAAGTCAAGCCAGTCTTGCTCACTTAACACCGTAACATCAAGGCTTTGCGCCTTTTTCAATTTCGATCCAGCATCCTCGCCCGCCACCACAAAATCGGTTTTTTTTGAGACCGATCCAGACACTTTTGCACCCAAAATTTCCGCCTTGGCTTTCGCCTCCGCGCGGGTCATTTGCACAAGCGTTCCTGTGAACACCACAATTTTTCCAGCCACAGGAGAATCACTGACCTGCGGCATGTCATAGGGATGAATATCCAGATGCGATTTAAGAGCGTCCAAAACAGTTATGTTATGATCTTCTGCAAAAAAGGCGATCAAATCTTGCGCCGCCGCAGGGCCGATATCCTCAACGGCGATCAAGTCCGCGTACGCCTCGCCCTCATGATCTTGCGCCTGCACCATGGCCAGCGTCAACGCATCAATTGTTGCATAAGTAGAGGCCAAGCGTTTCGCCGTTGCCTCACCAATTTGGCGAATACCAAGCGCATAAATAAATCGATTTAATACAATGCTGCGCCTATCATTAATAGATTCGAACAGGTTTTTCTCCGACAAACCACCCCACCCTTCACGCGCACGAATGGGCGTTAAGCTGTCTTTATTGCTCGCCTCCAGCATAAAGATATCGGCAGGGTTTTTAATTAAACCCTCCTCCCAAAAGGATTGGATAATCTTATCGCCCAGCCCGTCAATATCAAAAGCGAGGCGCGATACGAAATGCTTCAAACGTTCAATCGCTTGCTTCGGGCAGGTCATACCGCCCCTACAACGGCGAATAACATCGCCCTCTTCCCGTACGGCATGCGCGCCGCAATCTGGGCATTTATCCAGTGGCTTAAAGATTTCCTCCGCGCCTGTGCGTTCCTCGGTAATCACCTCAACCACTTGCGGAATAACATCGCCCGCGCGTTGCACCACCACGGTATCACCAATGCGAATATCCTTACGCGCAATCTCATCCTCATTATGCAGCGTCGCATTCGACACCACCACGCCACCAACAGTAATCGGCAATAACCGCGCAACGGGGGTCAGCGCACCCGTACGCCCAACCTGAATATCAATCGCTTCGATTCGGGTTATGGCTTGTTCGGCGGGAAACTTATGCGCTGTTGCCCATCGTGGAGAACGCGAAATAAAGCCCAAGCGCGCCTGCCAATCCAGCCTGTTCACCTTGTAGACTATGCCGTCAATCTCATAATCCAGATCGGGGCGACTTTTTAGGACATCTTCATAATTCCCCATGATCTCTTCGATAGATCTGCATAATTTATAAGACGTTTCAGGAATACCCCACTGCGCCAGCTTTTGCCTGATCTCCTCTTGAGTCTGTGCAAAATTTTCCGACATTTCGCCCAAAGCATAGCCAAAGAAACCAAGATCTCGCCCCTCAGTCACTTTTACATCAAGTTGACGGACACTGCCCGCCGCCGCATTGCGGGGGTTTGCAAAAGGCTCTTTCCCTTTTTCTAATTGCGCTGTGTTCAAAGCATTAAACGCCTTTCGACTCATATAAATTTCACCACGAACCTCTAAAATATCAGGCGCATCATCGGGTAAGTTTTGCGGGATACAGGCAATCGTCTTCACATTCGCGGTTATATCCTCGCCTTCCCCGCCATCACCGCGCGTTGCCGCCTGCACCAGAACCCTGTTCTCATAACGCAAAGAACAAGACAAGCCATCAATTTTCGGCTCTGCCACAAGGGCAACAATCTCATCCTCAGCCAACCCCAAGAAACGCCGCACTTTATCAACAAAGCCTTGCGCCTCTTCCTCGCTAAACACGTTAGATAAAGACAGCATCGCCACCGCATGCCTTACCTTTTGAAATCCCTTGGACGGGGCGGCGCCTACCTTAGCTGAAGCCTTTGTTGCAAGATCTGGATATTTCTCAACAAGCTCTAGCATTCGATTTTTTAACTTATCGTACTCATAATCTGAAACTTGGGGTTTATCTTTAACATGATACCAATGGTCATAATTTCCAAGGATACGAATTAAATTTTTGTACTCTTTTTCAACTTCTTCTGAATGAAAGAATGATGCTGTTTTAGGTATTTTAGAACTCATGCCGCGTTGTCCAATAGTTTATCCGCTGCCGCGCGGGCTTCTGCGGTGATGTCTGCACCGGCCAGCATACGGGCGATTTCCTCGCACCGATCCTGACGCGAAGTTAGCGGGATAATATCTGTGGTCACTTCGCTCTTACCAGATTTTTTGACAATCCAGTGATTATCGGCGCGCGCCGCCACTTGTGGGGCATGTGTTACCACCAAAACTTGTTTCGAATCTGCAAGGCGCGCCAAACGTTCACCAACCGCATCCGCCGTTGCACCGCCAATACCCGTATCAACTTCATCAAAAATAAAGCTGTGTGTAGAGCCGACTTGCGCGATCACCACTTTTAGTGCCAGCATAAAACGTGACATCTCGCCGCCTGAAGCAATTTTATGAATAGGCCCCGGCTCACGCCCCGGATTGGTGGACACCAAAAACCGTACGCGATCCATACCATGGGCGTTCCACTCCACCTCATCCAGAGGCTCAATGTGCGTGACAAAACGCGCCTTCTCCAGTTTTAAGGGGATGAGTTCTTTTTGAACCAATTTATTAAGTCTCGTCGCAACGGAGTGCCGCTTCTGGCTGAGCTTTTCTGCATGTTCAACATAAGCACGCCGCGCCGTTGCACATTTGTCTTTCTGTTCGCGTAGCACATCATCCGCATGTTCAATCATGTTGAGCTGTTTGGAGATTTCGTCACGGAGCTCGGGCAGCTCATCCACGCTGCATTGATGTTTACGCGCCTGCATACGCAAGGCATAGAGGCGATCATCTATCTCCTCCAGATTATCATCCTTGTGTTGCAAATCTTCGGATATACGTTGGATCATCGCATCGGCCTCAGCAATTTCAGAAGATGCACGCGACAACGCGGAAATCGCGCCTTCAATATCATCACCGCATTTCTCCGCGATTTTATCCAGCTCCGCCCACGCGTGTTGCACTGGATCATATTCATTGCCCAATATCGCAGCAACCACATTTAAGCCCTCCAGCACGCTTTCGCGGTGTCTTAAACGCTCCCGCAACGTAGAAAGAGAGTCTTCTTCGCCCTGCTCGGGGGATATTTTATCGAGGTCTTCCAAAGAGATACGCAGATATTCCTCTTCCCGATGGGCGCGTTCGGACATTTTATACAGATCATCCAAGGCCTGTTCCTGATTTTTCCAATCATCCCAAAACGCCACCAAAGAGCCTTTAATTTGTGCATATTCATCCAGCATAGAACGATGGGTTTGCGGATTAAGCAGACCTTGCGTTTCGAACTGTCCGTGAATTTCGACCAAACTGTCGCCCACGCGTTTCAACAATCCTACGCTTACGGGCTGGTCATTAATGAAGGCACGGCTTTTGCCGGAATTATAGACAACGCGGCGCATCAACAGCATATCATCATCAACGGTGATATCGGCCTCTTCCAAAATACGGTAAGCCTCATGATCTTCAGAGATTTGGAAACTCGCCGTGACACTGGCAGAATTTGTGCCATTACGTACCAAGCCACTTTCGGCGCGCACCCCCAAAGCCAAGCCAAGCGAGTCCAGCAAAATGGATTTCCCCGCGCCTGTCTCCCCCGTCAACGCGCACAAACCGTGTTTAAACTCAATAACAAGCTGATCGATCAGAACAACATTTTTGATGCTCAAACTCATCAACATTTATCGTGTTACTCCATAGTTATGAGACAGAAATTTAATCAGGCTTCAAAAGCGAATCAAACGTGCGCTCAAGAATGCCGCGATCATCTATAATTTTCTGGCGCTGTGCATCATCCAGTAACGCGTAAGAACGCTCATACCATTTACTGCCTGGGTAATTATGCCCCAGCACAGCCGCAACTTGCAAGGCTTCATTACGTAAACCCAAAGTCATATAGGCCTCGACCAAACGATGAAGTGCCTCTGCAACATGGCTGGTTGTTTGGAAATTTATCACGACAGAGCGAAAGCGATTAATCGACGCATTCACATGACCACGATTCAGATAGTAACGCCCGACATCCATTTCTTTACCTGCCAAATGGTCGAACGTCAGGTCACGCTTTAAAGACGCATCACGTGCATATTGACTGTTTGGAAAGCGGCTAATCAACGTATTCAATGCTTTAACGGCCTGCACTGTCATATCTTGATCGCGCCTGACATCGGAAATCTGCTCATAAAAACATAAGGCTTTCAAATAATGGGCATAATCCACATCCTCCGCACCAGGGTGCAACTGGATATAGCGATCAAGAGCAATAACCGCGTCATCATAACGTTGATCCAGATAAGATGAATATGCGCCCATTAATTGCGCGCGGGCAGACCATTGTGAATAAGGGTGTTGGCGTTCTACTTCTTCGAAGTATTTTGTCGCGTCAACATAATCCTCACTATCCATCGCCGTTTTGGCCTGCTCATAAAGTGTTTCCACAGGTGCTGCACCGACTGCAACCTCCTTATTACCACTGCCGGAGCAAGCCGTCAGGGCGCAGATAACAAACGCAGATAAAAGGGGTTTTCTCAAACACATAAATTCGCTCCGATTCTAAAATAGATATATGTATAGATAAACGGAACGCACACAAAATGAAAGAGGGTTAGCCCCTCTTTGCGTAATCTATCAGGAAAAAAATGAAGTGAATGGGATGCTCTGACTTAAGCGAATGCCAGAACACCTTCACACGGTGCGTGTGTTGTTTGACTTTTCGCAACAGGAAGGTCAACATATTCCCAGTTGTCATCAGAAGCGAAAAGCGCGTGCAAAATAGCATTATTAATCGCATGACCAGCTTTAACACCATAATAAAGACCAAGTATATGCCCACCTGCAAGGTATAAATCACCAATCGCATCCAGCAATTTATGACGAATAAATTCATTCGTAAAACGCAAACCATCGGGGTTCATAACACCGTCCGTATCAAGGATAATCGCATTATCAAGAGAGCCACCAAGCCCCAGACCTTGGGCGCGCATATATTCTACTTCGTGAAGAAAGCCAAATGTACGCGCCTGCGCGATATCATGTTTGAAATTACCGTTCACAAGCTGCGTTTCGAATCTTTGATAACCGATATCACCATGGTCAAATTCAATTTCACCAGCAAAAACACAGGCCTCATCAGGTTTCAAGGTGACGCTTTTGCCATTATCTTCAACGCAAACTTCTTTTAGAACTCTGATCGCACGCTTGGGCAAACTTTGTGTTTTAAGACCAGCGTCTTCAATCACCTCAAGAAACGGCATAGCACTACCATCCATTGCAGGCACTTCCCCACCATCAATTTCAATTGTCAGATTATCAACACCGCAACCACGTAATGCAGACATCAGATGTTCAATTGTACCAACACGCGCACCATTATCATTACCAATGACCGTACAAAGCTGTGTATCAACAACACTGTCCCAACGTGCGGGAATAACGTTATCGCCTTCGGTGATATCGGTGCGGACAAAAACAATGCCATGATTTTCTTCGGCAGGAATCAAGTGCATCGTAATTTGAGCCCCTGAATGCAATCCGATATCACGGATTGTTGCCTTGCTTTGAAGTGTATGCTGCATGTTCTTAATCATATAACGATTCTCAATCCTTTTATTCAACATTACGAATATACAAAAAATAATGCACCGCATCAAATCACACTTTGTTGCGGTTTGTTACAATCTCCGCAGATAGCTTTTCTTCTATTCTATTCTAGTTTATTTTATTTTATTTTTGACACGTATAGCATACGTTAGGATACGAATAACGATGCACAAAGATAAGATAGAAAAAAGAGCCCTGAAAATATCAGAGCCCTTCTTTATCTATAGAGGAGGATAAACCTAGTTCGCTTGACGACGAAGAAACGCCGGAATATCAAGCTCATCATCTAAAGACACCGCGGGCTTTCCCGATGGCGCACTAATATTCAAACTGCCTTGTACAGGCGAAGATGGCGCAGCAACAGCTTGCTTAATACCGTTATCTGTCGGTGGCAATGATGTTTCAACAACATCACTATCACGCAAATTCTCAATATGATGCTGCACAGTGCCTGTAATACGTTCAAGCAAGGATGGTGTCCGCGCTTGTTTTTCATGCGATGTAGAGGTTACTGCCTTTGGCGGATTTAATTGCAATCCGACAGGAGAAGAAACTTCAACCTCGCTGGGCCTTCCATCAACATGTGCGCCATGGAAACTGGAGATATGTGAACCAATACCATTATCAGGAATAGAGGCATCAGGCTCCATCGGTTTTGGCGGAATAAAAGCATTATTATGCATCCGCCCACGTGGAGGCGTTTGCACAGCATCACCTTGTCCACCCGAAAATTCAGCCTGCTCAAACATATCAATAGAAGCATCAGAACGAGATAGCTCTGCAGATGCTACCACAACAGGCGATAAGGACGTTGTCTCTACCTGCTGCTGCACCTCCGATATAGGAGACGGAGCCGTCAGCCCCTGAATTGCTTCACGACCCGATAAAGCTGCAACTGGCCTAGCCTGAACTGCACCACCTAAAGAAGCAACCGCACTCACCGATGCCGCAGCAACAGCAGGTGGCGTATTCGGAACAGAACGATCAACTGAAGTCTGTAGTTTTTGACCATTGCCACCACTTGATGTGCCACCAAATATTTTACCTTTGGACTCTTCATTATCAATGCCCGTGGCAACGATAGAAACTCGCATAAATCCATCCATAGAATCATCAAATGTCGTACCAAATATAATATTCGCCGAGGGATCAACTTCATCACGAATACGGTTACACGCCTCATCAACTTCAAACAATGTCATATCGTAACCACCAGTTACATTGATAATAACGCCGTTCGCGCCTTGCATGGAGACATCATCAAGCAACGGATTATTAATCGCAGATTCTGCGGCCTCGACAGCACGCTTATCACCTGTCGCTTCACCCGTACCCATCATCGCTTTACCCATCTGCAACATCGCAGTACGAATATCGGCAAAATCAAGATTAACAATACCAGGGCGAACCATGAGGTCTGTCACACCGCGCACGCCAGATTGTAAAACGGTATCCGCCATTTTAAACCCTTCTGCGAAGGTTGTTTTTTCATTCGCAATACGGAATAGATTTTGATTCGGGATGACAATAAGCGTATCAACATATTGTTGCATTTCCTCGATACCTTTTTCGGCCTGCTCCATACGATGCACACCTTCAAAGTGAAATGGCTTCGTTACGACACCAACAGTCAAAATGCCTTGCTGGCGACACGCTTTCGCAATAACAGGTGCTGCACCCGTTCCCGTTCCGCCGCCCATACCGCACGTTACGAACGCCATGTTCGCGCCATCAAGATAACGAAGAACTTCTTCTAAACTTTCTTCTGCGGCGGCTTGACCGATTTCAGGTTTTGACCCTGCACCAAGACCGCCCGTTACATTAGCACCAAGCTGCACTTTATTTTCTGACAATGAACTTGCCAAGGCTTGAGCATCCGTATTACAGACGAGAAACTCACAGCCATCAAGATTAGACGCAATCATGTTATTCACAGCATTTCCACCGGCACCGCCGACGCCAATAACTGCAATTTTAGGGGACATATTTTTAACTTCAGTTGGTTGCATTTTAATATTTATCATAGTTTAGGGAACTCCTAGAAAAAGGGATGTTCGTGGAAGGACAAGTAAAACTCTAAATAATAATAATTCAGATGAACAGGACAAAATACGTTACCCCCATTGTTTTCCCCTATATTTTTTAAACAGCAGAAACCAGTAAACTTGAATCACAATCACAGCGACTCAGCATAACCCACACAACTGATTCAGTTTTTAGGAAACGACAAACAAAACATATTGAGATAAAATGAAACGCATACAACCGCAATGAATTACTGTGGATAACTTTCGTGAAATAACTACCAATTTTCTTTAAGCCATAACTTCGCACGATCAATTATAGAATCTGGTCGTGCCTGCGCCATAATCTCGGCCGGCATTTCATCGATATGCTCTGCCGCATACGTTAATAATCCAGCAACAGTAGAAAATGCAGGGCCGCTGACAGCATCAGGAACACCCGTTAAGCGAATGGGCTTACCAAGGCGCACTTGCTTATCAAGGACATGTTCCGCCAAGTCGCGCATTCCTGTAATCTGACTAGTGCCACCGGTTAGCACAACGCGCCGCCCAACAACTTTATCCAGACCATTATCAACCAACCGACCACGCACCATTTCAAGGATTTCTTCAATGCGGGGCTGGATAATACCTATCAGGAAAGAGCGCGGAATATGGTTTGGCTCTCCGCGTTCATCCTCGCCCAGACGGGGTACTTCGATCATCTCGCCTTCATCCGTGGGAGAGGCCATTGCGCTGCCGTACAAAATCTTAAGACGCTCTGCATGATCCAGCGTTGTGGTCAGACCTTTGGCAATATCGCTTGTAATGTTCTTACCACCCAAAGGAATAGAATCACAATAAATCATATAACCACTGTGGAAAACCGCAAAAGATGTGACGCCGCCGCCAATATCAATCACCGTGCAGCCTAAATCAATTTCATCATCCACCAGAGATGATAAACCGGAGGCATATACGCCTACACACAAAGCCGAGATATCAAGATGGCTGCGCTCTATACAGCTGGCCATATTACGCAGGGAAACAGCATCCCCTGTCACCAGATTAATATCAACTTGCATGCTTTCCGCAAACATACCGCGCGGATCGCGAATACCGTCTTGCCCGTCAATACGGAAAAATGTTGGAATCGTGTGGATCAGCTCCAGATTATCATCAGATTCACGCTCTTGCGCCTTTGCCAAAGCACGGCGCACATCATTATCTGTAACATCATGCCCGCCAAGATCGACATTCACACTATGCCCGAAGGAACGCGCATGAATGCCCGAAACATTCACAACAACCTCACGCAGAGGATAACCCTTCATCACTTCGGCGGCCATATTTTCCGCCGCATGCACGGTTTGACGAATAACGGCTTCGGCAGCGTCCATATCAATAATCGTTGCATTTTTCACGCCCTGCGATGGACGATGGCCAACACCAACGATTTCAAACGTGCCTTCATCATCAACAATGCGACCAATAAAACACGAGGTTTTGCTGCTGCCTATATCCAGCGCAGCAAGCAATGATCCCTTCGGTCTTATCGTTTTTTTGTAACTCATACTTTCATCCTACAGACTGGCACTGGCATCAACGAGGCCTGCTTGATAATCCTGAACTTTACCTAATTTCGTGCGAACAATTAACCGCCCTTGATAGCGCGCGTCAATAACCGTAATGGAATCCTTCCCCAGAATATTATCCTGTTCATGACGCAACATCATATTACGGATTGCCAAGCCAACGTCCGTTTCCGGCAGCTTTATGCGCTTTCCATCCTGAAGATAGATATCCCAGCGGCGGGTTTCCACCAAAACGGCGTGATCGACCAATTGCTTTAGTGCCTGTTCAGCATCTAATAAAGCAAGCAACGCCACTGCCTTTTTAGGTGCGCCCTTCCCACGGATCATCAATAGGTTTTTAAAACGCCCGAGATTTTCTTGCGTTAAAACCGCTCCGTTTGAATCAATCAGAGATAACGTCTTACCATTCTTCCACAAAGCCAAGGGGCGGCGCTCCTCCAGCTTTATATAGATCGTATCGGGCAAGCGACGCTCCACACGCGCGGACTTCACCCAGCCTATTTTCTCGATTTGTGCCTTGGCATCCGTCGGATCAAATAAGAAGATCGAATCGCCCTTTTCAATATTAATTAAGGCGAGCAAAGCATCAGCATCACTATACTGACGCCCCTCCACCAATATGTTCTCAACGCGATACCCTGCCTGACCTGCCGCCGCGATTGTTTTATCCTTAACCCAATTTGCCGAATCAGTATCCGCATCACTTAAGAAGAACCAAGCACCGCCCCAAAGCATAACCATCAGCGCAACACAGATAACCGCCGCGCGCCTGCCCCATAGAGCCAGCACTTCAATAAACCCACCAGATCTTTTAACCGTCCGCTTTTTCTTCAACGTTGAGCGGCGCGTTCCCTTTGACTTGGACGCGGTGGAAGCTTTTGTCTTTTTCTTCTTTGCAGCCATGCTTTACCCTCTCTTCAGTAGGCGCGCATCAGCGGGCACAGGGTCATAGGGCAAAGCATGCGCCGTATTTTCTGATATCGCTTCAACAATCATGGAGGTTAACAAATCAGTAAAGAACACAGGCTCGCCCTTTGATGCTTCCCACAAGAAATATCCTAATGATCCGGGGCAAGGGTTCACCTCATTCATCCAGATTTCATTCGTTTCACTGTTGCCGATAAAATCAATACGCGGCGCACCTGTGCCGTCAATCGCCTCAAACAAACGTTGCGTCCAATCGCGGATTTGATTCTCCATCCCTGCCGGCATATCGGGGTTAATCTCGCGCGTTAGGGATAACATCCCCTCACTGGCCGGAGAAAATGTCTTGTTCCCCGATAATTTATTGCCGCCCTTATCATCACCGCCGGACATATATTTTTGCTTAAAGTCCAGCAACTCATCACTGGTTTTAGGGCGTTCAACCGCCGAGGTTAAAACGCGCCCCGATACTTTGGAGACCGACACATTATATTCCACCAAATTTTGAACAAATGGCTCCGCAATTGCGATGTCATCAAATTCGAATATCGCAGGCAGTAATGCTTTGGCTTCATCCACGTTATTGGCCTTCGCAACACCAATGGAGCTGCCCAGATGGGCGGGCTTTAAAATACAAGGGAAACCAACAGGGGCAAGTAATTCGCTCAACTGATCTTCGGGAATTAAATAACCCTGATCAGGGCGTCTTAGCACGGCGAAATCCAATGTTGGAATATCCAGTGCTTTCAAGAAATATTTGGTTGTTATCTTATCCATCAGAATCGCAGAGGCTTTTGTCCGCATCCCCGCATAAGGAATATTGGCCAGCTCAAACAACCCCTGAATATTACCATCCTCACCATATAAACCATGAAAGACAGGCAATGCGATATCAAAATTCACAGGCTTTGCCACGCCTAGAAACGGTGTTTTCTTCGGCAATAACACACCGCCGCGCGTACCGTGCACATCCAGTGTCACTTCCGTAACCTTTTTGAGATTATCCTCGCTCAGCAAAAAATTCACCCGTTGGCGCAAAACATCACCGATATACCATGCACCACTCGGGGAAATATAAACAGGAAACGCATCATAGAGCGCGCCGTCTATCGCTTGCAAAACCTGTAGGCCTGAAATCACGCTTACATCATGCTCGGGCGAGCGGCCACCGAAGAAGACAGCAACCTTCTTTTTGTTTATAGAACCATCATTTAAAGTTTTCGTTTGAGACATGCGTTTATCATCGTATAAGGGAGTAACTGAATCCTTCTATTTAATCACGAAACAGAGTTTCTTTAAAGGGGCACACGTGCAAGATTTCCAAATTCATGGCACAAAATTCACGTATCACGCTACAAGCAAGGATTTTACTGATAAAATTCCTTTTAAAAATATTCGTGAACAAAATAATGAAGCAAAGAAGCCCATCATAATTTGGGCTCATGGATGGGGGCATACGCATCAAAATTGGCTGCCCCTGATTACGCCTTTGGAACAACAGGCCGAGCATATCGCGCTTGACCTCCCCGGCTTTGGGCAATCCCCTCCGCCACCTGAAGATTGGGGGACAGAGCATTACGCCGATGCCATTGCCGCTTGGCTAAAAGATAATAACTTCCCGCCTGTTTTGTGGATCGGGCATTCCTTTGGCTGTCGTGTGGGTTTGCAAATTGCGGCGCGCCACCCCGAATGCATCAAGGCGATGAGCTTGATTTCCGGCGCGGGTTTAAAACGCAAACGCTCGCCTCTTAAAAAACTGTATTTCTATATCAGGATAAAGCTGTTTAAGCTGCTAAGAAAACGCGTCCCCGAAGGTACGTTTAAAGATAAGCTCATGGCAAAATTCGGCAGTGCGGATTACAAAGATGCAGGCGCGATGCGTAAAGTATTTATCCGCGTGGTCAATGAAGATTTAACCCCGCAAACACAAGACGTTCAATGCCCTGTCACGCTAATTTATGGCGAGAACGACACAGAAACTCCGGCTGAGTTCGGCACGCGTCTGAAGCAATTAATCTCAAACTCACAATTACATATCCTGAGTGATCAAGATCATTACAGCGTCCTGCAGAATGGTCGCCATCAAGTTATCAAACTCCTGAGTGACTTTATCAAAGAAAACGGGTAAAAGATAAGCATGATTGAAGACCTCGCGATACAGAGCATAACCCTGATTGCCTTTCTTGCTTTTGCAACGAAACGCCTAATGAATTACCTGCATGCTTTGCAGCAAGAAGATTATGATAACGGGCGTTTGATGACATGGGTTGTCCGCCACAAGGTCTATGACTCACGGGTCAGCCAGTTTCTTATCGTGATGAGCGGTGTGGCAATATTCACTGCGATCCCTGCGCCGATATTGAATATATTTATATTTCTAGCCTTTATTCTTGCTGCCTATTTCGAGAAAGACCCACGCAAACAATCCAAGAAAGCGCTTGCCATTACCAAGCGTGCCAGACGCATTTTGATTATGGCGTTACTCTTCACATTAATCTGTGCAAGTGGCGCGTTTTATATCCCGTTTCCTGCCATATGGATTATCGTGGTGCAAGTAATCCCCTTCATGTTGATACTTGGGAACAGTTCCCTCGCCCCTTATGAAGCGGCGGTGCAAAAGAAATTCTATAATGAAGCTCAGGCCAAACTGGCAGAGGTTAATCCAACCGTGATCGCGATTACCGGATCGTACGGCAAAACATCTGTGAAGCATATTTTGGGGCATATCCTGAAGAATTCCGCGCCCACCCTGACCACACCGGGCAGTGTGAATACCATCATGGGCGTTACGCGCATCATCCGCGAGCAACTTGAACCCCAGCATAAATATTTCATCACCGAAATGGGCGCGTATGGCCCCGGCTCTATCGCGGGATTATGTGCCCTTACTCCGCCTGATATCGGGATTATCACCTCAATCGGTCATGCACATTACGAGCGGTTCAAATCGCTGAACACCGTTGTTCATGCAAAATACGAGCTGGCAGAATCCGTTTTGGCGCGTAACGGTACAATGATTGTCCATGAAAAAACCCTAAAATTCGAACATTCCCGCAATATTCGCCATCGCGCCATGGATAACTTCATCGCCTGCGGAGAGCCAAGTAAAACCCGGAAGCCTAAAACCCAAAAAGAGTTCAGCTATCTCGCGCCGAATGACCTGAAGATCATCTCCGTAAAGCAAACACCGAAAGGGCTTTGCATCAAACTTGAGTGGCGAGAGGAAAGCTATACCTTGCGCGCGCCGCTCTATGGTATTCATCACGGGCATAACATCGCGCTGGCTTTTGCGTGCGCCATGACCCTTGGCATGGATGCGAAAGACATTAAATCCGCGCTGGCAACGACCGTGCAAGTCCGCCATAGGCTGGAAGTTAAACAGCAGAATGACGGTACGATCATTATTGATGATGCGTATAATTCTAACCCACCAGGCTTTCGCTCTGCCCTACATGTACTCGGCGTTTTAGCGGAAGATCAAGGTGGACGCGCGATTTTGGTTACCCCCGGCATTGTTGAACTGGGCGCAGCGCATGATGAGGTTCACACAACGCTAGGCACGCTGGCCGCGGGAACCTGTGATATTGTCATCGTCGTTAATCCAAAGCGTATCCCCACATTCATCGACGCGTTCCAAACCAATAGCCGTGGTAAAATATTGATGGAGGTTGATAGCTTCGCCCAAGCGCAAGAATGGATTTTCGCGAACAAAAAGAATAACGACGTCATCCTGCTGGAAAATGACTTACCCGATATTTACGAGCAAATATTAAAGATTTAGGATATATTTGTTCTGTGTGAAGCATCATATCAACAGTAATGACATCACCCTTCACACGCCGTCATGTCCGGGGCAGGCTTACAACAATCACTACCCTGATATTCCTTTGCCCAGCAACACAAAGCATCAAGAATAGGCTCCAGATTTTTTGCCATTGGTGTAATGCTGTACTCCACCTTAGGCGGTACTTGTGCATAAACTTTCCGCACGACCAACCCGTCTTTCTCAAGCTCTCTTAGCTGCTGGGTCAGCATTTTTTGTGTCACAGTTGAAAGGGCGCGTTTTAACTCGCTAAAACGTAATGTGTTTTCACGAAGGTTATATAAAATAGGGATTTTCCACTTCCCCCCAATAATGGTAATCGCCGTTGTTATTGGGCAGTCCTGCATATTATTTTCAAGATTCATCGTTATATCCCCTCATTAGTATCATTAAGGTAACTATATAACAAAATAGTACCTACTTGTCAAAAATATACTCTGTTTATATAAGATACATAACACTTAAAAACATAACGCTTTAGGAGATTTAATATGAGCGATTGCAACACAAAAAATTCTTGCGAAACAGAAACCCCAAAGAAAAGTGACTGCTGCACCTTTGCAGAAGACATGGTTTGTTTGGCCAAGCAGGCGAAGAAAGAGTTGATAAAAGAGAAGATGAAAGCTGTCTTTGAAGAAAAAATCGGCGATAAAATGGATAAAGTCGCGGAACTTGCCGTTGATGCGGCTCTTGCTTGCATGCAACATCAGTTGGCTGGTAAAGAAGCATGTGATGAGTATAAGGAAAATCTTTTAGCTGTGATTAAATCATAAACAAAACACCCTATACCCAACCTTAGAAAACACCTCGGACATTTTCTTCCTCGAGGTGTTTTTATTTAACAATCACCAATGCGACGGATTTCCCAATGCAGGTTTAGACTGAATTGATCGTATGCACGCTTTATAAGCTCATCACCAAGGTTTTCCAGATCGGCGGCGGTGGCATCACCGGTATTAATCATAAAATTCAGATGCTTGTCACTCATTCGTGCGCCGCCAATTTGTAAATCACGCCCACCGACTTTTTCAACTATTTGCCATGCTTTTGTTCCCTCGGGCAAGCCAGCAGATTCCAATTCTTTCGCGGAAGGATTCGCAAAGGTTGAACCACCTGTTTTCTCCGATATAGGCTGCGTTGATTGACGGGTTGATTTAATTTCCTTAAGGCGCGCACGTACAGTTAAGGTTTCCTCCGCTTTGCCTTCGAAAACCGCACCAACAAAGGTGATATCTTTCGGAGCGCCGCAATAACGATAGCGCAAATTCATCTCTTCAAGCCCAAGCGCACCGATTGAACCATGCCGTCCGATCGCCATCGCCGCAACCAAAACATCCTTAACTTCTGTGCCATATGCACCCGCATTCATACGCAACGCTCCGCCAACAGTTCCTGGAATACCGGATAGAAATTCAAGCCCGCCAATGCCCGCCTTCGCAGCAGCAGCCGCAACGGAGCCATTCAACGCACCCGCGCCCGCCATAATGCGCGTGCCTTGCACTTCAATTTCAGCAAAGGGCTTGCCCAAACTAATAACGCACCCACGAATACCACCATCACGGATAATGCAATTCGCCATACCGCCCAGAACAAGCAACGGCTCTTCGGAGGGATATTCCTTCAGGAACACCGCAAGATCATCGATATCTTCGGGCGCGAATAAAAGATCAGCCGTTCCGCCGCATTTGAACCAGCTTTTCTGCCCTAAAGGTGCATTTTTAGTGAATGTCCCGCAGTAAGAATCTTGATCGATCACGCCACAGCGCCTTGTGTTTTTTGAATTTCTGTCACCAACTGATCCGGTAAATCATAAGCCCAGCTTGTGATATCCCCTGCGCCCATCAGGATGATATAATCGCCCGAATGCGCCAGTCCTGCAAGAATACGTGGTAAATCATCCTGCTCCGACAACGCCTGAGCTGAGCGATGGCCATGGGTTTTTAGCCCTTGTACGAGATAGTCTTTATCCACGCCCTCAAGCGGTTCTTCACCTGCAGCAAATACATCTGTGATAATCACGTGATCGGCATCGTTAAAGCAACGGCAGAACGCTTCGTATAAATCTTCAAGGCGGGAATATCTGTGCGGTTGCATCACGGCGATAACATTGCCATCACTTTCCTTTACTGCCGCGCGCGCGGTTTTCAAGACCACTTCGATCTCAACAGGGTGATGCGCGTAATCATCAATAATGGTGATTCCCTCGACCGTGCCTGTTTTGGTGAAACGACGTTTAACCCCGCCGAAATTCGACATTGCCGCTTTCATTTTCGCGGCAGACACGCCCATTTCCTTTGCCACGCCCAGCGCAACCAGAGAATTTTGCACATTATGCTCGCCGGGCATGGAAAGGTGGATATCCTTAATCACGTGTTCTTGCCCGCCATCCGAAAGCCAGCCCGCGAAGATCACGTCAAACACGCTGCCCTCTGCGCCCGGTCTGATATTTTCGGCGCGAATATCGGCCTGCGGATTAAAGCCATAGGTAATGACTTTACGATCAGAGACCTGCGCGGCGAGGCTTTGCACTTCGGGGTGATCAATACACAGCAACGCATAGCCATGAAACGGCAAATTCAAAACAAAGCGTTTATACGCCTTTTTCACCCGATCAAAGGTTTTGTAATGATCCATATGCTCAGGATCGATATTTGTGACAACCGCAACAGTGGCGGGCAAGCGAATAAAGCTACCGTCGCTTTCATCGGCTTCGACAACCATCCAGTCAGACTGGCCAAAACGCGTGTTGGTGCCGTACGCATTCACGATACCGCCATTCACCACCGTTGGGTCAAGCCCCGCCTGATCCAACATTTGCCCAACCATCGATGTGGTGGTGGTCTTACCATGCGTTCCCGCAACCGCAACAGAAGATTTCAGGCGCATCAATTCAGCCAGCATTTCGGCGCGTTGCACCACAGGCACTTTGGCGGCGCGCGCGGCAATCAGCTCCGCATTATCATCCTTAACTGCAGAGGAAATCACAATCGCAGCAGGCAATATGCCATCAACGCTGCGAATATGATCAGGCGCATGCCCGATGACGACACGTATGCCCTGTTTACGCAAGCGTACAACATTCGCATTTTCCGCAATATCAGAACCTTGTACATCATAGCCCAAAGACGCAAGAAGCGTTGCTATACCGCTCATCCCGATACCGCCGATACCGACGAAATGGAGTGTTCCTATATCAGGGGACATTGTACGCATGTGGTGTGCACCTCTTCATTAGAGTATTCGTTAGCTTGAAAGATCCGCCATAATTGCGGTAACCAAATTACCGAGCTTTTTCGCTGCATCGGGCTTCCCGCATTCTTTAGCATGCACCGCAGCGCGAGACAAGCTGCCCGGGTTTTGAAAGAATGTTTCTATTCTGGTGAGGAGTGCCTCTTGCGTAAAGCCGGCCTCGGTCATCACCCACGCGCCGCCAACATCAGCAACAGCGTTGGCATTCTTTTTTTGTTGCTGATCTTTATGATGCGGGTAAGGCACATAAATGGCAGGACGGCCTGCAACACTAACCTCTGCCACGGTGCTGGCACCTGAACGAGCAATAACCAAATGCGCTTTTGTCAGCTCCCCCGCGACATCATCAAAAAATGTGGCGAGCGTGGCATCAATACCTGCATCCTGATAAACAGCGCGAACACTATCAATGTCTACGGCGCGACATTGCTGCATTATTTTCAAACGTTTACGGTATTCTTCCGGCAATTGCGCTAAAGTTTGCGGGACGATCTCGCTAAACACTGTTGCGCCAAGCGACCCGCCCATCACTAAGATATACATATCATCCGTATCAGAGAAAGACGGATATTCAATATCGTGAAGCACTGATATTTCTGGACGTACAGGGTTGCCGGTAATCACACTGCGAAAGGTTTCTTCACGATCAAGGCCTGTTGTATTATCAGCAGACAAAGCGATACGCTCTGCATTTGGTGCCAAGAAAACATTGGCCTTACCGATAATGGCATTTTGCTCGTGCAATATTGTTAGAATATTTAATTTTTGCGCCGCGAACACACCCGGAACAGAAGGATAGCCACCAAAACCAATCACAAGATCTGGCTTCAAAGATTTGACAAGCGTCAGAGCATGAACAATACCCAGACTCAAATTTACAACGCCCTTGATTTTGCCCATGATTCCCGCACCAATCGTGCCGGATTTTACAACATGGGTTTTTACTCCCTCAAACATGGAAGAAAATTTTGCGCCGCGATTATCCGTCATCAACTCAACACGATATCCACGCGCCAACAGATCGCTGACCAGCGCACTGGCGGGGCTCATATGGCCGCCCGTACCACCTGCACTGATTAAAACGAAATATTGCTTATCACTCATTTTCTGCACTCTTATCCGCGTCTCTATTTAGGCTGCGGCGCATTGTCATAGAACTACGCGCAATGGATGTTCGCCCTTTTTGACGGGTTAAGGCCAGCACCATCCCCATCGCTATCCCCATGGATATCATAGAAGAGCCACCATAGCTAATAAAAGGCAAAGTCATGCCCTTGGCAGGTAATAGATTTACACTGGACCCCATATGGATCAAGGACTGGATGCTGAACATCGCCAATAAGCCCCCCGCGGCAAGCACTGAGAACACATCATGCGTGTCTTGTAACCTTTTGAAGCCACGTAATAAAATAAACAGGAACAAAGCGATCAGTATCGCCGCAAAGGCAATGCCACCTTCCTCCACCAACACAGAGAATGTAAAATCGGCATGTGCATCAGGTAAATTAATTTTCTCTACGCCTTGCCCTGGCCCGACACCAATAATGCCGCCCTTTTTAATTGCCGCTAAAGAAGCCTCCACCTGATAATTATCACCGCTGTCTGGGTTAAAGAACCGATCCATACGGCTGCGTACATGATGGAGAGAGAAATATGCCGCGACGAGCCCTGCCGACCCAATGGCAAACAGCACCGCCATGTAGCGAAAGCGCAATCCTGCGATAAAAATTTGAACGGCGAAGACTGTGGTTAGAACAATGCTCATCCCCAGATCAGGTTGCATAATCAGCAAAGCCAATAAAATAAAATACAGCCCAACGGCAATATAATAGCCCGGAAAAGTGCCATCTTTTTTCGCATCAGGTTGATAGCTGTTTACTTTCTGAATTGATTTCTTCTGTAATGCGATCAGCCACGCGGCAACCACCACAAAGGCGGGTTTCACAAATTCACTAGGTTGCAGCGAAAATCCAAGAATACTAATCCAGCGGCGTGCGCCCTTTTCCTCTACTCCGAAGAACAGAACCAACACCATCATAATGCACCCGCCCAATAAAACGAGACTGGCAAAACGCCAGACATAGCGCGGGCTTAACATTGATCCGCCAATAATCAGAAACAAGGTCGGCACCAAAAATATGATATGTTTTTTGATAAAATGATAATCACTCACCCCTATTTTTTGGGCAACAGCAGGGCTGGAGGTTGCGACCAAAGCAATGCCAAACACCAACAACGCCATGATGCAGCCAAGCATCGCACGATCTACTGTCCACCACCATGCGCCCAAAAAGGAACGATCCATCCGTGAAAACGCCTGTGGCTGTGATCGGGATTGAGTGGAAGAGAGGGCTGTATCTGTTTCAGGCATATTATTTTGATTTATTCTGAATTTATTCTTGAGGTTATTCTTGAGGTTATTCTTGAGGTTATTCTTCTAGAGCCTTTACGAAAGTCGTAAATTTATCACCACGATCTTCAAAGGATTTAAACTGATCGAATGACGCACAAGCAGGTGAAAGTAAAACCACCCCTGCACCACCCGGTTGACCGCGATTTTCCTGCGCCATATCATGTGCTTCGGCAACTGCCTTTTCCAAATTATAACACCGCGTATAGTCCAGCCCGTAATTATCAAACCAGTTTGCAAAATCTTCCGTTGATTCGCCGATCAAGAAAACATGTTTCAGGTGCGCAAAGAACTCCTCCAACCCATCAAGGCCGGTTTTCTTTTGCCGTCCACCGACAATCCAATACACATTATGCCGGCAACCAAGCGCAACCGCAGCAGACGCCGCGTTGGTTGATTTACTGTCATTCACATAGGACACACCATTAATCGTGCGCACAAGATATTGACGATGATTAAGCCCAGGGAACGTGTTCATAGCGCGCCAAATATCCTCTGAGGCAATGCCAACTTTGCGCAGCACAGTATAGGCACAGGCCACATTTTGATAATTATGAATGCCCCGCAAACTGAGAATCGTAGACAAATCGCCGATTTTTACGTCGTCATCCTCCGAAGCATCATAGAGCCACTCATCCTCGACATACACACCATCAGACAGAGATTTCAGCGTTGAAACCTCTATAATATCACGCAACGCCAAACCTTTCGCACGATCATAGATGCGCTGCATATGCGTATCATCACTGCAAATGATGGCGACGTTCTCGGCGCTGCTCTTGCTCAGCTCGACAATGCGCTCTTTCACCTGCATATAGTGATCCATATCTCCATGGCGATCTATATGGTCGGGCGTTAAATTCAAGACAACAGAGATATCGGGTCTGAATGTCGGGCAGAGATCCATCTGGAACGATGAAATCTCCAGTACAATCCACGCATTCTTATCACTAACATCCAGTTCAAACACTGCTGTGCCTATATTCCCACCAAGCAGCGCGGTTTTGCCACACTCTTCGAGGATATGATGAATAAGCGTTGTCGAGGTAGATTTGCCGTTTGTGCCTGTCACGCCTATAGTTTTGCGATCAGAGAATATGCGATAGAATAATTCGATATCACAGATAATATCAAGATCGGCTTCTTGCGCTTTGAGTACAACATCATGAGGTTGTGGGTGCGTCAAAGGAATACCCGGCGAAAGCAGCATAAATGCATAATCGGAAAATGCGCGATCATTACCCTCCAGCAACTCAACGCCCATATTTTTGGCAAGTGCGATGTTCTCCGCATTATCATCGCCCGCAACAATAGTCGCGCCCACCTTTTTCAAAGCCTTGATTACGGACATACCCGTACGCCCAAGCCCGAAAACCAAAATAGGCTTACCGGAAAGAGCTTTGACAAAATCTGAAATCTCGGTCATATGCATCCTATATAACGATTAGTGCTTCTCTTCATTTTCGCACAAGGCGGTAAAAGCGTAAAGCGTATAATATCATAAAGTGGCGATGCCTTACATATCCGGCGATTGTGACTGAAGAGAATATCCCAAAGCACGCACAAATTCAGCAGCATCAAAGACGGCTTTATAGTCGGAGTTACTATTTTTCTCATGGAAAATATCTGCATCAATGATGGAAGGAACACCCGCGTTAATCTGCGCATAAGTCCTGTGCGTTTCGGGGTCTATGAAATTAATATTGGGAATACCTTCTAGGCTTTATTATCTTAATCAACTCACCAATGGAGACTTAACATATAATCAATGTTTTTATCAACATATATAGGATTGGGATAATGTGCCTAGCGCAGTTTAAGCGTTGCGAGTCCAACCAAAGCCAAAATAACGGCGATAATCCAGAACCGGATAACGATTGTTGGCTCTGACCAGCCCTTTTTCTCGAAGTGATGATGCAGCGGTGCCATGGCGAAAACGCGTTTTCCCGTGAGTTTAAAGGATACCACTTGCACAATGACTGAAACAGTCTCGACCACAAATAACCCGCCGATTATTGCCAGAACAATCTCATGCTTGGTCATCACGGACACTGCGCCAAGAAAACCACCCATTGCAAGAGAGCCGGTATCGCCCATAAAGATAGCCGCAGGCGGGGCATTATACCACAAAAACCCCATCGCGCCGCCGATCACCGCGCCGCAGATAATGGCAAGTTCCTCTGTTCCCGGCACACGATGCAAATACAGATATTGCGAGAAATCAACATGCCCGACCAAATAAGCAATCAAGCCAAAGCACCCTGCCGCAATCGCAACAGGCACAATCGCCAAGCCATCCAGACCATCCGTTAAATTCACCGCATTAGACGCGCCGATAATCACAATCAGCGACCACGGAATAAAGAACCATGACAGGTTAATCAAAACATCTTTAAAGAACGGCGGCGCGACATGCGTTGAGAGATCCGCAGGTAGAGCGTTCATAATGCCTACGGTTACAACGGTTCCGATAATGATTTGCGCCAGAATTTTAATCCTTCCCGACAGGCCTTTTGTATTGCGTTTTGTGAGCTTTAAATAATCATCGGCAAAACCAATTGCCCCGTATCCAACCATAATCAGCAACGCATACCAAACAAACGGGTTTGATAAATCCGCCCATAAAAGCGTGCTGATACACACAGAAATCAAAATCATCAGCCCACCCATTGTTGGCGTACCTGCCTTTTTGAAATGCGATTCCGGCCCGTCTTTACGGATGGGCTGCCCCTCTTTTTGCTTTGATTTCAACCATCTAATCATCGGCTTGGCAATCAAGAAACATATAATCAACGCCGTGCCGATTGACATGCCTGTCCTAAATGTTACGGAACGAAACAGGTCAAAGAATAAGAACTGATCGGCATATGGTGTTAATAAACTATAGAGCATGTGTGGATTTATTCTTCTTGTAAGAGTTTGCTTTTACGATTCTTAACGCTTCAATCATTTTGATCTTCATAGACTTACCCTCTTGTTTGAAGATCAGCAAGTCACCCGGCGATAAAACATCTGCTACTATTTTCTCGACTTCATCATTCTTGTAAAGCGTAGAAAGCAAATTATGCACATTCTGCAATTTCGGTTGCCCGGGTGACGCATAGATGAAATCCATGTTTCCCATGCGAAATGGCACGGCGACATCGTTATTACCGTTGCGTCTGTGGTAGGTTTGTGGGAAATCTACGTGCTCCAGCATCACTGTTTGGCGACCATTACCCAGATCAATCATGTTATTCACGCGAAATACGATGCCGCGCTGTTTTTGCCTCGGTGCAACCCGAACTGTCACGGTCTTTGTCTTTAGATGAGACCAGTAATAGCGGTTATTCTTAATCATTTAGTTTTCCTTAATTTACTCTACACAACGTTACGCAATGCATTATTGACTTCACACACATCATCAAAAGGGTGAGTAACCCCGTCGAAGGTCTGACCTTGCTCGTGCCCTTTTCCGGCGACGAGTAAAATATCGTTTTGGTTCATTTGCTGAACGGCAAATTCTATGGCTTCATGCCGATCCGCGATTTCATGGGCTTTGCCATCCATTTGGCTTAAAACTTCTTTACGGATGGCGGCAGGGTTTTCACTGCGCGGATTATCATCTGTGACAATGGCCACATCCGCTAAACGAGAGACAATCTCCCCCATCACCGCACGTTTTGTCGTATCGCGATCACCGCCACACCCAAAGACACAAAGCAAACGCCCTTTTGTATGTGGACGTAGCGCGGCCAACACATTTTCCAGCGCATCAGGTGTATGTGCATAATCAACATAAGCATGAAGCGTGCCGTTTGTGATCACTTGCAAGCGTCCGGGGACGGGCTCTAATTTACTGAGAAGTTTGGTTAATTCTTCAGCATTCTCAGAATCTTGCGCCAAAACACAGGCCAGCGCACACAGCGCATTCATCACCTGAAATTGCCCGACCAATGGCAGAGAAACAGCGTAGCTCTGCCCCGCAATTTCAATCTTTATATCCTGCGCATTTTCTACAGTTTGACGAGAGACGAGTTTAATATCCTCGCCTTTTTCGCCATAAGACAACACACGCACACCGCGCGCCTGACATATGGATAATAGTGGTTCATATTCGGGGATATCCGCATTGAGAACCGCCACACCATCATCAGCCAAAAGGTCAGAGAACAGGCGTAACTTCGCCGCCAGATACGCGTCCATACTGATATGATAATCCAGATGATCTTGCGAGAAACTGGTGAAGGCCGCAATATTAACGCGTACACCATCCATGCGATATTGCTCCAACCCTTGACTGGAGGCTTCCAAGGCAACATGGGTAACACCATCCTCTGACAATTCTGCAAGCATTTCATGCATCAAAACAGGCGGCAATGTTGTCATAGTGCCGGATATAGTGCCGTAATAAAACGATTTTTTGCCCAACGCTGTCCATAACTGATTAACAAAATACGCGACAGATGTTTTACCGTTCGTACCACCCACAGCAAGGATATGTTTTGGTTGTTCTTTGTAAAATTCCGCGACGATATGGCTGAATGCTTTACGTGGTTCCTCATCGATTATTACGACTACATTCGAGGTTTCAGGTAAAGGCACGTCCTCATCAGACAAAATAACAGTCGCGCCGCGTTCTAACGCATCATCAATATAATCGCGCCCGTCAGAATGTTCCCCTTGAAGCGCTGCAAACAAATACCCCGCCTTAACCTGACGGTTATCCTGCGCAACACCTTTTAAAGATTGAATATCAAACTCAGTATGAGACAAGACTTTTTCCTCCTATTTTCTTTTTCTTTTTCTTTTTATCGTGGATATATGGCTCTAGACTCACGGCCATATCATTATCGGCATCATATTTATCCGCGGGTAAACCAAGGATAGACGCCATAGATGTCAAAATACGCTTCACCGCAGGTGCAGCAACCCAGCCAGCCGTAGCATAGCCATAACTTTTCTTATTCCCGTGCGGTTCGTCCACCATCACCATCAAAACATAGCGCGGATTATCCATCGGGAACGCACCAACAAATGAAGATATCAGCTTGTCACGACGATAATATCCGCCGACGCTTTTCTCTGCCGTACCTGTTTTGCCGCCAAGAGCATAGCCCTTAACATCCGCATTTCTGCCTGTGCCTTTGGTCACAACAAGGCGCAAGAGTTTTCTCATTTTCTCTGATGTTTCCTCGGAAATCACCCGCACATCGGTCTGCGCAATCGCACCCTCATCAACTTTTATCAATACAGGGTGAACCGCCATGCCGCCATTAACAATAGAGGCCACCGCTGCGCTCATCTGCAATGGCGTTGTCGCCAAGCCATGACCATAAGATGCGGTTAAGGTTGTTGATTTACGCCATATCTTGGGCACGATTGGCCGCCCGATTTCACGAATATCAAAACGCATCGCATCCAGTAAACCAAGGTCGGCATAAAACGCACGTAACGCTTTGCCGCCAATCATCTGCCCCATCAAGGCACTGCCGATATTCGAAGAATACATGAAAACTTCAGGAATTGTCAAAACGCGTTTCTTGGCGTGATAATCACTGATCGTGAAACGCCCTATTTTCAAAGGCTTACGTGCATCGAATGTTTTGCTCATCGGCACATTGTGCAATTCCAACAACGCCGCCGTTGAGAAAATCTTGAACATAGAACCCAGCTCATAAACGCCCAAGGTCAGGCGATTGAATATTTCACGGTCTTCTGCATCACCCGCCGCGTTCAGATCAAAGTCAGGCAAAGACACACCCGCCAGAACTTCGCCCGTATGCACATCGAGAATAATGCCCGATCCGGCCTTAGCGGTGAACTCTTCCATTGCGGTGCCAAGTTCGCGGCGTACAACATGTTGTAAACGTAAATCCAGTGACAGATGCACATCTTCGCCTGCGCTTAGCACATCATCATATCCACGCTCGATCCCCGCCAGCCCAAGACCATCGCGATCCGTATAGCCAACAAGATGCGCGAAGAGCGAGCCTTGCGGATACACACGCTTATACTCGTATTTAAAACCAAGGCTGGGGTCGCCAATTTCCAGCACAGCTTGCTGTTGCGCGGGGGTGATATTATGCGCGATCCAGCCGAAGCGGTTCTTGCCCTGCACCACAGAGGACATTTTAGAGCGATTCAAATCAGGAATAATTTTCATCAAAGATACGCTCAAAGATGTCTCATCAAACACCAAAGACGGATCAACGAACAGAGACGGTGTTTTCAGCGTTGTCGCCAGCAAAAACCCGTGACGATCATAGATATCACCGCGGCGTGGCGTTAAGGATTTAATATCCTGCGCTCTTGCGACAGCGGCGTTCAGCGGTTCTTGGAACAAGGATTCATTTTGCACAACCGCAAGGTCAAGCAAACGCACCATCACCAGCAAATAGCCCAAGGCAAAGCAAACACCCAAAATAGACAAACGGCTCTGCGCCATAAAGACTGAGGATCTGCGATCTCCATCAATCAAAATGGCTTGACGCCGTGCATGTTTCCAAATCATCGCGCGCCTCCATTTGTATGTGAGGATACGGTGTTATTCGTGTGTTTTGTGGGGTAAGTCGCCTGAGTAGGCTTTGGGGATGATGCATCATAGGAGATATCACGATGCAAAGGCGATCTTTGGGGGATAAAGATCGAGGCTTGAGGGTCATTATCGGGAATGACGCTCATATCGGAAATAAGCTGGGCGGCTTCGGGGGAGATTAAATCAACATAGTCTGCGGCTAAAGCTTCGAGACGGACAGGGTTGTTTAGATACGCCCACTCTGCCTTTAATACGCGGATACTTTCTTCTTCACGCGCAATTTCGCGATCAAGGTGTTTAATATCACGCTCGGCGCGCTGCACATGGTGGCTGACATCCATCAACATTGCGCCACTGGCAATCACCAGCGCAGAAACAACGGTATATTTCAGAATAATAACCCTCATATCACGTGCGCCCTTCATTCAAAGGACAACGGATACCGGCGCGCAAACGTGCAGAGCGAGAGCGCGGGTTTTCTGAGATCTCTTTATCGGACGGTTTAACCGCCTTGCGAGAGATCAACGTGAAGATCGGTTCAACATCGCTGTTAACGGATTGCGGTAAATGGCGAGAGCCTTTGGCTTGGGTGTTGGATTTTTCCTTCAGGAAACGCTTCACACGGCCATCTTCCAGAGAATGAAAAGCCACAACAACAAGGCGACCATCCTCCGACAATATATCTTCGGATACGTCCAGTGCGCGATCCAACTCACCCAGTTCATCATTCACTGCGATACGTAACGCCTGAAATGTGCGCGTTGCAGGGTCGATTTTATCTTTAGGTGCTCTCGGCACAACAGAGCGTATTGCATCCGCAAGCTCTAACGTGCGCTCGAACGGTTTTTCTTCGCGCAGTTCGATTATTTTGCGTGCAATACGGCGAGACTTACGCTCATCCCCATATTCATAGATAACGTTTGCCAGCGCGTCTTGATCATAGGTATTCACGATATCAGCAGCCGTTTGGCCGTCGCTTTTCATATCCATGCGCATATCCAACGGCCCGTCAAAACGAAAGGAAAAGCCGCGCTCTGCCTCGTCGATTTGCATAGAAGACACGCCAACATCAAGGACAAAACCATCAACACGTTCAACACCCACAGCCCGCAACAATGATTTCACATCACCAAAGCAGCCTCGTAAAAAGTTAAAGCGATCGCCATATTCATCATCAAAACCATCCGCCGTGATGCGCGCATTATCATCGCGGTCAATCGCATAGACCGTGCAATTCGCAGAGTCTAAAATCGCGCGCGTATAACCGCCCGCACCAAACGTGCCATCAACGTAAACACCGCCATCTTTAGGCGATAATGCCGCCAGAACCTCGGGCAGCATTACAGGGTAATGTGTATCGGACGATGTCTGTAGAGCCGTCATTGCGCAGCCCCCGTATTACCGGAAATTTTGGGAACGGTTAGTTTGCGATCCTGCACCGCGCCGCGTGCTTGTGCTTTACGGCGTGCAAACATCTCAGGATTCCAAATCTGGAATTTACGCCCTAAACCAACGAAGGTTACACGATCACCAAGACTTGCGGCCTCAATTAATTCGGCGGGCAAGGTCACGCGCCCTTCACTGTCGAAGAACAACTGAACACTCTCGCCGAAAATCGTGGTTGCCAGATCATCCTGATCGTCAGAGAACAGATCATAGTGATCCATACGATCGCCAATCTCATCCATCTTCGCCCAATCAAAGCCTTCCAGACAGGAATGCTGGTTTGAGCAAAACAGCACAACGCCGTGATGAAGCTGATCCGCCAAAGCAGCGCGAAACGACGCAGGCACGGAGACCCGTCCCTTTTTATCGACCTTATTCGTAAATGTTGACAGAAACAGCGCCATGAAGCCAAAACCCTTAGATAGCCGGATGAAAACCAGAAAGAACACCAAAACATGCCTGCTTGTGACACGTCATGGATATATATGGGATATCATGGGAATACTTGGGACGTCAACAAGAACTCATTGTAATCGCCTAATAAACAACATATTTTTTATTTTGTTGGTAAAGTTGTGGATAAGTATGTGCGTAAATAACGATAGTAACGAGAACATGAATACTTCATCCAATATTTGCAGAGACCAACAAGTGTTTTCATAATGTCGCAAAATGAGGGGAATGACCTCAAATTCCGCCACTTTCGATGAAAACACCTTGATAAGAATTCTATTTTGCATAAAAAATGTACTTTTTCTGAATATTTTTTACATGCGAAACCCCTTATATTCCGCGACATACAAAATTAAACCACTGCAAAACATAGAAAAACCCTTGCATTTTACGAAATAAATATGCTAAAACTGGTTTCACTTAATAAATAGTAACGACTAACCTGTGTGGGGAATAAATTATGCTTATGAGTATATTAATGCTTGTTCTTGCTGTAAATGGAGGCCTGTATATGGGTACAATTTTGTATACATATCATGCCAGTAAATAACCTAAAAGCCTTTATAGCCGTGTGTTTCGTGGGGAATCTTATAAACATACAGATGAACAAGAAGACCAATGAAAACCGCCGGACACTCCTCCGGCGGTTTTTTTATAATCTCTAAAAACCGTCAGTGCATAAATAATGTACTTTTATACATTATTTAACATAAATGAGAAAATGTCGAAGAAATCTATAAGCCGGGTTCTGTCCTGATAAATCAGGGGTGACCATTCATCTAGGATATCTGTTACCAGATACCTCAAGCAACCTACCCGAGCTACAGTGCGAAAAACACCTGTTACCGAAGTAACATGCAGCTCCTATTTGGTTTTGCTTCCGACGGGGTTTACCATGCCAAATCCGTTACCGAATTCGCGGTGCGCTCTTACCGCACCTTCTCACCTTTTCCCCTCCCCATCCGAAGATAAAGAGAGGTAGTTTATTTTCTGCAGCACTGGCCGTAAGGGGTTGCCCCCTCCCCGGACGTTATCCGGCGTCGTTTTTCCGTGAAGCCCGGACTTTCCTCTACACATCCTAAGACATATAGCGGCCACCCGATTTCTTCGACCACGGCACAATGATTGTTTTGAAGGGAAATATCAAGAAATTTTAACGCGCACGTGTGAAAGCCATCTGAAGTACGACACGTTACGGCAAACATGCTCTTCGATTCTTGCATTCCACACGCAGACACTATATTATGAAAAAAAGTGGGAATTCACGATGCCAGAGTCTAAACAAGATATGTTGACCAGATATTTTAACCGTGCGGTAGAATATCCCAATGTAAATCATGATAATTTTAAACAATCTTTTATTATAGCTGTCGGCAAGGATGAAGCTGAAAAAGCTGATCCGGCGATGATTGTAGACGACAATAATTTTTCTTTTCAATCTTCAAACCACACCGTTCGACTTGCAGGCGCAATACAAGATGTCGATACGTACGATGTTACAATTCAAAAAGAAGATGGGGAATCGGTTACATTGCGCGATCGCGTGGCCTTAATAGGATTTGGATCAAACTCTGCACCTGAAATCCTGAAAACAAAATTTAATGATTTTGTTACGGATACAGAAAATCCGGAAGATAATCAAATTGTTGTTATGCAAGGGAACTTACAAAGTCATGTTGTTGTTGCCGCTGCTTTCTATAGTGATATAGGCTCCGTTCCTGCAACATTGCACCGAAAAGAAGGCGACAGCGCATCAGTTACAATAGGTTTCTATACGAAGGAACAAGCCGAGCAGATGACCGGTACAGAGCAAAGCTATGCCGGGGTTGAGCTAGACACAGATATAATACTTAAAGGCGGCTCTGCAGTAAAAAATCCATTGGCTTATGTTGCCGTATGGGGCGCTTTAACAAATGAAGATGGGGAATTAATGGCAAACCCAAGCATCCCTCAACAAACAGATTTGCCACCAGTTGAAACCAGAGAAGTCATTGAATATGCGATGAGCATAACAAACCCTGAAATGGATGACATAAAGCCATACATAGAAGGACATTCAATGGGGCTTCCCGGACTCAGCGATGACGAAATAGCCGAAAAAGAAACAACACGTTATATTAGAACCGATATACTGGTAGAGCACGCCACGCCCAGCAACGTAATCGGGAATCTTGTTTTCCCACCATCCATTTACGAGGATACTCCATCTGCGAATGCTCCAGAACCTACGTTCAGCGCAGAGGCAGAGGATGATATGTCTATAGAACATGCTCCGGATCCAATGTAAAAGCAGTTTAACTTTCTCTTTAGATTCCACCACGGTTTTGACGCATTAATGATAAAAGCCGCGCAATAGATTGCTCCCGCGCGATACCCTCCACTTCGGCAAGGAAGGTCTTGGGATGATAATGGCGATGGAATGCGGTTACAATATCCACGTAAGCCGCCATCGGGTTATAGCCAAGCGCAATGAACAGCTTTCCGGCTTCATACTCATTACGGGCGATTTTCTTGGCTTGTTCCAACTCATCAACCGTAGGATCAGGCCAAAGGCCAACCCCTTGCGCAGACAGCCATTCCCAATCAAACAGCTCCCCCGGATCTTGTTTACGCTCCGGCGCGACATCGGAATGCCCCAGGACATGGACAATATCATGACGTTTCATAATCTCACGGCAAAGCTGCGCCACCGCTTGCATTTGTTCTAACGGAAAAGGATGATAACCGAACTCATGCCCACGATTAACAATTTCAATCCCGATAGAATGTGAGTTAATATCTGTTTCATGGTCCCAATAAGCAATACCCGCATGCCACGCACGCTTATCTTCGGGCACGAGGTTATCGACAGAACCATCCTCATCGATCAAATAATGTGCGCTAACCTCAATCTCAGGGTCAGTAAGGCGGTCTTTAGCCGCTTGCATGCTCTCCATCCCTGTATAATGCAACAGGATGATAGACGGCTCGATATCTTGCGGACGATCACCACAATTCAACAATTTTGTTTTTTTTAGAAACATTTCCCTCATTCCTTGCGAATAGTCTCATATAGATATAATAACGTTAAAACATGAAAAAAGGTAGAATTATGCGTATTATTACAATAATTGCTATATTCGTGGGGCTGACAGGACTGACTTTTGCCACCCTAAACACACCGTCTTTGGCGGTAGAAGGTGTATTAGATGCACAAGGAAGCGACCTGATGACAGATAAACCCGATAATTACCCCCTCGCCACGCTGGCTGGTGGCTGTTTCTGGTGTTTAGAGAGCGAATTTCGCGCTTTGGACGGTATTTTGCACACAAATGTTGGCTATACAGGCGGAGATTTACAAGAACCCGGCTATCGCGACATTACAACTGGCCAAACTGGCCACGCAGAAGCCATAGAAATTACCTTTGATCCTGATAAAGTATCTTATGAGCAACTCATCATATTTTTCCTGACCAAAGCGCATGATCCAACGACACTAAACCGTCAAGGCGTTGATGTTGGTACACAATATCGTTCGGAAATTTTCTATCATGATGACGCACAAAAAGAGATTGCCGAGAACTTGATCGCAAAAGTGGATGCGCAAAAGACATACAGCAGCCCTATCGTAACCGAGGTCAGTGCGGCCGTTAAATTCTGGGCGGGTGAAGAATATCACCAGCAATATTACGAGAAATACGAAAAAGAGAACGGCGAAGTTCATCCACGCGTTTTCTATAAGAAGCAGGCCAAAAAGCTAAAGCTGCAACAAAGGCCGTAAATGGGATTTTCGATTGGTGACATTGCGATTGATGACCCCGTCTTTTTGGCGCCGATGTCCGGTGTCACTGACTTGCCCTTTCGAAAGCTGATTAAGCAATATGGCGCGGGGCTTGTATTCTCCGAGATGATTGCCAGCCGTGAAATGATTCAAGAGACCAGCAGATCTTTGAAGATGAACGAGAATTATGCCGAAGAATTTCCCATGGCGGTGCAGCTGGCGGGATGTGATCCTGACATTATGGCCGAAGCAGCGCGCATGAATGAAGCCCGCGGCGCGGCGATTATTGATATTAATTTTGGTTGCCCTGTCAAAAAGGTGGTTAAGAAAATGGCTGGCTCTGCGCTGATGCAGGACGAGAAATTAGCGACGGAGATTATGGCGGCAACTGTGAAGGCGGTGAATATTCCCGTCACGGTGAAGATGCGCCTTGGTTGGGATAATGAAAACCGCAACGCCCCCACTCTGGCCAAAATGGCGGAGGATGTCGGCGTGCAGATGATTACTGTCCACGGCAGGACGCGCGATCAAAAATATAACGGACAAGCCGATTGGCAGGCGATCCGCGCAACAAAAGATGCCATTAATATCCCGTTGATCGTCAATGGAGACATCCTCACCCCGCAAGATGCGATTGATGCCATGGCGCAATCGGGCGCGGATGGGGTTATGATTGGGCGCGGGTGTCAGGGCAAGCCGTGGCTGCTGCAACAGATTATGACGTATCTGAAAACCGAGAAAATCGGCGCAGAGCCAAGCACGGCTGAGAAGCTCGCCCTTATACTAAATCATTACGACGCGATTTTAGAATATTACGGAGAGCGCAAGGGCGTGCCTTTTGCGCGTAAGCATCTGTCTTGGTATTGCACGGGGTTTGAGGGAGCGGCGGCGTTTAGAGCGAAGCTCAATAAGCTGAAAGACCCCGATGAGGTGCGCGACAATCTGCACGCATTTTTTACACCGTTTATTGAAGCGGCGTAACGTAATCATATTTAATAATGTGGAGGTCTATCTTGCGCGGCGCGCTCAATTGAAGACAGAGATGCATCACCGTCATCACCGCCGCCCTCCAGACGATCTATCTTAGACAACGCCTTATCCAGACGCGCCTTTAACAGCTCCATTTGCTTCCACTGATCGGTGATCACGGTGTTCAGCTCTTGAAGTTGCTGATCCTGATAGGCCAGCGCAATTTCGATCTCTTGTAATTTATCTTCATTCATAATGCAGGTCATATCACAAAATCATAACTTTGCACTAGCGATTTCATACGCAATGGTTAGAATGCGCAAATCATGACCGTAACACGAAAATTATATACGCTGCTCTGTGGGCCGACGTTGTTAAACTATACGATCCCAATCGTTATGGCCTATCTTGTCACGGGAACAATCGCACAGAAATATATCGGGCTGTATCAGGCGACGCATATATTCTTCGCAGCACCCGTCGTTTGGGTTGGCGACATTATTCCATTGCCTGGTATGCCGATATTTTTAGGGCTTATTTTTATCAATCTGACCTTTAAACTGGTATTCAAAAGCCCGTGGACAATGCGAAATTCAGGCATTATTCTGACGCATATCAGCGTGTTGTTACTGTTGCTGGGCGGGTTGTTTACGGCATTATTCAGCAGTGAAGGCTATATCGCTTTGGGGGAAGGTGAGCAAAAAAGCATTATCTCTGACTATCATATGCGTGAATTTGTGATTATGGATGAGCAAGGCAGAACCTTAACAACGCTTAATCACAAGGATATAAAAGCGCACCGTGCCTTGAACCTTGATAAGCAATTCCCCTTCGCCATCGATATTCACGAAGCCTGTGAGAATTGCAAAATCGTGGCACGCGAAAACAAGACAGAGCACCATATCGGCATGGCGCAGCACATGCAGTTAGAAACCGCGCCGCCCAAGAAAAACAACGAAGAGAATATGGCGGGCTTGGTTTTTCAGGTCACCTATGATGATACGCACGAAATCTTTGTGTCGCTGGAAGATATTCCGAAATACCCCACGGTTTCGGTGGAGGGGAAAACCTATAAGTTCGCGCTGCACAGACAACATAGAAGGCTGCCCTTTTCCATTACGTTGCTGGCGTTTAAAAAGGATATTCACCCCGGCACCACGATGGCCAAAGCATACCAATCCACCGTCTTGATACGGGATGGTGACATGCAATGGGAAAGCATTATTTCGATGAACGAACCTTTGCGGTATAAAGGCTACACCTTTTTTCAATCTTCGTTCATTAAGACGCCGCAGGGTGATGTATCGGTGCTGGCGGCGGTTTGGAATGTTGGGCGATCCTTTCCCTATATCTCGGGGCTGACCATGTGTATTGGCTTGATTGTGCATTTATTTATGCGCGGACGCAGCCCGAAGAAGAAACCAAAAAACGGAAAGGATAAACATGCCTAGATTTTTTATCCTTTTATCCGCGTTATACCTGTTTTTTACCATACCCGCTCAGGCGCAAGACCAAGATATTGTGCAACTGGATACCTCCTATATCGCACGGCTGCCTATCTTGCATGAAGGCAGAATAAAGCCATTAGACAGCTTTGCCCGCATACAGCTACGCACATTTTCAGGTAAAGAAAGCGGTGCTCTGGCGTGGCTGATCGAGACATTATTTGACCCTGTCCGCGCAGAAACACGCCCTGTTCTGAAAATTATCAATCCCGAGATATTAACAATCCTGCATTTGGAACGGCGCAAAAATAAGCTCTATTCCTATAAGGAGATATCCGAAGTCCTACGTACAAAACAAAAGATGATCCTCAGCATTGTCGGTGCGGATGAGGCGGATTGGTCTGTGCAGCAAAGAGAGCTTATTACCCTACAAAAAAATGCTATATCCTTGCAGAATTTGCTCGGCAGTTTAACACTTATCCTGCCGCTTTCCACCACATTACCAGACAGCCTGCCCGCACCATTTAAACCTTACACCAGAAGAACACTTAGTTTTATCGAGACGCTAGAGCTTCAAGATATATTACAAGCAACATTGAAAGATATTATCGCCGAGAAAGACCATAATATCGAGACATATACCCCCGCAGAACAAGCCTTGGCGCATTTGTCCTTCACGCTCAGCCTGCTGCAAGAAACAAGGCGCAACAGCGATGTTTTCAAAGTTATTCCAACCGATAACGGTGGATGGTTATCGCCTTGGGAGTCCCTATCTGCATCTGAAAATACGCAACTGAAATACTGGCAGGATTTAAGCGCAGCCTATTACGGCAGCGACATGAAAACATGGGATGATACAGCACGAAACTTATACATACATGTCACATCAAACACCGCGCAGATACGCCCGAAAGCACTGAATGCGGAGTATTATTACAACCTCTACCCACCATTTTTTATCAGCTTTATCGCCTGTTTAATCGGGATGACGGCACTTATCACCTCCTTATTTCGCAGTAACGCTCTACAAATGGCCGCAGCTTCTACCGCTCTTCTCGGCAGCTTCATATGTCAGCTTTGCGGCATTGCGTTACGGATATTCATTCTGGACAGACCGCCCGTCAGCACGCTGTACGAAACGATATTATTCGCCAGCCTTATTACCACGCTTTATGCGCTTATCGCCTATCGCAGAGACAAGAAAATCCTGTGGTTATGGCTGGGACTGAGTCTTGCGATTTTCTTGCATATCCTTGGATTTTCGCACAATTTAAATGGTGACAGCTTCGTTATGCTGATCGCCGTTCTTAATACGAATTTCTGGCTGACCACTCATGTTCTGTGCATCACGGCGGGCTATGCTTTTTGCGCGTTGACCAGCATTCTTGCACATTACACATTGATAAAATCACGATGGAATGGCGGCGGCATCCCTGACAACACCCTGTTCAAAAGCACACTAACCGCGGCACTACTGGCACTGTTCTTTGCGACCATAGGCACAGTTTTGGGCGGTATTTGGGCGGATCAGTCATGGGGACGGTTCTGGGGATGGGATCCGAAGGAAAATGGCGCGTTACTGATTGTGCTTTGGCTGATCTGGATTATACATGGACGCATTAGTGGACAAATGAAACAGCACGCCGTTTTATGCGGTTTTTCTTATCTTTCAGTAATCCTTGCCTTATCGTGGTTTGGTGTAAATTTACTAGGCGTCGGCTTGCATGCTTATGGATTTATGGATTCCGCGCTTTGGTCGCTCGGTCTGTTTATCGGCATTGAAAGCGTTTTTGTAATTGCGGTGACACTGCCGTTCCTGAAAAGGATTACGCCCCATGCCTAAGGTTCTTATCGCCTTGATTGTTATTGGTCTGGCAGGTTTTTTCGCCTTTCAAGACAGCGTCGCGCCACCCAAAGGCATGATTAGCACACATAAACCTGCGCCTGTGAAAACCGTGACCAATGCTTCTTTCACGGATATTAAAGGCAACAGCTACACTCTGCACGAATATAAAGGGCGCATCATTATTCTGAATTTCTGGGCGACGTGGTGTCCGCCCTGTATCATAGAGTTTCCGAAGCTTTTGGAACTCGCCAATCGGGAGCAGGACAACATCACCCTCATCACTTTATCGGTTGACGACAACCCCGCAGATATCATGAAATTTTTAAAGACCCTGCCTGCGGAAAGTCAAGCGCATTTGACCTTGGGTAATGTGATTATTGGGCTGGATACGGATAAGAGCATCTCCCGAGAGATATTCAAAACCACCATGTATCCCGAAACCTTTATTATCGATAAGAACTTGACCATAAAGCACAAAATAGAAGGCATAACGGATTGGCTGGGTATAGACGTACAACGCCTCTTAAAATAAGGATTTACCACAATGACAGATACAACCCTCTACGGCATCAAGAACTGTGACACGATGAAAAAGGCGTTTAAATGGCTGGAGGTCAACGGCGTTGACGTCACCTTTCATGACTATAAAAAGCAAGGCATCGATGAGGATGTTTTGCGCGATGCGGTGAAACAGCATGGATGGGAAAACGTGATTAATCGCCGTGGCACAACATGGCGTAAATTGCCCGATGATGTGAAGGAAGCGATGGATGATGTTACGGCACTTCGGGTTACGGCGGAGAACCCCTCCATCATTAAAAGGCCACTACTTGTTCACAAAGGGAATATTACTCTGGGATTCAAAGATGCGGAATATACCGCAATATTTAACGACCCAAAACACCACACAAAACAAATATAAACACCCATAATTGAACAAATACTTAAGTAACGACAGTAAAAGAATGCTTTAGTATGGCTTCAAACAGTTTTCCAAAAATTTAAAAAACATATTACACACACAAACACCAATAAAAACACAAGCCATATCAATTAGATAGATTGCACTCCAAAAACAATTATCCGCTTTAAAAAAAATATCATAAAAAATAATCATAGAAATCATGCACTTCACCTTTATAAATAATGGAGAAGAATATAAAATACAAAAATAACAACACAACCAACCATTGGAGAATCTTATGGGACACTCAGTACTGGGATCGATACCTTTTTTATCATCAAAATCCGATTTTCAAACAATATTAGATTCGTTACCGCTGAACGTTCTGACTTGCGACCCTAAAACTTTGGTGATTGATTACGCGAATAAAGCAAGCGTTGATACGCTCAATTTGGTGCGCGACCTCCTGCCCCCTGGCGTAAACGGTGATACGATCGTCGGTAAGTGTATTGATGTCTTCCATAAAGCACCCGCCCATCAAAGAAACATACTGGCAAAGCCATCATCCTTTCCACATCATGCCATTATCCGCCTTGGACCACATATGCTCGACCTTCATATCGAAGCGATATATTCTGGTAAGGATATTACAAAACTGGCTTTGAGCTGGTCAATCTGTTCAGAGCGTGAACAGCTGAAAATCATGGTGGATAATATGCCAATCAACATCATGATGTGTGACCCCAGAACCCTTGAAATTAATTACATTAACAAAACAAGTCTGGATACCTTAAGAACGATACAACACTTACTGCCTGTGAATGTTGATGATCTGCTCGGCACATGTATTGATGTTTTTCACAAAACCCCGTCACATCAACGCAAACTTCTTGGCGACCCCAAAAACCTGCCTTATCGCGCCAAAATTTCACTTGGAGAGGAAATACTTGATTTGAATGTTTCTGCCATAAAAGATGCGGGTGGTTATTATATCGGTGCGATGGCAAGTTGGTCTGTCATAACCGCACAAGAAGCCCTGACAAAAAATGTCCTACAAATATCCGGCAAAGTATCCGATGCATCCGCAGAAGTAAAATCTACGGCGCAATCTTTATCCGCCGCCGCAGAGGAAACATCAGTACAAAGTGTGGCCGTTGCCACAGCAGCAGAAGAAGCCTCCACCAACGTTCAAACCGTTGCCGCAGCAGCAGAGGAAATGACGGCATCTATTCAGGAAATTACCACACAAATAAACCACGCCAATATAACCTCAAAAGAGGCTGTAACCAAGGCAGAGGAAACAAGAGGCGTTATCCAGAAATTAAGTGAAGCGTCACAAAAAATCGGAAACGTTGTTGATATGATTAACGACATTGCCGAGCAAACAAACCTTCTGGCACTTAACGCCACGATTGAAGCCGCCAGAGCAGGCGATGCAGGTAAAGGCTTTGCCGTTGTTGCCAGTGAGGTTAAATCACTTGCCGCAGAGACAACAAAGGCAACAGATGAAATCCAAACGCAAATATCAAGCATGCAAACAGTCACAAGAGATGCTGTAGATGCCATTGCCTCCATCCAGGAGACTATCGGCGAAATATCAGATTCCAGCGCCGAAGTGGCCGCCGCAATTACACAACAAGCCACAACAACAGAAGAAATATCCCGCAATGTTCAAGAGGCAGCCCAGGCAACCAGAGAAGTTTCAAACAACACCACAGGTATTCAACAAGCCGCCAGTGAAACTGGCGCGGCTGCAACACAGCTATTAGGTCTTGCGGACAATCTCTCTTCTAAAGCCGGAAGCATGAATACGCAAATCGGTAATTTCATGGGCGGCAGTGAAAAATAAAATGACAGACGAAGAACAAACATTATTCGAAAGATTAGGTGGAAAAGCCGCAGTAAACGCCGCCGTGGATTTATTTTACAAAAAAATCATGGCGGATGAGCGCATCAACCATTTCTTCAAAAACACGGATATGAATCGTCAACGTGCAAAGCAAAAGGCTTTCTTAACTTATGCCTTTGGCGGCGCACCAAATTACTCCGGTGCTTCCATGCGTAAAGCGCATGAACGCTTGGTTAAAGAAGAAGGCTTAAACACCACTCACTTTACCGCCGTAGCGGAAAACCTGCAAACAACATTGGAGGAGCTAGGCTTATCACCCGATCTTATCGGTGAGGTCATGACCATTGCCGCCAGTACCCATGATGATGTACTTAACTTATAAACCCTGCAATTAAGCCATGCGCCTTCCCCTCACTTATCCATAAGATAAAACAGGATAAAGAGGCAAAATACTTGGTTTAATTTTCCAAAACATATTAACTATATACCATATTAAATTTGAGTTTTTTGATTCTGGGGAGCAATCCCTGAAGGGATAGTTAGTTATGGGTTTCACAAAAACATCCGAGGGACGCGTTTTTTTCAAAAATGCAGATAATGATGATTTGCCAAAAACACGCAGCACACAGCCAACAAAAGACCCTGTCATGCCAAGTGACAACGTACAAATGCAAACTTTGCTTTTGCTGAAATCGCTGAATACAAAACTGAAAAGCGCACGATCAGATAGCACGACATTCAAAAAACAACTGACACAATATAAGGCCACGATCAAAATTCTGGAAGATAAGACCGTCGCACAAGAAAATAACTATATTGATCTGGAACAAAAAGTTGCAAGTAAACAAAATGAAGCCAGCAAAAAGACCAGCCGTGTTGAAAATAGTGTTAAAAACACACTGAAGCAAATCGAAGAAGCAAAAGACCTTGTTAAAGAACTTGAGCGCAAAAACGCAGAACGCGACGGTTCTTTAGAGGCATTAAAAGACAAAATAACGGAACAAAAATCCAAAGATGATATGCTGTTAAAACGTCAGAAATCTATAGAAACCCAACAAAAGGTGCAGGGTGAAAAGATGGTAGATAATGTCGCCGTCTATGTTGCCTTAACAAAGCGCGTCAGCGAAACAGAAACCCGTAATGAGGCTCTGGATAATAAAATAGAAGACGCAACATCGGACTATCTTAAGCTAGACAGAAAAATCGACAAAGCAATCGAGGATCGCAACCGTATTTTACGCAAAGTTGATCGCATTGAACAAGCCGTCTTAGAAACCCGCGATGCTCTGAACGCAAAAGCCATGGTTTTACTGACCGACCAAGGCGCGGTGGCTGGTGTTAACATGCCACAGGTCAATGATGACATTTTGCAAACAGATCCAAGTGTCTTACACAGACGCTTGCAAGAAGAAAACCTCCTGCCGTGGTGGCGTCGATCTATTCGTATCCAAGGAACGAGCCTTGCTCTGATGATGATCGTGGTTTTACTGTTAGGCTGGATACTCAGTGAAGCGCGACACCCTGCCCCGATAACATTAGCAAACAATTCTCGCGCCGCAATGCCGCCAACAATTTCCCTGCACACCTCATCAACCGTCGATCAGGATCAAACCGATTACGCCCGCACAACACAATATAGTGACGAAGCCTATACCCCCACCCGCGAGCCATCTTACGAGAACCCTTACGATGTAACGCCGACGACAGATTCATCCTATGATGATTATACGGCAGAGAATACAATACAAGAACAGGTCTATACACGTGAAGAAACAGCGGAAGAAATATACGAAAAAGCAATCCAACAAGCCGCCGAAGTGCCAGCCACTGACAGCGACTATGGCATCACTATTCATAAAGGCTATAGCGATGAAGACATGTCGCGCAGTAACAATAGCAACCAAAACACAGCAACCGCCCATTCTGATAAGACCATTGATGGCGCAGAAACTCTGGACATCCACAATGATACACAGATGTTGGCCGCCCTTAATGCTGATCCTGAACGTGTTGCACAGCGCCTAAACCAAATAGAACCACAAAGCCTAACCACAGAAGACAGAAGCGCACCCCCAGCAAGCACCCAGCAAGCACAAAAACGCCCCGAAGCGACCCCAGTGCAACAACAAGTGCAACAACAAGTGCAAAAGCAGAAGACGACACCTCCTGTCATAGATGGTGCGTATATTGCTGCGCTAAAACGCCGGATAAAACCTGACAGAAATTTAACAGATATCGCACAAAAAATAGAAAACCAAGCCTTCGCAGGTGTCCCCGAAGCACAACACGATATGGGTGCTATTTATGTCGCTGGCCACGGGAAAATTCCAAAAGATATGGATCGTGCCATCCTATGGTTTGAAGAAGCCGCCAATAACGGTATCGCCAATGCAAAATATAACCTCGGTGTCTTGCACCACCAAGGCTTAGGCGTAACGCAGAGCATTAAACGCGCGATGACCCTATATGAAGAAGCCGCAGAATTAGGACACCCAGAAGCACAATATAATCTTGGTATCGCACATATCGAAGGTATTGGAGTGTCTTACAACCCTAAGCGCGCCGCATATTTCTTTCAAATGGCCGCCAATAAAGACGTCACAGAAGCCGCCTACAACCTTGGTCTGATTTACGAAAATGGCCTATTGGGGGAAACTCGCCCCGAAGATGCACTACTCTGGTACAAGGCAGCCGCAGACCAAGGCAGCCCCGAAGCACAATCCGCCCTTGATCAACTGGCAACGTCTTTAGGTATAGGCATTGACGAAGTAAACCGCATTGTCGCCAATCTACAAAGATCACCTGCACAAACAAAAATAAATTATGGCGGCGGCAGCGCATCTTCTAGCGCGCAAAATTATATGACGTCTCAAGTCCAAAAAGAATTAATGCGTCGGGGACTCTACCCTGGACCGGTTGACGGGATGAGTGGTCCGATGACAACAGATGCCATTAAAGCATTCCAAACCGCCGCAGGTATGCATATTAATGGCAAACCATCGCAGGAATTACTGTCTTATCTGAAAAGGTAAAACCTCAACAAGGATTCTCCAGCCTATCTTTGCGCGACTGCAACCAAACTTTTCTCGATTTCATCGCAAGATTTATCATGCCCCATACATAAAAATGCGCTGATGGCCAATTGACTTAAAGACGGATCAGGAAATACCGCGGTTTTCTCACTTATCGTTGTCATGACATTCACACATTCCACTATTGCGCTACGCATCGCATAGGCTGGAACAGAGACCTCTAATGCCGCTGTTGACGCCGCACAACCATTCTTTAACCTGCCCATGTATGATTTCTTATTTGAATTATGCAAGGCCTGCGCATATGTCGAAGCCAATGTCATATTCATAGAGGATAACGCCTTCATGCATGTTTGACCGTCCCATGTATTAAGGCAAGATGATGTAACATCCTTCACATGTCCCAGCACAACATCATCCAGCTTAGGCGATGATTTTGTTTGAGAAGACGGGTTAGTAGTCGTCATTGTATCACCCTTGACCTCGGGCGCAGGCGCAACATTATCAGCTTGACCAGATTCTTCAGAAGGATTCGACTGCTTCTTCGGGGCAGAATGATAGACACCAGATGTTTTTTTCTTACTAGAGTTAAATAACTGCGCGTGCGCGCTATTTTCTATCGCACTACCTATAAATAATGTGACCAATAAAGATAATATTATAAATGATCTGTTCAATATTTTAATTTGGATCATTTAATTTTCTTTCATTCTTAGGATTGACATTAATCAAGGTATTATGTGAGTAATTATCCGAAGGTAACACGTATGCATGATATACCAGAGAGAAAAAGAACATCTAACGTTCGAGAACTATTAAAAAAGCCCAACAAAAAAAATATGTTTTGGGCATGGATCGCCTATCAAAGTATCAAAGGCACATTAACCCTCAGCTTTATCTGGATTCCCATATTTTATCTATGGTTCACAAAATAGCGTTGCCCAATACAGAGCTAACCACTCTCGATCAAGAACGATTAACCAGACAAGACAGCGCATCAGAAAAACCTTTCAAGGCGATGGAATATTTCACTAATTCACGATTTTTCTGACGGTAAGAGATATCCAGCGTCTGGCTCTGCTTTAACATCTGCACAACATCATCGGCCAAATCCAAATTGATGAAGCACCCCTCCTCATTACAAAATTGAAAAGGCACAGTGAAAGGATCTTGCGGTGATAAATGCACAGACAGCCCCAAGGGCAAAAATGTACCAAGAGGCACAATAACCTGTAAACGAGGTAACATCACGCCATCCCTGCCAATCAAAGAGACCTTTGCATGCAGCACATTGATACCGTTATCATCGGTAATTTTTTGAAAGACCTTGCATGAGCGTTCTTCGTCATCACCTTTGCCCCCGCCATCTTGCCAACATGCATATGTCCATGACTGGAATTGTTTGCGCTCGACCTCTATTTTCTTTGGCATCGGCTCTTGGTTGTTCATCGCCTGATACGCCATAGAAATAGCACCGATACCAAGGCATAAAACCACGGCCGTCAAAGCATAGTTAACTTTCTTAAGAGGCATGCCTAATACACCCCTAGTTTTTCATAAACTTCGATCAGCAATTTCACCTTTTCATGTTCTGCGTGCAATGCTGCTGTCTCGGCGGCATAAGCCTCTTTTCGTGCCTGCAACAAAACAATGGGATCGCTATCCGATGACGCCATAACAGTATAATCACGCTCCGTTGATACTGCCGCATTACGCAGGACAATATATTGCTCTTGGATATAGGCATAAGACATAATCAAGCGCTCTAAATTCATAACAGCATCAAAAAGATGGTTGCGGAAATCATTATAGATATCCTGCCCCGCATAAAGTTCTTCAAGATGCTGTAAATTAATGGCTTTTACAGCATGACCAACTGAAACACTCCACCGCGCATTGTTGTTCACATAGACATCATCAGACACACCATAGAAACCATTCATCGCCATATCAGGAAAAACATTATCTGTATCAGAGAACTGTACCGAACCATTCATTTTTTGCATAAAGTAAAACCGCGCCGCAACAACATCAGGCGACATCGCAATCATAGACGCAGGAGACGCCAGAATAGGTGTGATATCAGCACGCGGAATACTGACCTGCTGTTTCAGAACTTGAGATACATATTCCGGCAATAACTTGGTTAATTTCGTAATATCACGCAATATTTTATCCTTCTGACGATCAAGAGATATGCTCTTCTTTGCCAAAGTGTCGGTTGCTGATTTCATACGAATAAAATGCGGATCTGTTGTACCTTTACTGCCCTTTACAAAAGCCGTAATAATTTCATTACGATCAGCGAGATATGCGTTGAGAATCTGTTGCTGATTTTGAATATAACGATAGTGCATATAGTTTTGCGTTACATCAACGATCAACGTCGCCTTTGGGTCACTATAAAAACGACTAAGCGCACTGTATGAAACATCTGTGTTCAATAAGTTATCAGAAGGTTTCTGAGCAGGCATATTTAAGTTTACAGCCGAAGAAACCAAGCGATCAATAACGGGGTCATTAAATAAGCTCCACCATGATTCTAATGTAGAAGCTGTACGTTCCATAACAACAGACTGGAAAACATTATCTTTTCCTGATATGCCCACTTTATTTGCAGCAACGCAATTTCCCAAAACACAGCAACATAAACCCAAAACTACAAAACGCGATAACATCGTTTTTCTTTCTTCAAAATATCACAATAGAATCTGATAGTTTAAGGATAAACAAGCCACAACGAAGCGCAACAAACTCTTTGAATTCGACTACGGATAGCTGTGTACATAAAGAGCCCCTCCGCATCCTAAATTAAATATTTTAATTTCGCAGGATACAGGCTACAACATACGTATTATTCAAAAGAACAAAATACAGGTGCGTGAATGCTTCGGGCAAAACCACATCATAACAGTGTGCTTATCATGCTTGCTTTCGTCCTATCAGGGTGTCAGCACTTGCCTACCTATGACCAGAAATCATCGGTTGACCTTGAACATCCATATAATATTCAAGTTAGAACGGACGAAGAAACACCGTCATCACAACTGCCCGTGAATGTTGGTTGGTGGGAACTATACGCGGATGAAGAGTTAAATACTCTTATGCGTCAGGCCTTTGCCAAAAACCCCAATATCAACCAAATCCGCGCCCGCTTAAATCAGGCAAATGCACTGGCTAAGCAAAACCGATCATCACGCCTGCCCAGCCTTAATATCGCGGGGGCTCGCTCCACATTTGAGGGGGACAACAATCCTTCTTCCGATTATGCCTTAATCAGCACAGCCAGCTTTGAGCTTGACCTCTGGGGTAAGAACAAAGCCAATCACGCCGCTGCAAAATTAAATGCACAAGCCAGCACAGAAGACCTGCACACCGCGCATATCACGCTGAGTGCCTCTATCGTTGAAAACTGGCTGGATATCCTATCATTGCTGGAACAAGAAACACTGATTCGCAAACAAATCAAAGTGAATCGCACCGTATTGGAATTACAGCAAAAACGCTTTGAAATGGGATCATCCAGCGCCCTTTCCGTCCTTCAGCAAGAAGAAATTTTGGCACAATCAGAGGCTAACTTGCCCGATATCCTCTCTGCCGAAAAGCAAGCCCTTAACAACCTTACGCTTTTGGTTGGACATACACCGTATAAAGGATTGATTATAAGCGAAAAAACATCGCCCGCGGCTCTGCCTATTCCTCTGACGGGCTTACCATCAGATTTACTGGAAAATCGTCCTGATATCATCGCCGCATGGCTGCGCCTGCGATCCGCACAATGGGCAACCAAAGCGGCATGGGCCAATCGCCTGCCCAATTTCGATCTCTCGGCGACATATACGACCAGTGCAACGGCGCTCAACAGCCTGTTTAACACATGGTTACTTGATCTGGCAGCAAGCGTCGCCGCCCCCGTTTTTGATGGCGGCAACAGAAAAGCAGAACAATTCCGCCAAAAAGCCATCGCCGATGAACGTTATCACGCCTATCGCGAGACCGTCTTAAATGCAGTAGTGGAGGTTGAAAATGCCTTAATTCGCAATATCTATCAGGATCAGAAGATCACCGCCCTGAATAATCAGCTTCTGGCGTCTGATAAAACACTGAAACAAGCGCAGCTCAGCTATACCAACGGCAGCAGTGACTACGTTAATGTTCTGAACAGCCTGAATAACACGCAATCTTTGGTGCAACAAATCACACGGGAGCATCTAAAACAGGCGAAAGAACGCGTCAGTCTTTATCGCGCACTTGGTGGGCGAAGCTGGGCGGCGAATTTGCCTATCGAACAGAATGACAGTAACAGCAAAACAATTGTGAAAGACGTCAAAGATGACTGAAGAACATGTCTCGACATTATCCATCGCAGCAAGAACCGTCCTCGTCCTTATCATCTTAGCGGCAGCAGCGGCGATCTACGCTTACTTCATTCTAAACGAAGCGCATACAGACAAAACAGATGACATAAAAGCACAAAGCATCATTGTTAAAACCACACCAGTTGCACTGGGCACCTACCCCATCAAAATCGAAGTCATGGGACATGTGGTTGCCGCGCGTAAAGCCGCGCTGAAAGCACGTGTATCTGGTGAAATCATCAAAGTATCCGATGAATTTATCCCAGGGGGTCTTCTAAAAGCTCAAGAAGAAATTTTACATATTGACCCATCAGACTATGTCCTTGATGTAAAAGTCAAAAAAGCAGCGCTCAGTCAAGCCAGAGCCGTCTTAATGCTGGAACTCGGGCAACAAGCCATTGCAAAAGATGAATTGAAAATTATAGAACAAAGCACAGGCAGAAAGCTGGCAAACAGTGACCTTGCCTTGCGTAAACCGCAATTGGCACAGGCCAGAGCCAACGTTGAATCTGCGAAAGCCAGTCTGGCACTGTCCGATCTGAACCTAACACGCACAACGCTGAAAGCTCCGTTTAATGCGCTGGTCAGTATGCGTGCAACAGATCAGGGCAATGTTATTTCACCGCAAGATACACTCGCCACATTGGTCAGCACGGATGAATTTTGGATTGATGCAGAAATTCCAGTTCATAATTTGCGCTGGCTTGTCCTGCCCCAAGGTGAAAAAGCAGGCTCAACAGCACAAATTATCCTTGATGGTGGACGCGGTGAGCGCACTGGCGCATTGATAAAAACCACAGGATCTCTTAATCAACAAAGTCATCTGGCCGCAGTGATTATTTCTGTGCGTGATCCCTTATTGCTAGAGGCAACAAACGCCCTTAAATCGCCGATGATTTTGGGTGATTACGTGAGAGTCACATTGATGGGGAGAAAGCTGAGCAATACCGCACGAATTTTACAATCACATTTACGAAATAACAACACAATATGGTTAGAGCGCGGCGGAAAACTTATCATACAACCCATTGAAATCGCATACGCCGATCGCCAATATGCCTATATTTCCAAAGGTCTGAAGCATGGTGACAAGATTGTAACATCAAACATCATAACTCCCATCCATGGCATGGATATCGTGCTTTACGATGCCGCTGATGACAACATAAATAGCGCGCAGGAATAACGATAATGGGGCATTTTGACGAAGACGAACTCAAAGATATAAAGGCTGGCCCTATCGCCTATATGGCGGCGCATCCTGTCGCAGCCAACCTTCTGATGCTGGTTCTACTACTGGGTGGTTTTTTATTTCTGAACAACAGCAAAAAGGAAGTCTTCCCACAATTTGACTTTGACGCCGTTCTCATCCAAATGGCCTATCCGGGTGCCAGCCCAGAAGAAGTCGAACAAGGTATTATTCTAGCCGTTGAGGAAGCTATAAAAGACGTTGATGGCATCAAGAATATAAAATCATCTGCCTTTGAAGGCGCAGGCCATGTTTATGCGATTCTGCATAACGCCGATGATATGATGCAAATATTTCAGGATATTAAAACCGCAATTGACCAAGTCAGCACCTTCCCCGTCGATGCGGAAAATTTAACAGTTTCCGTCCTAACAGATAAACAAACAGTCATGAAGCTGGTCTTATATGGAACAACAGATGATACGGTATTAAGACAAACTGCAGAGAGTATTCAGGCACAGTTAGAACAAGACCCCGATATTGGTATTGTTGAGCTATCCAATGTGCGTGACTATGAAATCCATATTGAAATATCGCAAGAGAATCTGCGGCGTCACGGCCTGAATATTCCCGATATTGCCCAAATCGTTTCAAGAACAGCTATAGAAATCGGCGGTGGTGCGCTTAAGACGTCTGCCGGAGAAATCCTTGTCCGTATGACAGAACGCCGCAATTACGCCGCGGATTTTAAAGATATCCCGATTATCAAAACAGAAAATGGCAGCATCGTCTATCTGGGTGACATCGCCACAATCAGCGATGGTTTTGATACATCCAGTAAATATTCCAGTTTCAATGATAAACCCGCTATTCTAATGGCAGTACGCAGTGTTGGTAATCAAACACCAACAGGCATTTCATTTGCGGTACGAAACAGTATCAAATCCCTTAATGATAATTTTCCAGGTGATTTGCAACTGGTTGTAATTAAAGATGAATCAATCGTATTTCAACAACGCGCCAACCTTCTTATGAGGAACGGGTTACTCGGTCTTATTCTTGTTGTGATCTTCTTGGCACTGTTCCTTGATATTCGCCTCGCTTTTTGGGTCAGTATGGGGATTCCGATCTCTTATATGGGGGCGTTTCTTTTACTGCCCATGACCGATGGTTTTTCAATCAACATGGTCTCTATGTTTGCCTTCATCATTGCACTGGGAATAGTAGTTGATGACGCCGTGGTTGTCGGTGAGAATATCTATCATAAACGTGAACAAGGAAAGAAGCCCCTGCACGCCTCCGTCGAAGGGGCAAGAGAGATGGCCATTCCCGTATTTGTCAGCGTCCTGACCAATATTATTGCTTTTACGCCCATGCTGTTCATGCCTGGTTTTATGGGGAAAATATTCAGCATCATCCCCGTCATTGTGATTTCGACATTCTTTTTATCCCTGATTGAGAGCCTATTCATTCTGCCCGCGCATTTAACCTTTAAACAAGCCAAGAACATTAAAAACCGCCCATTACTGAGCATCATAAATTTCCAAAAAGGATTTAATCGAAAGTTTGATTCATTTGTGCAAAATATATATGCGCCCTTCTTAATTAAATCTATTTCTCTGCGCTATGTTTCCTTATCGCTGTTTCTGTTGGTGCTGATTGGTATGGCTGGCTTCGTGAAAGGTGGACATTTAGGCATGCAAATGTTCCCACGTGTTGAGTCCGATTTTTCTTATACCGAAGCAACCCTAAAGGTTGGTGCGCCCGAGGAAGATGTCCGCGCGGTTGAAAAACAAATCATTGATGCGGCAAATGAAATCATCAAAAATAACGGAGGGGAGCAGCTCTCCTTCGGTATTTATTCACATATCGATGGTAACGTTATACAAACCCAAGCATTCCTGACCGATGTCGATACACGCCCCATCAGCACAAAAGCCTTCACCGAATTATGGCGTAAAACCACAGGAACAATTCTTGGGCTTGAAAGCGTAAAATTCTCATCCAACCGAGGCGGGCCGGGGGATGGTGCGGCTTTAACCGTTGAACTCAGCCATCATGACACCGATATTTTGCAAGAAGCAGCAACATCGCTCGCCCTATCCTTAGAAAACTTCCCCAGCGCGCAGGATATCAATGACGGATCGGCGCAAGGAAAAAGGCAATTCGACTTTACCGTTACTGACCTTGGCTACACGCTTGGTCTGTCCCCTTTAGAAATCGGACGGCAAGTGCGCGGCGCATTTTATGGCAGTGAAGCCCTGAAACAGCAACGCGGACGCAACGAGGTACGTGTTCTTGTCATGTCACCGGAAAAGGAACGTAACTCAGCCTACTTCATGAAGAATATGATGATAAAAGCCCCAAACGGCACGGATGTTTTGCTGAGTGATGTTGTGCAAATGAAAGAAGGTCGCGCCTATACCACCATTAACCGCAGGAATAGTCGGCGTATCATTACAGTTGAATCCGATGTGAATCCTCCATCAGAAACAAATCTCATTATCAATGCAATTACCAATGACACCTTGCCCGCCTTACAAAAACGCTATCCAGGGCTAACTTTCTCCTTTGAGGGCGAACAAGCAGATATGCGTGACAGCCTACAAAGCCTGTTTATGGGCATGTTCGGGGTATTGTTTGTGATGTACGCCATACTCGCCGTACTATTTTCCAGCTACAGCCAACCCTTAATGATTATGATTGCCATCCCGTTCAGTATGGTCGGCGCGATCATCGGGCATTATATCATGGGTTTTCCGATGAGCATCGTCAGCATGTTCGGTATTATCGCACTGGCAGGGGTTGTGGTAAACGACTCCCTGATCCTGATTGATTTATCGAATAGACGGCACAAAGAAGGACACGAGATATTTTTAGCCGTGGTGATGGCCGCCACCCAGCGTTTCCGCCCTATTATTCTAACCACCCTGACAACCTTTGTTGGCCTAGCCCCGATGATGTTTGAAACATCACGTCAAGCGCGGTTTTTGATTCCAATGGCAATATCATTGGGTTATGGCATTATATTTGCGACATTCTTGACGTTGATCCTTATTCCATCTCTTTACATGATTATTGAGGATATAAAACCGATATTCAAAAGATGGAGCGCTCCTTTTTTAAAGTTCTGCTTTTACTATATTCTGCCCGCAGTGATTGGTGCTCTACTTGTAATGTTCTGTACACCCTACATTCTTGATTCTTTGGTCGCAAACATGATGTTTGAAAATATAAAACCACTATTTGAAGAAGTGATCCGTCTAACATTGGATAAACAGCCATAGAAATATATGAAAACGGCGAAAAGATAGCCTCCCCCTCTTTTCTTCCTATCCATTAAACGATACATCTAGGGGACGATATTACTTATAGGGAAAGATACGATTATGCTCGCGATTATTGGTGGCTCCGGCCTGTATGCTTTGGATGAACTGGGTGTTGTGGCAGAACATGATATCGATACCCCCTTTGGCAAACCATCCGCGCCTGTTATCGAAGGCAAAGCCTTTGGCTCTTCCGTTCTATTTTTACCGCGCCATGGACGTAATCACGAATTTTTGCCCTCTGAGGTTAATTACCGCGCTAATATTTATGCTCTGAAAAAACTCGGTGCAACAACGATTTTAAGTATCTCCGCCTCTGGATCATTGCAAGAGGAAATCGCACCGGGTGATCTGGCACTTGCCTCACAATATTTCGACCATACACGCGGCAAGCGTGAGGCCTCGTTCTTTGGCGAAGGCGTGACGGCACATATTTCAACGGCTGCACCAACCTGCCCCGTCTTATCAGCGGATGTCTTAAAGGCAGCAAAGGAATTTGATATTACACTCCATAGTGACAAAACATATGCCTGTGTTGAAGGCCCGCGCCTTGGCACAAAAGCCGAGAGTAACTTTCTGCGCGGTGCAGCGGGATGCGATATTGTTGGCATGACCAACGTCCCCGAAGCATTTTTGGCACGTGAGGCGCAAATGGGTTACGTCACCCTCGCCATTGCCACAGATTATGATTGCTGGCGTGAAGACCCTGACGAGCATGTCAGCGTCGAAGCCGTCTTCGCCGTGTATTTCGAGAATATAGGCAAGATTAAACAACTGATTTTAAAATTGCTAGAAAACGGTATTTCAAAGACACCAAACAACATCCGCACCGCCCTAACCGGCGCGGTGATGACGCCAGATGAACGCTTAAGCGATACACAAAAGGAATGGCTCAACGTATTAAGAGCATAATATCTAAAGAACCTAAGGGAAAAACCTATTCAGGCTTGCCCCACATCATTTTAGATTTTGGCGCATGTGCATCCAAATTCTCTAAAGCTTTGATGATATCTTCGTTTTTGGCACGCTGTTTGTAATCTTCATCACGGAACACGTACACAACCGTACCATCTTGCGCGATCACAAATGTTGCAGGAATGGGCAGCTCATAATTATCAATGCCATTAAACTCCGCCAGAGTTTTTCCAGTCTCACCTTTTAGCCATTTTGAAAAATCGGCGCGTTGATCTTCGGGTACTTCCCAGATCAGATCATATTCACGGGCAACTTTATTCCCCGCATCACTCAATACTTCGAAGGTAATCGCATTCTTTGTTGCCGTATCTTGCACACTGTTTGGTGTTTCAGGTGTCACCGCCACAAGTTGCCCGCCCAATTCTTCAAATTCGGGCAGAATCTCCTGATAGGCATAAAGCTGGTCATTACAAACAGGACACCATCCACCACGATAAAACGTCAAAATAACCGGTCCGCTTTCAAGAATACTGGTTAATGTATGTGTTACACCATCCGCGTTGGATAAAACAAATTCAGGGGCTTTTGTACCAACCGTTATTCCACTGATATGATTGGAATCAATAGGTGGCATTTTAGTGAACATCGCTTCATTGTCATCAGCCAAAGCATAAGGCGCAGACAGTCCTGCAACACTCATAACCATCATAAACATTAAGGTTTTAATTTTAAACATGCGGAACTCTCCTATATAAAAACGCGAGCCATCATTATAGAAGCATTTTTACAAGAGATCAAATAAACCCTGCAATCAGAATTATATAGTGGTTTGGCTTTATTTTAATACAAGGCACGAGGCGCAAAATCGTATTTTTATACGGTTGTGACGAAGTAACGCTGTAGTAAATTAAATGCAATCCACTATAATCTAAAATACATTGATATTGCCACTTTCGACCAAAGCCTGAAGATCCAAGTTTTGCAGACCTTCCAGTGCCACAAGATCAACCGCGTTCGATACGTCACCCGATCCGCTGGCATCAACAGACAGGATCGTTCCGCCATTCACTTCACGCGTAAAGACAAAATCATCAATGGCTTGCTGGGTTGAATCGTAATTTTGTATCAAACCGGCAAGGTCGAGAACATCGCCCTCATCTGCGCTAAAGTCACGAATAACGTCAACGCCATGGCCAATGGCCTCCATCATAAAGGTATCTGCGCCTGATCCACCAGAAAGGATATCATCACCCGCACCACCATACAGCACATCATTGCCTTCCTGAGCATAAATCACGTCATTACCAGCACCACCGATCAGCGTATCATCGCCGCCTTGGCGACCATCACCAACACTATCTGTGCTTTCGACGGCCAATTCATCAAGGTTATTTTCAATATAATCAATTGTGTCATCACGTGACCAATCAGGGTCGGTTGAACTTTCGGCATTTTCAAGACGGTCAAATACTTCCCAGCCACTACCATCGGCGACATCAATACCATCATGCTCATCAGCCAGCGCATCCGTATTCACACTGTCACCAAAGATAATATCATCACCATCGCCGCCCTCGATAACATCATCACCAACAGAGGCAAGATTATTCAGCGGGCTGGTATCTTCAAACACCACAGACAGATCAGATGGATCATCAATATTAATCGCATCACCATCAATATCAATGACATCCAAACGAGACATAACTGAACCAGAGGCATTAACACCAACGGCGATGACATCATCATTTAAACCATGTAATGTTGCAACTTCATTCGAACCATCTGCACCTGTAATTTCCTCCATCACTGTATTGGCATTGCTGTAGGCTATATTACCGTTCGCATCGATGTATTTATTTGGGTTTCCATCAGAGATAAAATACGTTGTTGTAATCGCATCACCGCCCAATGGCTCATCACTTTCCAGCCAATCATTCGCATCTTCCAGCGGCGATTCATAATTCGTATAGCCACTGCCCGTTAATGTTTCAAGATAGCCCAGTGCATCATTTAAACCATCGATATCCGTTACCGTGAACGTGCCACTTGGCTTTACATCTGTTGCAAAAGGTGTGATGTGGATTTTAATTTCGCCGTTTTGGTAGCTGCCAAAATCATTCAACAACTTCTCTACAGAATCTTTCAAGAGCGATATTTTAGAATTTGCGTCGCTCGCCTTACCCATAGATCCAGAAACATCAACAATAAAGACAAAGTTATAATCTTGTGTTTGTTGTTCCAGTGACGCACCACCAACATCACCGATCAGAATATCTGATACTGCGCCGCCAATAATCGCGCCCTCTTCACCGCCAATATGGTGCGGCACATCTGACGTATCGGTATCATCAACGTTTTTACCAACGATCAGCTCAGGATCAAGCCCTTTAAGTTTTAATGTCGCGGTGGATGTATCGCCATCGCCATCGGTCAATGTATATTCAAATGCATCACAAACATCAGATGAATGTTCATATGTTGCAACAACGTTATTCAGTAAGAATGATGCACCTGCATAATCCCCATCATTGGTAGAATTCAGGGCAATGCTGGAAATTTCAATGCCGCCAAAATCAGACGCATCCAATGTAAATGTAATCTCACCATCAACGATTTGGCCAGGGGCAAATTGTTGTTCCCCCGTCACAGTTGAGCCATCGGCCAATGTAACGACAAAATCAACGCCATGTTGTCCGTAATTATTGTTACTGCCAATCTCTGCAATGGTCAGTGTGACACTGTCTGCATTTTGATCGAACGAGATATCAAACGTCTCACCTTTTGGCCAAACTTTCGGGCTATCGCCATTAGCCAGATTATCGATACCAAGACCACTGCCATCAGACGTATTGACCCAGCTGAGATCATAATTCCCAGCATTTGCAACCTCAATGGTAATACCATCTTTAGTTAGAGAAGATTGAATGCCCGTAACATCTGCTGCTACTGGATCAAGCGAGGATGTAGAAGAGCTACTGCCTGCATTATCAAATAAAGTATAGCTATATGACCCATCTGCGGCCAAAATCAACGTTCCAAAATCACCATCGATAGAAACCGTTCCAACGTCAGGCACATTAACAGCATTCCCCTCAAAGGACACTTGCGTCACTGTATTGACTTGGTCTTGTGATAGATCATCATTATCAACCACATTACCATCAACACTATTTTGCGATGTATCGAAAGATACGCAATCATCATTGGCATGCGGTGCATCGTCTAACACTTGAATGCTCAACGTCCCATCAACGGAGTCACCATCAAAATCAGTCGCCGTCACACCAAACTTTAAATTAATCGCATCATTTGGATTTGATGTATCAGGATGATCCAGCGTACCGCTAAGTACGAAATTATATGAACCATCAGAACCCACAGAAAGCGTAAATATCGTTTCTGCGCCTGCTGTCCCTGTATAGGTATTGGTTGCAGAATCAAAACTGATACTGACCGTATCACCATTCGATGTTAAAGGCTGGCTTGGAGCATCTCCATTTGCAGAAAACCCACCAATACCATCTTGCCCAAAATGCGCGGCAAGCTGCCCCGATACGGACGCATCAGGTGCTAAATCTGTTTCATCAACAACAGCTTTTTGTGGCACAACACAAACTGGACCATCATCAAGCACATCAACTTGCACCATCGTTTCGATAGCATCACCATCACCATCCGTTGCAATAACACCAAATTGCAGAGACAATATATCGTTTGGATCTGTTGTATCGGGATGATCCAACGTTCCTGTCAGTACAAACTCATACGATCCGTCATTACCAATAGTCATTGTGAAAACAGATTGAGCGTTCGCGCTGCCTGTATATGTGTTGGTCGCACTGTCATACGTCACGCTGACCGCGTCACCACCAGATGTTAAACCGGTGGCAACAGACACACCGTTACCCGTAATTGTACCCGCGCCATCATTCCCAAAATCAACATTAATTTGCCCTGTGGCAGATGCACCGACAGATAAATCTGTTTCATCAACGCTTAAAACATCAGCATCGATGGAGGTCGGCGCATCATCCAAGACTGTAATGCTGACCATTGTTTCTGCAATATCACCATCTGAATCCGAAATTTGAATACCAAATTCAAGCATAATAGCATCATTTGCATCACTGCCATCCGCATGGTCAAAAGGCAACACTTGGTTATAAGCATAGTCACCCGTTTGCGGATCAATCGTAAACGTAAACACTGTTTGCCCATTCGCTGTCCCGACATATCCTGTCGACGTCGCAACAACCACAATCGCCGAGCCACCAGAGGATAAAGCCCCGCCCGTTTGTGATCCTGATGAAGCAAAGCTATCATTCGTAGAGATAGCACCGCCACCATTATCGCCAAAATCAAAGTCAAGCGTACCGCCGTCGCTTAACGAAAAGCCATCCGTTTCATCCAACACTTTTGCAGCACCCAGAATTTCCGGTACATCATCAACCAGATCAACCAGTGTCTCGCCCGTTTCATCATCGGGACGTACATCATCCTGTTTAAATTCTATTCCATATTCCAGCTGTGTCGGGCCGATTGCACCAACATCATCAAGCGCAATAACGCCGCGTGCGTCAAAACTACTCTGATACCCATAACCACCACCAGAGGCACCACCACCGCTAGATCCGCTTTCACCCGCAGCAGGTGTAACCTCTGCCAATTGCTCTGCCAACGCCGCCATATCCGCCGTGTCTTGATCTTCCGATTCCAGTGCAGGCGTCACACCCTTATCCTCTACCTGCCCCATCAACGCATAAGTTGCATCATGCACACTGGTTACTGTGCTGCCAGCCTCAGGAAACGACATATCATCACCTGATGCAGGCTCTAGATTTGAAAGCTGCATCGCAAGATCGCCTTCTAAAGACGCTAGTTCTTGTACGGAATCAGGATTGCCCCCTTGAGAGTCCGCAATCTTTTGTTCCAACACTTCCATACGTGCGGATAATTCCTGAATAACATCCAAAGCAGACAAAAAGTCCGATGTTCCCGCATCAGATAATCCCTCATGCTCACCATTTTCATTTATGCCGTTCTCAACCAAATCTTGCGCTGTTTGAAATTTAATTTGTGCGCCATCATCAAAAGTTAACGTCAATTCCTGTGCAAGATCATCACCACTTTGCGAAATGTCATTGCTCTCTTCTATATCAAATTTAAGGTCGTATTGCTTATCACCTTCCAGAGCAACATCAAGCGTATCTCCGGCTTCTGGTCTTTCAACCGTGCATAACCCCATATCATCGCACAGCTCAGTATAGAGAGCTTGCGTATCAATCTCCGCGCCATCAGACAGTTTAAAACATCCCGAACCACTGGCGACCTCTTCGAAATTTTGAATCGTCAAAGTGTCTGAACCTTCGCCTTGGGAAAATTTAATCAATAATGAACCATCACTATTAAGGGACATATCCTGAATATCATCTGCGGCAAATGAGAGGGATGCACTGCCATCTTCAGAAATTTCAACATGACTGTTCGTATTATCCTGTTCGCTCTCTTGAACATTAAGGACAGATTGCGGATCCATCACGGTGGAGGACAATGCAACATTGTTCGATAAAGATGTACTTAATGTTTCAACATTTGAAGAATCTGCTTCGTTTTCACCTTGGATACGATTCTCCAATATTCCATTATCAAGACTCATTTGATCTTATACTCCACATTTATCTGTTTAATATTTTCACTCCGCCAAACACCCTATTTCCTCAAAGATGTATCGAATGATCCAAATTTATAGATAAATATTTAACAAACAGTTACTTTTTCCATATTTAGATAAAATTTTATGTAAAACAAAAACATTATTAACCAATCCTTATAATTTTCAGGATAGATTAAGGATAGGAAACACCTAAAGAACAGGAATTATCAGGGTAGGAAAATGGCTAGAACATTTCAATGTGACATACAAAATGGCGGTATAAACGCCATGATGACAGAGGAAGGCAGCATCTTTAACGCGCAAAATGCGGCGGGTGAAGTATCTGTCTTTGAAGGTGACACAATGATGACAGCAGAAAACCCGAACTTTGAGCCGGAGCAAATACAAACGGCAGATATTTCAAATACTCCAACGTTAAATACGCTTGGGTAACTTACTACTTTATAACTTACGATCTAATAAAAACGCGCTCTTTCCCTTAGTAAATGGGGCAAGCGTGTTTTTTATTGCGCTTATTCGGCGGCTGTATCAAAGGTGATGCCCTGTGCCAAGGGAAGTTCAGAGGAATAATTCACCGTTGAGGTCATACGGCGCATATAGGCTTTCCAGCTGTCTGACCCGCTTTCACGGCCACCGCCTGTTTCCTTCTCACCGCCAAATGCGCCGCCGATTTCTGCGCCGCTGGTGCCGATATTCACATTTGCAATGCCGCAATCACTGCCCGCCTCACAGGTGAACAGCTCGGCCTCTTGCACATCACGGGTGAAGATAGAGGAAGACAAGCCTTGCGCTACGCCATTTTGACGGGCGATCGCATCATCCAGATTACTATATTTGAAAATATAAAGAATAGGCGCGAAGGTCTCTTCCTGAATGTTAGAGCCATCAGGCATTTCAACCAATGCAGGCTTCACATAGTACGCATTAGGATGTTGATCACCCAAAATGCGACCACCACCTGTGGCTACACCGCCATCAAGCTGCGCTGTATTAAGCGCATCTTCCATGTGCAGATAGGCTTGCTCATCAATTAATGGGCCAACCAAGGATTTTTCATCCAACGGATTACCGATTGATAACCCCGCATAGGCCGCTTTAAGGCGCGGGATCAAGGTGTCATAAACATCTGCATGTACGAACAAACGCCGCGTCGTGGTGCATCTTTGCCCACACGTGCCGACTGCGCCAAAGACAATGCCCTGAAAGGCAAGATCAAGATCAGCGCTTTTAGCCACTATAATTGCGTTATTTCCGCCCAGTTCCAGCAACGATCTACCAAAACGCTGTGCCACTCTGGGGCCAACAATGCGCCCCATTGCGGTGCTGCCTGTTGCACTTATCATCGGAACGCGGACATCATCGACCAAGGCTTCGCCGATATCGCGCTCCCCAATTAGGAGTTGTGCGAGGCCTTCAGGGGCATCATCGCCGAAACGCGCGCAGGCTTGTTCGAATAATTTTTGACACGCCAGCGCGGTCACGGGCGTTTTTTCTGATGGTTTCCAAATCACGCTATCTCCGCACACAAGCGCAAGCATCGTGTTCCACGCCCAAACGGCGACAGGAAAGTTAAACGCACTGATAATCCCGATGGGGCCTAAGGGTTGCCAAATTTCGCGCATTTTATGCTGCGGGCGTTCCGAGGCAATGGTGAGACCATAAAGCTGGCGGCTTTGCCCGACGGCAAAGTCACAAATATCGATCATCTCTTGAACTTCGCCTAAGCCCTCTTGATAAATCTTGCCACACTCCAGCGTGACCAACGCGCCCAGAGCCTCTTTATTCTCGCGCAAGATATCACCGAAAATCCGCACCAATTCCCCGCGGCGCGGCGCAGGCACAACGCGCCATGCTTTGAACGCGGCGACTGATTGCGCAATCTTCAAATCAACGTCTTCGAGGCTATCAACAGCAACAGAGGCGATCTTTGTACCATCCACCGGACTGAACACATCCAGCGCACCGCCAGCAAGCATCGCTTCGTCCAAACCAAGCTGATTATATATCTGATTTTTATCCATTGAAGAGTCTCCTGAAGCGATAGAATGAAGATTACAGTACCACTTTGCACCCTGCTCTGCTACAAGACACACGCAACTATATTAATATCGAGAATAATTTATGAGTGACCTTCTGTTAAGCGTTGAAGAGGCTGGTGTTTTAATTGCCGGAAAGCCGTTCTTCGAAAACCTGACCTTCCATATCCATGCAGGGCGTAAAATCGCGCTTGTGGGTAAGAATGGTGCGGGTAAAACTACGCTGATGAATATCATCACAGGGGATCGCGAAATTGATGACGGCACGCGTTTTCTCTATCCCGGTACGACCACAGGCTATATGGAGCAAAAGGCTTCGGGCATTGAGGGGAAAACCGTACGTGATTATGTCTTTGAAGGTTTAAGTGACGAACTGGAAGACTGGGATATCGATTACCGTATTGAAATGGTTATTTCTCCATTGCTGTTGAATGTTGATGACAAGCTGGCGAACCTATCAGGCGGACAGCTGCGCCGCGCTGCGCTTGCCCGTGCTTTGGTGGAAGAGCCGGATATCCTACTGCTGGACGAGCCGACAAACCACATGGATTTAGAGCTGATTGAGTGGCTGGAGAACTACATCAAGAATTATCGCGGCGCCGTTGTGATTGTTTCCCATGATCGTAGATTCCTCGCAAACACAACAGATCGAGTTTTCTGGCTGGATCGCGGCTCCCTTAAAACCGCGCCCAAAGGCTTTGCACATTTTCAGCAATGGTCAAAAGATATGCTGGAACAAGAAGGTCGCGCCCTTCATAACCGTGCGAAGAAAGTCGAACAAGAGATAGACTGGGCCAATAAAGGTGTTAAAGCACGCGTAAAACGTAATGTACGCAGACAATCCGAAGCCTTTGAAGCCCGCGATCAATTTGAAAAGGATCAAAAAGCCTATCGCCGCGTGACCTCAACTATAGAACTGCCTCCTATGACGACCGAACAATCATCACGAAACGTTGCCGAATTTTTTAATGTCGGGAAGAGCTTTAGCGATGCCGAAACCGGACGCACGAAGTTGATCCTTGAAAATTTCAACATGCGGATCAAAAAGCAAGATCGCATCGGTATATTGGGGCGTAACGGATCTGGTAAAACAACGTTTTTGCGTATGCTAACCAAAGAAATGACGCCTGATGTCGGTCGCGTTAAAATTGCCAAGAATTTGAGCTTTAGCTATTTCGATCAAAACCGTTCTATGCTGAAAGAAGACAAAAGCCTGAAAGATAATCTCTGCCCCGAAGGTGCGGAATATCTGGATGTGCGCGGGAAATCCCGCCATATCTGTGGTTATCTTAAGGACTATTTGTTTGATCCCGAAGATGCGTGGCGCAAGGTTAGCACTTTGTCAGGTGGGCAAAAGAACCGCTTGATGTTATCTAAAATCCTCGCCAATCCGGGCAGTATGCTGATTATGGATGAACCGACAAATGATCTGGATATGGATACGCTGGATATGCTGACCAATATCTTGAAAAGCTATGATGGCACATTGTTTGTAGTGTCGCATGACCGTGACTTCCTCGATCAAGTTGTGACGAAGATGTTGGTATTTGAGGGAGACGGAAAAGTCGAAGGCATTGTTGGTGGCTATAGCGATTATATTGCATGGAAGAAAACGCAGACATCGGAAGACGTACAAAAGAAGAAATCTGGTAAATCTAAATCTGCGAAAACAGAGACGCCACAGGTCAGAAAAGACCCTGTAGCCTTCACCTTCAACTTAAAGCACGAGCTGGAAAAGTTGCCCAAGGCGATCAAGGTTTTGGAAAAAGAAATAACGAAGCTGGAAGAGCTGATGGCTGATCCTGATCTCTATACCAAGGACGCCGATGAATTTGCCCGCATATCAACACGCCTGCCCGCCGCAAAGGAAGAGCTTGATACCTCTGAGCTACGCTGGTTGGAATTAGAAGACATCAAAGCCGCAGCAAAAACATAGCGCATTTTATACCCTTGCAAGAAGCGGAATAGATGAAAGCCCCCACCAAATGGCTCTTATATAATCAGGTGTTCTACACCTAATATCGAGGGGACTTTCATCGTATCCATCCCCCCTTTTAGGCGGCGTCTTGATTAAGTAAACCTTCCGCCATCAGTGCTTTTTGAACAGCTGGACGCGCGGAAATACGGCTTTGATATTCAACAAGAACTGGCCAAGGTGATAGATCAATATCAAGGAAAGTGCTCCAGTTAATAATTGTAAACATATACGCATCTGCAACAGTAAATTGCTCACCCATCAAATATTGCTTTCCATCCAATTGTGTTGAAACATAGCTATACGCCTTTTTTAGTTTCTCCAAATATGTGTCAGCAGCCTGATTGCCCGTCTGCTCCTTATAGAATAATGGGAAATGCGTTTTATGAACCTCGGTTGATATATAGTTCAGCCATTCCTGCAGGCGGACACGTTCGAATGTACCATTTGCTGGGGCAAGGTTGCTCTCTGGTTTTGTGTCCGCAAGATATTGCACAATGGCTACCCCTTCGGTTAATGTCTCACCATCCCCCTGTGTCAGGGTAGTTGTCACCTAAACTGAAATAACAGGAGACAACAGGTATGAGCAAGAAATACAGCGAAACTTTCAAGAAACGTGCGAT
>NVUR01000023.1 GCA_002401965.1 Alphaproteobacteria bacterium
GGGTGCATCTTCATTCCTTCGTCATTACGATGAAAACCAAAACACTCCCTTATGCAAGACCTTTAAATGGTCTCATAAGACCTGACGGGGAACACTTTATGTAATATACTTTTATGGATAAAGAAAAACAAAGCCCGCTGGCGAAAGCTGTATTTTGTGCCATTAACGGTATAGGGGCAGATGTATCGGATGACATGAAATATTGTGTAATCATTAATGTAGGGTCTGTACCATTGCAAAAAGATGACCGTGCACAGGTCTTTGTTTCTAATTCACAATTTCAGTCTACGATTAGGCTATCGCGCTTCACAGAAAGTGGTTTGGATGATCATAGCTTTGCTGCGGTTGTTGCCGATGCTATAAAACCGCATATCTTAATGGGGCGAGTTACGGATCTAAGTTTATTCTGTGAGGGGTGTTTTTCTATGCGTGTTGATCCTGAGGTTCTTGACGATATTGATAAACATTTTCCGTCTGAAAGACTCATGTTTATGAGCTTTGATCAGCGCATAGCCATGGAAAACGTGATGCAGAGCTATAAGCAAAAAAGCAGTGTTACGGATTTCTCGACAGAACGTCCATATTTGGATGCCTAAATCCACAAAATTTAAAATTACGAACATTATTTAAACCGTCCATAAGGGCGATTTTTTTTATACCCAAATTTAAGGAGGTAACGATTATGCCTGAACATATCAAGATGCCCTGCAAAGCAAAACACCGTTTTGTTTGCGTATCAAATAATAGCCAAAAAGCAAGGAGATAACAATTATGCCTGAACATATAAAAATGCCTGACATCACACCGATTGTGCGTTATGTCGCCGATGGTGTCGATACGAATTACAGCTACCCATTTCCAATATTTGCCAGTGAAGACATGCACGTGTTTTTTGATGGCGCGCCGCAGGTCAGTGGTTTTACGATTGATGGGGCGGGGGAGACACTGGGCGGGTCTGTGACGTTTGATGTTGCGCCGGATACAGGCGTGATTATTACCTTGGCGCGTGTGCTGCCGATTGAGCGCGTGACTGACTTTCTGGAAGGCGGAGATTTTTCCGCGCAGAGTATCAATAACGAGTTGGATTACATTATCGCAAGCGTGCAGCAAGTTAACCGCGAGAATGATCTTATGCTGCGCTATTCTGACTATGAAACGCCGGCGAGCGCGACTTTGCCTGATAGAGCCATTCGCGCGAATAAAGCGTTGGGTTTTGATGGGGGTGGAAATCCTGTGGCGGTGTCTTTGGAGGGCTCTATGGCGGCACCCGATTTTACGGTGAGTGGCGCGGGGGCAACAACGCGTACATCGACGAATAAATTATCGGATATGGTGTCTGTGAAGGATTTTGGCGCGGTGGGTGATGGTTTGAGCGATGACACGATTGCGATCCAAAATGCTTTAGCGGCGCATGATGCGGTGTTCTTGCCCGAAGGTGAGTATCTGGTGAGCAGTACAGTTCGCCTGAACGCACGGCAATCTTTGGCTGGTGCGGGGCAGCGATCTGTCCTGAAAGGCAATAGTAACAGCTTTAACATTATTGAGATTGTCGAAGATCATGTTGCTGTATCTAATCTACGGATTGAACAAGGCGATATTGGCATTAAGCTGTTCGGTCTGACGCGTCCTGTAGTGCAATGCGCGATTACCGATGTGACAATTGTGCAGCCTAATATCGGGGTGCAGCTTGATGGTTATAATGACCTGAGCAAGCCATGCTATTGGAATAACTTTACCCGCGTATTGGTGGAACAACCCGCCACACATGGATTTCACCTGACCAGGTCAGGTGCGGGAGATACGCCTAACGCCAATAAGTTTCATAACTGCCGTGCTTATTCGCTGGGTGCGGATATTACGGGCGCGGGTTTTTATATCGAGCAGGGGCGTTTTAACAACAGCCTTATCGATTGCGAGGCCAACGTTAAAGGCACGGCGCAGGGGTGTTTTATTATCGGCGCAAATTCGGATAAAACCCTGCTGATTAACCCCTATGCGGAGAGTAATAACCTTGTCCCGAATGTGAAATTAGAGGCGGGGTCGATTGAGACCTCTATCTATAATTTGCTCTCAGTCAGTGATGGTTCGGCGATTTGGGATTTATCGGGTGGGGAATATAGTGCCTATAATGCGGGTTTCCCCTATAAAAATCGTCTGCAAAAAACCACTGTGACGGATATGAATGCGACGCTGCAACGTTATGATACGGAATTTATAGATGCGAGTGGAACGGTCAACCTTGATATCTCGCATTCTGTGCATTTGGTGTCTTCCTTTGGTGGGGCATTGAATGTGGAGCTGCCTGCCGCAGGAGACGCGGTTGGCGTGATGATGGTGGTTAAGAAAACCGATAGTTCCTCCAATGTGATAACCGTCACCGAAGATGGCGGCGCGGGCGCGGATGGGAAAGATTTCTTTCTTGGTGCGGAAAATGATTACGTGATGATGTTATCGAATGGCGCGGAATGGTTTGTGATTGCCTCTAACAGATCGGCGGGGAATACACGCTATTTCGATGGCAGTGGTACGTATGACATTGATATGGCGGTGGATGTTTATCTGCTCTCCAGCTTTGGCGGTGCAATGACGGCGCGCCTTCCACCCGCAAATGCAGCAGAAGCGATAGGGCGCACGATTACCATCAAAAAAACCGATAGTTCATCCAATGTGATTAGCGTCACCGAGCAAGGCAGCACCGGCCCTGATAATTCAGCTCAACCTCTTAATAGCCAATATAGTGCAATTACCGTTGTATCCGATGGTGGACAGTGGTTTATCATGAACAAGCATTTGTAGCACTCTTTGACATGCGAATATCTTCTTTGTTACAATGAATTTTCAGTATTCATGGGGGTGTTATGAATAGCAAAAATGTTCAAAATGTAAGCGAAGTTTTGAAATCCGTAGAAAATTATTTCAATAACGGGAGTGGCGCTTCACCAGAAGGAAACCGCGTTATGAATCTGCCTAAAGGAGAGAAAATAAAAACCCTTTCTGTTGGTGGTTCAGGCATCAGTGAAATAGGTCTGCGTGTGATCGAGTATTAGCCGAATTCCAAACAATTATGATGAAAATTAACTGCCTCTAGATTTTAGGGGCGTTTTTTTGTCTCCAATATTATATTAAGAAAGGATAATTTTATGCCTGAAATCGAATCTGGTACGCGTGCGCGCATTGCCAAGTTTTTACCCAAAGCACTGGAAAGTGCCATTGCATCTTATCAGTTATTTTCGGAGCAAAACCCCGAACAAAATTCAGTGGAATTTAAAAAGCACCAAGATGCTTGTAAGGTGGGTATTGCCCATATTGAATTGCTGGTTAAATTGGCAAAACGAACAACATCAACGGATGCAAAGTCCGATAATAAACGATCTGAAAAAGAGATATTAGGCTTGATGGAAACGGCGCAAGAGGAAATTGAAGGCTATAAGAACATGGCAGGAATTTGACTTATGGGACATAATGCATGTATTTATGATAGCATAGTTGCTTACGGGTTGAATGATAGGGGTGTATCAGAGTGTCTGAAACACAAAAGGCAAGACCAAGAATAACGAATAATTTCGCTGTTTCAGCGATGTCGTTTTCGCTTGCCCTGACGCTGTCGGCCTGCTCTGGTGGTGATGGAAAAGAAATAGATATTGCGCCGACGCAAGATAAAGTGTTGAGCGCAGAGTTAAACGAAATGCGTCATACTTTCCAATGTTATGATGGTCCTTACGATATAGAGCGCGAAGGTTTTAATTCTGTTGATGCGAATGTTCGGGAAAAATCGTCATGGATTGATTCTAAGGTTTGGAATAAATGGCAAAATCGTCTTGATGGTAAAAATCTGGAGACGGATCATAAATTTAAGTCGACATATTATTTTGAAGCAAATGAAATAAATTATAGTGGGCGTCATAGTACGTTAAAAGCCGCTTTTTCGAAATTGGAGGATGAAGAGCAGGTCGCGTTTCTTGTTGTTGGTGGCTCGGACAGAAACCAAACGCTTAAAAATGGTGCGTTAAAGGTATCGATGCAACGCGCCGCCGGTTTTCTTCCCTATTTTGAAGAGGCAGGTATTCATCCTGATCGTGTGTGCATTATTCCCGAGGGAAGGGAGCATGCGGGTGCAGCAAAACAATATGAAGACAGGCATGTCACCATAACGGCATTCTCTCTCGAATAAGCGGTATATATTCCATATATTTCTGTATCAAGCTCCGATTTATCGGGGCTTTTTTTGTTCGGTTTAAGAAGGTTTTGGCAGCGCATTGCGTTGTTCGTTTTTAAAAATTAAGGGAAATGTTATGAGTGAATACGCAATGAAAGATGCGAATTTTGGGCTGTTTAGAAGCAATGCATATGCATTGTTCGTTTTTAAAAATTAAGGGAAATGTTATGAGTGAATACGCAATGAAAGATGCGAATCTTGGGCTGTTTATCGTGCTGTGGAATCAACAGCAGAATATGAAGACGCCGCATTTGCACATGAAAATCGCACATTGGCTGGAAAGTCGTTGGAAAAGTGGTGATAGGTCTTTGTTGCTGATGGCGTTTCGGTCTGCTGGGAAATCAACGCTTGTGGGGTTGTTTTGTGCGTGGCTGATTTATCGTGATCCGAATTTACGGATTTTGGTGTTGGCGGCGGATTTTACGTTGGCCAAGAAAATGGTGCGTAATGTTAAACGCATTATAGAGCGCCACCCCCTGACCACACATCTAAAACCCGCGCGCGCCGATCAATGGGCGTCTGATCGATTTACGGTGCAGCGCGCGTTAGAGTTACGTGACCCCTCTATGATGGCAAAGGGGGTGCATTCCAATATTACGGGCAGTCGCGCCGATATTGTGATTTGCGATGATGTCGAAGTACCAAATACCTGTGACAGCGCAGAAAAGCGTGAGAACCTACGTGAAAGGCTGGCTGAGATATCTTACGTTTTAACTGTGGGCGGGACGCAGCTTTATGTTGGGACGCCGCACCATTATTTCTCTATCTATGCGGATATACCGCGCAAGGAAACTGGCGAAGAATTGGTGTTTTTGGATGGGTTTAAACGTTTATCTCTGCCTATATTGGATGAAGAGGGCAACAGCGTTTGGCCAGAGCGTTATAGCGCCGCCGATATCGCGCAAATCAAACGCAGCGCAGGGCCCAATAAATTTGATTCCCAGATGATGTTAGAGGCGGTAAATCTGATGGATGGGCGGCTTAACCCTGATTTACTGCATTATTATGATGCACCGTTGGAATATGCGAAGGAGATTAATGCCTTGTATCTGGGGCAGCATAAAATGGTTGGGGCATCGTGTTGGTGGGATCCGGCCTTTGGTCATAAAAATGGTGATAACAGCGTTCTGGCTGTGGTCTTTGGTGATGAAGGCGGGAATTTCTATCTGCACCATGTGGAGTATATTACGCTGGATGAGCATGATGAAACCAATGAAGCAGAGCAGCAAGTCAACATTATTGCCAAAATCGCCAAAGAATTTTATGTGCCCGCTATTGCGATTGAAATTAACGGGATTGGGCGATTTTTACCCAACATATTGCGCCGTGCTTTGAAAAAAGTCTATTCGCCCTGTAGCGTGCGCGAAATAAGCAACACAAAGAGCAAAGATATCCGTATTTTAGAGGGCTTTGACGCAATTATGGCGTCTGGGCGGCTATATGTGCATGAAAATGTTACGAAAACGCCTTTTATCATGGAGATGCGTGAATGGAGACCAGGGAAAAGCAAAGGTCACGATGACGGTCTTGATGCGGTTGCAGGCGCATTGTCGATGCAGCCAGATCGGTTGGAGCGTTTTTATACGCAAGGCGCGCATCGCTGGATGAAGGGCGCGGGCGCACATACGGCCAAAAGTGATTTTGATGTATAGGGCAAAGCATAAGGAGAAAGAACAATGACAGAGATTTCAAATGATCTTTTATGGTGGATTACGGTGGTGGATTTACCGGCGATGGCGGGGCTGTTCGTGATGATTTGGCGTACGCGTAATGATACGAATAAGGCGGTGGATCATATTCAGATCACCCTAGATCGACGGTGTGACCAGCTGCGTGATGCGCTGTTTGCTTTTAAGTTAGAGGTGGCGAAGAATTATGCTTCGCAAAAGGATCTACGCAGTGTGGAAGGTCGTATTATTGAGCATCTCTTACGTATTGAAGCAAAGCTGGAAAAGACGGTCATCAAAACGGCGGAGTTAAAGGGTAAGCGCATATTGTGAATTTATGGTAAATCTTGACATTGTTGTCCATTAAAGTATAGAACAGCCAAAGTGGTACAAACAATTAGGTGAATGCAGATGCTTACATGGGGGAAAGAAAAAGTAAATATAGGCGATATGTATACGAAAGTTGCACATGAAGAGCCTTCTGTCTTACTTAAAAGTGTTAAGGAGTCCTCTGCTCTGCTTTCTCAAAAGTTTGTAGACATAATGGATGTGGCACGCCCAGATGCTTTGCCTTTCTCGGTACTTAATAATGCAGAGGCGTTTGTAATGAATTCTATTGTTCATGTTGGTCAGTGTTTGAAAGGTGTAGAGGAGAGCGGGAATACGCTGAACGCTCTTCAGGCACTTGAAGTGAGTGAATTTTTCTCTGATTGCAGAGTGTATCATGATTTCCTTGGTGATGCGGGATATCCACATTCTGTGATTTTAGATGGTGATCGTGAAATTAGTGCTTTTGATGGATGGGAAGAATCAGGGCTAAGGTCGCTATTTATTTTGGTGAGGCCTGAGGAAAAACTGGATTATATAGTTGCGTTAAAAATGGTTGAAAATAAAAGTTGGTCAGATGAATTTAAGGCGGAAATCCTTAATATTAGTCATGATTCAAAAGGGAACAGGATGGAATGTATTTTTGAGGCTTAGGTCGCATCCATCTATGAATTGATATTTTTATAAAGCTCCGATTTTCGGGGCTTTTTTTTGTGCCTGAAGGGGTGATTTTAAATTTAAAGGAGATTTATAATGTGTAAAAAACCAAGGCTGATTGCCGTGGATATGTTGTGTCAATCTGGCGCAGCCACCAAGGGGGAACAAACCATGCAGGAATTTTATGATGGGATCACAGTGGATGTATTGGCGCGCACCTTGTGGGGGGAAGCACGTGGTGAGGGTGCAGAAGGCATGAAAGCAGTCGCGAATGTTATTCTTAACCGTGCGGTTGTCGCGCAGAAAAAGGGCAAATTCTGGTGGGGGAATGATATTATTCAAATATGCCAAAAACCGTATCAGTTCAGCTGTTGGAATCGTAGTGATCCGAATTTTCGGAAATTACAGTCTGTTGATGAAAAAGACCTCTATTTTGCCACGGCTTTGCGGGTGGCACGTCGTGCGCTGGCAGGGGTGATTGACGATGTGACAGGCGGCGCAACGCATTATCATGCCTCGTCGATTGTGCCTTATTGGGCAAAGGGGAAAACGCCATCCTTCGTTATTGGCGCACATAAATTTTATAACTTAGTGGAGGTATAATCATGTTATCAGCATTTATATCGCAGGTGGGTTTGCCTGTATTAATGGCGATTGTTAGCGGTGCGCTGGGTATTTTAGATCACCCTGCGGCAAAGACGGCGGCGCATGCCCTTGGTCAGGTGGAGGCCGCCTTGAAAAGCGGACAAATCACGTCCGAACAATTGGCCGAAGCCAATCGTCATAGTGAGGAAATGGCCGCGTTGGAGATTGAGAATTATCAAGAAAATCTGGCAGAAATAAATAAGTCCCTGCGCGCGGAGATTGCATCAGAAGACCAGTATGTTCGCCGGATGCGCCCGACTTTTGGTTATTTGATGGCATTGACGTGGGCAGCGCAAATGTTTGGCATTGCCTATGTTATTATATTTGATACGGACAAGGCGGGCATTGTGATGGCAGCGATGGGCAATCTTAGTGCAATATGGGCTGTCGGCCTGTCTGTTCTTGGGATTTATGTGTATAAGCGCAGTGATGATAAAAATATAAAGCCTATGCGTGATGTTATTTACTGGAATACAAAACCTTCTATGTAAGCTATCGCTGGTATTTGTTTGAAAAATATATTAAAGTTCACCTTGTGTGCGTGGTTGTTGCGTTTCTATTTGAATAGGGTTTTTCTTATTATGTCTATCTTAGTGTCTGTTTTTGCCATTATTGTCTTATGTATGCCCCAAAGTGCATTTGCACGGGAATTTGGGGATACTGGATATGCTGAAATCTATATGCCGGAATTGCTGTCGACATCGGTGATTATTGATAGTGATAGTATAGAGCCGACAGAGCCTAATATGGGGGAAGTTGAGTTTCAAAAACGCAGTCCTTTCTCCAGTATAGATGAGCGTGTAGATCGCTTAATTCATGGGATTCAGAAAGATATACCACCGGAGTTCGATCATTACGGTTATGAGATCCGCCGTTATATGTCGCGTATCGGGAATTTGGAAATTTTTTCGAATGAGGAATATTTAAAAGATCAAATTATCAATATTCGCAAGGCGCGTGTTATTTCTGAGTATTGGAAAGAAGAACTGGAGCAGGAAGTTCTTGAGATTGAAGACATTATTGATGGAGATCAACTTGTACCAGCGCCGGTGCGTACGGCATTTAGACAAAATAAGATTACGGTTAGAACCTTTTTAATTAGTCTTCGGAGTTGGATTGATTCTAATGAAAAGCACTTATTTCATGTTTTTAATCATTCGGATATATTTGAAGTCTATTATCCTGAAATTATTATTGGAAGCCCGCAAGAAAATTTAACATTCTATAATAATAGTTTGGTTAAACAAACGAAGCTCAAGGAAATTGTGGTTTATAGATCATTTGCTATGATGGTTTATTGATATAGTAATTTGCATTTAATGCATGACATTTTTGCGACGTCGCGAGCGTATAATGTTTAAATGGGCTACGTGCTTTGTTATTGTCCTGTGCTTTAAGATTGCTGTTTTCTTGCCTTGATCGTATTGGCCAATAGGCACGCAATGGTCATTGGGCCAACGCCGCCTGGTACAGGGGTGATTGCACCTGCAATATCAAGGGCAGCATCAAAATCAATATCACCGCATAATTTTCCATTTTCCATGCGGTTAATCCCGACATCAATAACACATGCGCCAGGTTTTATCCAATCTGCTTTCACCATTTTCTCACGCCCAACGGCGGCAACAAGAATATCAGCGTTGCGGCAGACGTCCTCTATATTTTTCGTACGGGAATGTGCCATTGTGACGGTGCAATTTTCCTGTAGCAACAGTTGCGCCATTGGCTTGCCGAACAGTAATGATCGCCCGATCACAACGGCGTTCAGGCCATTTAAGTCCTTTAGGACACTTTTAATCAGGATCATACTGCCTTGTGGTGTGCAAGGTACCATACCATCAACCCCTGCAACCAATGCACCAGCGTTCAGCAAGTTCAGACCATCCACATCCTTTGCGGCGCAGATCAACTGTACCAGACGATCACTGTCGAGGTGTTTGGGCAAGGGCAGTTGCAGCAATATACCATCAACATCATTATCGTCATTCAGGCGGGTTATAAGCGTTTCAATCGCTTGGTCTGTTGTGTCTGCGGGCAGGCGGTGTTCTATACTGCGGATGCCAGTTTTCTCACAGGCCTTAATCTTATTATTCACATAGACATTTGAGGCAGGGTCTTCACCCACTAAAATAACGGCTAAGCCTGGTTTATGATCCATTGCGGCGACGTGTTGCGCCAGCTCTTCTTTTAACGCGTTAGAGATGGATTTTCCGTCAATAATATGTGCCATTGTAAGGTTACCTAATCAGGTTACAGGAAGAAAAGGGATATCAATAAATATGGTATGAATTGCAGGCTGAGAATAACAATTAACGGCGTGAAATCCATGCCGCCCATTGGTGGAATGTATTTTCTTAACGGCGTAAAAACAGGATCGGTTAGCTTTTTCAGCAATGTCGTCAGCCTGACCGCCGCATCGTTATCGGCGTTAACAATATCAAAGGCGATTAGCCAGCTCATCGCGACTTGTGCAATGATAACGAGAATGTATAATTTGGCCAGAAATGAAATAATCCAGAAAAGAAACATAATAATCCCTTATGATTTACAGTTGTTTTTACTTTTTATATAGGTTTTATATCTAAAGTAAATGATTTAGGGATAGGTTTAAGTTTTTTATGTTTGTAATTGATCCACTTACTGTATTATCGGTCTTGATCCTTGCGGGGAATGTCGCGGTATGCCCCGCGCATCCGCCAACGAAAATCAATATTGTTCCGCGCAGTGAAAAGGTTGAATATGATTATAGTCAGACCTTAAAAGAAATTCAGAATTACAGTACGGATACGGTTGATCCTTATGGTTTTCATGGAACAACGGTAACGCAGGGCTTCATGAAGGGGACGGTTCAGCTGGAGCATGGTATAAAATTTGGTCATCACATTGATAAAAAATACGGCTTTGTCTGTCTTTGGTATAAGGAAATCACGGTGAAACTGCATATTGATCCGACAATTGTCATCGCGAAGGAACTGTATAAGGATAAATGTATGCGTAAAGCGATCTTGGGGCATGAATTAAAGCATGTGCGGGTTGATCGTCAAATCGTTAATAAATATGCAAAATTAATGGGTGGTAAGCTGGTTAAGGCTTTGACATCGCGTGGGTTTTCTGCCGCGCCGATAGAGGCGCACCGCATCAAAGAGGTGTCGCGCAAGATGCAGCGCGTTGTAGAGCAAATTCTGATGTTGGAAAACCAAAAAATGAACATTGACCGTCAAGAACGTCAACGCGAGGTTGATAGTCTGGAAGAATATAACAGTGTTGATGATAAATGCCCGAGCTTTGCAAAGAAAAAAGAAAAGCTCTATTCAGATTTAGTGCGTTAGGCTGTCTGGTGCAGAAATTTTCATAGAGAGTTTTTTAATTAGATCCTATTTCCTATTATAGTCTTTAAACTGGATAAAGTACTAGATAGTTAATGTATGATCATTTTGGGGTGTGGTTTGCTCTAATTTTTCTTCAACTTTTTGAATTATTTCTTCTGCTGTTATATTACCGTTATCAAAAAAGCCTGTTTTAAGCTTATGGTGAAGTTGAAGAATTTCAATTGCATTTTTCTCTATACACTCAGGTGTTAGGTTTTCAGAATTACTCAATACAAATTGCACTGTTCTATCTATACTTTCTAATCGCAAAGCTTCTATATTACCAAATCTAAATTGTGCTGCCCTATCTTTGCTTTCCTCTTGCCAAGATGCTGTATTGCCCAGCTCTTTTTGTTGTTCGGTGTGGGCTTCTTCTATATTTCCTCTTAATTCTTTATTTAGCCCCTGAACTAGGGCGGTGATCTTATTAAATATCCGAGATAAGATCCCGTCCTGTTTTTGTTCTGGTTCTGCCTCTATATTATCAGTTGTCATTTTTGTTATTTTCCCATTTTTATAAGTTATAAATTTATTTACGGAAACATACAATAAAAAAGGAATTTCAAACAATGGCACAGCCAGTATTCAAGGCGCGTGATGGTGCGTTGTAAATAGCAGTATGGGTGTATATATATAAATTAAGGTATATTATTTGAACCTGACGTAGGAGTGAAGCGAGAGATGAAAAATCGCATTATTGGTCATAGAGGCGCGGGGGTTCTTGCCCCTGAAAATACATTTATTGCGTTGCGGGTTGCACATGATTTAGGCTTAACACATGTTGAGTTTGATGTGCGTTTAACAAAAGATAATATCGCCATTATATCACATGATGACAGTTTAATGCGGTGCGCGCATGTAGATCGGCTGATATCGCAATCAAATTATGCCGATATCAAAGACATAAACATTGCACAGCATTACGCGCTGAACGATATGGATGAAAAAATCCCGACATTAGAAGAATATTTAACGCGGGCAAGGTCTCTTGGTTTGCATTGTCAGGTTGAATTAAAGCCTAATACAGGTGAAGAGGATCTGTTGGTTAAAATTGCTAGTGAAATTCTTACGTGCTTTTATGATGGGGCATCTGATGATGACCTTCCCCTTGTGACCAGCTTTGTGCCTGCGTGCCTTAAGGCGTTGAAGGATATATCAAAGCATCCCTATAAAACAGGGGTTTTGGTAAAGGTTGAAGAAACAACGAAATGGCAAGAATTGGCGCGGGCTTCGGCTTGTGATTTTATTCATCTTCATGCCTTATATCTTAAAAAGGATTTGGCGAAAGAGGTTTTAGATTGCGGATATAAAATCAATGGATTTCACCTAAATCACCCTGAAACGGCAAGGCGAGCTATCGCGCTTGGCTGTGAAAAATTTACCTGTGATATCCCCGATATATTCCTTCATACACCGTAATATTATTTTTATTGACTTAATTTGCGTAAATACGCTAATAACAAATTAGCCCCTCACGAGAGATGGCTTTGAGTGAGTAAGTTAAAATATGGCTGATAATGATGTTCGACATTACATAGTAGGGCATAGAGGCGCAGGGAACTCTGCCCCAGGCAGTACGATGGCGGCGCTGGAAAAAGCGGCGGATCTTGACCTTAAATGGGTTGAGTTTGATGTTCGTTTAACCGCAGATAATCATTTGGTCATTGCCAATGCGGATGATTTATCCGAATGTTCGGGGCAATCCATAAAGATATCTGAAAGCAATCTGGATGATTTGTTAAACGTTAATGTTGCACAATATTTTAAGGGAACGGATGAAGTGCATTCTATTCCCTTGTTCGAAGATGTTGTTTCCTTTTGTAAAGAGCATAATATCCGCACGCAGATTGAGTTAAAAGGTGAGGCAGGTACAGAAATCACGCTTGCAAAGACCGTTATTGATGGTTTGAAACAACATTCCTTTACCGATGATAATGCCCCCCTTATCACCAGTTTTTCGCCCGAATGTCTTATTGCGATTGATCGTTTTTCTGAAGGGACGCTTGATACGGGTTTGCTTATCCATACGCATTTGGCCAATGATTGGGAAAGCGCAGCCAAAGAGGTTAATCCCGTATATATCCATTTTTACGGTGGGATCGTTGATGATGAATGCCTGATCGGAAAGTTCGGGAAAGCTGTTCATGATGCGGGATATCGCCTTAATGCATTTAAGGTGAATACAGCACAAGATGCGCGTGCCGCTATTGATGCGGGCGCAGAAAGATTCACATCGGATGAGCCTGAAATCTTACTGGGTTAAGTAAGGTTTGGAGCATTATAGTAACCACGTTATTTATTTTTCACAAATATGTCTATTGTTCTGGACTTATCGACGTTTCATATGCTACATGAAATAGACACTGCACTAGAGTTAAGAGAAATATAAAATCGTGAGACACAGCGAGATAGCTTCACAAATAAATATGTCCACTATTCTGGACTTTTGGACAGGTCTGGTCTTATCCGTTTATATGACGGGAAGGCGAGGGGAAAACCCGCTTTCGGTCCGTCATGGGCGATATATGCCCTGTATTTTATTCCAAATTATTAATCCATCCAGAGTCCCATATTTTATGGGGCTTTTTTTATGCCTGTGGAGAGGCGTAATCATAAACATGATAGAAAATGAGCAAAGACATGACGAACACATATATTGATACAGTTGTAATTCCTGTTGGCGGTTATGGCACGCGGATGGGGGAAACAACGAAAGCCGTACCAAAGGCATTGTTACCTGTCGGGGATAAGCCCCTGATAGTACATGCGGTTGATGAAGCACGGGCATCAGGCGTTCGCAAAGTTATCATTCCCTGTCGCCCCGATGATGTCGATTTATTTCGAAAACAGTTTTACGGGCATGAGGGCAGAGATAAGATTATGCTTCAAAATGGTCGCGATCATTTAATGGAAAACCGTAAAGATACTATAGATATCGAAGTCGTCCCGATTTATGACAAGGAAGGCCCCGCCTCAACCATTGCAAAATTGGTGAAAGAGCGGGATATCGGTGCATTTGGCGTTATCTTACCTGATGACCTTATGGTGGATAGTACGCCAGTTTTAAAACAGATGATTTTGAGCTTTGAAAAAACTGGGATGACCATCGTTGGGGCGCGTTTGGCAAGTCTTGACGTTGAAAATCCCAATAATGTTACTTTTGTGAAGACACAGACTTTGGATGATGGGACACATATAACCAATACGATCCAGATTAAGCCTGAAGATGAATCCCCTGTTTCTCAAAATGCGACATGTGGACGTTATATTTTTGATGCTGATTTTGCCGACGTTGTTGAGAGTTGTGATAAGACGGGTCTGAAAGAAGTGTCTTTAAGCGCAATTGTCAGGCATTACGCACATGATGGTGGCGTGGGCGTGACGCCGTTGAATGATGCAAAGTTTTATGATTGTGGCGATCCTGCGGGTTATATGCGCGCGCAAGCGGCTTTTATGCCAGCCAATATATTGGTGGAAGCCTTCGCAAAAGTCGCGGAAACACAAGTTATCGTACAATTTAATCAAAGTGAGGTTAGCCCGAGTGAGCATTATATTTTGTAAAGTATATTATTATTCGGTTTTAGGGCGTTCGGGCGTTCAGTTTTTTGTCGCTCTATCTTCAATTCGAACGATGAAACCCTGTAGGGCGTTTAGATAGGGCGCATCTTTTGGAGAAACCTTTTGGGCTTGTCTCAAGTTTTTCAATGCAGCATTGTTTTCGTTATGTTCGGCGTGGAGAAGACCTTTCGCAAAATATGCGCGACCTAATTGCAATGATATGTCCTTGTTTCGCCCTTTTTCTTTAAGGTGCTGTGTCAACATTTGAATAGCAAGAGGGAAATCTCCTTGTTTTATATATGTTTCCGCTTGTTCGGGAATGGTGACGGCAGTATTGCGGGGCAGGGACGTGTTGGAGACGGGGGGGAATGCGGCCAACGCACCAAAAAGTGTTGCTACAGGGATGAGTAGCATAAGGGTATAGCATGTGCGCGGACGGCTCTGTCTGATCGGTGCAATAAGGAACAGCGTTATAATACCGCTAAGTACGATGTAAATGATGATGGGGGTCATTGTGATATCTTTTTGATAATGGGCAGGATAATTTCATCAATATGTTGATCTGTGATCGCGCCTCTATGGCGGTATCGTATCACGCCGTTTGCATCAACAAGGAAACTTTCTGGCGTGCCGCGTATATCCCATTCATTAAAGTTATATATTGTTGGAGGAATTAGGATTTTCTTATATGGGTTTTGGCGATGTTTAAAAAATTTAACCAAGCCTTTTTCCGTATCATTATAGGCAATTCCGTAAATCGTAAGGTTATGTTCTTTGGCCAAAGTGACTAGGTGCTTATGCTCTTTAATGCAGGTCGGGCACCAGCTTGCGAATAAGTTAATCATCATGACTTTATGGGGCAGGTCGTCTGATGTTATCATCGCGCCAGTTTTTCCATAGGCTACTGATATTTCCTGAAGTGAGAAATCAGGCATTTTCATGGAGATTATTTGTGTATCTCTTTCCTTTTCCACAGGCTTTGAAAGATGAAGAAAACCCAGCCACCCTAAGATCAGAATTGGAAGTATGTATATGAACTTATTCATAGATTATGCTCTATCCTGTTTTGTTGAGGGCTTGGGTCAAGTCATCGCATAAGTCGTCAATATGCTCCACCCCAACGGATAAACGTAGCAATTGATCGGTAACGCCGGCTTTGGCGCGGGCTTCTTCGCCCATAGACACATGAGTCATGGAGGCGGGGTGGTTAATCAGGCTTTCTGTGCCGCCCAAAGATTGGGCAAGACGGAATATTTCCAGATGATCGACAAAATCAATGGTGTTTTGCTTCGCACCTTTTATCTCAAAGCTGAGCATCGCGCCAAAGCCATCTTGCTGACGTTTGGCAACTTCATGTCCCGGATGCGCGGGCAGACCGGGGTAATATACGGTGTCGACCTTATCGTGTTGATCCAGAAGTTCGGCGATAATTTGTGCGTTTTCCTGTGCGCGATGAATACGCAGCTCCAGCGTACGCATACCGCGCAGGGTCATGTAACTGTCGAATGGTGCGCCGATTAAGCCCAGAGAATTTGCCCAAAACTCCAGATCGGTGAGGATGTCTTTGTCCGATGTCACAACGCATCCACCGACAACATCGCTGTGTCCGTTCAAAAACTTGGTAGTGGAATGAAACACAATATCCGCGCCTAATTTTAAGGGCTGCTGTAACATGGGGGAGAGGAACGTATTATCAACCGCAACAATCGTGCCGCAAGCCTTCGCGCATTTGGTGATATGGGCGATGTCCGCCGTACGCATAACGGGGTTGCTGGGGCTTTCGATCAGCATCATTTTCGGCTTAGCTTTAAAGGCTTCTTCTACGGTGGCGGGGTCGTATTGATCGATAAATTCCAGTTTGAAATGCCCTTTCTCCGACAACGCGCAGAGCAGGCGATATGATCTGCCGTAACAATCAAACGGCGCAATGATTAAGTCATCAGGGTTTAACAGATGAATAATCAGGGTTAATGCCGCCATTCCTGACGCGGTTACACATCCGCCAATGCCATGTTCCAATGTGCTTATTGCATTCACCAGTTCATCACGGGTTGGGTTGCGGGTGCGTGAATATTCGTATGTGGAGCGTTGGTCTATGCCAGCAATTTCAAAGGTGGATGACATATACAGGGGCGATATTACCGCCTTATAAGCCTTGTCTGTACCGATTCCAGCCTGAACCACGGATGTTCTTCTTTTTTTCTCTTGTGGCATCATGCATCTCCTTATGATCTTGGGAGGGCAAGTCTAGCGCGTTATTGATATAAAATCAGCAATGAAATGTGTGTTGGGGGATTTTTCTTGCATGGAAATCTATCCCAGAATCAAAACCGCTGCCTTGGTAAGAGGCAGCGGTATGAATAAAGTAAGTAAGCAAATTTGATATTTTGAGGAGAAATAAAATCTTTGTGTGTGAATTCACTTCTATATGAGGATCTCAACTTATCTAATTACAGTATCCCCCTTAAATGTGGCAAAAAAAAGGAGATATCATGCCTATTTGCTACCGATTGTTAAGTTGTTGAAATATATGAATTTCATTCTGTTGAAAACTTTTTTGAGGGGTATTATGCGACCTGTTTCAAACATCATAAGCTATGAATAGGCATATTTTTAAATTCCTTGTTAATCTATTTCGCGTAATGATGTAGACTACTCAACGTAGTAATCACTGCGTTTTCTGCTTTTTAACTTTTTTAAACGAGGTTCCTCGATGACACGCACAGGCCATGATTCCCTAAATACTCGCCAGACTTTAACCGTGGAGGGCAAAGAGTATGATTATTTTTCTTTAGATGCGGCGGCGAAAGAAATTGGTGATGTGTCACGCTTGCCTTATACACTTAAAGTTTTATTAGAGAATTTGTTACGCTTTGAAGATGGTCAATCGGTGACGGTTGCGGATGTTAAGGCATTGCAGGAATGGTTGGCGCGGAAAAAATCCAGCCATGAAATCGCCTATCGTCCCGCACGTGTATTGATGCAAGACTTCACAGGCGTTCCTGCCGTTGTTGATTTGGCCGCAATGCGCGAAGCAATGGTTGCCCTTGGTGGTGATGCACAAAAGATTAACCCGCTTGTCCCTGTTGATTTGGTGATTGACCATTCAGTGATGGTGGATGAATTTGGTTCCCCCAAAGCATTCAAAGCCAATGTTAAGCGTGAGTTCGAACGTAATGGAGAGCGTTACGAGTTTCTAAAATGGGGGCAGGGTGCGTTTGATAATTTCCGTGTCGTTCCACCAGGTACGGGAATTTGCCATCAGGTAAATGTCGAGTATCTGGCACAAACTGTTTGGATGGATAAAGATGATTCTGATCCTGCGCGCACCGTGATTTACCCTGATACTTTGGTCGGAACGGATTCACATACAACGATGGTAAACGGTTTGGCTGTTCTTGGTTGGGGTGTTGGTGGGATTGAGGCGGAAGCCGCGATGCTGGGGCAACCCGTATCAATGTTAATCCCCGAAGTCGTCGGCTTTAAACTGACAGGTGAAATGAAAGAGGGTACAACCGCAACTGATCTTGTCTTACGTGTTGTTGAGATGCTGCGCGGGCTTGGCGTGGTTGGTAAGTTTGTTGAGTTTTATGGCCCCGGTCTGGATAATTTGACCTTGGCCGATCAGGCAACAATTGCCAATATGGCACCTGAATATGGCGCAACCTGTGGGTTTTTCCCGATAGATCAGGAAACACTGGATTACCTTGCCTTTACAGGGCGTGATCCGCACCGCGTGAAAGTGGTTGAGGCGTATGCCAAGGCGCAGGGTATGTGGCGCGATGCGAATACGCCTGATCCTGAATTTACCACAACAATGGAACTGGATATGGGTGAGATCGTTCCTGCCATTTCGGGGCCCAAACGTCCACAAGATCGTATTTTACTGTCTGATGCGGTCTCTGCCTTTGCGGAATTAGAGCCTGAGACAACGTCTTTGCCTGTCGAAGGTACGGATTATACATTGGATAATGGTGATGTTGTGATCGCCGCGATTACCAGCTGTACTAATACATCTAACCCCGCCGTTATGGTGGGTGCGGGATTGTTGGCACGTAAAGCACATGCGCTGGGTTTAACGGTTAAGCCGTGGGTGAAGACATCACTTGCCCCTGGATCGCAAGTGGTTACAGAATATCTTGAGAAAGCGGGGCTGGATAAAGATCTGGATGCGCTGGGTTTTCATACGGTTGGTTATGGCTGTACGACCTGTATCGGGAATTCGGGGCCACTGGCTGAGCCGATTGCCGCCGCAGTAGAGCAGGGTGATATGAATGTCACGGCTGTTCTTTCAGGCAATAGAAATTTCGAGGGACGCATATCCCCGCATGTGAAATCAAACTATCTGGCTTCTCCGCCATTGGTTGTGGCGTATGCATTGGCGGGAACGATGCGGGTGGATCTGTATAATGACCCGTTGGGGCAGGATAAAGATGGCAATGATGTCTATATGAAGGATATCTGGCCGACAAATAAGGAAATCGCGGATACGGTGGCACAGTGTTTAACGCCCGAAATGTTTACTGAGCGTTACAGCGATGTATTTAAAGGCCCCAAAGAATGGCAAGCCATTGGCGGGGCGCAGGCCAGTGAGACTTATGATTGGCAGGAAAGCTCTACTTATGTGCGTAACCCTCCGTTTTTCACGGGAATGGCAGCAGAACCGGCAGATACGCAAGATATTAAAGGCGCACATTTGCTTGTGATGCTGGGTGATTCGGTCACCACGGATCATATTTCCCCTGCGGGCGCGATTAAATCGGATGCGCCAGCGGGCGATTATCTGAATGACCATCAAGTGCGTAGTGTTGATTTTAACTCCTACGGCTCGCGCCGTGGGAACGATCAGGTGATGACGCGTGGTACATTCGCCAATATTCGTATTAAGAACGAAATGATTCCCGGCACGGAAGGTGGTATAACCAAGCATATCCCATCAGGTGAACAGATGAGCATCTATGACGCCTCTATGCGTTATCAAGCCGAGGGGCAGCCTTTGGTGGTTATTGCAGGCGCGGAATATGGCACGGGGTCTTCACGGGACTGGGCGGCGAAAGGCACAAGATTACTTGGTGTGAAGGCTGTTGTCGCAGAGAGTTTTGAGCGTATTCACAGATCAAACTTGATCGGCATGGGCGTTATCCCGTTGCAATTTAAGAACGGTAACAGCCGTAAAACACTTAATTTGCGCGGGGATGAGACCTTTGATATTGTTGGTATTGCAGATGATTTGAAGCCACAGAAAGATATTGAAATGACGGTTCACTATGTTGATGGGTCAGAGCAGACTGTCACATTGCTCTGCCGTATTGACACGTTGGATGAACTGGAATATTACCGTAATGGTGGGATATTGCATTATGTCCTTCGTGGCCTTGCCGCAGCTTAATAAGAGCGGACGTTAATCAATGTAAGATTCGTTATCATCATCGGTGAGCATGGTGTCTTTCGCGTATTTCTCTGTTTCGGCGATAAGAATTTCAAAATTCGGACGTTCAGGGCGATAGCGAACCTTATATCTGCTCTCCATACTGTCTATTTGTGCTTCCAGTTCTTTAAGCCGTTCTCTTGCTTTGACCATTTGTTTCTCTTCATCAGAGTATTTCAAGATAATCCCTTTATTCAGCTTTTCAGTATTTAATCCAATCATATAGGCAAGCTGTACCCCCTCCAGAAAATCTGCGGCGGTACTAAGACCTTGGGGTACATTGATTTGTTCGGTTTTATCCAGTGGTTTGAGAGAGTAATTGAAGGTCGTTGTTTTGCTGGGGCCGCGAAGTACCATAGAGCAACGCCCATCTTTCTTCCCCAAGATAGAGACCAAAGCGACGGTACTGTCGCATGTAATCTTGGTGTCTTTACCGGCTTGGAGAAAGGCTTTTTCTGCCATTTTTATAGATTTTTCGTAATCCCCGTTATTCAGAGCATCGCATTTTTCGATGACATCCAAAAAGGAGTGGTGATCCCCCGCAGAGAAGATGAGTGTGCCTTTATTGTATATCGCAATCCATCTGTTTTTATTGTGACGCCGTTCATAGGTGCTGAGTGACGTATCCCAAAGCTCTGCCCAGTCCAGGGCGATTGCGCGGCTCATAATCGGGCCGTTTTTCTCATAATCGTGAATTATTTTGGCAACCATCCGTGTGCCGCTATGCATGTTATAGCTGCGTATAATATAAGTTTCTTTCGGTAATGCACCAGATTGCAGGTTTATCGGCATACGGGTGCTGGGGCAGTTGATTTTCAGTGCATTATCGCCCTGATGTGTTGTTTTTTCCTGAATCAGAAATTTTTCACGAAGCAGTGATGTGTCTATATTCATTGATTAATCCAGTTTATATGCCGCCGACGGAGTAATACGTCAGTTGTTTTAGCATATTAGAATAAATCCGTGAAAGTTCCAGCTGTTTTTTTGTGAAAAATCGGAATGTAGATATGTACCGTGTGCTGTTGTTTATTTTAAGCAGCAAAGCGTGGTGCTGGTACTTTATATTCAGGTCTTTGTGTGTCAATCATTTCAAGCTGTTTCGCACAATATGCTAAGCTACGTTCGGTTTTCATGCGCGTTGGCATATCATCCATAAAACTTTGCATTTCGGTGCTGATTGTTCCGCGCATATTAAAGCTGGAAGAGATGGACTTGCCTGATAGGCGGGCAAGCGTGCCTTGACCATGTGCTGCGGTCTTTTGCGCGTTACCTTCTATATCGGTGATATATTCGCTGTAACACTCTATTGCGCTTGCAGCATCAAAGTTCTGGGCACAGTCTCCAAATGTTTCGGACACCGCATCCATGAAGGCTGTTCCCAGAACGCTCTCCAGTATCATACTCCCCAACATACCATCGTGATCGTTGGCTGCTTTGAAGTTAGGATCGCTTTTGATGAATAGAGGGCCATTATTTTGAGGTGAATCAGGGTGGGGTGCCAATTTTTGCAAATCTTGCATCAAGCTCATAATGGTTCCCATTATAGCTTGGCGCTGGCTGCTCTGATTAACTGTATAACTCATAATATATTGCCTCTCTGTTAGTTCGATACTAGTCGAGGCAAGTAAATACGAGTTTAATTATTGATAAAATTCGAAGTAATTCATAGTTTTACTTTGTCTTTTATTTGGTCTGTATTTGTATAAAATTTTATGTATATGGATTAAGCTCTTATTTTATAGAGGTTTGGTGTTTTTTGCCGTTGGTACTTTGGCTTGCTTTGAGGGCAACATAAAAAAGCACAGAAAAATTTCTGCGCTTTTAATTTCGTTTATAGGGGTATTTATAAGGGGGGAGAGGTCTGATTTGTTAATCAAACATCGAATCTATGTCATCTTGCGAGCTTGGACTGCTATCTCCTGAACCGCTAAACATTGCGTCGACTTCATCCTGATTGGCGGCTTTATGTATTTTTCCTTCAATAGCATCTTTGTTTGGTTCGACCTCAATGCCCAAACGTCGGAAGGTGGAGCTAAGGCGTGCTTCGATATCATGCAGATTGTTCAGTGTATTGCGTATGCGTTGTCCAGTGAGATCCTGAAAAGTGCAAGCCATTAGAATTTCCTGAATATCATTTTTGATTCGTTCACGAATATCATCTCTGACTTTTTCATCATTCCAATCTTTTTTATCGCTGACATATTCGACAATACGATCTGCCGCATCCAAGATATGATTAGCAGCATTTTCCGTATCTTCAATGACCGCTTCTAATTCAACGCCCGTATTGGCGGCGGATGTTCCAGAGCCCTTATAATTAATGGCGCCCAATAGTTCTAAAATCTCGGAGAAACGTTGCGTTATACCATCTTCGGCCATGTCAGCCTGTTGCGCCGTTGCATTGATTTCCATCGAAATTTCATCAAAGCGACGTGCTATAAATGTTTCAAGAGTTGATAATTGAATATTGACGGTATCGACAGTTTTATAAATTTCTTCTTGTTCAGGCTGTAATATACTATTTTCTATTTTCTTCGACATGGCGCTCTCTATTTGTGTTGTGTACTGTACGGAAGTATAGCAACGCAGTGGTTAATAAAATACTACATTTAAGGGATAAGAGAAAGCCCTAACTGTTTTGTGTGTGTTGTGTATTTTTTATGATCATACATAAGTATTCATCTGGATTTTAGAGGTTCATAAAGATCAAAAACATCGATAATTTCTAACAGCTGCTCAATCTCTTTTTTACATTGCATGGCTTGCGTTTTTGTTGTTACTGGCACGAACAGGTCTGATGCTTCGAACATATCGGGTTCGTAAGGGATCATCATGAAGACGTATTTCTTACCGAATAAAACAGCAGTCAGCGGAGAATCATCGAAAACCTCAGATGCTTCTGATAGTTCTTTCAGCAAGCGATCACCAACAATCAGTTCCGCGGTTTCGGGCTTTGTTGAATAGATATCGAACTTATCCCATTCAGGATCAGATACACTGATATGAACTTCTTTCATTGTTTTCCAGCGTGTCTTTGAATAGGCCTTAACCATTTTACTATTCGCGGTGATAATAGTATGCCCGTCTATAACCTCTTCTGGTGTTTCCAGCAGGACAAATATGCCATCGAAAATCGGGTCATTTTTACGGCTTTTGGAATAAAGGCGCGCTTCGGAGAAAATAACTTTCACTCCTTTATATGTCCCCATAAAGCAATCTTCGGCCTTATATGTGTCATGCGCGGGAATAACGGCCAGCTTTTCGATGATTTTTGCGCTGACGCCGCGTTCAGGATGAAATTTCAGTCCATTAAGCGTTTTAGCCAGTTTTGGCATGAAAACCGTTTTATGCTCCCGAACATAGGCTTTAAGGGGGCTGCTCGCCCAAAAATGTAAGAATATCGGCGGGATAAGCGATAAAATCAAGCATAAGAAAGCGGGTAGTAGGACAGCCTCCATTAAAAAGAACCAGCCAAACCCCGCAACCCCTAATAGAACGGATAGGATATTGAGATTCATTGTAATGAAGCTACGTGTGCGGTGTTGCTTCATACGGTTGAGGCGCATTTCCTCTGACTCGGCGATTAAGGCATCCAACTTTTTGCCGAACTTCCTGTCATCAATACGGCTTAGATCGCCATCGTTGCGGTGCGTTTTTTTTCGTTTTTCTTTGATTTTTCTGCTCATAAGGACTATCTAAGCAGCCTGCGTGTTGGAGTGCAAGGATTTTAGTCTTGTGGAGTGGTTTCTTCTGTCAATATTATATCCGCACTTATATCAGCTAGGGGCTCATACCAATCGCGTATCATGCCTGCTTCTGCGCGTGAGGGATGATTGAACGGACGTTTCAGAGGCGTTCCGAAATATGTTCTGACTAAATCTTGCCATTTCTCTTCAATATTTAAATCATGATAATCGCACCAGCTTTCGAACCAACGTGTGCCTGCGCGTACATGTGTCACTTCATCATCATGAATGATTTGCAGCATATTCGCCGTTTTATCGTCATTTTGCTTGTTCATCATTACGATCATGTTTGGCGTGACATCAAGACCACGCGCCTCTAACACCATTGGTACAATCGCAAGGCGGGCGGCGAAGTCATGGGCGGTTTTTTGGCTGGATTCCCATAGGCCGTCATGGGCGGGTAAATCACCGTAAGATGCGCCAAAGTCGTTTAAACGCTCCACCAACATAAGGAAATGCTTGGCTTCGTCATCTGCAACTTTTATCCAGTCATCAAAGAATGCGCGGGGCAGGGTGAAGCTGTTTGTTTGGTCTTGGCTTTGGTTTTGGTCTGAATAATGGGCAAATCGCGCCATGATATCCCATGCCAGATCAATTGCGTTTAACTCTATATGTGCAATGGCATGAAGCAGCGCAATTTTTGATTTATCTGATCCGGCCTTACGGCGTTTGGGCATATTATTGGGGCGGCGTAACTCTGGTTTGTCTGGGCGGGCTGGGCGAGCAGGAATATCAGGCGCCAAACCAATATGCGTGATTGTGCCATCGCGCCAGTTTTGCATATGTATTCTGGTTCTTGATGCTTTTTTTATTGGGTTGGCGCATTGTAAAACATCTAATGCGGCATTACAGAGTGTGAAATTCATGAATCGCCTCTTATCCTAAAACGTTTGTGAGCCTGTTATACGGGCAATATTATATCAAGGAAAGCTATATCTTATTATATGGATGACCAAGGGTTGCAAAAATAGCACTCCAGCCATGCAAATATAATATAGCATATTGTGTATTTTTTATTGCTTTTGCTTTTTTACGGGACTATAAACCACTTCTCTCCTGGCCGCTGATATCCCCCACACACACTCCCTTTGGCGGTCGGGAGTTCTTTCTTTTAATTGAGATCATTAAGGTTTGTCATATCGTTGGGCGATATGATGGGCGCATTTTGTATTGCACCATCATCATTATATCTATTAACACCACTTTTTATGATTCGAACAGGCAGCCGCGCAACCCCGCCAAGCAGCTTCCCCGCAGAGCCGCAAGAACATAAAGAAAATATCGCACATATTAGAATGATAAATCGCATTAGGGGAATGTCCTGTTATTTAGGTGTTAAAATTTGCAACAGTTCTACGGTTTTATCTGCCCCGTATCGCTCCGCATGCTCACAAGAAGACAGCGTTAAAAGAGTAATTAATAGGAGTACGATTTTCATATCTGCGTTTCTCTTTGTTTCTTTAGGGTAAATAACATCTGCTTTCTTTTGTATAGGTTGATAATACACAGATCAATGTAAAAAGGGCGTGAGGAGACCTTACAGCTTAATCAAAAACTAAGAATAAGAGGGGCATGAATATAAAAAAGATGAAGTTGATAATGATTAAAATTTTTATGATAATATTTTTGTGAAAAACAAATGTCCAGAAAAATGAGCTGAATAGCGCGCCTGCGAACGCTCCTAAAGGCACTATAAATATTATGGCGTTCCAAACCTGTGTTATATTTGTGTTATTAAAAATCCCTGTAATGAATGTTATCATGGTTAGAGAGGTTGCGCCCAAGAAGGTGCCTAATCCGATGTAAAGCCAAGAAGAGCTTCTTCCTGTTTTGAGAGAGTATATATAAAGTGGGATTGCACTTGCACAATAAGTAAATAAAACCGCAGAATATATTATATTTCCATTATTTTTCATGAATAATAATGGAAATAGACATAGCATTGGGATAAGGATGGCAGAGGCGACATTTAGTGTTTTCAGGATAATGCCACCGTACGCCCCCATCACTTATCATCGCCCATTTTAAGCGCCGCAATAAATGCGCTTTGGGGGATGTTGACGTTGCCGTATTGGCGCATTTTGGCTTTACCCTTTTTCTGCTTATCCAGCAGCTTTTTCTTACGCGACACATCACCGCCGTAACATTTTGCGGTTACGTCTTTGCGCATCGCGGAGACATTTTCCCGTGCGATTATTTTCCCGCCAATCGCCGCTTGAATGGCGATTTTAAACATTTGGCGGGGGATCAGGGTTTTTAGACGCTCACACAGGCCGCGCCCGCGAAGCTCCGCACTTGATCTATGCACAATCATGGCCAGCGCGTCGACAGGCTCGTCATTCACGCGGATATCCAGCTTCACCAGATCATTTTCGCCATAACCATCCAGCTCATAATCAAAGCTGGCATAGCCTTTGGACAGGGATTTCAGGCGGTCATAGAAATCAAACACCACCTCGTTCAACGGCAAGCGATAAACCAGCATCGCGCGCGATCCCGCATAGGTCAGGTCAATTTGTACGCCGCGTCGATCCTGACACAGCTTTAGCAGGCCGCCGAGATATTCATCAGGCACAAGAATAGTCGCCTTGATCCACGGCTCCTCAATTGAGGCGATTTTAACCACATCGGGCATATCGACAGGGTTATACATTTCGACCACATCGCCGTTATTCATGTTCAAACGGTAAACCACACTGGGCGCGGTTGGGATCAGGTCGAGATCAAATTCGCGCTCCAGACGTTCTTGGATAATCTCCATGTGCAATAAGCCCAAAAATCCGCAGCGAAAACCAAGCCCTAGAGCTTGCGAGCTTTCCGTCTCATAATGCAGCGAAGCATCGTTCAAACGGATACGCCCCAAAGAATCGCGCAGCTTTTCAAATTCGCTGGCATCCGCAGGATAGAACGAGCAAAACACCATCGGTACGCTTGGCTTGAAACCTTTAAGGGCGACTTCACAGGGCTTGCGGTCATCGGTGATGGTGTCACCAACATTTGTTTCGCTGATGTCCTTGATGCTGGCGGTGATAAAACCCATTTCACCGGGGCCTAGTTCCTCCAGCTCAATTTTTTTCGGGGTGAAGATACCGACGCGGTCAATATCGCGGGTTGCCCCGTTGCTCATAAAGCGGATTTTCTGACCCTTGCGCAGCGTGCCGTCAATGACGCGCACCAACACAACAACGCCCAGATAAACATCATACCAACTATCAACCAGCAGAGCCTTTGTCGGCTTTTCAATATCGCCTTCATGTGGCTGGGGCAGGGTCGTTATGATGGCCTCAAGCAGATCGTCAATCCCTTCGCCGGTCTTGCCGGAGCAGGGTACAGCATCACTCGCATCAAGGCCGATTACATCTTCAATTTGTCTTTTCGCATTTTCAACATCGGCGGCGGGTAGGTCGATTTTATTAATCGCGCAGACAATCTCATGCTCATTATCTATCGCCTGATAAACATTGGCCAGCGTTTGTGCTTCAACACCTTGCGATGCATCCACTACCAGAATTGACCCCTCACAAGAGGCGAGAGAGCGTGATACTTCATATGCAAAATCGACATGTCCCGGTGTGTCCATTAAATTAAGCTGATATTCGATACCGTTTTTGGCCGTATATTCCAGACGCACGGTTTGCGCCTTGATGGTGATACCGCGCTCGCGCTCAATATCCATGTTATCCAGCACTTGCTCTTGCATTTCGCGCTCTTCCAAGCCGCCGCATGTTTGGATTAAACGATCAGCGAGGGTGGATTTTCCATGATCGATATGCGCGATAATGGCGAAGTTACGGATGTGTTCTAATTTTTTGCTCATGGCCTTTCTTATAGCGGGATGCAGGGAAAAAGGGAACGGGTTTTATTATCTTTTTATTGCTGTATAGATTGTGTATCTATGTTTATGATAATCTTGGGATAAGGAGAGCCTAATATGTCAGATGAACAACCGCCACGCGAACCCGCTTTAAAACCTATGGAAGATGCGAAGTTTAATACTGTTCGCCGTAAAACGCCCGTAAATCCAGAAGGTCATGAGCCGATTTTAATGTCGGAAGGGCTGCATCATAAGCGGGAAAAACCACCATATTTAATGGTTGCGCTGGTTCTGATTGGCGTATTGATCGCCTTTTGGAAAATGTGGATGTATGGTGGTGAAGAGGAAATGGATAAAAAGCATGCGCAGGCAGAAATTACAGCACAGGAGAATCTGAAGAGCTTGCGAGCAGGTGGTTTTGGCGCTCGCCCCTAATGTCTTGACCTGTTTTATCGGGGGCTGGGTTTCGTTATTGGTGGGGTGTCTTTAGACAGAAAAACAGGCGACAAAATCGCCCATCTTTGAAATGCTGTAAGGAATATTAGGGGATTACATGTTCATGCCACCTAATACAGGGCCTTCGTTCGAGAAGCTGGCTTCAGCAACTGGATCTACTAGACCATTTATGTCCAGCTCTGCTGACACACGTAAATCCGCAGCGGTAAATATACCTGCAAGTTCTGTTGCTTCTGTTGCTCCAAATTTTCCTGTTAAGCTCATTATTTTACACTCCTTTTATATTATTCAACCAATTTATTTTGCCTACTATTGCGTAGATCTTTTTTTATTTCCCGTGGAGGATAAGGGGGACATAAGTGCCTTCTTTTGCACCACCTGTTTCATCATCCAGTAAAATCATTAACATTTGATGAGTATTTTGCATATATTTGGACATATCCCTTGTAAGGTCAACCCCCGCATTACGCATCTCACCACAGTCTAAAACAAAATTCAGCTTGTAAGTGTCTAAATCAAATTCAAGCCAAGCAACATCATTTCTAAACGGTTTATTATGAAACACGGCACAACGTCCATCTTCTTTTACCGCAACTTCAATGTGAAGTTTATTACCTTCATCAACACCATAAACAAAATCGGTTAGGTTACCATTATTGGGAATTTCACCACTTTGTCTTGTATGTTCACTCATTGTCTCATTTCTTTTACTTGCTCTTATTGTACAATGCTTTTCACTAAAAAGCCCGATTTTTTTTCACTTAATTCAAAGTTTTTTGTATTTCCGGCTCTTTAATTTTCAGCGGAACTTCGAATCCGTCAATTGCTTCGCCATCTTTTGTTCGAATGATGAATAAATTTTGTTCTTTCGCGATATAGGGGCGGACGAGCCATTGTATTTTTGTCCCTAAATCAAAGCGTTGGCGGTCATTTGTGTGAACTGTAATGCGTTGTGTCTCGTGGTCATATTCCAGAAAATCAATGGTGCAGTTCAATTCAGGCGCATGAAAAATATAGTTAATACCGCGTTCTCTGTCACAGTAAATATCAAATTCATCAGGATTATCGAAAAGGCGTGTGCGACCCGCACCAAAACCTCCACCCCAATCATTTCCCATGTTGGGAGGGGCGGTTGGTGTTTCTTTTTCTTTCTTTTCTTCTTCCTCGGACATAATCAGACTCGCCAGAAATGGCATATTTGTGAAGTGTTCTAAGCCATCATAGCGATCAACACTTAATAAAATCATAACATTAGTCCATTGATAGGGAAAGCCATAACCGATTCGTTCCGATTTGTTTTATGCAACGGATTGTGCGCTAAAGTCATTTTTCGCATCGCCCATATCGGAAAATTGAACCATCTCTGCAGAAATTTGATTGATCTGCGCGTCACCATTTTCGATGCGGTTATGTATGTTCAGCCTATCTTCAAATGTGATAATATTATTTCCTGAACCTTGAATATTAGAGACATAGCCCTCAGAACCCATTTTTGCGCGTTCAATATCAAATTCCATGACCTTGCCACCTTGTTGTGGGACGCCACCTTTTTGCGCCTGCCTTGTGATATCAATTTGTTGCGCGGAGGGCAGGTTATGTGCCACTTCTTTGCCGTTAACATCGCGTATTCCAACCACGTTATCTTCAACATTCTTACCGTTTGTCGCGCGGTTCATCGCTGTTTTGGGCAGGTTAGAGTTACGTCCGCGAATGGATGGGTTTGCCTGTGCAAAGGGGCTGCGATTTTCTGCGGTATCATGCATGTCTTGTCCCGTTTTACCAGAGCGATTAACGAAATATCCGATAATCCCAACCAACAGAGCAATTTTCACGCCCTTGGACATGCCTGTCATTGTACCAATTTTATTCAAAGCAACAATTGATAGAAATCCCAAGAACCCTTGTTCCGCGAGGTTATAGGCATTTCTTTCGCCCTGTGTTTTGGCACCGCGTTTTGCATCGCCCCACCAATCCATACCGTCTCTGACCTTGCTTGCCGCCATATTGAAATAGCCACCAACAACGCTTGTCCCGCCAGCTTCACTGCCTAGGAACTGGTTCAGAAGGCCATATTCACCACCACCAGCCGCGATTGCACCTTTTTGGAACGTACCACCTGTGCCAAAATGATGTTTAGCATCGGGGTTTCTTTGTATTAGTGTCGCGTTATCTGTAACAAGGTCATAGATTTGTTTGTGCAGATCTTGTGACTCGGTTTTTACTGTTTCGATGTCACCCGTTTTGCCCTTTAATGTCGCAAGCAATAGTTGAGCATCATCTTTTCCTGAAAGAGCGGTGATCCCCTGAATTTGGGTGTTAAGCGCGTCTGCCTCTGTGTGCAATGCGGTTGCGCGCACTTGATTGGCGTTCAGTTGTGCCAAAATATCCTCTGCGGCGCGGTTATTACCATTAACATTTGCCAGCAATTCGTTAAGACCAGCAACGGCGTTATGATCGCCTTTATCGGATAATTCTTCGCTTAAAGTGACGATTTTATCTGCTTGCTGCGTTTTCATGCCAGCAACAAGATAAGCGGCACTTTTTTCCGTGGTGTCAGAGCCATATAACGCTGCAATATCTTTGTTGGCTGAAGCTGCCGTTGTTAGCGCATCTTTTGCACCTTTATGCTCATCATATAAATGAGGATCGCGGGCGCGTGCAGCGGCTTCGATCTCGGCGGCTGTTGGCGCAGGTGGCTTTTCTGTTACTGTCGTCGTCGTGTCTGCTGTTACACCTGTCAGAGTACCAAGTTGTTCTTGCTTTTCCGTCACTGCAGCCTGTAGAGCAGGGTCAGCAGGGTTTGCGGCCAATGCATCTTGTGCATTTTGTAGTGCCAGTGCTGCTGCGGTTGCTTCTGCTGCTATGCGTGTTTCTTCTGCGATTCTTGCGATTTCAGCCACTTTAGCTTCTTCTGCTAAACGTTCAGCATCCGCTATCGGCACAACAATCGGGCTAGGGCTCTCTGTTAAGGTTTTTTGATCCTCAATCGCATCCCTAATCTTACCAATACCCGCAAGATTAGCCTTCATTGATTCCATGGCAAGCAGCTCATCAGCATAAAGTGCTTGGGCGTAACCTAGGTAGGCCTCATCATCAAAAACTCCGAATTTTTTCGGCAAGTTTTCGATTTTTTCATGTTTTTCAGCAATATCAGCTTGAATACTCTCTACATTTGAAAGGGCAATGTTTGCGGCGTTCAGGCGTTGTGGAATTTCGGCCTTAACTTGTGTTAGTCTAGCAACTTCGGCATCTTGGTTTTCAAGCCCAGCCATGTGGATCAGATTATCAATAATAAGGCCTTGACCGCTTATCTTTTTGATGGCGTCTTTTGCGGCTTCAACGGCGTCTTCGGATGCATCAAGAAGATCTTCGGATGCATCTCTAACATCCTCAATTTCGGTGAGGTCAGAATTTATATTTGCGGTTTTAGTTAGACCGTCTGTAATATCATGTCCAAGGTCACTTCCTATAAGGTTGTGGACGCCTTCCTCAAGTAGACTATAAGGGACGGTTGCGAACATTGTGCCGATATCCCAGCCAGCTTCACCAATGTTAGAGGCGTAATTTGCATATTCGCCTGCTGTTTCGTTCCATTCATATTTATCGCTTGCCCATGCAACGGTGGATAACAGACCTGCTGCCGCGGTGCCTTTACCCAATGTTGTAAGATCTCCCCTGACTGGGATGAATTTGAAATCTCTACTAAATTGAACATTATCAAAAAGAAATCCTGTCGATAGTCTGGATGCCGCTCTTCCAACTACGTTAAGCATGCTTTCCTGACCTGAATTTGGATCAGCAGGGTTTTTCAGTCCGCGCCATTCAGACGACGCAGCATAATAGTTTGGTTTAACCTTGCCCATATATTGAGTTTCTGGAATAACTCTGTGACCACCAGTCATAAAAGTGAGGGGGCGGTAAATTAAATCATTGAAAGCCCTTGATCTTATCAAAATTTCAGCAGGGTAACCAATTCCCGTACCAAAGAAGGAATCCTTATTACCATATTGGATGGCAGTTTCCAAAAAGTCAGTTTGCTGTTCTGCTTTTGTAACCGTGTAACGGTTAACCTCAAATAATCCTTCTTTTATACCAGCTAATAAACGCTTGTTCGGTGCGCCAGGCTTTTCATCTGTCCCATGTTTGAATACCGCCATAATTCTGTCATAAGCATCGGTCGTTCTGGTTGGGTTTAATAAAAAACCTGTGTTTGCGTCTACATGATATCGATGTGACTCCTTAAGTTTCTTTAGGAAGTCAGATTCTAGGGGGAATGGTGTGAGATTACCCCCTCTTAGGTTTGTTTGCAATATTCTGGTCAGTTGTTCTGCCATTAATATGGCCTGTTCGGGAAGGGCTGCACCTATGATGGTATCAAATGTAGCCACAAAATCATCCAGAGGTTTAACGTCTTCGGCTAATTTTATTACCAGCTCCCCATTCGAATCCAGTTCTGTGTACTTTCCTATAAAATCTTGCCAAGATTTTTCTAAGTTTTCTGTGGTATTCATATTCCATATTTTTGGAGCGCCATCGTGAGAATGTGCGCTGTAAAACCCTGAATTAATGCCACGCTCAAGTTTTTCCAGGTATGGTCTTGACGCAACATCACTTTTGTCCAGCCATTCACCTGTTATTTTAATATGTTCGTAATTGGCAAGTTCAGCAGAACGCGACAACCCCGTAACGCTTTTTTCTACTTTATCAAGGTTTAAATGACCGTTTTTAACTTTTTCTAAATTTTCAAGTATTTCCTGGCCATTTTTACCATCTGTGCCTTTGGAAATATCAAGGGACAGTTTTTCCATATGGTCTAAATATGCAACCAGAGCTTCCTTTTGATGTTCAAAAAGGTCAGCGCTGTAACGTGTTATATCTTTCCCTGGTATGGATTTCCCTGTCTCAGGATCAATTGCTTTACCACTCATTTCGCCATTTGTTTTGTATTCTTTTTTAACATATTCTTTCAATGCCGCGATATTATCACTTAACTCTTCCAGGTTTGCCTTGTTGGCTTTTGCAAAAGCATTGATAACGTCTGCGGGGTTTGTTGCGCCTTGTTCACCAGCTTTATGAGCCGCAATCACGTTTTTTTCCAGATCTCTTAACCCGTCAATCATGCCGGCATCGCCCATCTTTTTGCTGACATAGTCAAGGACAGGGTTGACGATTCCGAATGATCTGGGGCGCATTGCCGCTACGGGAAATATGACGGGCTTTGGTAACGGTAGCCATCCACCAGTTACGTCGAAATGTGCCGCTATTTTGAATCCATCTAGTTTAGGGGCAAATTCAGGGAAATCATCATAGGTTTTATTTGCGTCCTGTGCTGCTCTTCCTGTCGCGCCAGCACCATTATTGGATGCGGTGTTGGGTGCAGGTGTTGGCTCTGGCGTGGCGGTGGTGCCGCCAGCGTTGTTTGTATTGCTCGTCGTGTTATCAGCAGCGGGGGCTGCATCATTTGTATTACGTGCAGCATTTTCAGTTGCCGCGGCAGGTGCGTCATTTGCTTTGCGTGCTGTGTTATTTGCCTTGTCGGCAAGTTCCTGTGCTGCTCTTAACATATCAATCGATATATTGTTATACTTAGCGTTTGTTCTTTCTACATTAACCACTGTGCCTGAATCGATCTGGGCGAGAATATCATCGGTGAAACGGGTTTGATTGATGTTCATTTTCAGGGTTGTTGCGTAAGACGTTCCTGAAAAATTATTCAAGATGCGTGTCGTGACACCTGCTTCTTCGCCCAATCTGATGATTTCTTTTTGGAGTTCTTCAACTGTGTTGTTGATATTTGAAAGATCGGCATGATGCAAAGCGTTGTCAAGTGCGCTTTCAAAGGCAGGGGTCTTCAAAACGGGAGCCATCGCTTGCGCGACTTCATCCGCAATGCTGTCGCTTGCTTTGAGAAGTTTTAGAAAATCATCAACTATATTTGCATTCATGGAATTTTACACCCTATCTATTTATCACTAGACTACTATTCTTTTTATGCTTACTCGAATAATACTGGATTTATAGGGTGTTTGTCAAATTTAATTTCGGTATTGGTTATTTGTTCGCGCCAAGAGTGTCGCGTGCGACTTGTGCATCTTCGGGTGTGTCGAAGGTCAGTGTGAATATCGTTGGCTTTGCAGGGTCAAGCGTTGTTGTCGTGCCATCAACGCGGTTATTGAAGGTGGTAGACGTAATGCCGCCCTCACCATTGCCCGCGTAGGAGGGGGGCGGAGTGTTAAAACGCAAGGGATCGTTGAATGATTCGCTTAATGATTGTGGATGCTTTGTGGATGCGGTGGGCTCATCAGTAGAGTAAGTATTGAGCCTATCATTAAAGCGCGCCATGGCTGCGTCCGCGTTGGATTCGCGCATGGCGTTATTGACATCAACCTCTGTCTTTGCGTTTGCAAGGTCGGATTTTACCCCCATCGTAAACGCCAATCCCGCACCACCCAGTTCTGTTACGCGTGCGGTTGTGTCGAAAAATGGGTTAAGCCATCTGTCGCCTGCCTTATATATACCAGCATCAAAGCCGTTCTTTATTTTTTCCATTCCAGTGAATGTTTGTTCGACTTGATTTATGGTTATGGATGATGCTGTTGCCTGTTCGCTTGCTTGTGTGGCTTTGATGGTGGATTGTTCAAGAAAGCCTTGCGCGGCGATTTCTGCATTTTTGGCTTGCTCAAGGGCGATTTCGGCGTTTGCAATATCGTCTGCAGATGTACCTGCGGCTTTTAATTCGCTTACTTGGCTTTGTGCGGCGGAAAGTGTCTTTGTGGCTTCTGTTGCCTGTAATTGTGCGGCTTGCCTGATAGCTTCCTCGGCTTGTGCGCGGGCAACGTTGTCTGTTAAATTTGCGGTATGTTGGGTCAGCTCTTGTGCGGCGATTTCTGCATTTTTGGCTTGCTCAAGGGCTGTTTCGGCTTTGGCAATGTCATCGGCCGATCCGCCGCCGGTTTTTAATACTTCCAGTTGTTGCTCTGCAGTTGTTAGGGTCTTTCCGGCTTGCGTGGCGTTGGTTGCGGCGGCGGTTTCTGCAACGGTTTCGGCCTTAACGAAGGCTATTTTTGCCTTTTGAACGGCGCGTTCGGCTTGTTGTATTTGTTTGATTGCCGCGCCTGCCTCATTGAGACCCAAGAGCTTTTCCTCCGCGAGGGAGAGTTTGGTTGCCGCCTTTGCGGCTTTGTCGATTAGTAGCGCCGCGTCAGCCAGTGTATCGACACTCATTATCACCTGAACCACTCTTTCGCCGACGCTTGTCGCACGTAAGGCGGCCAATGCCGCGCCGCCAACACCAGCTGTCAGCGTGCCAACGGCCCAGAAAGCGAAGGCTTCTGCAACGGCTTGTGGACCGTAGAGCAGGGTCATTTCCTGAGTCATGTGAGGGTTTGGAATTTCTTTGCCATTTTCATCAAGGATAACGGGTTGGACACGATCAAAAGCAGTTTCAAGGCTTTTGTTTTCCATTATTGACCCATCATCAAACAGCTTTTTCACCTGTAAGGTGTCGTTAATGCCTTTTGTCCATTCAAAGAAGGCGCGATCCGATAACAGGTTTGCTTCTTCACCTTCGGCTGCACCCAGATTATAGACCGCAGCACCAAGAGGGTGAAGGGTGTATTCGTAAACGACTGCGCGACCAATATCGCCAACGAATCCAACGGTTGAGGATCCTGCGTTTATAACCCCTTGTAGCGCAAGGGCGGAGGCTCTGCCTGGGCTGTCGACGATTAATTCGCCCATTCCTCCGGCCCATTCGCCAGCTTTACGGTTGCGGTCGGCCAATCCACCGCCTGCCCAATCAGGTAAATCTGTGCCAGTGAGGCTTTCTACGCCACGTGCGAGATATCCTAGCGGGGGGATGGGGGTAACAGCCACAACATAAGCACCGACATTCCATACGGCCGGCGCGGCGGTATCGGCAATCCATGTGCCTGTTTTGCTGTACCAAGGTTTTTGGTCTTCTATGCGTTCTTCTGGGGTTAGGGCGGCAAGCCTTGCGTCTTCGGCGGCGGTTTCTGCTGCCTCTTCTGCGGCTTCTTTTGCGATTTCTGCTGTTTCTTCGGCGGTTTGTTTTGCTTGGTTTTCTTCGACCCACTGTGCATCAGAACCTAAAGTATCGGCAATATCAGACGCAACGTCTTTACTGAAGCCCCCTATATTATCACCTACTTGTTCTAGCCAGTCACCGAAGCCCATATTACCCTAATTGTCTTTGTTCGTTATTGTAAACTATAATAGTTTGTTCGTTGTTTAATTACCCCATATCAAGTTCGGGGGCATTAAAAACATTGCTTTGTTTGTTGCTTGTGAAATCGTTCACTTTATCCATAATCATATCTCTGTTAAAGAATGCAAGGGCAGCAAGACCGATGGTCAGGGTTGTACTGTTTATAAGACCGCCCCCGTCATTGTCTTCGCCTTTGTCACTACTGAAAAATTTAAAGAGACCATAGAGGAGAGTAGCTATTCCACCGAGCTTCGCCCCATCGCCAAGGTCAAAACCATCATCGCCTGTCAGGGCACTCGCCGCACCTGAAAAATCACCATTGGATAGCTTACCAATCGCGGAGAAGATGCTGCCGCTATCATTGTTGTTGGCTGGATTGTCAGGGTCACCGTCACCATCGGGATTCATCACGCGATCAAAGGCTTCGTTTATTTTTTTATCTGCAAAGCCTGTCGGATCGTCAACAATTTCTTTTGTTATGTCCAGTTTTTCCCCTGCACTGACAACCACGTTGGTTGTGCTTTCGACAATATCATTACCAATGGATGTAGCCGTTTTTTCAAGCCCTTGTTCATTATATTGTTCAACAAGCTGATCTTTCTTTTCCGCAAGTGCGTCTCTGTTCCACCATGCTGCGCCTGCAGCCACAGTCGTTACAAACATGTGTTTGAGTGGAAACTTTACGATGGCTCCTAATATCCCTAGCATTACGCAATCCCTCCTGAAATATGTTCAAGAGCGCGATATACCGTGCCATAAATCTTTGAAATGTGTGGATTACCCAACATTCGCTTTTCCTCTTATCACCTTAAATATAGCACATTTTCTGCGCTTTTTCTATCAACTTAAAGCCATTATAGGATAAGCAGAAGGGGAAATGCAAGGTTTTTCGTGATAATAGTTGCGATATCGGTTGAAATCTTAATGTTTAAAGTGACGCATACCTGTGAAGACCATGGCTAAGCCTCGTTCATTGGCTGCGTCAATGACTTCCTGATCGCGGATAGAGCCTCCAGGTTGTATGATTGCGGTGACGCCGGCATCAGCCGCCGCGATTAAACCATCAGCAAAGGGGAAAAAGGCATCAGAGGCAACAACAGAGCCACGTGTCAGGGGTTGATCCCATCCTGCGTTTTTGGCGGCTTCTTCGGCTTTCCATGCGGCAATACGCGACGAATCGATTCGGCTCATCTGACCTGCGCCAATACCAACTGTTGCATTGTCTTTCGCATAGACGATTGCGTTTGATTTTACATGCTTGCTGACGCAAAAAGCGAACAGCATATCATCCATTTCTTTTTTTGTGGGTTCGCGGTCAGTCACGGTGGTTAAGGCATCTTTGTCAAACAGGCTGTTGTCACGATTTTGGACGAGTAGGCCACCCGCAATACATGTCACCATGCGGCGTTTTTGGGATGTTTTAGGCATTTCACCTGTGGTTAAGACGCGAATTTTGTTTTTTTTCTTCAGTATTTCAATAGCTTCGGCATCTATGGATGGGGCGATGATGACTTCGACAAAGCGCGTTATAATGGCGGTGGCAATGTCCGCGGTTAAGGTTCTGTTCAGTGCAATAATACCACCAAAGGCACTGGTCTGATCGCAAAGAAGCGATTTTTTATAGGCGTTAAGTATATCGCTGTCTGTTGCGACACCGCATGGGTTTGCATGCTTTATGATCGCGACTGTTGGTTCTTCGAATTCACTAACCAGTTCAAAGGCCGCGTCAGTATCGTTTAAGTTATTATAGGAAAGCTCTTTGCCTTGCACCTGTGTTGCGCGCGCTGCGCCAGGGCGTAAGCTGTCATCAACAAGGTATAGGGCGGCATTTTGGTGTGGGTTCTCACCATAGCGCAGTTCTTGCTTCAGCGTGCCGGAAAAGCTGACTCTGCGGGGGGGTTCTTCTTCTGTTTGTGTGGCGAACCATCCAGCGATGCTGGAATCATAGGTTGATGTGAGGGAGAACGCTGTAAAGGCAAGTTTTTGACGTGTTTTTTGTGTGACACCGCCATTATTAGCGTCCATATCCTCTAAGACACGCGTATAATCTTGCGGATCAGTGATTATTGTCACGAAATCATGGTTTTTTGCTGCGGCGCGAATCATTGCCGGCCCACCAATATCTATATTCTCGATGCATTCCGCAAAACCAGCACCACTATGCACTGTTTCAACAAAAGGATAAAGATTGATGACAACCATATCAATGGATTGAATATCGTTATCTTCCATAGCTTTGATGTGGTCTGAATTGTCGCGTTTGGCAAGGATGCCGCCATGTATTTTTGGGTGAAGCGTTTTTACGCGCCCCTCCATAATTTCGGGAGAGCCTGTATGCTCCGACACTTCTGTTACTGGAATGCCTGCCTGAGACAGTATTTTTGCAGTGCCACCTGTGGAGAGTATCTCAACACCGTGTTTTTGTAATGTACGGGCAAAATCCTCAATACCGTCCTTGTCCGACACCGAAATAAGGGCGCGTTTGATTTTTATTGCACTGGGATCGTTTATTGTGGCTTCGCTCATACTATGTTTTCCTTCTCTACTTTTTACTGATAGACCAAAAATAGTCTAGGTTCTCAAGGCGGACTATATATAAGCAGATTTGTTTTTCTGTGCAATAGATATCCGTGATAGAATTAGGAATCAAATATTCAAGCGGCTTGCATATGGGCACTGGTGCTTTTGATGTAGAGACCACGATTATTGGGCATGGCCTTAAATTCATCGGTTATGCCCAGTACAGTTTCCGCGCCACCAAGGAATAGGAAACCATCATCAGGGAGTAATTTATGCATGTTTTCCATGACGATTTTTTTAGTTGGCTGATCGAAGTAAATCAATACATTGCGACAGAAAATAACATCGAATTGCCCTAATCCTGCCATGCCTTCTAATAAATTGAAGTATTTATACTGAACCATATTTTTTATATCTTGGCTAATACTCCATTTATCACCATCTTGTGTGAAATATTTCATCAGCAGCGTAATGGGCAAGCCACGTTGAACTTCAAACTGGGTGTATAAGCCTTCTCTGGCCTGTTCAAGAATATCGTGAGAGATGTCCGTTGCGATGATTTCAAAATTCCAACCGGGCATCCTGATGGCTTCTTCTTTTAATATCATCGCCAGAGAGTAGGGCTCTTGCCCACTGGAGGAGGCGGCACACCAAATACGCAAACGCTTGGGGTGGCCTGGTTTGTTCTTAAAATATGGCAGAACGGTATTTTTAAATATATCGAACGGTTTTGAATCACGGAAAAACGATGTTTCATTTGTTGTCATCGCTTCGACAATCTCGATGATGAGTTCTTTTGGCGGAACACCGCGTAGAACCGCTGTCATGGCCGCGATGTCGCTATAGCCCCATTTCTTTGCAACGGGGTTAAGACGGGATTCTATAAGATAAGTCTTATCTTGGGTTAGAACCAATCCGGATGCCCTTTTGAGAAGGTCTTTATATATATCAAAATCTGTAATATTCATGTTTTATATTCTAGCTTAAAAGTTAACCTACGATAGTCTTTACTACTTTCCCTATATCATTAATAGGAAGAATTTTGTCGCATATGCCATCCGCGGCAACCGCGCCGGGCATACCCCACACAACGCTTGTTTCTTTATCTTGCGCGATTATCCGCCCGCCTTTTTCATGCAGACCACGTGCGCCAATAAGACCATCTTGCCCCATACCGGTTAGGATAACGCAAAGTATCCTGTTTTGGTATAGCTCAGTGAGGGAACGCATCATAACATCCACAGATGGCTTACAAAAGTTTTCTGGCGGGGCGTCGCTGATCTTGATGGTAAGTTTACCACTTTGCTTTGTGAAAGCCATGTGTTTTCCACCCGGTGCAACGTAAACTTTACCTCCCTCAACGGGCATCCCGTCCTCTCCCTCTTGTGCATACATGTCTGAGTGTTGGGTGATGTGTTCGGCAAGAATTTTGGTAAATGTTGCCGGCATATGCTGTGTAATAACAACGGGCAGCTTAACCGCCCCCATGTTTTTGAAAACATTGAATAATGCTTGCGGCCCACCGGTGGAGCTTCCTATCGCGATTATTTCAGGTTGCGCGAAGGGGCGTGATAGCCCTTTTTGTGCTGGTGGTGTTCTTGGGATTGGTCGTGTTGATATCTTGGGTGCGGCGCGTTGAGCGTGAGCATGTACGCCGCCAAGTGTTTTAATCAATCCTGTAATGTATCTGTGGAAGTCAGACCCAGGACCAGTATCTTGTGTGCTTCCTGGCTTGACAATACATTCAACTGCGCCAAGAGCCATTGCCTTGATCGTTATTTCAGCACCCTTTGCAGTCAGGGCAGAGAACATGATGACTTTTGTCTTGGGGGAGTTCTTTAAAATCTGTGGCAAAGCGGTCAGACCATCCATGATGGGCATCTCGATATCCAGTATCATAACGTCTGGTTTCTTGCTGCGCGCGATTGATACCGCCATTTCTCCATGTGCTACGGAGGCGACAATTTCAATGTTGGGATCGGTTTCGATAATACGTGCTAACGCGCCACGAATGACACTTGAATCATCGACCAGTGCAACTGTAATTTTCTTTTGTATGTTCATCTATTTACTTTCCAACCGAACTGAGTGTGTGGGAGTTATGTTATGCGGTTGCAGCATTCTGAGGGCTAATCTTCTTGTTCTAGTAATCCTATTTGAATAAATTTTGTCTGTATGATTTCACTATCAAATGGTTTCATAATATATTCGTTTGCACCGGCTTCCATCGCGCGTTGGATATGGGATATATCATTTTCTGTTGTGCAGAAAACGACTTTAGGATAGTCACCATTTTCCATCTGTCTGAGTTTTTCAAGAAACTCTATACCGCTCATGATAGGCATGTTCCAGTCAAGAATGATTGCATCAGGCATCGAGGCTGTGCAAGATTCATATGCTTTCTGTCCGTCTTCTGCCTCTCTGCATTCGAAACCGAGATCATGCACAATACGACTAGCTACTTTTCTTACAACACGGCTATCATCAACGATTAAACAAGACTTCATTTTACTTCCTTTTACTAAAAACAATATGCATTACGAGAATAGAATAAAAAACTTAAGCAAATGTGAATTATGAATGAGTATATTCATTTTTATTTACCCAATATTTTCTAACAATTTTGAGACGTCCATAATAATTAAAAGACTCTTTTCTAATTGATAAATTCCAGTTGATAGATCTCTCCACGCGGGGTCAAGTGTGCCGGGGTTTCGTTCGAAATCGGCTTTTTCGAGCCGAAGAACATCGCCGACGTTATCTATAATTAAACTGAAGAGTTCTTCATTGTGCTCAACAACAACGCTCATGCTGTTTTGGCCTGCTTCTTTGTCGGGCATGGACAGGCAACGCCTGACATCAACGGCGGTGACAATACGTCCTCTTAAGTTTAGAGAGCCAGCAATTTCGGGTGGGGCGAGGGGGATTTTGGTCACATCTTGGGCTCTTAAGACATCTTGCACTTGAAGAACCGGAATGCCAAAAAGCTGCTTTCCGACAGTAATCGTCAAGAAATCTTCTGATAGATTGTTAACAGATTCTTCTGCTTCTGCCATGATATCTATTACCTCGTCGTTTAATTTTCTGTAAGCGTTTGTGAAAGTGTGTGTAGTAATGTGTCTTTGTCAAATTTGGCGACATAATTCGTAAACCCGACTTCTATACCGCGTTCTATATCTTGTGGGGTTGCGTGTGATGACAGGGCTATAATCGGGGTATTTGCCCATTTTCCATTATCTTGCTTGATTTTCTGTGCAAATTCAAAGCCGTCCATATCGGGCATTTCTATATCACTGACAATGACGTCAAAGAGGACGCCATCCTCGCACATTTGTAATGCTTCCGAAGGGGCTTCTAATGATGTGACGTCATATCCTGCCATACTAAGGAGAGGGGTGAGCATGTTGCGGAAAAAGGAGCTGTCATCAATAAGTAACACCCGTTTTTTATCACCCACATGTTCACCATCGGCAGAGGATTTATAAGGCGTGTCATCATGATCTTTAAACCAGTCATGGTTAACAGAATTTAAAAAGTAGGTGATATCAACAATATCTGTAGCAACACCATTGATGATAGCGCTTCCTAAAAGGCCGCCTTGCTGTGCGCTTAGCTGGATGTCCACATGTTCTTCTATAATATCGACGATTTCATCAACAATAATGCCCAAGGATTGTTCCTTATCGGCAAATACCAATACTGGTTTATCATCCTCTTCTTCAATACTTACAGAGGGGTTGAACGGAATAAGGGGCATAAGCGCGCCGCGATATTGTACAGTCATTTGTCCGCTGGAATATTCGATATCTTCTGCTTTTATATTTTCCAAGCGTGCGACAAGAGCTAGGGGGACGGCCTTGGGCGTTTTATCGCCAACATTAAAGATAAGAAGAGACGTTTTCTTATCGGCTGTTGATTTATATGCTTTTTGCTGTTGCATAGCATCCAGATCTTCAGACATATTGGCGTTGCCTGTCACATTTGCGATACCATTGGGATCAAGGATCATAATGACACTGCCATCGCCAAGGATTGTATTGCCTGAGAAAAGGGTCAATCCTTTAAGAATTTGTGCTACAGGCTTCACAACAATTTCTTCTGTATCGAACACGCGATCCACGATAATTCCGAATTCATACCCTGCAACCTCCGTAATGACCAAATATAGATTCTTTGATTTATGCTTGAACCCTGTACTTTCAGAAGAAGTATCTGTGTTATCTATGTTTTCATCATCAGCGGAGATCGTCGGGGGGGGAGGATCTCTCTCTCCTTTTTGAAGTGAATGCTTTTCACCCAGCCCTAATATACTGCTGAGTGAGACAAGGGGTAAAAGGCGATCGCGTAAGCGGAAAACGGGGGAGCCTTTAATATATTCAACCCGGTTATCCCCATGTTCTGAAACCATAACGAGTTCGCGCACCGCGAGTTGCGGTATCGCAAAGCGTTCTCCGCCTGCTTCAACAACTAGTGCAGAAACAATCGCCAATGTAAGTGGGATTTTAATTATAAAGGTTGATCCTTTTCCTTCTTCGGATTTGAGCTCGATAGAGCCACCAATCTTTTCGATATTGGTTCTGACAACATCCATGCCTACACCACGCCCCGATACCGCAGTAACGGCAGCAGCAGTAGAAAACCCAGCAGCAAAGATAAATTGCTGGATTTGCTGCATTGACATATTGTCGATTTCTTCTTTTGTCGCAAGTTCGTTTTGAAGTATTTTTGCTTTAATCTTATCTACGGCCAATCCTTTGCCATCATCGGCAATTCTTATGATAATATGCCCGCCTTCGTGAAAGGCATCTAAGCGAATTGTGCCAGTTTCGGATTTTCCGGCCGCGATACGCTCTGCTGGTGTTTCAATGCCATGATCCCCTGAATTTCTAACCATGTGTGTTAGTGGGTCTTTTATCATTTCCAAAATTTGGCGATCAAGCTCCGTTTCATTACCAGTCATAATCAGTTCTATTTTTTTGTCGAGTTCCAGACTCAAATCTCTGATAATACGGGGCAGTTTCGACCATGCATTTCCAACGGGTTGCATGCGTGTTTTCATGACGCCTTCCTGAAGTTCGGAGACAACATGGCTAAGGCGTTGTAGCGGTGTTGAAAATTCTGTTTCACCTTGCGCCCGCAGGATTTGTAAAAGTTGGTTGCGCGTCAGGACAAGCTCACTCACCATGGTCATGAGATCTTCAAGAACATCAACACTAACACGCAGCGTTTTATTGGTTTTCGGCTTAGAGGCTGTTTTGCTACTATCTGTTTTTGATGGCTCTTCTGCAGTTTCTATCGGCGTTGTTTCTTCTTCTTCGCTTGCTTCTACCGTGTCGGTTTCCTCTTCGGCAGTATCAGAGGGATTTACGATTCCCTCCATCCCTGGAGTATTGGCAAAGGCGGCTTCCAGCTCGTCCATTGTGGCATCACCAGGGGCAAGGTTTCTTTCTTGCTTGGGTGCTGCAGTTGCTTTGGGTTTTTCCTCTTCGGAGGGGGGGGCGCTCGGTGTTTCTGCGCCTGTAGAATCTTTCATTGTTCCATCATCCAGCAGAACTTTCCCCTCATAGGCGGCATCAAGTTTTGCTATAAGTCCGGCGTCATTGCCATCCGGTTCGGCACCGGTTTCTTCGATTGTATTAACGATAAATTTAATTTGATCGATTGATTCAAAAATCAGTGTCACATAGTCAGGAGTCACATCCAAAACACCATCACGAAATTTACCTAGTACGTTTTCCGCATGATGCGCCACTTTTTCAAGGCGGGGCAGGCTTAGAAAGCCACATGTGCCTTTGATTGTATGTACCAAACGAAATATTTTCCCCAGAAGGTCTTCATCATTTGGGTTTTTTTCGAGATTAACAAGATCTATATCCAGCTCTTCAAGGCTTTCATTCGTCTCTGTTATAAATTCGACAATAAGATCGTCCATATCTCTGTTCTCTTCTTCTTCGTTTTAATCACCATTATTCTAATGGCAAAATCGTATTATGCGGCTACGTTACCCTTAAATATGCATAGAAGTTATTAAGGATTTATTAGTAAATTGGTATTAAGTGTAAAATTTACGCAGATATTTAAGACGCAGTGTTACGCAACAAGAAGTAGCAGGGCAGACATCATTTAGAAATGCATTCCGTTATTAGAGTACATCAGAGGTCGTTAATCTCAAACAAATAAAATTATTCTCTGTATTATTGACAGTGATTTTAAAGCCATAATTTTTTGCCAAAAGTCCAGTAACATAGGCGTGAACGTATTTAGGGCTAAGGTCGTTCGTGCTTGTTTTGTGTTCAAGTGCATGCATAAAATTCTCATGGAAATTTGCATTTTCACCCTTTCCGGTAATCAATAGAGTTTTTTCTTCGTCGGCACGAACGCTAACGATACCGCCTTTAGGCAAGGCTTCTGATGTAAGAATAAGGGCGGCGAGTAATATTTTCGCAAAGCCAGCTTTGGGCTCTATCCCTAAATCAGCGTAAGGATCCCAGTCCTGTGATAGGCGCCTTTCACTGGCGATAAATTCACCGAACAGGCTGTGAATATCTGCTGCTCTAATGCTTTCATCCGCGCCGCCAAGGCCATAAACCATACGTAAAGTTTTTAACTTTGCATTCGCTTGTGTGGTACTGGAGGCTATCAGGGCGGTGACTTCTTCTCCCGCGTCGGCGCCCATTTCCTCCATGATCTCTATGCCGTTTGAAATCGCACCGACAGGGCTGATGAGATCGTGACATATTTTGGAGGCGAGGAGTTCCAGAATTTTGATATCATTCATTCTATATTTTACCTTCAGCGTGGGTTAATTTTGCGCGTAATTTCTATAAATAGGCAGAGAGTGAGCAACATAAGGCTCTGTTAACAAAAGACAGTATAGGGATTATGAATCAAATAAGCGTATAGATCAATAGGCTTAAATATGATCTGTGTGTGGGCGGTGTGATCGTGATGAACCGCGCAGAAATACATGTTCTCGCGCAGTTCTGTTTATTTAGATTAGAAGTTAAAGCTATACCCTAGCTTTTTCACTTCATCACTGGCCATGTTTTTAAGGCGGGTTAAGCCGTCTTCGCTATCGCTTTCCATGCGGGCGACAAGTACGTCTTGTGTGTTGGACGGGCGCAGTAACCACCAGCCATCAGGTGTTTTGACACGTACACCATCAATATCATTCAGTTCGATTGTGTCGTCATTTTTGGCCAGTATTTTCAGGCTTTCCAGTACACGCGGGACAAGGGCGAATTTTTCTTCTTCACTGACCTCAATGCGTAATTCCGGTGTGTTAAACAGCTTCGGCAAATGCGCGGTCAGGCTGGATAATCCACCTGTTGCTTTTGAAAGCTCGTTCAATAAACGAACAGAACAATAAAGCGCATCATCAAAACCGTAATATTTATCGGCAAAGAAAATATGACCGCTCAACTCACCCGCAAGAGGAGAGTTAAGCTCACGCATCTTATCTTTCACCAAGGAATGACCCGTCTTCCACATCACAGGCGTACCGCCCATATTGCGGATTTCATCGAACATCACTTGCGAACATTTAACATCACCAATGATGTGTGCGTTAGGGTTATTCTTAATCACTTCACGTGCATAAATCGTCATGAGGATATCACAACGCAATACATCGCCATTTTCATCTACCACACCAATGCGGTCACCATCACCATCAAAAGCAATCCCTAAATCACAGGATTTTTCGGCAACGAGGGCTTGCAGATCAACCAAATTTTCATCGACGGTTGGGTCAGGGTGATGGTTGGGGAATGTGCCGTCAATATCTTCGAACAGTAGGTGATGTTCACCCGGGATTTTCTTAACCAGCATTTGCAAGATTTCACCCGCTGCGCCGTTGCCTGCATCCCATGCAATTGTCATCTCACGCGTGAGTTCAAGGTCTTGAATTAGGCGATCAACATAAATATCCTTGATGTCTTTTTCCTCAACCGAGCCAACGCCTTCGGCTAGATTACCTTCGGCAGATATTTTGCCGATTTCCTGAATTGTCTTACCGAAGATCGGGCTTTTGTTTGCCGCCATTTTAAAGCCGTTATAATCTGGCGGGTTATGTGATCCTGTCACCATAATGCCTGCTTCTGCGTCGAAATGTTTCACGGCGAAATACAGCATCGGTGTAGGACCAAGCCCGACATTAATCACGGCTATACCGCATTCTTTCAGACCTTGGATCAAACTGTCTGATAGCATGGGTGAGCTGAGCCGTCCGTCATAACCAACACAAACTGTATGCTTTGCCGCATCTGCATGTTCTTGTTTGATATATGTACCGAAGGCACGCCCCAAGGCATACGCATCTTTTTCGGACAGGTTTTTGTCGATTTGTCCGCGTATATCATATTCGCGCAGGATAGTTGGGTTGAATGTGTAACTCATGATTTTTTCCGTATATTTGTTATCAGTGTTTAGGGTGTGGAATTATTTGTAGGTATCAAGCAAAGCCTTCACGCCCCCGCCAATTTCCTCGTCTTTAAGGCTGTAAGCAAGGTTCGCTGCGATAAACCCAAGGCGAGAGCCACAATCAAAATGCTCTCCCTTAAAGCGTAAACCGTGAAAGGCTTGCTTGCCCAACAGTTTTGCCATCGCATCGGTTAGCTGAATTTCATTGCCTGCACCTGTTTCAAAAGCCGCCAAATGATCGAACACTTCGGGTTGCAGGATATAACGCCCGATGATGGATAATGTGGATGGGGCATCTTCAGGGTTAGGTTTTTCAACCAGACCTTTGATGGAAACAATATCGCCATCATCTTTATTAATGTCTAAAATACCGTATTTGTTGGTTTCAGCGCGCGGTACGTCTTTCACCGCAACGATATTACCGCCATGCTCATTATAGGCGTTAATCATTTGCGTCAGACAGCCTTCTTCATAATTAACAAGGTCATCGGGAAGGATAATGGCAAATGGTTCATCCCCAATCAATTTTTGAGCGCACCAAACGGCGTGACCAAGTCCTAAAGGCTTTGGTTGTCTGGTGAGAAATAATTTACCTGCGGGCATTTCAGAGTTCCGAATCTTGGCAATCATGTTGTCTTTGCCACGTGCCTGAAGTGTTTGCTCCAACTCAGGTTGATAGTCGAAATGCTCTTCCAGCATGTTCTTATGACGACCCGTCACAAAAATAAATTCTTCTATCCCTGCATCACGTGCTTCTTCAAAAACATGTTGGATCAATGGACGATCATTAATGGGCAACATTTCCTTGGGCATCGCCTTTGTCGCGGGAAGGAATCGTGTGCCTAGTCCTGCAACTGGAAATATGGCTTTTCTAACAGGTTTGATATTATTTTGTGTCATCTATATATGCTCTTACTCTTGTTCAATTCTGATTTAAAATTGTGTGAAATCAATGCCATTTTTTGTGCTGCAATGCAAGGAAATAGAGTGCGTTCTATTCTTCGTTTTGCGTGTTATCCTTCTGTGCCTTGCCTTTGAAGTGTGCAATGACAAAAGGAATAGACAGTAAAAGCAGCGCCAGAGAAATAATGATGCGTGCAGTGAGTGCAAAGAATAATAAAATGAGGCTGTAAATGATAATAACGCTATAGCGGATAAGGTTGCGTATTTGCTCGGGGCTGGCCTTAATAAAGAACCTATAAAGCGCGTATAATCCGACGATAATTCCTAAGACTAGAACAAGATATGGCATGAGGTTCTCCGATTAACTGTTTGCTGCTGTTTTAACTTGGCTTTGTGGTGGCGTTGCATGTCCTTTTAGGTGCTCCGGTGCGATTTCAATGATGAGGTTGCGTACCTCTTGGCGTGCAGCGATTTGGGAAAGGGTCAGGCCGCCATTTTGATCTTCTTTTAGATCCAGTAATGTTAGACCTTTCAGGAACATTTCCTTGAACACAACGCGCTCTCCAAAACCGGGGGCAAGGCGGAATTTAGCAAGCCGAGAAATTTCATCCAGCAGTCTGGTAATGATTTTATTATTATTCGTGTTCAGGTGCGTCATACGATTACGCATCACAATCCAGTCAATAGTGCCATCATTACGTCGTTTTTTGACTTGGCGCTGTTCCTCAACCATTTCTGAATAAATAGAGGGTCCAATAACATCGTAATTCTTCATATCAATATCAGCGAGTAGATCCAAATCAATAAAGCTGTCATTCATTGGTGTTATTAATGTATCAGCATGGCTGTGAGCGAGGCGAGAGAGGAATGAATCTGTTCCAGGTGTATCAATAATTATAAAATCGCAAACTTGCCCTAGCTCATCCAACGCCATCAGCAGGAATGATTCCTCTTCAAATTTTTGCTCGGCTACTGTTTCCAGTTGGCTTTTTTCGATTGCCATATGCGCGGGACTGGGCAGGTGTTCACGGTTGCGCGTGATATAATCAAAGCGCTTTTTTAAATAGCGCGTAAGTGTGCCTTGGCGCGCATCAAGGTCGATTGTTCCAACGCGATATCCCAATCGTAACAGAGCAATAGCCGTGTGCATCGCGGTGGTTGATTTTCCTGATCCACCTTTTTCATTGCCGAAAACAATAATATGCGCTGTCTTTTTCATGGTGATACTCTTATCCTTAGGTTCGAAGCATTACGAAATAGAGGTACAACATGCCAGAAAACCCTACCCAATATCAAGAAAGACTCGAAAAAATACGTCAAGACCTTAAAAAACAGGGCTTGTCTGGTTTTATTCTGCCACGTACGGATGAATTTCAAGGCGAATTTCTAGCTGATTATGCGGAGCGTCTGGCTTGGCTGTCTGGTTTTACGGGCAGTGCAGGCGCGGCGGTGATTTTGCAGGATAAAGCCGTCGTATTGAGTGATGGGCGTTACACCATACAGATGCAAAATCAGGTGGATCGTGGTTTATATATGACCGATGACAGCACCAAGGTTTCCGTGGGTAAATGGTTGGCACAGCACGCGGTGGCGGGGGATAAAATAGGTTACGATGTTTGGCTATTTACGCCCAAGCAGCTTCAGTTGATCAGGGAGGTTTTAGAGGATACCTCCATCACTTTGGTGGCGATGGAGCGTAATCCTATTGATGCTCTATGGGGCGCGCAGCCTGCAAAACCCAAGCAACCAGTGACGCTCTTCCCTGATGAAATTGCAGGGTGCAGTTCGGTCGAGAAAAGGAAGAATATCGCCACGCAGATAAAGGATCAGGATTGCTCGGCTTGTCTTTTAACGCTAAGTGATTCTATTTGCTGGTTGTTAAATGTTCGCGGTGGTGATGTCGGGTACTCGCCGCTTGTGCTGTCTTATGGGTTGCTCTACGCGGATGGAACGTTTGACTGGTTCGTGGATGAAGACAAAATATCGCAAGAGGTTATGGATGTTTTGGGTGCGGATATACGCTTGTATTCATTCGCTCAGATGAAGGCTCGTATTGCGGCGTTATCGGGGTGCATCTGGATGGATCGTGCCTCTGCGCCGATATGGTTTGAACAGGTATTTAAGCGTGCGGGCATTGAAATGCTGGATTTGGATGATCCTTGCATTGCGCCGAAATCAATCAAGAGCATAACCGAGCAAGAGGCTGTGCGCGCCGCGCATATTCAAGACGGTGTGGCGATTGTGAAATTTTTGCACTGGCTGTCTGTTTCCGATAACCACACAGGGATGAGCGAGATATCTGCGGAAGAACAGCTGGAGGCTTTCCGCCGTGAAAATCCTGATTATCTTGAGCCGAGCTTCCCTACCATCGCAGGCTTTGCAGGTAATGGCGCAATTGTCCATTATCGCGCCACACCGCAGAGCAATGTAGATATTGGCGGCAACGGTATTTTATTGGTCGATAGTGGTGGTCAATATCAATGGGGCACAACCGACATCACCCGCACCGTGGCGATCAACGCGCCCACACAAGAACAGATAGGTAATTACACCCGCGTTTTGCAGGGGCATATCGCGCTGGCAAGTGCATCTTTTCCAAAAGGCACAATAGGCAAAGAAATTGATGCTTTGGCGCGCAAACCTTTGAAAGAGGCGGGTTTGGATTACGCCCATGGTACAGGGCATGGCGTTGGGTGTTATTTGTGTGTGCATGAGGATGTTGCGAATATTTCTCCCCGCGGAGAAAAAGCGTTGGAGGCGGGGATGCTGATTTCTAATGAGCCCGGATATTACAAAGAAGGCGAATATGGAATCCGTATCGAAAATTTGGTTCTGGTTCGTGATGGTGAAGAAGCCGATATGCTGCAATTTGAAACAGTGACTTATGCGCCTTATGCGCGGGATCTTATTGACCTATCGATGTTGCGTGAAGCAGAGTTATTTTGGCTTAAAAACTATTCAAAAGATGTGTATCGGAAGCTCTCCTCTTATTTATCAGAAGATATTCTCGCGTGGTTGGAACACGAGATAGCAGCATTTACGGCGTAGAAGCAGAGGAAATCCCTTGCTGCGGAATTTCTTCCATTTCCTGCTTCTTTATATCTTCTTTTGTTTTTCTGGTTGCGGGGGGCATTTTCGGAGCAGGTGGTTTCGTTCCGTATTTTTCAGGGTGAAACTTTAACATAGAGAAAAATGTTTTATCCAATTCGGATTTGGCGTGTTTCGCACTGCTCAGAAGTTCTTGTACAATAAGCGTGTTCCCTTTGTACTGTGCTTCTAAATATATAGTGCTGATATTTGGATATCGTTCGGATGGGGTTATGACCAGCTTCGTTTTCATTGCATCGGCATCATTGATTGTCATATTTTTCACATTAAGGCTCTCTGATGAGACATTCTGCACGAATTTTGAAACATGCCTTGCAAAGACCAGTGTTTTTACATCGCTGTAGGAGTATTTTTTATCGCTTCTATATGAATAGACATTATACCTCAGGTTTTGTTCTGTTACAGGGTCAAAAACCATGAAAGTCATTGCTTCTGTCTTGCCCTTGGTTGTAAACTTAGGTGGTATAGGTGTGTAATCTTTATTCTTGGGTGGTAATGTTACCGTGAATATATTTTGTTTTGATGTGTAATCAATCCAGCCATAGCCAAGGGGAATATCTTTTTTGGTCATGATGCCATCATATAATATTATTGTGTCGAAAAAATCGTCGGAGCGATATGAATACATCGTGTGCGAAGGGCCACTTAAGACCTGTTCGACCTTTGAAAAATTGGTCATATATAAATGGATTCTAAGCCCGTATTTTTCATTTTTTGTTTTATAAGATATATAAATATCTTTTCCAAAAAATCCATTATGCTTTATATCTTTATTTGTCAGAACTACGCCATTGATTGATTTTGCTGATAAAACATAACGGTTTGCAGTGCGTTCCAGAATTTTTTTCATTTCTCTGTAGGTGAGTTCACTTCCAAATGTTTGTGTGACCTTTATCAGTACGCTTTTTTCCCGCTTGGATTCTGTATCGCCATCAAGGGAAGACACGATTTCTGCGGAGCTAGCAAATTTATCTTTATTAAATTGAAAGGGGAATATCTTGTATTTATATTTTTGAGGAAATTTCGCCTCAAAGGTTTTGGTTATGGATTTGTGTAAGAGCCATTCCAGTTTTTGTTTCTTCTTTAAATCTTCAGGCATTTGAGTGCGGTTTGCATCACTTTTTTGGTTTTTGTTGGTGTTTCCCCCTGTATTTTTCCGTGGTTCTTCTGCGAAAGAATGTGTTGGAATAAGACTGAGGCAAAGAACAGATAAAAGTCCCAATAAACGGAGCTGTTTTATTATTTTCATTGGAGTACCTCTGTAAAAGCCGAATTCCATGTGATCTTATCATATAAGTATTAAAAAATAAGCACAAAAAAACCGCTGACGGGTTAGGGCAGCAGTTCTTTAAAATTTATAATCTATTCAGGAATTAATACCCGTCACGATCGCGACGTTTACGTTCCATCTTACGACATCTACGAACTGCTTCCGCATCTTCGCGCGCGCGTTTCTCCGATGGTTTTTCGTAATGACGACGAAGTTTCATCTCGCGAAAAATACCTTCGCGTTGCATTTTCTTTTTCAGAACGCGCAAAGCTTGATCGACATTGTTATCTCTTACGTTCACACTGACCACAGTGTTCACCTCTTTCTAATTGTTTTAAAGTTTAAGCCTACCTACAAAGGGTTGAGAAGTGTTTAACATGGGAACGCTATATATTGCAAAGGGAATTTAATTTTTTTGCAATTTAGCGGGTCTTCTTTTATACTCTGCCAAAGCGGTAATAATAAATATAAAAGAAATGTCCAAAAAAACAAACAAAATCAACTCTTATCCTTTTGAGTCTGCCGATGCAGTGGTCGGGCGTATAGAGTCGTTTATGGCAGCACGCTATATCTATGATGATGGAAAAGTGCCTAAAAATGACCTCGTGGTAGAATATTTATCAGGATTGCATCTTGAGCTAACAAAGGCACCATCAATTAATTCGTCTATTCTACGCCGTTTAACCAGAGAGTTTCACGCTTCGAAAAATACTGGGGCAACGTATCTTAATATGTTACCAGCGGGCATGCGGGAACATGCAAAATCTGGTGGGCAAATGATGAAAATGGCGTTTTCTAGAAAAAAACAGGCTTCTCTGATACACAATCTGTGGTGTATCCCGCGCCTGATCATAAAAGTAACAGCCTTACTGTAGTGACGTTTGGGGCAGGGGATAAAATAGGTGCCTTAGCCGATATTATTCCATATTTGGATCATGATTTATTTGATGAAAATAAGTGGAAGAATGAATCCGATAAATCTAAGTTTTCAAGATTTCAAATGATTAACACCACGCGCATGCTTCTTCGTGAAATATGGTTAAGCTCTGGTGATCGAGAGATGTTTAAGAAGAAATTATCTGTATCGTATAGAACTAAAATTGAGGCTTTAAACGAAGAATCAGGATTATTCGATAAGACACACGATAGTTTGGCGCCCAAACGGCCATATCCGCCAGATGTGCTAATAAACAAGTGGCAAAAAAAAGACCCTCTGTTTAGCGGAAAAGAATTTGATAAATTAATTGATAGGTTTGCACGGTTCTCTGAGAACGAAAATGTAGCATTCGTTCAAAGCTTCTCTCGCCGTAGAACATCAGGGCAAAAAAATGAATTGAAGGAAGAATTTAGGCAAACCAAAAGAACATTTTTGAAGCAGCTTGCTAACGAATGTGAATTTGAACTTCTTGGAAAGGGGGTGCCTTCAGATGTTGTATCCATGATGAAAGATGGGGTTTTACCAGCAGGAAAGGGTTACGATATTGAACATATGAAAGATCGTTCATTAGGCGGCGATAATCGGCATAATAATCTATGCTTTGTTGATCGCCTTTATAATGAGGCCGCAGCTGACCTCACAAGTCTTCAAACCTTATCTTTACTACCTGGTTGCTTGCGGACAATTTATGAACCTGTTCCTAAGGCGTTTAATAGCGCTGCAAATCAGTTACAAGAGGGAACATCTGAGTATCTAGATGGCTATACTAGAGCCGATCCGAACCTTTTTGCGATAGTCCCTTTGCAAAAGCGTATATTGATCAGTGGTGTTCTTGAAAGAGACGTTGTTGAACCAACTTGATATTTTTCAGGTAACTTTTAAATTCATTGCGGCGTCCAGAAGGGTTTTGGTGTAGTCCTCTTTGGGCGTGTTAAAGATGTCTTCTGCACTGCCATGCTCTATGACTTTACCGTCTTTCATGACCAAAACATTGTGGCTCATCGCGCGGACAACGCGTAAATCGTGGCTGATAAACATATAGGATAGGCTGTGCTTTTCCTGCAATCCGCGCAGGAGATCAACTATTTCGGCTTGAACAGATACGTCCAACGCGCTGGTGGGTTCATCCAGAACCACAAATTCAGGGGCGAGTACCATGGCGCGTGCAATCGATATACGTTGCCTCTGTCCGCCGGAAAATTCATGTGGGTATCTGTCGCGGGTATCGGGGCTCATCTGTACATCTTCTAACGCTTGAACGATAAGGTTGCCGCGCTGGGCATCGGATAAGTCAGGCTGGTGGAGTTTCAGCCCCTCACCAATGATCTGTGCGACGCTCATCCGTGGAGAGAGTGAGCCGTAAGGGTCTTGAAAAACAATCTGCATACGTGAACGTAGAGGACGCATGGCTTTGCGGTTGAGGTTGGATATCTCTTGCCCGTCAAAACGAAGCGCACCTTGAGACTCAAGTAACCGCAGAGCCGCCAGTCCCAACGTACTTTTCCCTGAGCCCGATTCCCCGACAACGCCGAGCGTTTCACCGCGCTTGATCGTGATATCAATACCATCCACCGCCTTGATCCAGTCTGTCGTCTTGCCCATAAAGTTTCTTTTATGCGGGAAATGCACTTTGATATCATTGCCTGACAATATGGTCGGCGCATCATCTTTGATGGCTTTAACCGTGCCATGCGGGCGGGTGTTTAACAGCATTTTGGTATAGTCATGTTTGGGTGTAGAGAACAATGTCTTGGTCTCACTGCTCTCCATGAATTCACCATGGCGCATAACGCAGACGTGATCGGCCATGCGCTCCACCACGGAAAGATCATGCGTAATCAGCAACATCGCCATGTTTAGCTCTTTTTGTAAATCTTTCAGCAATTCCAGAACTTGCGCCTGTACGGTCACATCCAACGCAGTTGTCGGCTCATCCGCGATCAGCAGCTCAGGCTTATTCGCCAGAGCCATCGCAATCATCACCCGTTGCCGCTGCCCACCCGACAGCTCATGCGGATAGGCATTGAGGCGTTGTTTCATCTTTGACAGGCCAACCATGTCCAGCAGCTCTAAAACGCGGGCTTTGGTGGCGTCTCTGTCCATGCCTTGATGGATTCTCAAGACTTCGCCAATTTGTTTCTCTATCGTGTGCAGCGGGTTCAGCGCGCTTTGTGGCTCTTGAAAAATCATGCCGATTTGCTGGCCGCGAATACCGCGCATATAGGCTTCACCTTTATCGATCAGTTCTTCGCCCTCAAATATAATTGATGATCCCACGCGATGCGATGCCACAGGATAGGGCAGAAGTTTCATCGCCGAGAGCGCGGTGACGGACTTTCCTGAACCTGACTCACCAACCAAAGCCATCGTCTCGCCCTTTGCAATGTCAAAGCTCACACCCTTAACGGCATGGAAATCACCCGAAGGTGTTTTGAAATCAACATGTAAATTCTTGATTTGCAGTATTTTTTCTGACATATAACACTCAAATAATTTTTCAGGCCTGCGTGGCGTTTGAACGCACAATAATAAGCACAAGGAAACCATAAACCATGAGCAGCGACAAGAGCGGAAGCCCACCATGCGGAATTTATATACGAATAGATGACTTTTCTAACATGTTGGATGTGATTGGTCATGTTCGTAAAATGGCGTTTGCGATCAATCGTGCGTCGGGGTATGAGAAGAATATGGTGGTGGTGGAGCTTGCCTATACAGATGAAATAGCGGAGCGGATCACCGACATAATTCCTGTCGTCCGCGATCAAGGATTCGTGGTCGTAGTCAGTGGCACGGATGATGTTATGGATGCAGACGGTGTATTGCTCCGCGATATTGCCAAGGTCACGGATATGCGTAAAAAGTGCGGTGAAGACGCGATTATCGGTCTTGTCTGTGATGATTTGGATGCGGCAACCTTGGCGGTAAAATATGATGTTGATTATGTGATTTTGGCGGCTGATCCAACGTTAATTACGCAGTTCAGCATACAAAGCGATGTTTTATGCGTGGCGCGTGGCGAGGAGATCACCAATAAAAATTGTGGCGTATTGGCGCAGGCAGGCGCGGATTTGATAGATGTCGGCGCGTATATAATGGAGCATGAAAAAGATGTAATGCAGGGTGCTGTTAATATATTGCATGAACTGGACGTCGCGGCAAAAATGCCTGAGGCTCTTAATTAAAGCTGTAAGGTTGATGTTGGTTGTGTGATTGCCTCTGGTGTATTCAGTGGTTCTGGTGTTTGTGTAGCAGGAGGGGTGGTTGTGTCCAAAACCTTTGTGTAGTTATCGCTTGTATGCATGCCCTCTGAAGATGGTTGACTTCTGAGGTTATCCAATGTGTTCTTATCTGGATTAACCGTTACATCACCTTCGGCTGTTATATAGGCTTTATTGCCCACTGCGTCATAGTCGTAACGCGTGAAAAAGCTGGAGCCATCGGGTGTCAAAATTGTTGGCATTGGATCGCCATGAGCTTCAACACTCCAGACATTTGCCCCTAATTTTTGTGCGTTCTCGTTAAAGTTCTGTACATATTCTTCATCGCCATATCCAATTGTTCCGAATAAAAGGACATTGTTTAATTCGATATTATTATCTTCGCTGAACAAGTCTTCTGCCATCATTTCACCTGCGGCCAAAGATGCCTGCGCGCCGCCCTTGGAAGAACCGGTAAAGTTTACTTTCAGCGGTGTATCTTGGTCATAGGCGTGTTCATGAATAATGCCCGATATTTTATCAATCATAGAGCTATTACTTTTAGGGTCTTCTTCAACCATATCTCTGTACAACCCGTTATGAACTTCTCCACCCAATGAATGTTCAGAATGTTCACGCGCCAAATTATCCAATTCATCGCGGTTTAAAAAGACGTTATCGCGAATGCTTGTCGGGTCAAATGTGACTGTTACACTATGTTCTTCAGGGGCATAGGTCACTATTGCTGTCGTGTTGTCGAATTGTATAACCTTTATGTTGTCACGCAGCTCAGGTGGTGTGGCTTCTATCATGCTGTCATGGGCAGCTTTATTGGCGGCGGGGTTTTCTCCGTTCCATGCTTTTCTATCCCCAAGGGCAGAGCCACTTTTGTGTAATTCCATCTCATAAATTTCAGGGAGGCGCGCAATAGCCATAAGATCAGCTGCTTGCTGTGCGGGAAACTGTGCATCTGATTGCATATTTGGAGTATTATTATTCATAATTTTTTTACCCATCACCATTTTTTCTTATATTATAGGGCTTCGTGGGTGTGAATGTCACGGTTTTTATAAAATCCCTTCAACCAATTCCGGCGGGCGGCAGAGTGATACGCCTTTATTTGTTATAACAATCGGGCGTTCCAGCAGCTTTGGATATTGCGCTATGGCGGCGAGAAGTTCTTCGTTGCTGCTGTCTTTGGTTAGACCGGCTTCTTTGAATTCAGGTTCTTTCACGCGTATCATATCCAGCGGGCTATCCAGATTCAAAAGGCTAAATAGAATGCCAAGCTCCGCCAGCTCTAGTGATCCATCCAAATACTCTATGATTTCAGGTTCAATACCTTTGCTACGAATAATTTCCAGCGTTTCACGGGATTTTGAACATTTTGGGTTGTGATAAATTCTGGTCATTTCTTCACACTCAATACGTTGAAAATTTCATTGGTGATAGCGGGGTTTACGGCTTGCATATCGGCGAGGTCTAACTCATCAAGTTTGCATCCTTTATCCTCTGCCATTTTTACAATCGCACCTGTCGCATGATGCGCATCACGGAAGGGAAGCCCAAGGTTCATCACCAGCCAATCGGCAAGTGCCGTCGCGGTGGTGTATCCCATCTCTGCTGAGTTCAGCATAGCATCGGTATGGAATGTCGCGCTTTCCAGCATGCCTTTCATGGCTTGTAAGCACAGGGATAGGGCATCAAAATTATCGAACACAGGTTCTTTATCTTCTTGCAGGTCTTTATTATACGCCAGTGGCAGACCTTTCAGGACGGTCATCATTTGCACAAGATTACCGTTCATACGTCCTGTTTTTCCGCGTACAAGCTCCGCCGCGTCAGGGTTTTTCTTTTGCGGCATGATTGAACTGCCCGTGCTCCAGCTATCTGATAATTGGATAAAGCCGAATTGCGGTGTCGCCCAGATGATGATTTCTTCGGCCAAGCGCGAGAGGTTCAGACCGCACTGCGCGGTGATATACAGAAATTCAGCGGCAAAATCACGCGCTGAAACTGCGTCTAACGTGTTTGGCATCGGCCCATCAAAGCCAAGTTTTTTCGCCGTAAAATCACGATCAATCGGGTAGGGCGTGCCCGCTAAAGCTGCTGCACCTAACGGGCATTTGTTAATCCGTACCGCAAAGTCTTGCAGGCGGGATTTATCGCGCTCTAACATGTGCCAATAGGCATTCATGTGGATGCCAAGGGTAATGGGTTGTGCGGCTTGTAGATGTGTGAAACCCGGCATGATGTCATTGCCGTGTTTTGTGGTCAACGCATCGAAGGTGATTTGCAGAGACTCCACTTGACCGATCAAATCATGCGTCGCTTCGCGTGTCCACATTTTGAAATCTGTTGCCACTTGGTCGTTACGTGAACGCGCGGTGTGTAGCTTGCCTGCGACATCGCCAATCATATCACGTAAACGGGATTCAATATTCATGTGAATATCTTCAAGGGAAGCCTTAAATTCAAAATCCCCTGATTTGATCTCTTCGGCGATTTTATTCAGACCATTGACGATCTGAACCGCTTCGTCTTTTGTGATGATCTCTTGCTGCGCCAACATTGTCGCATGGGCAATAGAGCCACGGATATCCTGTCGCCACATACGCTTGTCAAAGCCAATACTCGCGTTGATTTGTTCCATAATGTCGGATGGCTTGTCCTCAAACCTTCCGCCCCACATTTTATTTGAATTTTTATTGTCTTTCAAATTTTTTCTCCTGCATCGCTATTTCGTCACCACCGTATTAAAATACGCCTACGTGCCTTGTAGGAAAATAAATTGTGTGACGCTATATTCGGTGCGTTGGTTACAGCCCTTATGTCGCTGGTTCAAGAACATAATGGATCATAAGTGCCAAAGCAACTGAAACCCCAAGACCTATCATCATTTTCAGGAAGTCTTTTCCGATCAATGGGAAGACATACCCCGCCTTGTATGTGTCGCGATATGTTGTCGCAATCGCAAGTTCGCGTCCTGTCAGCAGGCCAACAAATACCCATGTTGTCGACATTGGGATTTCGTTCATTTGCTTGAAATAAAGCAGGATCAGTGCATAGACAAAGTCAATGATCGTGGCCGAGCGGATAAAGCGTGTGCCTGATTTTTCCAGAACGATTTTCTGGATTTTGCCGCCGTGACTTCGGAAAATAAGGGCAAGCCAGAAACATAAAATGGCCATCACTCCGATCAACATCCACAAGGGCAGCGTGCGTGGCAGGAATACGGCGATGTTTGCCATGTCATGGCTAAGCCAGCTATACCAAAGAAAGCCCGTTGCGCTCCATTGCAGGACACGCCATTTCATGCGGTTTTCTTTTTTCACCATATTGTATTTTTCGTTCATCAGCCGTGAAATACCAAGCCATAGAGTATACGCAACAATGGCTGCTAACCCATACCCAATAACGCTTTTAACCAGCATTTTTTCTAGGATAAGCGTGCTGGCGAATGTTGAGAGGACAAGGAAAGTCGTGGAGACAGGGATACCGATTCGCGTTAATAAAACGAGGATAAGCGGTGCCGCGGCGTGATACCACTGGATTTCGATAGGGGGGATTTTGGCTAGACGCCCAAAGGCGATATCACCATCATTCATGACCCACCCATATGTTAGTGTGATGACAAGAACCAGTGAAGCCGCAGCCCACAGCCAATACCACTTCACAGCTTTTTCATTGGAGGCAATAAATGTCCCCAGTGTCTGAACCGCATCGTTTCCGACAACGGCATAAGCCGCGAGCAAAAAACCAATAAGAGCGTAAATTGAGTGGATGTCCATGTTGCATCTAAACCTTTGTATGTTTTTCGTTATGCACGAATTAACATATAAGACCTAGAAACGCAAACATTTGCGTGCATAGCTGCTATGTATCGATATGGTGTATCGGTGATATGGTTTTTATTCTTAAAATCCGCATATGGATTTCATCAAGATCACATGCCTGGTGGTTGCGCTGCCACTGGTGCAACGGCGTCCTGATCGATTGTCCATTCTCTAACAGGTTCAGCCCAGCCGCTTGGGCTATCACCAATCTTCGTTGTTTCGACTGTTCCGTCTGCCATACCATCAACAATGGCATTGTAATTCAAAGAGGCTTCATTGGGGGCGACGTTCTCTAGCCATTGTTCAACAGTGTTGGGTGCGTCACCATTTTCGATTTTCTTTATTGCGACTTGTTTAACGCCTTCTATTATGAAGTCATGGGATTCAGACATATTTGTTTTTGCCCGATCAAGGAGCTTATTATACGTTGCGGAATCATCAGGTCTGCTTTTATCGTTTATCTCGGAATAGCCATTTTCCAACGCTTTTTCTACTTTTCCCTTGAAATCGTTCAGGTACTGCACGCGCTCTTCGTAGTATTTGGTATAACCATGATCGCTAGTCCGATTAATCTCACCATCTAATACGTTAACGTCATAAAGATATCGACTTTTGGCTGTGGCATAAAGAGTCTTAAAATCATCTGATCCACCCATCGCAAGGGAACCTAAACTTTCCGAAACATTGTCCAAATGAAGTTCCGCTGACTTTATTGCACCATCCATGGTTGTCGTTTCTCTTCCGTCATCGGTGATCGTGACCTGTTTTGCAATTTCATCATTTCTCAGCGCTGTTGACCAAGCTCTCGCCGTTGTATCCTTGTCTATAATTTCGGCACCGGGGCTTCCTTCTTTGAAATCTGTAGGTAGAGATCCACCAGATTTACCATCCTGCCATTTCTGATCGCTTCTACGTTGTTCTGCTATGGCATTTAAGGATGCTGCCGACATTCCACCGCTAGAACCATAACCGCCTTGACTAACGTATTGATTGATTTTTTCCATACGCTGTCTATCGTCAAAATCCATCTGGCTTCCACCGTTATACACGTCATACAGTCCGGATGTTAAGGTGTTAATGGTTGATGACGTTTTAAGTAGAGGCATCGAACCCCTAAATTCTGACTGTGTTGTGCTTTGGTCTCTGGCGAAGTCCTTGAAGAAGGACATCAGCATTTTCAATGGGTTGCTATCATAATCAAGCTCATGCAGTGTTTTGTATGATTCAAGATCCACTTGGATGATGTGCATATTAGACTTATAATTGGCCACAACATCATATATCTGTGATTGATGGTTAAAACTATCCACCATCTGGTTGCTTTCAAAACTTTGATCGCTCATAACTTAATCCCCATTTACGCTTATCACTAATTTTTTTATAATATTATTACCCAAAGATTATCACATAGGAATGAAAAGGTAAAGAAATTCCATATTATCGTAATGGATTGGCTGAAAGTGATGGTGGGTGGGGGATACGTTTGAATAGATAAGCTTAGTCACCAATTTTTTTTACAAAACATGTTTTAAGGACAAGGCCCTTGATGTCCTTTGTGCGGCAATCGATCAGCTCAGGGTCATTGGTAAGTGTGATATTTTTGACCGTAGTACCGCGTTTGACGGTTGTACCTGCGCCCTTAACATCAAGGTCTTTAATCACCGTAATCGTGTCACCATTTTGTAACACTGTTCCATTGCAATCGCGCGTTGGCGTTTCATCACCCTCATCGTCACCACTCCAATCAAGAGAGCCAACGCCGTAATCCGTGCTTGCTTGCTCCATCGCATCTTCTTTGGTCATGTGCCAAAGCTCAAGGGCAGGGGATTCGCTTTCTTTATAGCCGTACAAAAACCAACCATCTGACGCAGGGTCGAATTCGAGTTTAAAGTTTGAAAATTCACCAGTTGATTTTGCTGTAAGAATGCTCATTATTACGTAGCCTTGCTGGATTTTTCACTCAATGGTTTGCCATGTACCGCCGTGTTATTTTTCAAACGCACAGCATTGATTTTGATGAAGCCATCCGCATCTTTCTGGTCATAGCCACCCTCAACATCCATTGATGATTGCTCAGGATCATACAGAGCCACAGGGCTTTTACGGGCAATCGGATAAGCAACGCCTTTGATTAATTTGATTTGCACGCTGCCTGTGTTGGTTTCTTGCGCCTTATCCATGAATGTCATCAAAAGATCAAATTCAGGTGAGAACCAAAAGCCGTTATAAATCAGCTCAGCCACTTTTAAGGACATAAAGTCACGCAGCTTCATCACTTCACGGTCAAGGGTCAGCCCTTCAAGATCACGATGTGCCTTATACAGGATCTCACCGCCTGGTGTTTCATATACGCCGCGGGATTTAATACCAACAAAGCGGTTCTCAACCATGTCCAGGCGGCCAATACCGTGTTTTGTGCCTAATGTATTTAGGTATTCAAACAGCTCCACCGCGCCTTCAACGCTTGTGCCATCTGTTTGATTTGTGACTTTTACGGGAATGCCTTGTTCAAAGTCAATCGTTAGAATATCTGCCGTATCGGGGGAGGTTTCCGTACCGTTTGTACGTGAATAAACATCTTCATCAGCAGCGGCGTTCGGGTCTTCTAATACACCGGCTTCATGCGAGATATGCAGCATATTATCATCTTCGGAATAGGGTTTCTTACGGGTCGCAGAAACAGGAATGCCATATTGATCGGCATAGTTCAGCATATCCGCACGACCTTCAAAACGCGTTAGGAATTCATCCATTTTCCATGGGGCGAGGACTTGAATATCGGGTTTAAGCGCGTAATAGGCAAGTTCAAAGCGTACCTGATCGTTGCCTTTACCTGTCGCGCCGTGAGAAACATATTGCGCGTTTTCTTTTTCGGCAATTTCAATTTGACGTTTCGCAATAATCGGGCGGGCAACAGAAGTGCCGAGCAAGTATCTTCCCTCATAAATAGCTTGGGATTTTACGGCCGTAAAGATGTAATCACGCACGAATTCCAGCTTAAGATCTTCGACATAGACTTTCGCCGCGCCAAGTTTTATCGCTTTTTCTTCGGCGGCTTTGAAATCTTCTTCTTGTCCAACATCGGCGATATAGGCAATAACCTCGTACCCTTCTTCAATAAACCATTTCAGAATAATAGATGTGTCTAACCCACCCGAATAGGCCAGTACGATTTTACCTTTGCTCATGCTATGCGCTCCTTAAATATATCAAGCCACATGTTTAAGGCAAATATAGATTAATGTGAAGGGGAATTTGACACGCACCTCATCTAATTCGTATATAGTTTAAGTGAATTACTTAGAATTGTGAGGGTAAATGGGGCAGGGATATGTGACTTTGCACAGTGCGGCAGGGGCAGGGAAATGGAAATTTAGTGATGGTGGGGTTTTAAAGGCGCATTTCCAATTGAAAATGATAGCGGGTTTTATGGGAGCGGATGAAACGATGATGTCTATGACGCGCGATGAACTGACAGAAATGCAAGCTGAATTGTATCGCAAAAATCACAAAAATATCAGATCAGTTATTTGATGTTGAGGTTGATAAATATTTTGAGGCAGAGCTTCCAACAATGAAAGAGGTAGAGCTGAGGCTCTCTCATGATGGTTATGCGAAACTTAAGTCTATTGTTGATGAGACGCTTGCAGATGAAACGGCTCAATTAACTTGTTAGGGTTTATAACGTGATGTAACTTTTTTTATTATTGATACGAATCGCGGTGTGGTTTTAACTTTTAAGGAGAATATTGATGGATGAAGCATATGTTGTATTACTTGCTTTTGTACTTTGGACTGTCATGTGGATTTTTGTCATGCTGGTCTTGAGAATGAAGGTCGCGATACCTGGAAAAGTAAAGATCACAGAGTTCACACATACAGGTGCCGAGATTTCACCCCTTATGCAACGGGTATCGCGTGTGCATGCAAATTGTTTGGAGAATCTACCCATTTTTGCGTCTGTTGTTTTTGTGGCGGCGCAAACGGGAACGCTTGATATTATAAATGGCTTGGTATGGGTTTATTTTGGGGCAAGGGTTTTGCAATCCTTAATACATGCGTCTTCGGTCTCTAAAGCATTTATTATGCCCCGTGCTATGTGTTTTTGGGTTCAGGTCGGTTTAACAATATATTGGTCTATTCAAATATTATTGACAATCACTTGATTGAGCATGTCTGATTGAAAAAGGGCGTTAAAATCTTGAGAGTTACAGCAAGCGCACGCCAGTATTTTCCATGCTCCATGCTAAAATGGCTTTTGAGGCGTGTAGGCGGTTTTCCGCTTCGTCATAAATTACACATGCGTTGCTGTTCAGAACATCTGGTGTGACTTCTTCATCTTTGTGGATTGGCATACAATGCATGAATATGGCACTGTCTTTGGCATGCGCCATCAGATCGGCATTCACTTGATAGGGCATGAATTTGTCGATGGTCTTGCCTTCCTCACCCATGGAAATCCACGTGTCGGTAACAATTACATCGGCATCTTTTGCAGCCTCTTGCGGAGGGATGCTCTTATCATACAAATCTTCGGGAGTAGAAATTACCAACTCAAAATCAAACAGCGGAGCAGCTTGCTCAAAGGTCTTAACCACATTATTGTAATCACCAAACCATGCCACTTTTTTGCCCCGTATATCGCCCAGATTTTCTTCTATTGTCAGGATGTCCGCCATAATTTGACAGGGGTGAGAATCGTTGGTCATGCCGCTGATGACGGGAATGGTCGTATTGCGGGAAAGCTCTTCCAGCTGTGCGTGGTCGCTCATTCTAATCATAAGACCATCGACATAGCGTGACAGCACCGCACCAGTGTCTTGCAGGCTTTCCGCACCAGTGATTTGCATGTCATCCATACTCATCACCAATGTATGCCCGCCAAGCTGTTTCATCGCTAGTTCAAAGCTCATCCGTGTGCGGGTAGAGCGTTTATCAAACACCATCGCCAGCGACAGCCCCTCCATAATTTGCGGTGGAGAGAATTTTTCGGCTTTAAGGGCATGCGCGTGCTTTATGATGCCTTTAAGGGCATCCGCGCCAACATCGGGTAAATTGATGAAATGTCTTATGTCGTTTGTCATGACTTTTATTTTAACTCATCTCTTTTATGGTTTTATCGATAACTTTAAGGGCTTCTTGTGCCTCTTCCATTTTGATAAGTAAAGGTGGGGTCAGGCGCAGCGTTGCTTTACCAGCTTGCGTTGCCATTAATCCGTTCTTTTGTAATGCAGAGAGCAGTTCTTTAATATCGAAAGTCGTATCAATACCAATCATAAGACCTTTACCACGAATTTCCGTGATTTTGTTGGATGCGCGTTGGATTTGTTGCAGCCCGTCGATTAGATAAGCGGAAACTTTATTGGCGTGATCCAAAAACCCATCGCTCAATATTTCGTTCATCACTGTTGCGGCAACGGCACAGGCAAGGGGGTTCCCGCCATATGTTGTGCCGTGTGTACCAACTGTAATTGCCTCACCGAATTTTTTCTTTGCGACCATTGCGCCAACTGGAAAGCCACCGCCCATGCCTTTGGCAAGGCAGGCGATATCTGGCTCGGTCACGCCATCGGATGTCTCGAAGGATTCGTAGGCAAAAAATGTTCCTAAACGCCCCATACCTGCTTGGATTTCATCAAAGATCAGGCATATATTATGTTTATCACAGATTCTTCGTAAATCTGCGAGGAAATATGGATTTGCAAGGGTGATGCCACCTTCACCTTGCACTGGCTCAACAATGATTGCAGCGGTGTTTTCGTTTATCAGTGATCTAACGGAGCTGGCATCGTTAAATTCCGCAAAATGTACGCCATCCAGATAGGGGGCAAAGAATGGCTGGCTGTTACGTTTTTCTGTAACACTGGCCGAGCCATAGGTGCGCCCATGGAATGAGTCCTTAAAGGCGATGATTTCATTGCAATCGTGTCCCTTATTCTCATACGCCCATTTACGCGCACATTTTAAAGATGCCTCAACGCTTTCCGTGCCACTGTTAGAGAAATAAACGAGGTCGAAACAGCTGTTATCAATCAGGATTTGTGCGGCTTCCAGCTTTTCCTTTGTGGCATAGGATGCTTGACAGGTCATAAGACGAGCCGCCTGTGTATTCAGCGTTTCCAACATTTTAGGGTGGGCATGCCCAAGGGATGCAACGGCAATGCCCGCCGCAAAATCAATGTATTTCTTACCGTCCGTATCATAAGAATAAACCCCCTCACCACGATCCATCACCACAGGCTGCGCGTTATAGGTGTTCACCAATATATCATCGGTTTGTTTGATAATGTCAGTTGCGTTGGTCATGTTATTTTTCCTTTTTTACAATGGTGTCATTTTTAACACAAAGTGGGATATATTATTTTACTCTATGTTCAAGATCTCTCGTCGCTGCGTTCTGTCGGGATGGCAATTGGGGATGAAGTTATCACGATTATTTGCCTCCGATGGCTTTTTGTACGTCAACTTCATTCATATAATTTGCACGCTCTGTCTCTCGCAGCAGCATCGTGCCAGGGCCAACGGATTCGAATATTTCCTTGGACAGCGCATTATCGCGCAGACCGTTAATCAGGTGAATGCGGCTGACCCCTGAATTAAGGGCGTCTTGGCAGTTCTCCATTTTCACTTTCATACCGTCAGTGACCGTACCATCGGCGATATAGCCCTGTATCTGCGTATCTGTAATCAGTAGAGCAGTTTCGCCTTTTACCTTTACGCCGTCAACATTGCTCATGAATATTAGCTTATCCGCGTCTAGTCCGGAGGCAATTTCGGTTGCGATGGTATCGGCATTGATATTACATAAATCACCATCTTCACTGATTGCCAGACAAGGGCAGGCGATAAAGCCTGTGACCTTTAATTGGCGCAGGATAGGGCGGGTATTAATGCCCTTGATATCACCGACGAAGCCATAATCAACGGGCTTCTTCGGGCGTAAAACCACGTCCATCCAACCTGAGGGAACAACGTTAAAGGATAACCCGTCAAGATTATTACTATGCATTGCTTCAGATATCTTAAGGGAGAGATCGCCGCCAATTACTTCGCGGATAACACTCATAGTCGCCGCGTCTGTAATGCGTCTGCCATCGTTCTTCTTAATATCTACACCACGTTTTTCAAGCGCCGCGTCAATGGCATTACCGCCACCATAAATCAAGATCACCTTAATGCCGTGATGGGTCAACTCTCTGATATTAGCAATCAGATTATTACGCGCTGTGTCATCTTCAATTACGCTGCCGCTGGCTTTGACGATGAAAAGATTATCGCGGAATTTGCTTTCATAGAATGCATTTATAAAAAAATCAGGTAGTTTCTTTTTCATTGTTCTTATCCTTAAGGGTAAAGCGGGCTGAGCGAGAGTAGGCCGAGCGTCTCGTCATAGCCACACATTAAATTCATGTTCTGCACCGCGCATCCTGCCGCGCCTTTAACCAGATTATCAATGACGCCTTGCACGATATATTCGCCGTCACTGACGCGTTGAAAACTAAGGTCGCAAAAGTTTGAACCCACGACATTGGCCAGCGCAACAGTGTCCATAACGCGTACGAACGGGCTGTCACTGTAAGCTTGTGCGGTATCAATATCCTTATCGGCGGAGATAAACGCCGTAGCAAAAATTCCCCGCACAAATGGGCCGGAGGTCGGCACAAAATTAAGCTGATCCGCCTTAATCTGTGCAGTTCTGCAAATCTCAGGAATATGTCTGTGTTTGTTGATCTTATAGCTTTTCATGTTATGCGAGCGTACAGGGTGATGCGTGCCGTCACTGGCTGATTTACCCGATCCACTAGAGCCCGTAATCGCCATAATATCCGCATGCTTAATCGCCCCCGCAAAAGGATACAGCATAAGCTGAGAGAGTAGGGCGAAGCATCCGGGATTGGCCACGATATTGGCATTGGCAATTCTGTGATGCTCCACCAGTTCAGGCAATCCATAGACTGAGCTTTTTAGTAATTCGGGATAGATATGCGGTACGTTGTAATGCTTTTCATACGTTTCCACATCATCAAGACGAAAATCTGCCGATAAATCGATGATCTTTACCTTACCATGCAGCGCCGCCACAGTGTCCTGCGCGGTTTTATGCGGCAGGCACAAAAACACAACATCGCTGTCTTGCGCGATCATATCCAGATCAGGATTACTGACCTTAATATCCATATGTGCAAGATGCGGATAAACATCGCCAATCGGCGTGTTATTATGTTGGCGTGACGTTACATGGGTGAGCGATACGTTCGGATGTGCATTTAACATCCGTAGTAATTCCAGCCCCGTATAGCCAGTTATGCCGATAATTGATACGCGTGTAACCATCTTGATATCACCAAATCCATCCATTCATTTGTCGGGTTAAAAGCATTATAAACGATCACGTCTAGTTCGTCCCTTATAATGCCTTGTCCGACCTCGTTATCCGTAACAGGGCCGCTGATGACATCGATAGGCAAGCCAATGGCGGCACATCCGCGTGCCAAACCAATCGCGCCAATTGGATCACCGGCGCACCCAATATGCAAGCGCACGTTCTTTTGTATCTCCGGCATTTTGAGGATCGCATCAACGCCGTAATGTCCCATTAATCCATCTCCAAATTCAACAATAATCGCGTCCGGCTTGTCTTTGCTTAAATACTCAATCGTGCCTTTGGTCATCTCAACCATTGCCGCATCATCAATATTCGCGGTGGAGGTAATTCCCGCATCAACAAATGATACCGCGTTATAAACGCCGTAATCCTGCATTTTATAGAGATCACGCAGCGCGCCAACCCCCGTCAGTTTCGTTCCTGCCAGCTTCATACCCATATGGGTCAGCGTCTTGATGATCTCTGTCGCAACTGTGGTTTTGCCGCTATCCATGCTTGTCCCTGTCACAATAATTAGAGGAATATCGCTCTTCATTGTGTTTGTTGGCTTATACAGCATCTTCTGATTAATGTTGAGTTGCTTGCCTTTGCGGGTAATACCGCCAAGCACACGGATACGCATGGGGTCGCCAACTTCTTTGGTGTTGGCACTGGTACATTCGCCTGCCACACCACCAAAATTCAATAAATGGATAATATCACCAGCCTTTAAAGATTTTGGTAGATCCCCGACAAAGCCCTTTAACGCCCGTCTTTGCCCCAAAGCTACGGCAATAATATCACCTTTTTTCAGCTTTGACATGCGTCCTGATGGTAATTCCATCTCGTTATAAAGCGTTTTATCATCAAGAATTTCTGCCGCCAAAACTGTGCCCATCTCGCAAGATAGGTTGGTATTCGGATCATCAATGATCTGTTCGTTATGTTTCAGTTCCAGATTTTTGGTAACGGAGCTGATTTTATCTATAAATATTTTTGTCATGTGTAATTCTCTATTTGTCTGGAGCGTTGTTATCGCGCGCCTCACGTATTTTATACGCTTTGCCGCTTATTAAACGACAAATATTGTTAACAGTAAAATGCCTCATAAATGCGGCGTAAGCAATTGATTTTTTTAAGAGAACAGGTCTGAATGCGGGGAATATTAAATCTTATGAAGTAGGCAACAAAATGCCTTGCAAAGAGAGGGGCTCTAGCGGGTAAGTCGTCGTAATTGTATTGTTGCATATTTATTCATGGGCTATGAAAACCATATAAATGGGCGCGATGTCAAGGGGATTTGTTTTTATAAAGGTAAATTAAATTTGCATATAGTCAATTCCTTCTTTAAAAAAATACTCTAATTTGGAGGTTACTTACTATGGATAATGTGTCTGGTGCTATTTCACAAATAATGATGGATAATGCCGCTAATGGCTGTGGGTGTGCATATTGCCAGAATGGGCGTGAACATAATGAAGGCGCATTTAATGACGCTGTGCAGTTAAAAGATCTTGCTGTGTTATCTGGCGGCGGCGGCAGTGTAACCCCTGCAACGATTGGCGTTAATAACGCGGCGGAACTTATCCATGGTAATGAATGGGGCGTGGGTGGTGGTACTGCCGTTAATCTGACCTATAGCTTTATTACCTCAGTGCCTTCTTATTATCCGAGTGACGCGCAAGAGCAAATGAATTTCTCTGTCTTTACGCCCGAAATGCAAAACGCCGTACGCAGTGTTTTAAGCGATATGTCAACCTTCACAAATGTAACATTTACAGAGGTCTCTGGTGTTGGTGATTTAACCTATGGGCAGGCCTATTTAACGACAGACTTATCCAATCCTTTGGCATGGGGGTATTACCCTGACCAAAGCGGATTTAGCGGCGATGTCTGGTTTAACAATAGGTATAATTTTTCGCCGTGGATGGATCAAGGGGAGGAAGGGTATTTTGTTGCTTTGCATGAGACTGGCCATGCAATGGGGCTTATGCATTCTTTTGATGCTGGCTTAAGCGGTGCGGAAAATACTGAGCAATTTACGGTAATGGCCTATGATATTGGCCCATGGGATAATATCTCCGCGCAGAGTTTTATGCTCTATGATATGGCGGCGTTGCAAGCTATTTATGGCGTGAATACATCATTTAACAGTGGGGATACAACATATACCCTCGACCCTGATGCCGCCTACAGCGTTTGGGATGGTGGTGGTAATGACACCTTTGACAGCACAGGTTTCTCGGGTGATGTGATTATTCATTTGGAAGAAGGCGGGTTCAGTTCTGTCGGTCTAACAAATAATATTGCCATAGCCTATGGCGCAGTCATAGAAAACGCAAAAACAGGCGGCGGTAATGATATAATCTATGGTAATGCATCGAATAACGTCCTTGATGGCGGTGCCGGTGATGATGTCTTAATTGGTGGTGCAGGTGATGATACTTATGTCTTTAGTCTGGGTGATGGGTATAATACTATTACCGATACATCTGGTTATGATATC
>NVUR01000024.1 GCA_002401965.1 Alphaproteobacteria bacterium
GGGCTAGCCCCTGAGCAGTCCAAAATAGCGGCATAACAACCTAAAAATGGGAACTTAACTTTGCCGCAAAACTGTCCGAACAAGTGGGACCCCCTCTATGTTCGAAATGCCACCGCTCCAAAGAAGGTGAAAACCTGCCCTGACAATCAAAACCCATAAGAATTTCTCTTTAAATTAGAATCCTTATTAGTTTGTTCGTAGAATTTTTCTATAGTCGTTTGAAATAAAGCACAAAAAAACAGCGCAGCCCCTATATAAAAGGCGCAGCAACAATGTAATAAATTAAATGCATTTACTATACAACGTATGCCATCCCCTCCTCCTTTTTAACAAAGAAGAGAAGATGACCACGCCACACACATTTTAACACCGTTTATTTACGCCGCACTTGCACGTATATTTCGACCTTGATCGTGGCGTTTCAGACGCCTTTTACCCTTGAAAAACACATCATATTCAGATGGTATACGTGCCCGCACCTTCATATTCGTAAAACTGCCATGCCCCGCCGTTTCATGCCCCATTTCACTGGATGCAGCGCGAAAATACAACATTAGAAAAACCCGTATTGCCGCAGTCAAAGATGTGCCATCACCCTTTCTGATATGAACAAGAGAGCATAAATCATGGATCGTACAGCCCTCCCGCTCCGCAATATTATTGAGTGCCTCCCACATTTCCGGTTCCAGACGAATGGATGTTCTGCGTCCAAAAATGGTTATATTTCTGCTTATCAGTGAACTTACTATTGGCTCTACGCCATCATTAATATTTAAGGCATTTTTATTGATGTCTTTCATTTTTCCCCCACACAGTTAAAATAAAGATAATTGGTTAATACTACAAACACGCTATCGTACATTTCAAGGTAACACAACCATAAGAGTTTTATTTTTTATGAGACGACGCAGAAATAGATAAAGCATGTATGGTTTCAAGCTCTTCCTGAAGGCAATCATATATCATACGATGGCTGGCGACTACGGTTGTATTCTTAAATGCATCTGAAACAATTTCAACACGAAAATGGCTTTCACCTGACCCATCATCGCCTATATGCCCTGAATGCTTATCACTCTCATTTACAACCTCTAGACACATAGGGTAAAATACACTCTTCAATTTTTCTTCTATTTTTTCTTGCATCGTCTTCATATTATTCTCCTATACGCATAGCTTTTAGTGACACACGACAATATTATCTATACAACAATATCCATGCCTATGATTATATTAAAGCACAAATCACCCGAATTCGCTGACTCTGCACAAACAAAGCAGAGGCTACAGCCTTGCGAGATGCCTGGATGCCCCGACGAGGGAGATCATAAAGCACCGAAACATCGCGGGCTTAATGATTATTATTTTTTCTGCACAAATCATATCAAGGAGTATAATAAAGCATGGGACTTCTTTTCTGGCATGTCCAACAGTGAGGTTCAAAACCATATGCGCGAAAGCAGATACGGTGATCGCCCGACATGGAAACACACAGAAACAAGCGCAGAGGAAGAGCTTCTCAAAGCCGCACGCAACTCTTACTTTTACGGCGGTGAAAAATCACAACATGACGAGAAAAAGCATAACGACAATAAACGCAAATTTGCAGGTGATACAAACACGCCGGAATATGAGGCAATGGCCTTAATGGGATTAGAGCCGCCCGTAACACTGGATGAAATTAAAACGCGCTATAAAAAACTGGCAAAGAAATATCATCCTGATCTCAACAGAGACAATCCAAACGCGGAAGAGCTTCTCAAAGAGATCAATATGGCGTATACAATCCTGAAACTAGCCCTTAAAGACTATAAAGAGCTTCAAGAAAAGCAATAAAGATTAAGTGACCCCAACCATGACAGATTTACAACATTCAGCCAATCAACTGGACAAAGAAAAAGAATCCGCCCGCGGCATGTCTTTCAGCATAACCCAAATAAAGGCCAAGGAAGGCAAATACACCAGCATTCCTGACCGTAAATTCAACGTACGCGAAACATTTGGTATTGATGCCGATTGGGAGGTTCCGGGTTTTAGTGAGGATACCGCAAATGTCCCCGATATTGATCCGACCTATAAATTTGACCGTGATACGACGCTGGCTATTCTTGCGGGATTTTCACATAATCGACGCGTGATGATCCAAGGGTATCACGGCACAGGTAAATCAACGCATATTGAACAAGTCGCCGCGCGCCTGAACTGGCCATGCGTACGGATCAATCTGGACAGCCACGTCAGCCGCGTTGACCTTCTTGGTAAAGACACCATCGTTTTGCAAGAAGGCAAACAAATAACAAAATGGAAAGAAGGGCTGCTCCCTTGGTCTATCCAAAATCCTGTGGCTTTGGTTTTTGATGAATATGACGCGGGTCGCCCCGATGTTATGTTTGTTATCCAACGTATATTAGAGGCCGAGGGTCGTTTGACTCTGCTGGATCAAAACATGGTTATCCGCCCGCATCCAGCGTTCCGCCTGTTTGCAACCAGCAACACAATTGGTTTAGGCGACACCACGGGTCTTTATCATGGAACACAACAAATCAACCAAGGGCAGATGGATCGCTGGAACGTTGTGACCACGCTCAACTATCTTCCCCATGACGTAGAAGCCTCCATTGTGCTGGCAAAGTTGCAAGAGCTGGACACCGTCGTGGGTAAGGACATGATTAGTAAAATGGTCACGCTCGCCGATTTAACCAGAACAGGTTTTGTGAATGGTGATCTATCAACATTAATGTCCCCCAGAACCGTTATTGGCTGGGCTGAAAACTTTCTGATTTTCAAAGATCGGGAAATGGCGTTCCGCTTAGCATTCCTGAACAAATGTGACGAAGCCGAACGCCCGATCATCGCAGAATATTACCAACGCTGCTTCGGTGTTGATTTACCAGACAGCGCAATTCATAATATCGCCGTACCTGATTAAATTTAATCACCTTCTGTTAATGACTTTTTAGGCCTATTATATATATAATAAAGCGTATAATTATTCACTGAGTATAAGGATTTATAGATAATGTCTAATAATGGATCGGGAGTTATGAGCAATATCGGCGCACTCGGTTTGGTCGCTATTTTTTCGGCTGTATCGTTAAAAATTGTTGCCCCCGATTCTACGGATTATATCGCAGAAAAGATAAGTGATAAAATAGCCTCTGTTTTAAAGGCAGACGCCCCCACGGTAAGTGATTATCAAGAAGCAATAAACGAATTACAAATAACTTTAGGCAATGAAGTCGCCAAAAAATGTAAAAATATTGCAGAAAATAAAGATTACTTACACTTATCTGAAGGTGTCAGTCTTTATCATGTTAAAATGACAAACGAGCTATCTTGCTTATCTTCAACGAAGAGACAGCTTGAAATGTAACGCCATTTTCAAACCACCAACCCTTGTGCGGCGGTATTAAGTTCCTGCACTGTAGCCAGTTCCAGAACACCATCAAGATACGCGGCGAACATCATCGCCCCATCCATCTGTCCTGCACCTGAGCCGTTTTGCGCGCCAATATATTCCGCACTGACAAGGGCGTGATTGGCGACATTGGTGTTTGTATCCATTAAAGCCCCATCCAGATACAGCTTCATTGTTGTGGCGACGGCATCATAAGTGGCGGTGACAAGATAATATTGTCCAACGGTGATATTCGTATTTGAAAACTCCACCCGATTAGCACTACTGCCGTGATATACCCGCAAAGCTGAACTCCCTGAGGACAGGAACATCCGCGTTCCACCACCACTATTTTGCATAAGACCTTGTGTATCTAAACTGTCAAAGCGCATAAAGACAGATTTAGTATAGCTCGTGCCCAGAACCGCGCCTGCTTGCCAATATCTATCCGTTCCGCCTGCATCACGGTCATAGACCAACTCCTCCACCGCGCTGTCATACTTAATCAGTGCGGGGTTGGTCACCGCATCTTTTTGTGTTAAATGATTGGCGTTACCTGACAAATCACGCTCTGTACCACTGCGAAAATCATGAAATGCTTTCCAAAATGACCAGCTGGTTAGGCTGTCAAAGGGGGCTTGTGGGTTCGTGTTAAGCGCGGCGCGTAACAAAGCATTATAGCGCAAATGCCCCTTTGTGATATCCCCTGCACGATCTGCGTGGAAGCTGTCAAATTGTGCGACGGGCAGACCTGCGCTATAGCCGAAGCGCGGATTGATCATATCGTAAATTGCAACATTTTGATTGCGCCGCTCTGCACCCAATAGATTGGCCTGAAAGTTCGCGTCATTGGTTGGACGACCACTGAATTGTGTGGCATTCATCCCGCCACCGATAACAATAGGAACACCCGCACCACCTGTTAAATTCGTACGTAAATATGCAAATAATCCATCGATATCATCCCTGTGTGTTGCGTGATCTGAGTCATTATAATCAGGATTAGAGCTGTGGTAGAATATACCCGCGTGAACAACGTCAAAGCCCTGTGCGACCAGATAAGTGTAAGCTGCCTCATAACGTGCGACGGCTTCGCTTAGGCGGTTTGGTGTGTCGGTATACGCCCAATCGCCAGATGAAAACCCTGTACTTCGATCTGCATGGGGTACGAAGACGATACGATCAACGGCTGGATTTGCCGCGGTGTAATCCTGTGCGAAGGTGAGATCAACCGCGAATTCATCCGCGTTTTCATCCACATGATCCAATTGCGCGGCAACGGGTTGCGCCAAAGCACCGCCTTGCGTCCATTGCCAAACATTTGCGGGAAATATATCCCCACCAAGTGCAGTGTCACGCCCCATATTGTGGCTGTTACCGATGGATAGAAAAAGATGTGCGGTTGGTGATGCATTACCCGTAGAAGCGCGTGCACCGACCATGCCGCCAATTTTCATTAGCATAATTAACTCCTTAATTTTTATAATATTGATGTGATTTTAGACACGCAAAGAAAAGACCCGCACGTTGCGAGCCGTAAAATGATAAAATTATTGCGTTGATTATTTTCTATAATACACAAAATAACGAACAAATCAAGAACAAAAAACAAATAGGAAGACACCCTCCCGCTTCATTTACAAAAGCTCATCCCTGCTATGTCGGGGCAAACATGCACCAAAATGCCTGATTGCATAGACAGAAACATTGTTATCATGGGCAATCCCAAACATACGCTTAACAGCATTTAGTTTTTGAAAATGCCATAAATAAAGATCTGGAAATTCATCATACAATTCCCAATCTAATATATAAAACACCGTGCCGACTTCATAATTTTGATAAACAGCTTGCCGCGCAAACAGGCTAACCGCTTCACTATTACGATAGATTGGTGTCACCAACCAACCGCCATCACAATCACTATAACGATAAATATGGGCGATGAATGTCCCCTCATAATTCAGATTAAAATTCCCAGAAAGAATTAAACCGCGAATACGCATAGACTGTGTAAGGGATTGAATATCTTCCTCATAAGACCATTTAACATTGCGACCCTCAATAATTTTTATCTCAATACTTAAAACGCCAAGAAACAATAGGACGATCAACATATATCTATGCCACATATTTCTGCCTCCCAAACCTATGCTGGTCAATGTAAATAGATAGAAATGCAACACCAAGGGCGACCAAAAGAATTGCAACATTAACAATGTCGCCCCCCACTCCATCATGGTAGAAAAGATAGTCTTCTTTTGAAAGTGCCATCATCGACAAGCGCCAGATATTAATGCCCATAACAAGCGTGATAAGCGGCACAATATAAAGCGTAAAAGAACGCTTCCAGACAAGAATTTGCGTTCTAACCAATGTAAACCAAAGAAGGAACGCCAAGGATATATTGGTAAAAGAGGCACATCCCGTCATAATAAACAGCTCATGCCCATCTGAGCCAATAATAATATTACCCTCCCGCCCAATTAGAGGATTCATAAAACCAGCAACCAATTGAGTTGCCATCGCATCAAACTGTAAGAATATATCCGCTGTCAATTTCAAACAGATATCCGAAACAGGCACACGTAAGGAAATCGCCAACATCACGAGAGCGGCATTCCGCGCAAATGTCTCGGGCTTAAACGAGGTAAAACTGCAATAGCCCGCAAAAACAGCCAGCACAAGCCAACTGACAAACGCGCTTGGTATTATAAACAAAAAGACTGCCGAAAAAGCCGCAATCCAATCTTTTTTACCCGATACTTCAGAACCAGATTTTAACAGTAAATCAAGGCTGCAATAAATCGCAAACCACACAATAAAGCTGATCCCACCGCCATCAAGTAAAGCATTGATAAAACCAGTATCATTCACGTGATCCCGCACTGGTCGGATCATGGCATTCACCAAACCAATGGCAAAAACAACACTAAACAGGCAGGCTTTAGACATAGTACAAAGCCTTATCCGCATCCTTTTTATATCTTGTAATACCCTCGTATAGTTTAATAAATTTGGCAATCAGCACATGCTGGCTATAGGCTGTTTTTATCGTTTCCCGTGCCTTTATTCCGCAATTTCTAACATGTGGAATTGTCAGCGTACGCAATGCCGATTCCATATCAAATGTATGTGTCTGCGCGCCCTCGGGTAGATCAAGCAACCAACCATTCTCTCCATCTGTAATAAGTTTTGGCAATGCCCCTGCCCCATAAGCCAAAACAGGAATACCGTGTGACATGGCCTCCAACGCGGCCATTGGCAACCCTTCCTTACGCGATGGCATACATAAAATATCCATTGTTTTCCACGCGGATACCATTGTTTCAGTGTGACCATGAAATTTTACATTGTCGGTGGCGTTTGCCTGTAGCTCAGCTTTCATTACTCCATCACCAAAAACATGAAAGTCCATAGTTGGAAAGCGAGAAGCCAGATCAACAAACCTGTCTGCGCCCTTTTCATGACTTAAACGGCCAACAAATCCAATATTTTGAATATTTTGAACGTCTTTATAATATGGTGGCATGGGCACAAAATTATCAATGACCTGCGGCGTGCCAGATACAGAATTGGCGATATATTCATTCACGGCGACAGGCTGCGTTAGGAATGCCGTTTTCCTGTCCAGCGTTGTATAAAATTTCAACCGCATTGTTTCACAATCACCCGCATGAAAGCTTGAAACCGTGGGGATATTAAAGACCTTCCCCGCAACTCTTGAAGCAAGGTTGGCTTTATACCCATGACTATGAATAAGCATAGGATTAAAGACCTTAATCAAATTAAGATAGCTCAGAATACCGTGGCACTTAACATAAGGGATCGCCTTTTCCTTCAACCGCGCCTCAAGCGGATGAACGCCATAATCATTGAGAAAGACAACATAAACATTATGTTTTTCCTCTTTTAATGCCGTTGCAAGGTAAAGAATATGGCTTTCAATACCACCATAAGCACAGCTATCGACAACCTGCCATATCTGGTTTTTGGAATGACGCAATAGCATGTTTTCTCCTTTTAAAAATCTTGTCATGGAAAAGACCTGCAAAACCGATGCCGAACAAAACCCTCTGAAAACGCTTATATTTTTATTACGTGCTTTTTCCTTTTCGCAAAATAAGAGTCAAAACGATATTCAAACAAATAACGCCGCCCCCCCTTAAACCCCTAACATCTTGAAGATACGCAATAATTCAAGCGGCACAATATTTGCCATATCATAGTAAAGGAGAATACTATGGCAAAATACTGTGTAACGGGCGGCTGTGGGTTTATTGGGTCTAATTTAGTAGATACCCTGATCGCAACAGGTCATGAGATTATCGTGTTAGATAATCTCTCTACGGGTAAAATAGAGAACCTACACCCTAAGGCGACCCTTATAATTGGTGATATATGTAACATAGGGGACGTTAAAAATGCGATGCGCGGTGTTGATGGTTGCTTTCATCTTGCCGCAATTGCATCGGTTCAAAAATCAAATGAGGAATGGGCGATAACACACCAAACAAACCTCACCGGTACAATTCATATTTTCGAAGCCGCAGCAAAGGCAAAAAATGGGCGTCCCATTCCCGTGATGTTTGCTTCTTCTGCCGCTATTTATGGTGACAATGCCTGTGTGCCGCTTTCAGAATCCGAACGCCCCAGCCCCATCACTGCCTATGGTGCAGATAAGCTAGGCTGTGAATTACATGGTCGCATTGCGTATCTGGTACATAAAGTACCGAATTATGGTTTTCGATTTTTTAATGTATATGGTCCCAGACAAGACCCCAAATCACCCTATTCAGGGGTTATTTCAATTTTTGCCGACCATCTTATAAATGGAGAATCTATTACAATTTTTGGTAATGGATCACAATCACGGGACTTTATCTATGTTGGGGATGTTATTCGCTTTTTAATGGCGGGTATGCACCGCTGTACACAAGAACATGATGTCTTTAACATTTGCACAGGCGTCCAAACAACAATCAAGGAATTGGCCAAAACCATGATGAACATCACAGAACAAAACTCAATAATTGAGTCTAAGCCAGCACGTATCGGTGACATTCACCTGTCCCTTGGCTCACCCGAAAAAGCCATATGTACATTCGATATAAAGGCAAAAACACGCATCGGTGAAGGATTAGAAATCATCCTCTCCCGCATGATGCAAGACACAAAAACCAAAGATATAATATAAGGAGAAATGCCATGTCTGCACCTGAAAATAACATCACAGCCCTGCAAACAAACAAAAAACATCTAGCTTTTCTAATCAGTGACGACCTAGTGACCGAGAGCATGATAAATATCATAGAGAAAAAGGGCGGGAAAACCAGTATTTACTATACAATAAAATCCCTTGAAGCCTCATTCAAACAGAATACGGAAAATTTGGATGCCCTTATCGTTGACATGGATCATTTTGACCTTACTAAACTCTCCTGCATTCAAAGTACCGCAAACACGAAAAGACCTAAAATTTTTGCCCTCAGCAGTAAAAATGATATGGATACCCGCCTCAAGGCCGTGCAATCGAATGTCCAATCCTTTATAATGAAGCCCCTTAATACAAATGAACTTACGCAACATATCTCCGCTTTTTTCGGATTGAACAAACACATTATTCATGATGTTTTAATTGTCGATGATGACTCTATGACTCTAAAATTTTGTCAAAAATTTCTAGAAGCTGAAAATATCCGGTTACGTTTTGTCAGTAACCCTAAAGATATACTCCATGAGCTTGAAAATTATAATCCGGACTTAATTCTGCTCGATTACTATATGCCCTATGCCAATGGGCTTGATATCAACCGCGTTATTCGCCAAATCTACAGCATTTCAGAAATTCCAATTCTTTTTATGACAGGTTCTAAAGACCATGACGTGTTAACAAATATTAGAAAAGAATCTGGTCTTGATCCTATTTTAAAACCGATACATCGAGAAGATCTTGTGGGTAGAGTATTCGAAGCCATGCAATGAACGCCCTATATGCCCTCCCATATTTCACGCACCTGCCCAGACAAAGTCATGGCGTCAAATGGCTTTGGAATAACACCCGCTGCGCCTAAGTCAATCAATCTCTCCACTTCATCAGCTTGGCATTTCGCCGTCATAAACATGATAGGGATAAGAGCAGCAGAGTGCGATTCTAACTCTCTTATCGCCTCAAGTGTCTGTGGACCGTCCATTTCAGGCATCATCACATCAAGTATAATCAAATCCGGCAAATTATTATCTGTAGATGATCCCAGATAATCAAGTGCCTCTTGCCCCGAAGGTTTTGACACAACATCAAAACCCCCTTTTTTCTTCAGCACAAGCGCGCCAATCCGACGAATATCATCATCATCATCAATCGTCAGTATTGTTTTAAGAAGTTTCATCATCACTATCTCCTGTTTCATAATTTTAACAACATGGTAAATCAATATAAAATGTAGTGCCCTGCCCAATCTTTGTTTTAAAGTCAATCTTCCCGTCATGAGATTCTACAATCTTCTTCGTAATATAAAGCCCCAACCCTGTTCCTTGCACTTTACGTACATCCGACGAGTCCTGCTGTGCAAATTTTGTAAATATCCTTTTCTGAAAATCATCTGAAATACCATCGCCGTAATCGGTAATTGAAATACGCACCATATCATCTGCACAACGACCCAATTGCGCCCCTATATCCACACGCCCCAATTCCTTGGAAAACTTTGCTGCATTAGAAAGCAGATTTGCAAAAACCTGAACAATCCTGTCTTTATCAACATAAATTCGAGTATCAGGAATATCATCAGAGATAACAAATTTAACCCCGTATTTTTCACCATAGATAGTATTAAGCTGAACGCTTTGCTGAACAATATCCAAAAGATCATGATTTTTTGGATAAAAACGCATCTCTCCTGCTTCAAGTTTTTCAGTATCTAGAATATCATCAACTAGAAACTTAAGTCTCTCACTATTACGATAAGCAATAGATAGCAATTCCTTTTCTTCTGCGGGCATATCACTGTCATACAAATCATTAATCAATCCAAGCGATCCATGAATAGAGGTTAGGGGCGTACGTAATTCATGGCTTACAGTAGAGATAAATTCTTTTTTCATCGCCTCGACGCGTTTGCGCTCTGTGATATCATTTTGTATGCCTACATAATATTTCAAACTACCATCATGGCCTAGAATTGGATTTAGGCTCAATTCGTTCCAAAATGCCTCGCCATTTTTTTTATAGTTTAAAATTTCTACCCTAATAGAATTCTGATTATTAATAGCCTCCGATAATTTTTGGATAACCGCTGGATCTGTTTCTGCTCCTTGCATAAAACCACAGCTGAACCCTAAGATTTCTTCCATTTTCCTTCCTGATATATCCATAAAGGCCTGATTACAAAAGATAATGGGTTGGTGTGGCTGTCGTCCATCACTGATCGTAACACCAAGATCAATTTCCTCGATCGCTCTGGCCATTAGAGTATTTTGCTCCGCCAAGTTCATGATTTCTTTTTCTTGCTGCTTTCTATCTTGAATATCGGTCGCTGTAATAATATATCCCGTTAATTTATTCTTATGATCTTTGAGTGAAGTCGCCGATAAAATATAAGGTTTAATATCCCCCTTAGCCGCAATAAGCCGCATTTCCATCTCATATCTATTATGTTTTCTGGCGAGATAGAAAAAAGTATCTCCGGCATTCGGGGGGGTATAAGCAAAATGTTTAATTAATTCTTCTTGATGTTTTTCAAGGTCATCATGCAAAATCATTTCCTGAAAATACGTTGGAATTTCACTGTTTGTATCCTTAAACAAGGAAAGAGCGGACTCATTTGTTCTTACAATAAAACCATCTGGCTTCACCACAAAAACAGGCAAGGGCATACCATCAAACAGTGTATCGATATACTCTTTTGAAACTGTTGTGTCCTGAAGTTCCTCAGCCAATTCATTATAGGAACGCTCAAGACCAGCCAGCTCCTTAATTGTACTTAGCTTAATACGCTTAGATAGATTTTTTTCAGTATGCAAAACACGAAGCTGGTCGGAAACGTTAGCTAAAATGGCTGCAACACTACGCCCGACAAGGGATATAGACAAAAATATCCCACAAAATGCGATAATGATAAAAGTAACCATAGCATATTGCACATCCGTAACCGCCTGAAATGCAATATTATTTTTCTGTGCAGAAACAAGCATTAATTCAGAGTTCATATTAATGTGTTGTTTAGAAATAGCCCAATCTGCAAAATGATTTTCATTATAATCATGTCCAACATGAAAGTAATTTTGATCCGGTGACGTAAACAACAAATAACCATGAGCATCGGTAACGAATAGATAACTGCTGACAGAAGATACTTTTAAAAATTCGGCTAATGTGGCTGTATCAAATAAGAGAACCAATGTCCCTTCTGGTAAGCCATTGATAATAATTGGTTCAGCCATAATCAAGCCATTATGGTCAATGGTTTCATAATATTGCCCATTAATAACCTTTGTCTGCCAGTTATCATTTAACTGTAATGCAGCATTAAGATTATTTGTTGCCAATACGCGCCCCTGAAAATCCAGCAATTTTATACTGCCACCACTTTGTGGCCCTGGAACACGCAATGTTTTAAAAAGCTGCGGAATATATTCTCCTGCTCCCTTAGGATCAACCAAAGAATTCACAATCATCCCGTTTTGCGCCAAATTTTTGAGCCACCCCCTTGTCACTGACAATCTATTATTTAACGTTTGGTGCGCGAAGGAAAACTCGTTTCTAATATTTTGCTGCTGCTGTTGTTGGATTGTGCGGTAAGTAAATTTATATATCAGGATAAAGGCGACAAGCATAACAGGAAGCATAATCGGCAATACGCGCCTCGACACATAAAATAATATGCTTATTTCTCGTCTTCTTGGCTTCATGTTCTCCCCTAATCCTCTCTCACAATTTCGCCTTGCCGATTATAACGGTATAGCCCTAAATCCGTTATATCTAGAGCCTCATGATCGTTCTTTTTAAATGGAAATTCATAGCTCTTAATCAGACCATCATGATATTTAATTTCATGAAGTGCATCCCACAATTCTTCGCGCGTTTGGTTTTTGGTATTTTTCAATGCTTTGGCAAATAAATGCGTTAAATCATAACTATGTGCTGTTCCCACAGGGGCAGGCATATCCCGCGTAGATTGACATGGACCAAATTCCGCACAATATTTCTTCTTAAATACCCCTGCTCCCTCATGGTCAAAAGACCATGTTTGTACAAAAGATAAATCGATTTCATGAATAGCCTCTCCAACAAAATGCGGAAAATCTGTTGCTGTAATTCCCCAATGCGAAATTACAGGGGGGCGCTGATCTTTAGGTAATTTCGCCAAAGCATGAACAAAAGCGGCTCCCTCGGTTGCATTAGCAACCAAGATAATCGCATCCGTATTATAACGCTCCAGATCTTTCATACGAAATGTAAAGTCTGCTTCACCATCTCCCCAAAAGAACCATTGGGTAAAATTAATGCTAATCCCAGCTTTAGACGCCTCTTTAATAATAGCCTTGTAATTGGATCGTCCCCAGCCCGTTTTTTCAAGAAATAGAACAATATTCTTATACCCTCGCTTTTGAGCTTCTTGAATAAAGAACGGCGCGGCATATTCATCACGAATGGATAAACGGAACACATAATTCGGATCGTAGCCATTATCAACAACGGTTGTTCCCGCGGCCCACGCTCCCAAATAAGGGATTTTAAATTTATGAATATTGGCCAATTCCTCTAGTGCCACAGGCGTATGAACGCCACCTACGATCGCAAGAATATCGTCATCCGTGGCTATTTTCTCAATATTATAAACCCCGCGTGCAGGATTGGCGCGATGGTCAAAAATTTTCAGCCCCAGCGTCACACCATTCACACCGCCCGCTTCATTAATTTCTTTTAAAGCCAGCTCTATACCACGTTGAATCGCCCTACCTGCCTCCTTCGTATTACCGGACATGTCCGCATCAAGCGCGATATATTTCACGGGAGCAAGAACACCCCCTTCAGAAAAAGCGGCTCTATTAATCAAAATGAGAGACAAAATGAGAGTAAAAACGAACACCGCACACTTACCCGACCAAGTCATTTGCATTAAACTTCTCCATAAGGCACTGTTACAAAACAATTTTATATATTTCTTGTTGCGCCCGATAGAATAGTAAAAGCAAATATTGTGCCCTTTTTTAACCCTTATTTAGATAGATAAAGTAATGACAAAAAAACAGTACGCCTTTAGATGGGCAATACCTACGAATGAAAAAACAAGACTACCGAAGCAATCCACCATTTTTGGATTTTTCTTCTAATATCTTATACTGATCGCCCAACCTTATATCGAGCCTACCCTTTGTCTTACCTCTCACATAAATCTGAGAGTAAAATAAGGTTTCTTTTTTCCTATCCGCGTAAATTTCATAACCTTCCAGAATCCCCATCATCCCAACCATAGCCAACCGACTGTTCCCCGATTTCCCCAACAAAGTGCCATGTGCAAAAATTTTTACCTTTAAAAAAATATAAGCCTCCCTCATCGCATACATTCTACTCTTGGTTCGAATATCAACTTTATATTTTATTTTAAATGCCCTGTTTACCTTTCGAATATAATTATTAGCAACTTGTTTTGACATTGGTACACGAATAATAGTCAAAGGGCGGCTAAGCTCTAAAATTATACCTCTGGGATAACCATTCAACAGTTTGTCTCTCTTCAAACATGGCTTTCTATAGGCATCAGATGCAAATAATTCAAACTTACGAAATGACTTTATTTTATACTCATCTTGCACATCAACAGCACCAAAACGCTCATTATACTCACGCAATTTAAGAGGGATCATAAATTCAAATCGTGTTGGAAATTCTGACTTATTATTTTTAATAAAATACCTTGCTGCCTCCCTTATACCAGACCATTCAAATTCATCTCCCGAAAATTTCTGGTACATATCACACTCATTAATTTTCATAAATTCATCAATGGCCTCATCATCAAGCACATTATAGAGTCCTAAGCTCCAATACATATGCGAAAGAGCCTTAATAGTAGGCTGTTCATATAAATAGAGAACCTCCCCCCTTTTGATCAAATTTCTATTTAATAATTCCGCACCAGCGCCCTCATCATATTCCAAAAATTCATCTACAAAACCGTCCAGCAGTTTTTCGATCTGTGCATAGGCCGTCCCTGCGCTCATAAAACCGCAAAACAGGATCATCAGGAAAGCAACGCTACGCGTCCATGGAATTATATTTTTAAGCACGCTAAGCTCCAACAAAAATTATTTACACAACGTTTCATAGTAACACGACACTTTAAAAAACACATCGATTTATCCAAAAAATTTAAGAGCTTTCTTGAAAGCCGTAGGCATTCCCAATTTTTGAAGCCCCACCTTATCAATCCATTCATATTCTGAGGATATATTTCCTTTATCCGAAATCACACATGAAAACAGAACAAGAGTAAGATGGAAATGCGTAAAAATATGTGTAATGCTGACATCGTTTTTTATCCATCGCTCCCTATCTCCTAATAGCTCTAGATGCTCCAATCCCCCCTCATCTTCAAGCCATTCAGATGTAGGAAAGCCATACATCCCGCCAAGCAAACCTTTTTCAGGACGCTTATGTATCAATACGTCACCTTGCTTATTCGTAACATGATAAACATAGCCATACCGTTTAGGTCTCTCTTTTTTGGGCGCGCGCAGCGGATATATCTCAGGCGTACCTTGCCGATACCCTACGCAATTTCCATTCAGAGGACACAAAGAACAAGCAGGTGATTTTGGCGTGCAAATGGTTGCCCCCAAATCCATTAAGGCCTGCGCGTAATCCCCTGTACGTTTTGTAAACCCATCCGCATATAAAGCAGCATATTCCTTCAGAGCTTTCTTGCCCTCAGGCACGGCAATCTTGCAAGCATGATAACGCGCCATCACGCGCTCCACATTCCCATCGACAACATTGGCTGGTTTATCAAAAGCAATAGAGGTAATCGCCGCACTGGTATAATCCCCTATTCCAGGTAATTTCTGAAGCGCAACTTGGTCTGCGGGGAAAACACCATCATAATCATTAGAGATAATCTTCGCGCATTTATGAAGGTTGCGCGCCCGCGCATAATAGCCAAGCCCCGCCCAATTGCTCATCACATCATCATTATCCGCCTTGGCCAGCGCATGAACATTAGGCCATTTCTCTGTGAATTTCAGAAAATACCTAATAACGGCTTGCACCGTTGTTTGCTGCAACATCACCTCGGAAAGCCAAACACGATATGGGTCAGGTTGCTCCCCCTCCAAAGCACGCCAAGGCAAAACACGTCGGTGAACATCATACCAGTCCAAAACTTTTTTACGAAACATAGCGGGCTTATCTGTGCTTATATTTTTAGCTGTGCTACAAATTGTCATGTATAAAATCGAGACCTTAAATTAATGCGCCCATTATCTGAATCCACAGCACGCGTTGCCAACAAAAACTTTTCCCGCAAACATATTGCTTTGGGACGCGTTGTCAATCAGTGGGACGAAATCATGGGCAACGAATTTGCCGATAAAGCACAGCCCGTAAAAATAAATTATCGCAAAGCCACACGTTCCAAAGAACGAACCGTTACGCTGGATATTGCCACGACCAGCTCATACGCGACGATACTGCCCTATCAAAAAGATGTAATACTGGAACGCATCAATCAACTATTCGGAAAGCAATGGATTACCGATATTCGTTTCGTGGTTGGAAACGTTATAGAAGCCCCGATTACACGGAAAAAAATCATTTCCCCCTTGACGCAGGGTGAAAAAAAATATCTATCGGGGGTTCTTGATCAAATAGATGACCCTGAATTTAAAGAAAGACTGGAAAGTTTGGGTAAAGCTTTAATATCAGATATGAAATCATCGGAAAGGACATCATGAAAGTAAATGCAATCACTCTACGCTCCGGCAACATTATAGAGCATAACGGCAAGCTCTGCATGGTCGTGAAAAATGACATTCAGCAACCTGGTAAAGGCGCATCTGTCTCACAAATAGAAATGCGCGATATCCGCACAGGCAACAAAGATAATGTGCGCTTTCGTACCCAAGAAACTGTGGAGCGTATCCGCCTAGATCAAACGGATTACCAATTCCTATACCTCGCTGGTGATGATGTTAACCTGATGAACACAGAAACATACGATCAAATCACAGTGACAAAAGAAGATATGGGTCCACAAGCCGCTTACCTACAAGAAAACATGATAGTTGAAGTTGAATCCCATGAAGGCGAGCCATTGGGCTTTAAATTACCCGATCGTATTATTATTGATATTGTCGAGGCAGAGCCTGTGATTAAAGGCCAAACCGCAACCACATCATATAAGCCTGCCATTCTAGAAAATGGCGAAAAAGTTATGGTTCCCCCGCATATAGAAGTCGGCACAAAAGTTGTCGTCAAACTCGAAGATGGTATCGGAACATATTTAGAGCGTTATAAAGGCTAACAAACAAATCATAAAAAAACACATCGTAAATTAAGGAAATGAGAAAATGGCAGCACAAACGCCTGTAATGAATGTAATGATGCGCGCAAGTGAAAAAGCGGCGCGGACACTATTGAGAGACTTTAACGAAGTTGAACATTTGCAAGTCTCGCAAAAAGGCCCTGGTGATTTTGTCACTGCTGCCGATCGCAGGTCAGAGGAAATCATCTTCGAAGAATTAAAAAAGGCTCGCCCTGATTATAGTTTTTTAATGGAAGAATCAGGCGCGGTGGCAGGCAAAGATTCCGACTATCGCTGGATCATTGATCCGCTTGATGGCACGACAAACTTCCTGCACGGTATCCCGCATTGGGCAATATCAATCGCTTTGGAACATAAAGGACAAATAATTGCAGGTCTTATCCATGACCCTGTTAAGGATGAAATTTTCCATGCGGAAAAAGGCAAAGGCGCGTTCATGCGTCGCAGTCGCCTGCGTGTATCTGGACGTAACGACCTAATGCATGCGACGATCGCAACAGGCGCACCACGCAGATCACAAGCACAAAAAAACCAGTTCATTGCTGAATACACGGCTATGCTGTCTGTTGCACCGGGCTTAAGACGCTTTGGCGCAGCCGCGCTTGATCTTGCCTATGTCGCTGCTGGACGTTACGAGGGCTTTTGGGAGCGCGATTTAAAAGCATGGGATATCGCCGCCGGTATCCTAATTGTAAAAGAATCTGGGGGTTTTATTTCAGATCTTGATGACATTCGTAAGAATCCAGTAGATACTGGTAATATTCTTGCGGCGAACGAACAGCTTTTTGATTCCATCGGAAAGGTACTCAAAGCCGTTAAATAAATTTATAAAGAAAGGGTCTTGGTTTTGAAAATATATAAAACATTCAAACGTCCCTTTCTTTTAATATCCCTGATATTATTAAATAACCTGATAGCCCCTCTTGCGGCTATCGCAGAAGAATCCATCCCCATTCCGCCGAAACGCCCCGATGTTCTCAGCGTCTCCCCTGCCTATATAGAAGAGCTGCGCAATCGTGGAAAAAGTCATATCGAAATAAATGCTGAAAAAGCCCCGCCGCCGCCAATATCAAAAGATAAATTACCGAGCAAAGATATTGAAAGCAAAATTACAAAAATTAACAGCGCTGAACTCATTAATATTCTGGAACCACACACTCAATCAACCTCATTCATCCCCAAACCAGCATATAAACCATCATTCAATGCACGTATAGAACCTGCCGCGCAGAAAGGCGAACCAGAAACAACCTTGGTCAGTTTTGCATTGCAACCGGAACAAATATCGCTGGATGAAAATTTGCGCTATTTTCTAGAAAAACACGCTGTTCGTATATTAAGAGAGGATAAAAGCCTTGAAATTCAAATTCACGCTTACGCGACACCTATTGAGGGTGAAGTCTATAGTGATATAAGAATTTCTCTCGCCCGCGCATTAGAGATCAGAAGTTTCCTAATAGACAAGAATATTGAAGCTAGCCGTTTGAAATTAACTCCCGTAGGGCGTGATTCTAAAAATAATAATAACAATCGTATTGACCTTATTTTCATCACTAAAGAATAATCAGGGCTTCTTCAGCACAAGCTGAAACATGGTATGTGGATAAATAAAACATCATAATTCTTGTATTTCTTGACTTTTCAACGATCTAAGTATGATATAGGGCGTTATTTTTAAATTATGGAGTTTTACTATGTCAAAAGACAAAAACCAGTCTAAAGAAACGACTGAAGAAAGCAAAAAATCACCACAAATCATCATTATTGCCGTTTTAGTCCTTCTTGCACTCGTTATCGTAGTGGGTTTAGCAAATAACGCAAAAATTACCGCACCAGAAATCACTGAAACTGCGGAAGCTGTGGAAACAGAACAAGATACAAACGCAGATACGACACAAACAGCGCAAGACACAAACAGCGCAGAAATAGATGGCGCAGAGACAACCACACAAGAAGTATCAGCCGATTTTGATTTGAAAAAGGCCTCCACGCCGCGTATTTTAGGTAATCCAGATGCGCCAATCAAAATTTCAGAGCATAGTTCCTTCACATGCGGTGCCTGTGCGATGTTCCATAAGACCAATTTTAAAATGATAAAAGAAGAATATGTTGATACGGGCAAAGCCTATATCGTGTTTGATGACTTTCCGCGTAATATGTATGACATCAAAATCGGTGCTGTTGCACGTTGTGTTCCTGAAAGCACCTATTTCAATTTCGTGCAACTTCTGTTTGAAACACAGAAAGATTGGCTGAATGAAGAATATGTTACATACCTTAAGCAAAATGCAAAATTAGCTGGTGCCAGTGAAGCGCAGATTAATAACTGCCTAGAAAGCACGGAACTTCACGATGCACTCGCCAAACGTCAAGAAGCCGCAAATAAAGATCACGGTGTAAAATCAACACCAACTTTAGTGATTAATGATAGCGTTATTGTAAATGGTCTTGATCCCTATGCGACAATTAAAGCCGCATTAGAAGCAGCCCTCGTTAAACCTGCCGAATAATCCAGCAGGTCACACCAGCAGCAGTGAGCAAAGGCATTTGATTATAAATGATCCAATTCGCAAGCCTTCGGCTAAGTGGTTTTAAATCATTTGTCGATAAGACAGAATTAGAAATCGGACCGGGGTTAAACGGCATTGTTGGCCCCAATGGTTGCGGAAAATCGAATCTAGTCGAGGCATTGCGTTGGGTCATGGGTGAAAGCTCTGCAAAGCGTATGCGTGGTTCAGGGATGGAGGATGTTATCTTCGCCGGCACGGACAGACGGAGTGCGCGCAATTTTGCCGAAGTTTCCCTACTGCTCAATAACACATCCCGCACCGCGCCCACTGCTTATAATAACAATGATGATATCGAAGTTATCCGTAAAATCGAACGCGATAAAGGCTCTGGCTATAAAATCAATGGACGCCATGCGCGCGCCCGTGATGTGCAGATGCTCTTCGCCGACACAGTAACAGGTTCGAACTCTCCATCGCTTGTATCGCAGGGGCATGTCACGCGCATGATTAATGCGAAACCACAAGACCGCCGCCTCATTTTGGAAGAATCAGCCGGTATCGCGGGGTTATACGCCCGCAGGCACGAGGCGGAATTACGCCTAAAAGCCACCGATACAAACCTCATACGTGTCGATGATATTCTAGGCAGTATGGAAACCCGCCTGAATGCTTTAAAACGTCAAGCAAGGCAAGCCAGTAAGTACAAGAACCTCAGCGCGCAAATCCGTCAGTTCGAGCTGATCATCACCTATCTTGAATGGCAAAAAATAATCAGTAAACAAAAAGAAATAACAAAAGCATTCTCAGCTGCGGAAAGCATCGTCGCGGAAAACTTAGGCACAGTGACCCAGCTGACCAAAACTCAAAACACCCAAATTGAAGAGCTTCCCGCCCTGCGTAAAACCGAGACCGCGCTTTCTGCTAAACTACAAAAACATAAGCTGGATTTCGAAAGACTGGAAAGCGAAGCCGAACGTCACCTAAATGATCTGCAAGAAACCAAAGCCCAGATGCATCAGACCAATATTGATGCCCAGCATGAAGAAAAAACACTGGAAGAAAGCTCAACCCTACTTGAACGCACAGAAGTTGAGCATAAAGACTTGCTGGAAGAACAAAGCAACGATTCACAAACACAACAAACATATCTAAAAACAAAAGATGATCTGAAGGTCACAGTTATAGAGCTAGAGGAACGCTTCACCGCCCTGAAAGAAAATGCCGCAGAAAGCCGCGCCCGTGAAGAATCACTAAACAGCCAAATCAAACGTCACAATACGCAACTGACCACCCTTTCACACCGTAAAGGACGCGCGCAAACAGAAATGGATCTTTTGGTTATCGACGAAGACAGCCGTAAGAAGATCACCCTGTTAGAGGAAAAAACTGCCACTCTGGAAGAAGAACTCCATGATTTAAAGGGGAAAACAGACAAGGCCCGTCAGGATATATCTGAGGCAGACCAAGAAACAGAAACGGCGCGTAACGCTCTATCAGAAATAGAAAAGAAACATGCCGAATTTATTGCCGAAATTTCTGTCTTGGAACAGTTTTTTCAAAATGATGAGGCTCAGAACTTCCCGCCTATCCTTGATTCCATAATCACCGAACCGGGCTTTGAAAAAGCACTCTCGCGCGCTTTGGGTGATTCTCTGATGGCATCCGTTGATGATGACGCACCAACCAATTGGAGAACCTTCGACCATAATATTAAACTGGATACACTTCCCAGTGGTGCGCTACCGCTGCTTCCGCACATTGATGCCCCTAAAGAACTACACGTCACCTTATCGCAGATCGGCTTTGTGGCAGATCAGGAAACAGGCGCGCGTATATATTCCTCTTTGAAGGCTGGACAATCTCTGGTGTCTGCCGATGGGTATTATTGGCGTTGGGATGGTTATCACGTACAATCTCACGCAACAGATCGCCACTCCGTACATTTGGAGCAAAAGAACAAGCTGCTGGAATTGGAAAAACATCGCGGCAAAATTCAAGAATCTCTTGAATCACTACAAGCGACTTTTAATGATGCCCTGTCCAAACAGAATACAGCAAAACAGAGCTATGATTCCTTACTATCTGACATTAAAACGACAGAAAGAACGTTGAAGGACCTTCGCCCTGCCCTGCAAAAAATAAAAGATAAAAACCTCCGCGTTGAGAGCGAGAAAAAACGTTACGAAGATCAGATAAAATCTATTGATGAAGATGTATTATCTATGCAGGAAACCTTGCAAAAAGATAAAATATCACTGGATGCCATTATTCAAAGCCAAGATAATGGAACACATAGCGAAGATATTATAGAGCAACTTAAAGAAACGCTGGATCAAGCAAAAGAAGAGCATCAAAACGCGGTGCGCGAATATGATATGCTGTCACAGGAACAAAACACCCGTCGCGCCCGTATTCAAGCCATCGCGGATGAGCGTATCTCCCTCAAGAACAGAACAATCCGTGCAACAGAGCATTTAAAAACCCTGAAGGGTCGTATTCAGACGCTAACCGAGAAGCTAACCAGCTTAAACAACCAACCGATAAACCTTGAGAATGGGCATGAGGAAATGCTCACTCTCATCAGTAAAATAGAAGCACAAAAAGCAGACGCAGCAGACCAACTTTGCCGCTGTGAAGAAGACGTTGCCACCACCAACAAAGCCCTAAAAGAGGCCGAAACAACCCTGGGTAATGCCAGAGAAGAGCGCGCAGGCAACCAAGCCATGCTCGCCGCTGCGAATGAGCAACTAAAGGCTTTAGAAACAACAATAGAAGAAAAGTTGGATATCCGCCCGCAAGACTTACTCAACCATGCTGCGGTTGATTTGGTGAAATACCAAACGGATGATCTTCCGAAATTAAAGCAAGATAAAGACCAGTTAAACCGCCAACGTGATGCAATTGGCCCCGTTAACTTACGCGCAGAAGATGAATCCAACTCACTTGAAAAAGAATTTACAACATTGCTGCATGAAAAGAATGACCTTATCCAAGCGATAGAAGAACTCCGCGGTGCGATTAACAAAATCAATAAAGAAGCCCGCGAACGCCTAAATATTGCTTTTGATCACGTAAACGCACATTTCCAAAGGTTATTCGTACGATTATTTGACGGCGGTAAAGCACATCTAAAATTGGTTGCATCTGAAGACCCGCTTGGCGCAGGTCTTGAAATTTTTGCACAACCACCTGGAAAAGCCCTACAATCGTTATCCTTACTTTCTGGTGGTGAACAAACACTGACCTCTATTGCGCTTATCTTTGCGATGTTCTTGACCAACCCATCACCGATTTGTGTTCTGGATGAGATTGACGCACCACTTGATGATGCAAACGTGGATCGTGTTTGTAATTTATTGGATGAAATCGCTGCACGCGGAGAAACACGTTTCCTCGTCATTACCCATCACCGCTTAAGCATGGCGCGCATGGATAGGCTCTATGGTGTCACCATGTCTGAAAAAGGTGTGTCGCAACTGGTTTCTGTCGATCTACAGCAATCCTTCGGCTTTGTAGATAAGCAGGTCGCGTAAACCATGCCCATTCCAAAAGATACTCAAGAAAAGATGGATGAGCTGGATCAGCGGATCAAAGAAGCCCGTCAAGACCAGAAAGAAATCGATGACGCCTATAACCCAAGCGATGAAGAGCAATCACCCGATGCCGAAAGAAGCGCAAGAGCAGGCTCTGAATTTCTGTCTACGGTCATTGCAGGCGCGTTCTTTGGCTATGGAATAGATTGGTATTTCAGCTCAACACCTTTGGCGATGATTCTCTTTATTCTTCTTGGGTTTATTAGTGGTGTTATGCGCGCAAATGCAGCAATGAAAAGAAACTCTGAAGAAAACGAAGAATAGAGTCTAAACGCCATTGCTTATGTGAAAAAAATAGGCTACAAACGTGAAAATTTTCAAATGCGTACCGTATCTTCTGGAGAATAAAACGTGGCAAGTCCAATTCATCAATTCGTTGTAACGCCTATTGCGCCATCCGCACAAATGGAGATCAACGGGATCGATATTTCCTTTACCAATTCATCTTTTTCAATGATGATTGCGGCATTTATTTGCGTGCTTCTTCTTACTCTGGCATCACGTCGCGGTGATATGATTCCCGGTCGCTGGCAAATGTTTGGCGAAGTTCTGTATGAATTCGTTAGTAAAATGGTACAAGAGAACATCGGAAAAGATGGTCGTCAGTATTTTCCGTTTATCTTTACTATATTTATATTCATCCTGACGGGTAATCTTTTGGGGCTATTCCCTCATGCATTTACTTACACATCACATTTAATTGTAACGGGTGTTTTGTCTCTCATGGTTTTCTTTATGGTTATTGCCTTTGGCTTATATAATCATGGCTTAAAATTCTTTTCACTTTTTCTACCGCCAAACGTACCGTGGTGGCTTGTTGGGTTTATTATTCCAATTGAAATTATTTCGTTTTTTGTACGCCCGATCACACACTCCGTAAGACTTTGCGCGAATATGATGGCAGGACACCTTATCTTGAAAGTGGTTGTCAGCTTCTCTGTCGCCGCAGCAAGCATGGGTGTCGCGTGGGCGGCTCTGGGCATATTCCCAGTACTAATTAATGTTGGCCTGTTAATGTTCGAGCTGTTAGTTGCTTGCATTCAGGCTTACGTTTTTGCAATTTTATCATGTGTTTATCTCAAAGATAGTGTTGATCTTCACCACTAAACCTGTATGATCGCACCGATAAAAAATGGGCTTTTTTATTAACGACTGAACTAAAGGAAAAAAATTATGGAAGTAGAAGCTGCAAAACTTATTGCTGGAGCATTGGTTGTATTACCTGCATTTGGCGCGGCACTTGGCTTGGGTATGTATTTCGCATCATACAACAACGCTATTGCACGTAACCCTGAAACAAAGAAGCTATTGGATGAGAAGTTCTTCTTGATCCTCGCATTCATCGAAGCACTTGGTATTATTCCAATTGGTGTTGGTGCGGCTTTGCTGTTCGGTTAATATTTGCGATCCGTATCGTAAACATATTACAACTATACATTCAGGAAGACCGATGATAAAGAAACTGGCTGTTTCCAGCTTTTTAACGCTTACTTACGCTACGCAATCTTTTGCGAGTGGTGACGAACATGCACCTATGCATCACGATGCTGGGCATGCAGAATCTTCTGGCGGTCTTCCTCAACTTGATCCCTCTTCTTTTACGGGACAAACATTCTGGCTTATCATATTTTTTGTGATCGTCTATCTTATATTTTCACGCAAATCGCTGCCTGATATTTCACGTACAGTGGAAAACCGCGCAGAACGTATAAAAAATGATCTGGACTCTGCTGATCGTTTGAAAAACGAAGTCACATCCGTGCAAGACACTTACGAAGAAAGTCTAAAGAAAGCACGTGAAGAATCTTCCTTACTATTCCAGAAGATAGAAGATGATCTTAAAGTAAAATCTGAAGATAACACCAAGAAATTTCAAGACTACTCTGCCGATAAAATCGCTGAGCTTGAAGAAAATATTAATAAAGCACGCGATGCCGCAATGGAAGATATGAGCGAAATCGCCGTAGATGTCGCAACAGATGCTGCAGAGAAAATTATAGGTGTCCGCGCAGATGCCAAAAGCGCAAGAGCCGTCGTAAATTCACTGAACAAAGCGGCTTAGGAGATTTTTAAATGGAATTTTTAACTGAATTACTGGCTGATGGTTATACGTGGTATACATTATCCTTCTTAATTTTTGCCGCTATTATTATCAAAGTCGCCTCCCCTATCATTACAAGTGGGCTCGACTCCCGTATCGAGGATATCAAGAAGGACCTTGCGGAGGCAGAAAACTTGCGCGTTGAAGCACAAGAAATGCTGGCACAATATCAACGTAAACACCGTGACGCCGTACAAGAATCCGAAAAAATCATTAAAACAGCACGCGATAACGCAGAGCAATTCAAGGCACAAGCAGAGGCAGACCTTGATGAAATCATGGCACGCCGTGAACAACAGCTTGAAAGCCGCCTACAGCGCATGGAACAAAACGCGATTAGTGAAATTCAAGCCTACGCAGCAGACCTTGCGATGAACGCCGCAACACAAATTATTATTGATAAACTTGATAAGAAAACAAATTCAAAACTTGTTGGGCAATCAATTGAGAATATTGAAGCGAACATTCACTAAACGCTCAATAACGATAATATCCCGCAGATACGTTTCACGCCCCTTTACCTGTTCCATTCAAACAGTGTAGACTTCCGTCTGATATTATTTAAACATTTGTAAATTAAGGTGCGCGCCATGTCCAAAGTACATGCAATAACACAATCTCCCGAAGATATCGTTTCTGCACTTGGTGTCGAAGCCAAAAAAGCTGCTGCCACCCTTGTACAAACACCAACAGACACCATAAATAATGTCCTTACGGGATTGGCCGATGCGCTGCGTCAAAATGCAGAGGCGATCCTGAGCGAAAACCAGAAAGATTTAGATTCCGCCCGTGAACGCGGTCTGACCGATGCGATGATAGATCGCCTTGCACTTGATGAACAACGCATTGAAGGAATGGCACAAAGCGTAGAAACAGTAAGACAGCTTGATGATCCTACAGAGAAAATTCTGTGGGAAGAAAATCGCCCGAACGGTTTAAAAATTCAACGCATATCCTGCCCTATCGGTGTATTCGGCATGATTTACGAATCTCGCCCGAATGTCACGATTGATGCCTCTATCCTGTGCCTAAAATCACACAACGCAGTTATTCTGCGCGGGGGCTCGGAAAGCCTGCACAGCTCTCTGGCCTTACATAAAATCATCCAAAACACATTGGAATCATTTAACCTGCCGAAGGCTTGTGTTTCCATGATCCCGACCAGTGATCGCGCCGCCGTTGGTGCAATGCTGCGCGCGGCGGAGTATATTGATGTGATGATCCCGCGTGGTGGTCATGGTCTGATTGAACGCGTCATGAACGAAGCGCGAATGCCTGTTTTCGGACATCTCGACGGGCTTTGCCACGTTTATGTCGATAAAAGCGCGGATACAGATATTGCAAAGAACGTAACTCTGAATGCCAAAATGCGCCGTACTGGTATTTGTGGCGCCATGGAAACATTGCTGTTAGATGAAAATCTGGATAAAACAATCGCCACGGATATCCTCGCTAATATTATTGATTCAGGATGTGATATTGTTGGTGACACCACCGTTCAAACGCTTGATAACCGTATAAAACCTGCAACCTCAGACGATTGGACAACCGAATATCTGGACGCGAAACTAAGCTGTCGTATGGTCAGTAATATTGAAGAAGCCGTCACCCATATTAACGAAAAGGGCTCTCACCATACGGATTGTATTATCGCGCAAGATAATCGTGCCGTCGCCTACTTCCAGAAAAACGTCGATAGCGGTATTGTCATGCATAACGCATCCACTCAATTTGCCGATGGCGGTGAATTTGGTATGGGCGCGGAAATTGGTATCGCCACGGGTAAAATGCACGCACGTGGTCCCGTTGGACTGCAACAGCTTTGTACCTATAAATACCTCGTACACGGCACTGGCCAGACAAGGGCTTAACCCCCTTTAAAAGAAACAACATGCCCATTTTCTCGAACCCTCAAATTTTGAACTCCGCGCGTTGGAAAAATATGCGCGTTGGAATTTTGGGCGGATCATTTAACCCCCCGCATGAGGGACATGTTCATATATCGAAAATGTTACTGAGATCTTTTAAGCTGGATGCAATTTGGTGGCTGGTTACGCCGCAAAACCCTCTAAAACCCGCAAACGGTATGCTCCTCCTGTCTGAGCGCGTTGCACTATCACGCAAAATAAACGACCATCCCAAAATTATTGTGACAGGTATGGAGGAAGAATTTCAAACAACATATAGCTATGCCTCAATCAAAAAACTAAAAACATATTACCCCCATACACATTTCGCATGGATAACCGGTATGGATAACGCACATAATTTCCATCTATGGAATAACTGGAAAGAGATTCTGGGCGAAATTTGTATGATCCACGTAACACGCCACCCCCCTGTTAAGCTGGTTAGGCAATGCCCCGTCCGCATGCTCGCCACACAAAAACATATTATTCTGGATCGCGGCGGGTATTGGCCGCTTGATGCTAATACGACATATTGGCTGTTACAGAAGAAAATGGTCAATATCTCATCCACAGAAATACGCAACAGAAATACTTTAAAAACAACATCTTGATACACCATGAAACATCGTAAAAATCAAAATAACATTGCATGAATGCGGCAAAGCGCATATAATAAAACTATGAGGTTAAAAACAAGGACTTCTGGAAGAAAGGAACAGGTGGCTGCTTGAGGATAAGCAATCGTCAAATGAATTTTTTCAATAAACGTAGAAATTCCGTTAATTTGGATTTTTTATTGGCTGAGTCCGCTGTTACTGCGGTTCGGCCTTTTTGTTGGTAACCAAACAACTATAATGAAGTGACTTTAAAATAAGGAGAAAACGTCATTATTACATATCATGAAAAAGAGCAACTTAGCCCCGAGGAAATGAAAAGCCTGATTGAGACATCATTGGATGCTGACAAGGCAGAAGACATCGTGTGTGTCGACCTTCCCGAAGGCTCGGCACTTGCGGATTATATGTTTATCGCAACAGGAACATCTTCCCGTCACGTTAGCGCTCTGGCACGGAAGTTAAAAGATAGCCTTCAGCTTAAAGGGGTCAAGGGCATTTCTATTGAGGGACTATCCCAAAGTGATTGGGTGGTTATGGATGCGGGCGACGTCATCGTTCACCTATTCCGTCCCGAAGTGCGCGAATTTTATAATATCGAGAAAATGTGGTGTGCTGGATCAGTCCCCCTTGATATTATAACTGACAAAATTCAAGCCTAACACCTACAAATAAACGTCCATTTACAAAATCAGGCAAGGATTTCGTTGTGCTTAAAGTTGATATTATTTCCATCGCGCGTATTAAAAAAGGCGCGTATTATGACCTTATCGAAAATTACAAAAAGCGTATTCGTTGGAGCTTAACAATATACGAACTCGAATCTAAACATAGCGACCCAAAAAAATGCCAACTGGACGAGGAAGAAAAAATCCTCAAACATATCAGTGACCAAGCCGTTGTTATTGCCCTTGATGAACGTGGAGATGGTCTAAAATCTCTGGACTTTGCCCAGATGTTAGAGAATTTCAAGAACAATGGTGACAATCATATTCAGTTTATAATTGGTGGCGCAGATGGTCTGACACAAAAAACCAGAGATAAAACCGATATTCTCCTCAGCTTTGGACAGCAAACATGGCCACATTTACTTGCAAGAGTGATGCTTTTAGAGCAGGTTTACAGGGCGCAGCAAATCCTTGCTGGGCATCCCTATCATCGGGAGTAATATTTACAAAGAGACACAATAAATGGCACGGCTATTATCCTTATGCTTCGTCCTGTTATTTATAGCCTCTCTTCCGGTAAAGGCAGGCACGCCACCGATTCCAAAAAATAAAAAAGAGGCACTCCACTCCTTTGAGAAACGCCTTGCACAAGAAAATAAAAACAAGGACATCCTTAAAAAACAAAGTCGGCATATTCATAATGATCTGGCCAGCACTAAAAATAAGCTAATCAAAACTGCGGCTACAATTCAACAAAACGAAGATGATCTCAAAAATTTCGAACAACGCATCGCAAACTTAGAGGTTAAAAAATCCATTTTAGAAGATGAGCTTAAGGCCGACCGATCCTCTATCGCCAAACTTATCCTTGCATTAGAGCGCATCCGCAGAACCCCACCCGAAGCCATGCTCGCCCGCCCCGATACACCATATAAAACCGCACAAAGCGCAATGCTGATGGGCAGTATCATCCCTTCTGTTAATCGCCACGCAGAAAAACTTGGCAAAAATCTGGAAACATTAAGCCGCGTTACAAATGATTTAGAGCTTGAAAAGACATCTTTGCTGGAAACCTCTGGAAATTTAAAAATACAACACGCAAAACTCTCCACCCTGATAGAAAAACGTACAAAGCTATTTGCAAAAACAAACAGTGATATCGTTGCACGGGAGCTTTCAATACAACAAATATCTCTGCAAGCACAAAATCTGGAAGATCTCGTCAAAAGAATAAAGGAAAATGAGCGAAAAGAAAAAGAACGTCAGGCAAAAGAGCAAAAGAAAGCCAAATACATCACCCGCTCCAAACCAAATCACAAAATTATCGATTCAGGGACATCAAGATTACCAATATCAGGCATTATCCGCGTCGGTTATAAACAAACCGATCACTTAGGCGCAAAAAGCAAAGGCATAACAATCGAAGGGCGCACAGGCGCATTGGTAATAACCCCGATGAACGGTACAGTCCAATTCACTGGCGCGTTCAAACGCTATGGCAATATCGTTATTATAGAACACGCAAATGGCTTTCATTCACTGATTGCGGGGCTGGATAAAATAAACTCGGTGATCGGCGATCACGTAAAATCAGGTGAACCAATTGGGATATTACCAAATTCTTCTTTAATTCCACGCCCAACACTATATTATGAGCTTAGGAAAAATGGAAAAGCTGTTAATCCTGCCATAAAATTCCCTAGCTTAGGCTAAATGCTCTCTTTAATTTAACAAGGACTCTCATCGCGTCATGAAAAAAATTCTTATTATCTCTCTGTTCAGTGTATCCTTACTTTTGGGAAGTTCTTTCCCGTTCGAAAGTTATGCTGATGAGGAAAGAACAGCAGGCACAGAAGAAACCGCGCCGAAAACAAAAACAGAGAGAAGCTACAGTGAGACTTACCGACAGCTCAATTTATTCGGTGATGTCTTTGAACGTGTTCGCGCGGAATATGTGGAAGATATAACAGATAAAGAATTAATAGAAAATGCGCTAAGCGGCATGCTCTCCAGTCTTGATCCGCATTCAGGCTTCCTCAATGAAGAACGTTTCAATGATATGAAAGTTGAAACAAGCGGTGAATTTGGTGGTCTAGGCATTGAAGTAACAATGGAAAACGGATTGGTTAAAGTGGTATCCCCCATTGATGATACGCCAGCCTTTCGTGCAGGAATACAAGCAGGCGATTATATCTCTAAAATCGATAGCGAATCAGTCATGGGATTAGATTTAAGCGAAGCCGTTGATAAAATGCGCGGAAAAGTCGGCGCAACCATTGATCTGGTTATTCTACGCAAAGGCGAAGATGCCCCCATCGAAATCACGATAACGCGCGACATCATCCGCATTAAATCCGTAAAATCACGGGTTGAGGGCAATGTTGGTTATATCCGCGTAACAACATTCAGCAAAAACACAGGGCCGGGCGTACGTAAAGCCATCCATGATATAATAGAAAAGCTAGGCGATGCCGTCACAGGATACGTTCTGGATCTACGGAACAACCCCGGTGGTCTACTCTCTCAAGCGATAGAAGTCTCGGATGCCTTTATTGACAAAGGTGAAATCGTATCGCAACGCGGACGCTATGAAGAAGATACAGAGCGCAATAACTCAACCCCTGGTGATTTAACCAATGGCCTGCCTATTGTTGTGTTGGTGAATGGTGGCTCTGCCTCCGCGTCTGAAATTGTTGCTGGCGCACTGCAAGATCATAAACGTGCCATCATCATGGGGACACAATCCTTTGGAAAAGGCTCTGTCCAAACCGTTATACCATTATCTGGTAATGCCGCGATGCGCCTGACCACCGCGCGCTATTACACACCATCGGGGCGATCAATTCAAGGAACAGGTATCACACCCGACATCATTGTCGAACAAGCAAAAATCGAAGTCTATGATGCAAAATATAAACGTACGCGTGAAGCAGATTTACGTGGTTCTCTTAAAAATGAAGATACAAAAACGAAAAAAGAAAAGCCATCTAATGATAATATAGATGTAAAAAAAGGTGATAAAACTGAAAAAGACGAGAAAAAAGAGGAAAAGCAGGATTATCAACTGACAAGAGCATTAGACCTACTTGCTGGCCTCTCCTTATATAACGAGAATAAAAGTGCCCGCGCAAAATAAAGGCGTTCTGCACATCATCTGCATATTCGGAAAAAAAATATGGATATAGCAAAAATAAAAGCCTCTGCCGCATCTATCGACATAACAATGTTGAAGGAGAGGCTCACGCAATGCAAAGCAAAAGTCTTACCACTGCTGCAACAAATAGACATAACAGCCCTGATAAAAGGCCTTATCACCGTCACGGCGATTTATACCCTCCTTTTTCTCTATGTTTATTTGAACAGTGCCAGCACAATTGCACAGCTGGAAAGCCAAATCATTGTTGAAAACATCACGGTACAACACGTTAAAAAACACATTGAACAACCGCACAATCAAACAGAAAATATCGCAACGTCAATGTCTGTCATCGATGGCTTACATGAAGTAAGAAATATCGGACGTCTGCCTATCATACGCAAAGAAGACAACCTGACCAGCTTCCGCGCATATCAACACCCATTTACCTTTAAAAACATTGGGAATAAGCCTGTAATATCCTTCATAATTATCGATTACGGTCTATCAAAAGCACAATCCCTCTCCGCCCTTGATATCCTTCCGCCAGAGGTGTCTTTCATCTTGTCACCCTATTCCTCATTACCCGATGAATGGATGGCAATGGCACAAAGTAAAGGTCATGAGGTATGGCTTAACCTTCCCATTCAAAATAAAAAACCTCAAGATTTAGGGGGAAATGCCATCTATCACCACAGTCCCTCACTGGAAAAGAAACACAATATGCATAAATCCTTGGCCAAAACGCAAGGGTATATTGGTATTGGAAGCTATACAGATGACAGCATAAACAGCGAAAAACAACATTATACCGAACTGGCCGAAGATTTATACAGGCGCGGTTTGGGTATTTTAGAGCTGAACCCCAACGCCCCCACCTTTATAGAAGGCAAAGCCTTATCAATGGGCGCGCCATACATAAAGGCCGATTTGGAAGTTTTTAAAATCAAAGGCAAAGACAATTCCTTTGAAGCCTTAGAATCTATCGCACAAGAAAAAGGGCATGCCATTGCGATCATTCCCAACTACCCCACGACAATCAAAAATCTTGCGGTATGGATAATGAAAGTCGCACAGGCTGATTACATCATCGCGCCAGTATCAGCCATCTATGACCTGCCCCTTCATCGTGTAAATGGCTCTGGCACTAAACACACAAACATCGCGCCAACACCATTGCACAAAAATGACCATATAGAGCCAGAAGAAACCCATCATGCGCCTGCGCCGCACCATAATCCGCCACACGCACCAGAACCGCATAACACCCATCACTAAAAAGATACCTGCCCATGACACATATTAACAAAGAACACCTCGCCTACCGCCCTTGCGTTGGTATTGCCCTGTTCAATGCACAAGGTAAAGTCTTTGTGGGGGAGCGCATTGACACCCCGAATGCGTGGCAAATGCCACAAGGCGGTATGGACGAAGGGGAAACCGCCGCTCAGACTGCGCTGCGCGAACTGGCAGAAGAAACAGGCACAAGCAAGGCCGAAATCATCAAAATTGCAGATAATAAAATACGTTACGATTTACCCGATCACCTCATCACGAAATTTTGGGACGGCCAATATCGCGGACAAGAACAAACTTGGGTGGCTGCACGCTTCACTGGTACAGACGCCGACATTAACCTAAACGCCTTTGAACCCGCAGAGTTCCGCGCATGGCAATGGGTTGACCTGCCCAATACACTGGACTTAATCGTCCCCTTTAAACGTGATATATATCGCGACGTTATTGATATGTTTAAAGATATTTCTGTAAAAACCTAATAAATCCTTGTCCCCACCAAGAAAACTTAATGCTTGAGCAAAACGTCGTTCTGGCTTACAATCCGCTGCGTTTAGTTATAAATTTTATAAACAGAGTAGCATAATGACAGCACAAAAAACGGTAGAAACGTTGAGCTTTGAAGAAGCGTTAAGAGAGCTGGAAAACATTGTTAGAGGCTTGGAAACTGGTGAGTCCGCATTAGAAGATTCTATCACATCCTATGAACGTGGCATCGCCTTAAAAGCACATTGCGAAAACAAGCTACGCGATGCTCAGGCAAAAATAGAAAAAATATCCATCGGCAATGATGGCTCTATAACAACACAACCCCTAGATTCGGAAGTATAAAACATGGCACCGTCCCTAAGAGATGCACACCCTGAATTACAAAGCGAAATGAACGCCGTATCCGAGGCAGTCAATAAAACCATTGCCCGCCTCCTGCCCGAGACAGATCTTCCCGAAAATCATCTCTATGATGCAATGCGCCACGGCACGTTAAGCGGCGGAAAGCGGTTACGCCCATTTCTGGTTATGCATTCCGCAGCCTTGTTTAATGTTGACCCTGCGCGCGCACGACGCGTTGCGGCAGCCTTAGAATTCATCCATTGTTACTCTTTGATCCATGATGATTTACCATCCATGGATAATGCAGCATTACGCCGTGGAAAACCGACTGTCCATATCCAATATGATGAGGCAACAGCAATCCTTGCAGGCGACGCGCTCCTAACCCTTGCTTTCGAAATTCTAAGCGAAAATGAAACCCACGAAGACCCACGCGTCCGTTGTGAGTTAATCCAAACCCTTGCAAGATCATCAGGTGGTCATGGTATGGTTGGTGGTCAAATGCTTGACCTACTGGCGGAAAAACAGGAATTCGATCTGGGTACAATCTCACGCCTGCAACGCATGAAAACTGGAAAACTAATGGCATTTGCCTGTGAAGCTGGTGCGATTATCGGCAAAGCTGGTGAACCGCAAAAACGCGCTCTATGCAATTATGCCCATGATCTTGGTCTGGCTTTCCAAGTCACCGACGATATTCTCGATGTCGAAGCCGACCCACAGGATACAGGCAAAGATACAGGCAAAGACGTTGAAGCAGGCAAGGCAACGTTCGTCTCTGCTATGGGTAAAGAACAGGCAAAAGAACGCGCCGATATGCTGGTTCATCAAGCCATCGGACATTTAAAAATATTCGAAGGACGCGCGGAAATGCTGAAAGAACTTGCACTCTATGTTCTGGAACGCCGTGCATAAATCCTCCATTATCCTGCATAACATCATGATAATTCGGCTTCGGGTAAGAAATACTTTGCCCGAATGTTGTCTTTAGGTTAAAAAGACACACGATGGAACAAATACAGCAAAAACAAACTGAAATGCCGCAGAGTGACAAAGCCGAGTCATTACTCGATTCTGTGATGTTCCCAAGCGATATGAAGGATTTTTCCGATCAAGACCTCATACAGCTTTCGGATGATGTCCGCAGGCATATGATCGCAAACGTCGCCAAAACAGGCGGGCATTTAGGCGCAGGTCTCGGCGTTGTAGAACTCTCCGTCGCGCTGCACGCTGTATTTGATACGCCGAAAGACCGCATCATCTGGGATGTCGGGCATCAATCCTATCCGCACAAAATTCTTACAGGTCGTAAAGACCAAATGCATACATTACGTCAAGGTGGCGGCCTATCTGGCTTTACCAAGCGCAGTGAAAGCGAATACGATCCTTTCGGCGCGGCGCACAGCTCTACCTCCATCTCTGCGGGATTAGGCATGGCGGTTGCACGCGACCTATCCAAGTTACTGGAAGACAACGAAGAAGGGCACAGCAAACATGTAATCGCCGTGATTGGCGATGGTGCGATGTCCGCTGGCATGGCTTATGAAGCCATGAACAACGCAGGCGCACAAACCATTGACGGTAAGAAAAGCCGCCTGATCGTCATTCTGAACGATAACGAAATGTCTATCGCCCCACCCGTTGGCGCGATGAGCAGACATCTTACAAAAATCGTATCCTCAAAGCCCTATATCACCGCGCGTGAGCTTGGCAAGAAAATCACAGATATCCTGCCCTCCCCCATCCGCCACGTTGCAAAACGCGCCGAAGAAAGCGCAAGAATGGCACTGGGCAGTGGTACAATGTTCGAAGAGATGGGCTTTTATTATATCGGCCCCGTCGATGGTCATAATCTTGAACATTTACTGCCGATCCTGCGTAATATCCGCGACAGCGACCATGAAGGTCCCATCCTTATTCATGTGATAACACAAAAGGGTAAGGGCTATCTCCCAGCCGAAAATTCAAAAGACAAAATGCATGGCGTAAAGAAATTTGATGTCATCACAGGCGCGCAAGCTAAAGCAAGACCCTCCGCGCCCAGCTATACGAATGTCTATGCCGATGCTTTGATTGCACTGGCACGTAAGGATACAAAAATTGTCGGCATCACTGCTGCCATGCCCTCTGGCACAGGGATGGATGCCTTTGCACAGGAATTCCCCGAACGCACATTCGATGTTGGCATCGCCGAACAACACGCCGTCACATTCGCCGCTGGTATGGCAACAGAGGGATACAAACCCTTCATCACCATATATTCAACATTTTTGCAACGCGCCTATGACCAAGTCGTACACGATGTCGCCATTCAAAATATTCCCGTACGCTTTGCGATTGACCGCGCAGGCTTAGTCGGTGCAGATGGGCAAACACACGCAGGCAGTTTCGATATCGCATATTTAGGATGCCTACCAAACTTCGTCATTATGGCGCCCGCCGACGAAGCCGAGCTGATGCACATGGTTGCCACCGCCGCCGCCTATAACGATGGGCCAATTGCGTTCCGTTATCCACGCGGTGAAGGCGTTGGTGTCGCCCTGCCCGAAACACCTAAAATTCTGCCTATCGGAAAAGGGCGCATCATTCAAAAAGGTAAGAAAATCGCCCTGCTTTCTCTAGGCACACGTTTGGAAGAATGTAAAAATGCCGCAGCGATACTGAAAGATAAGCTCGGGCTTGAAATCACGATTGCCGATGCCCGCTTTGCCAAGCCATTAGATACGGAAATGATTGCTCAACTGGCACAGAATCATGATGCTCTTATCACAATAGAGGAAGGATCACGCGGCGGTTTTGGCGCATATGTTTTGGAATATCTTTCCAGCCAAGGCCTGATGGATAAAGGGTTAAAAATACGCACAATGACCCTGCCCGATACCTTTCAAGATCACGACACACCATCAATCCAATATGATGAAGCGGGCTTAACCGCGCAACATATTGCAACCCTTGCATCCTCATTAATATAATCAAACCTTGACAAAATAGGATATAATTCCTACATTGTCCCCATGACAAATGAAAATAACGACGTGCCAACAGAGGCACAAACAGAAAACACAGGGGAGAGCGTAAGCGCCCTGTTCTATCCACCCGAACAACAAGTAATGGAAAGCCTGCGTGTTCTCACACGCCATTTGCCGAAAAAGCCAACACTGAAGGATCAGTGTGACATGATGCAATCTTCGCTTTTTCATGACGAGAACAGCCAGAATATGCTCTACGCACAGCTCTATGTTCTCGACACCCTCTTCCACAGCAATATCGCCAATGCCATGGATGTAACGGATGAAAATGGCAATAAAGTTAAAGATTACGTCAGTTCACGCTTTATTGATCTTGCCCTTAGAACGCAAAAACAATGCCGCACAACCATCGAAGCCTTACAGAATGTTAGAGACCGTAACGACAAAGACCAAGAAAAATTCTACAAACAAACTAATAAGGATTGGTATTAATGGCACGTAAATGGACGGCAGAAGAACGCCAAAGACAGGCTGAAATCATTAGGGAAGCCAAGCCGTGGAAGAAATCCACAGGCCCCAAAACAGCCGCAGGTAAAAACACGGTCGCACAAAATGCCTATAAACACGGGCTACGCAGTCGTGACTATGATGAGATATGCCGGCTTTTGCGAGAAAACAACAGAAAGCTCACTCATTTCCTATCCGCACTGAAATTGGAAAAACGGCAATTGACTCAAACGAATCAGCTTCTATAATGGCGACCTCATGAGCATAAAGAAACCAACTATTATTATATTTGATATGGACGGGACAGCCGTAAGGCACATAAACCCGCGCCTTTTGCATCTCCTCGAATTTCTTGATGGTATTTGTTACAAACTGTCAAAGCTGTTCGCGTGGCTTTTTAAGCGTGGCGCAAAGGGGCGCATCGTCCCCGAATGGCATGATCCTGAATGGATTAACCAGACTAAGAAAAAACCGAGGTTACTTGTTCATCGTGCCATTCATAAAGTGCGCCGTAAACCTGTTGAACAAATCGTACAGCCCTGCCCCGGTCTGTATGATGTTTTGGATCTTCTAACTGCAAATAAGATCCCGATCGGTCTGGTCAGCAATGGTTTGGGCAAGGGTTATGGTCACGATATCTTAAATAAATTTGACCTTAACCATTATTTCAAAGCAACAGTCTTCCGCGAAGACCTCAAAAATTCAAAACCAAATCCAGAGCCCGTTTTGCTCGCGCTCAAACGTATGGAAATTGAGCCAAAAGAAAATGACGTAATCTGGTTTCTTGGGGATCGTCATAAGGATGTTGTCACCGCTCTGGCGGCGGATAAACTGGTGAAAGGTAATGTGATGCCAATCGCCGTGGCGTTAAGTGCCTCTGTTGGAATAATCGAAAATAATCTTGGCTCTGACCATATCATCATGTCATTCCATGATATGTACGATCAGCTTCGTACGATGTTTGAAAAAGATACCAAAGAACATCATAACGACGCAGCGACAGCCTAAACCACGATGATCCTTAGTGGATTTTTATCGGCGCATAAACGCTGTTTTGTGAATCCTGCATCATCATAAACTCTGAAAGAACAGGCTGAAACTCACGTAGGATTGCGGCCTGAATGCCCATGGTTTTTCCCGCCGTAACTTGCCCTTCAAGCAACTGAACAAGTTTCTCCATTGAGGTCAAAGGCTTTGGTAAAATCACAACATCAACATCATGGCGATCCACGCCGCCCGCCTGCACCGCCGCGTGATCCAACGCTTCGTTCAAACCGCCAAACTGATCGGCAATCCCGATTTTAACCGCACTGGTTCCAACCCAAACACGTCCGCGCGCAATTTTATCAACATCTTCGATGCTCATATTTCGGCCTTCTGCAACGCGTTCCAGAAAAGCATCATAAATATTATCCAACATCAAATTCATGCGCGCCGCTTCACTTTTGGAAAACGGCGTATTCATGGAAAACATCGCAGCGTTCTGCCCTTCATTGATACGCGCCCAATTCACGCCCAAATTCTTCCACAATTTCTTCGCTGAAACCTTGCCACCCAACACGCCGATAGAACCTGTAATCGTTGTTGGCAAAACAAAAATTTTATCCGCAGAAGCAGAAATCCAATACCCGCCAGACGCCGCAGTCGCCCCCATAGAAACAGTAACCGTCTTGCCCTCTTTTTGAACAATCTGTACTGCGCGCAAAATCGTTTCCGATGCGACGGGCGATCCACCAGGGCTGTCCACCCGCAAGACAACCGCGTCGATATCATCATCATAAGCCGCATGTAATAACGCGCCAGAAATTTCATCCGCCGCCGCAACCCCACCGCCCATAACACCAGCGCGCACAGAAGCATTATTACCATCCGTATCCATAATCGCCCCAACCGCATAAATCAACGCCACGCGCGGATCATCACTTGCCTTCTCCTTAGAAAGCAAGGCTTCGGCAATAATATTATCTTGCTTCGTTATATCATTCATGTATTTATCAAAATTGATGTATGTCAGCGCCTCACTTTTCGGTTCTCCCGTTACGCGCATACTGATTTTCTCAATCAGTTTATCCGCATAATCAACCTTATCAACAAGACCAACATCCAACGCTTCATCAGCTAATAAAACACCGCGATCAACAAATGACTTAAACGCCGCAACCGTAATATCTCTGTCTTTTGCAATATCCTTGCTCAACACATCATAAATATCCGCGATCAATACCGTCATAGAGCGACGATTCGCCTCCGACATTTCAGAGTTGGTCAGGCTTTCATACGCGCTTTTATACTCTTTACGTTGAAAAAATTGTGGCTCTATCCCGATTTTATCCAACACATCACGTAAAAACGGCATCTCCGCGCTTAAGCCTGTAATCATAAGATTACCCATTGGCTGCATCCAAATTTCATCAAAACTTGCGGCCAAATAATACCCACCAAGACCATTACTATATGATGGCGCGTAGATATAGGCGAACTTACCGCTTTGCCTAAAACTCTTAATCGCGGCGCGAATTTCTTCAATATGTGCAACAGAATAACGTCCCTGTTTCAGATGGGCGTAAATCCCCTCAACACGCGGATCGGTTTTTGCGCTTTCAATCGCATCGGTGAAAGTCTTCATTGTTTTGATGTTATTAGAAAACGGATCTGCAAAGCCTGCATCAGCTGGAAGATCGCCAATCGCGCCATCCAGTTCCATATACAAAACCATTTTCTCTGGCAGAGCTACATTCATTTCATCAACAACCGAGGAAAATGTCCAGATGCTCAGAACCACCAAGAACAAAACACTCGCCCCGATCAGCATGCAGGTTTTCTTCAAAGCCATCCATAAAATAGGCCAGATGCGCCATTTAACCTTCGGTTTTTTTACCACTTTAGGAACAGGTGAACTGTATAGATTTTTACGTTTTGACCAAGGATCTTTTCTCATTTTTTTCTCTTATAAATAGAATTACAGGCACTGCGCTTTATGACGCAACCAATGATCTGCAAGTACGCAAGCCATCATCGCCTCAACCACCGGAACACCGCGAATTCCAACGCAAGGATCATGTCGCCCCTTCGTCATAATTTCGGTTTCGTTACCATCCATATCAATGGTTTTACGCGGCGTCAAAATAGAGCTGGTCGGTTTAAACCCAACGCGTGCAACGATATCCTGACCAGATGAAATACCGCCCAAAATACCACCTGCATGATTAGAAAGGAAATTAGGTTTACCATCTTCGCCTATTCTAATCTCATCGGCGTTTTCTTCGCCACCAAAAGCCACAGTATCAAAGCCAGAGCCGATTTCAATGGCTTTGACCGCGTTAATGCTCATCATTGCTTTGGCGATATCGGCGTCCAGCTTGTCATATACAGGGGCGCCAAGCCCTGCGGGAATACCGCTGGCGTGAATTTCGACTAATGCGCCTGCGCTAGAGCCATTTTTACGTACGCCATCAAGGTAAGTTGCCCAATTTTCAGCCGCCTGCGCGTCAGGGGAGAAAAACGGGTTTTGTGTTACTTGATCCCAATCCCAATTATCGCGGTTCAGTGTTTCAGTACCAACCTGCACTACACACGCACGGATTTTAACGGCCTCGCCTATCTGATGTTCAAGAACTTTACGTGCCACCGCACCTGCCGCAACACGCATCGCCGTCTCACGCGCAGAAGAACGCCCGCCGCCGCGATAATCACGAATGCCGTATTTCTCATTATAAGTAAAGTCCGCATGACCCGGGCGGAATTTATCTTTTATATCACCATAATCTTTTGATTTTTGATCTGTGTTATGAATCAATAAACCAATCGGCGTACCCGTTGTCATCCCCTCAAACACACCCGATAAAATCTGAACCTCATCCGCCTCTTTGCGCTGCGTCGTATGGCGGCTTTGTCCTGGCTTGCGTTGATCGAGGAATTGTTGAATATAAGCCTCATCCAACGGAATACGCGGCGGAACACCATCAACAACGCAACCAATCGCCACGCCGTGGCTCTCTCCAAATGTGGTGTATTGAAATAAAGTTCCGAAACGATTGCCTGACATTTTCTTGCTTTTTCCTAATAATTTACAGTATAAAGACAATAGCCATATTCGGCGCAGAGTACCAGAGGCGTTTAAGATAAAACCATGACGAACAGCAAGACCACAGACACAAAAACCTTGCGAAATCATATCAAGCAAGAATTCACGTATAACCACCTAGAAACATTGAAGGAAGTGGCTGAAGGCAACTATACAGGTAAACGGAAAGATCTTATCACCGCGTTCAAAGCAGCCGGCGCAAAAATCAGAAAGACAGGATCGAGCCACCCTGACTTCAAGATAACTTTGGCATCCGGTAAAGAATGGCTCATCACACTTCCAATGAATATAGAGTTACATAATGGAGTAAACGCCCTTTCCAAAGCCGCAAAAGAAACATTAAAAGAATGCCAAAAAATTATAAGTCTAAATGAACAGGAACCTTCTGTACACTAAGCGTGCCTTGATCTATCACCGCGACAGTCAATCGGGAAAGAGCCGTACGTTTGCCTGTCGCCTCTTCCATCATATCGATTTGCCACACTTGGGTTCGCCTTCCAACATGTAAAAGACTACACGTTCCAACAACAAAACCTTGCATAACAGCGCGAATATGATTTGCGTTAATCTCTAAACCAACAGCACGATATTTATCAGGATCAATAGTCATCCACGCAGCCACACTGCCCAACGTTTCCGCGAGAACGCAGCTCGCCCCGCCATGAAGGATGCCAAAAGGTTGGGTTGTGCGATGATCGACAGGAATACGACCTGTTAGAAAATCATCGCCGATTTCCAGAAACTCAAAGCCTATATGCTCCCCCATATTTGCACTACGCAAGTCTTGAAGGTCATCAATTTTGTAATCTTTAAACCAGATCATTTAATATCATCATCAAGGCGGGCTAACGCTACGCCACAACCTTGCCTTTATCTTTGGGAATCATGCTCTGTAATAGGTCTGCTGTTTCAGCGACACTATCCACGGCAAGCATACCGACAGTATGATAACCACTATCCACGTGCAGAGTTTCCCCCGTTACGCCGCTGCCCAAATCAGAGAGCAAGAACAAGCCAGATCGACCAATATCGCCAATCGTTACATTGCGTTTTAACGGTGCATTCAGCTCGTTCCATTTCAAGATAAAGCGGAAATCACCGATACCGCTGGCCGCCAAGGTTTTAATCGGCCCTGCAGAAATTGCATTCACACGGATATTATCTTTACCAAGATCAGCCGCCAGATACTTCACAGAAGCCTCCAAAGCTGCCTTCGCCACGCCCATCACATTGTAATGCGGCATGACTTGTTCCGCCCCGTAATATGTAAGGGTTAACAATGAACCGCCATCTGTCATCAAAGGCGCAGCGCGCTGTGCCACCGCAGTAAAGGAATAAACAGAGATATCCATTGTGCGTAGGAAATTATCACGCGAAGTATTTAAATACAGGCCATCCAGCTCATTCTTATCGGAAAATGCTATCGCATGAACCACAAAATCAATTTTGCCCCATTGCTTTTCTATTTCAGAAAATACCGCGTCAATGCTGGCCTCATCTGTCACATCACATGGCAGGATAATGTCAGAGCCAACGCGCTCAGCCAATGGTTTAACGCGTTTTAACAAGGCATCACCCTGATAGGTAAAGGCCAGCTCTGCGCCATTTGCGGCCGCAGCCTCTGCAATACCCCATGCAATGGATCGCTCGTTCGCGACGCCCATTATCACGCCGCGTTTTCCTTTTAAAAAATCACTATTCATCATTTTACTTCTTTATTATTTATAATTTTCAGCAAGATAACATCGTACACATTTACACTCTACAGTCTACAGTAAGCATGTATATTCATCAAATTAACCTGTAAAAATATGACCGCCCCCTTATTGTATAAATAGAATTCTGTTATAGTGGTCTGGAATGCGTAATCCCCTTTCTCAAACATTGAAAATTAAAGTAAAATGAGTGTTGATTACAAAACAGCAAAACACATCTGTAATGTCATACGCAGACAAATACAGGGTGGCATTCCCGATCTCTACATCAATTTCATAGTCCATGGTGAAGATGGTCGAAAAAAAGCATTTTCAGCAGAAAAAGAAACAATTTTGGGACACCCTGCCGGCGAATTCGCCATTAATCACTTACAAGACCCTCAACATTCAGACTTACTTGCGAAAGACAGGTCATGCTTTTCTATACTGGCATATGATAAACAACCTGGATTTTTAGGATTCTTTCAAAGTAATTCTTATCTATCCATTTGCTTTATTAACCATGAACGCTTTCAAAATGAGAGTAATCTGCGCAACCATGCCTTCCACTTGGCATGGCATGCAACCTCCCTCTACAAAAACTTTATGGATAGAAGTACCAATGCATCCGATAGTACTCAATATTTATTTAAAGACGAAAACAACATTTTATTCACAAAATTAACATCTATCCAATGGAAGCACCGCAACTTACAGGCTGATATTTTTTCTGCCAGCATCCAGACATTACAAGGACGCGAGGATACACTGGGCATCTTATCCAAACAAAGAATGTCCGACACCCTAAATGCTACACCGGGCTTCATTGCAGAAAATTTTCCTTTCCCAGTCTGCCTGGATACGCTCGACTTTGTATTTAAAAATAAAATAAACCAATATAAAAAGAGCAAAAAACCAATCATCGCAGCAACAGAAATAGCCGAGGAAATAGGAAAAGCATATGACGACTCTTCAATAGAACAATGGCGGAGCTTTTCTATACCGGCGCAAGAAATGGCATGGTTAGGACATGATGCGAAAAGCATCTTGGGCGCGGCCATATACACCTGTGAAAACACTTATGCACAATCAATCGCCGATATGCTGGCAGAGCGCATGGAGATCAAACCAGATGTCATGCCAATATCACAAGAATACAACCCATTCACCGCCCAAGAAGCCAATGAACGCATCCATAACAAACTATGCAGCCAACTCATTGACAATATTTTGAATAAGATCCACGAAAAAAAAGATCCGGCAATCATTATGGACGTTATACAAAAACAAAACAGGTTATTGCAAAATTCCTCATTGATTGGATGGTGCTCAAGTGCACTTATTCAAACAAACATATATATAGAACAAAATGATCTATCCAATGACATAACCGGAATCCTTAACCACGCGAGAACCATTTTCCAAGAAGAAGTAAATTCCATTCCGTGGGATACGCTTGTGCATTTTTCTCGTGCCTTATTTAACCATCGGCGCAACAATATCAACCAATCAATGAATGATATTATACATATAGCCGAAGAGAATGACGAATTTTTATCCATTCACTCTGCTTTAACAACGGCAAAAATATATAATAGGAATAACTGAAAAAAACCAATAAAAATGGCCACATCCACAGAGCTATAATACTCAGAAACATGACCATCTTATTTTAGAATCAAAATCTTAAATTATTTCACAATTTCCCAACTACCATCCGGTTGTTGACACGCTGTGCCATACGCAGATTCTTCACGACCACCCACATAGATTGTTTGTTGATACTCACGACAATATTTACCGCTCTCGGTATATCCGTCTTTGGTTGCAACAACATCGCCGGAATTACCACTTTCTGGATTATTCCATGAAACAGTTTCACCAATTGGCGCACTTTGAACATCGTATGTTGCCTGTGACATATGTTGCCTATCAGCACTATCCAAAGATTTGCCAATTTCACTACCAACCAATGTTCCAATTAAAACACCCGCACCTGTCGCCCAAAGCTGGCCACTGCCGCCGCCCAGTCTCGATCCTAAAAGTCCACCAAGAACCGCGCCACTACCGGCACCAATCAGCTGTTTATTTCCTGCGCCTTGGTATGTTTCACACGCGCTTAATCCAAGCGTTGAAACAACCATCATTAAAAGTGCTACTTTTTTCATCTGCGTCTACTTTCATTCGTAAATTTATAAAGTTATTTGAATTTGAGAGTATATCCATTTATAAAATGAATTCATAGAAGATATACGAATAAAACCACAGGATCCTTTGAAAATGCATATACAGAACTCTGACGACCCGATTGCCCTATTTCAAAGCTGGCTTGCAGAGGCAACAAAAACGGAAGTAAACGACCCAGACACCATGGCTTTAGCCACATGCAGCAAGGATGGAAAGCCGTCTGTTCGCATGATTTTATTAAAACAAATAGATAAAAATGGGTTCAAATTTCATACCAATAAAGAAAGCCAAAAGGGAGGTGAACTTGCCGAGAACCCACACGCTGCGATTTGTTTTCATTGGAAATCTCTGCGTAAACAAGTGCGCGCGGAAGGTAAGATAGAGATCATTACAAAACAAGAAGCCGATGACTATTTCGCTGACCGTCCCTATGAACGCCAAGTCGGCGCATGGGCATCGCAGCAATCAAGACCGCTGGAAAGCCGCGAACATCTGGAAGAAAAGATAAAAAAACTACAAGTTCAATACCCCAAAGGCACAACTGTACCGCGCCCCGCATACTGGGTTGGGTATCGCCTGATCCCGCAAACAATAGAATTTTGGTGGGATAATCCCGATCGCTTACATGATCGCCTAAAATACACAAAGAACAGCGATGAGAATTGGGATATTCAGCGTCTCTACCCTTGATTCTTCGGCAGTTTCCATCCATAAAGAGACGCATACATATTTAATGGAGTTTGGCATTATGAGCGCACAAGAAAAACACGTCGAAGAAAAAAAAGAAGAACAACAGGAACAACAAAATTTCAGTGCCGATGTATCACGGCTTTTAGATCTTGTTGCCCACGCTCTATACACCAATCAAGATGTGTTCTTACGTGAACTGATTTCAAATGCCGCCGATGCGTGTGATCGCCTGCGCTATGACGCAATCGCCTCTCCTGAGTTAATCAAGGATAATCCTGATTTTCGAATTTGCACCTATAAAGACACGACCAACCGTACAGTAACTGTTGTCGATAACGGCGTTGGCATGAGCAAAGCCGAGCTGATTGATAATTTAGGTACGATCGCAAAATCCGGCACAGCCGCGCTGACAGCAAAAATGAAAGAAGCTGGCGATGACAAGGATAAACTAAAACTTATCGGACAATTCGGTGTTGGCTTCTATGCTGGTTATATGGTTGCACATAAAATCCAAGTGGTCAGCCGCAAAGCGGGCAGTGACGACACATGGATCTGGATATCCGATGGCAAATCTGGCTTTACAATACGCGAAGCCATTGAAACCGAAGCCGCCCGTTTGGATGGTCAACGCGGCACAGCCATCACTCTGGATATAAAAGACGAGGCGTGTGAATTCCTTTTAGATCAGAAAATTGAATCCACCGTTAAAGAATACTCGGATCACATTAGTGTCCCTATTTTCTTAGGCGCGCCTGCCGAAGTGGCAAAAGACAAAGACGCAACGGCCATCAACAGTGCCTCTGCCCTTTGGATGCGATCAAAAAGTGATATCACAGAAAAAGACTACAACGATTTCTATAAGCATATATCCAGCAATATTGATGAACCGCTTATGACATCACACTGGAATGTAGAAGGCGCGATTGAATTCACGTCCCTGCTCTACATCCCGACACAAAAGCCTTGGGATTTATTTGATCCAGGCCGTAAAAATGCCGTAAAGCTCTATGTACGTCGTATCTTCATCACGGATGAAATGGACACACTGATGTATCCATGGCTACGCTTTATGCGCGGCGTAATCGACAGCGAAGACCTGCCCCTAAATATCAGTCGGGAAACGTTGCAATACAATCTGACCATCGAGAAAATTAAGAATGCCGTGGCGCGCCGTGTTCTTGGCGATTTAGACAAACTATCACGCAACGACCCACCTGCCTTCGCTCTATTCTGGGGGCAATTTGGGTCAGCCCTGAAAGAAGGGCTATATGACGCCCCGCTCCATCGTGAAGCCTTACTTAAAGTGTGCCGTTTTTATTCCACCCATGATGATGGCGATAAATTCGTAACCTTGGAAGATTACGTGGAACGCATGAAAGAAGGTCAGGAAGAGATTTATTATATCAGCGGTGAAAGCCTCAAGAGCATTAAAAACAGCCCACAAGCCGAAGGCTTTAAAGCCAAAGGGATCGAGGTGCTCTATCTCACCGATACCATTGATGATTTCTGGCTGCAAAGCGTTTTGGACTATAAAGGTAAAACATTCAAATCCATCACTAAAGGCGATATTGATCTTGAAAAAATTTCACCTGAAGATGAAAAAAAGGATGACGATAAAAAAGAAGAAATATCCGAAGAACAACAAAAATCTACAGATGCTTTAATTACGAAGTTTCAAGATATACTGAAAGAACAAATACATAACGTACGCCCATCAAAACGCCTGACAAACTCTGCCGTTTGCTTGGTTGCGCCTGATGAAGGTGTGGATATGCATATGGAACAAGTTCTAAAGGTGAACCAAAAATATCACGCCAACACAAAGCCTGTGCTTGAAATCAACGTAAAACATGACTTGATTAAAAAATTGGCAAAATCTTGTGAGAATGGCGATGATGTTTCTGATGCGGCGTATCTTCTGTTCGATCAAGCCAAAATCATTCAGGGACAATCCGTTGATGATTTATCCGCTTTCGCCCGTAGAATGTCGGATTTCATGAATAAGGCAATCTAACCAACAAACAGCACCACAGAAAAAAACAGCATAGATATCTAGTGATTTGGCTTTATTTTTAGTACAAGGCGCGTAGCCATATAAAAATACGGTAGCGACGCAGGAAAAGTGTCATACATTAAATGCGAACCGTAACTTAATTAGTTACAGCTGCCATTTGCGCCTATGGTTGCTGGCGGATCAAAATAACACCCAGGCGCAGGACAAACAGCATCAATATATTGCACTCCACTGGCCAAGGATACGATGTACCCCGTTTTAATCGGCGTCAATGAACTACAGCTCGTACTATCCCGCAACCCTAAGAAATGCAAATATGCATCCACTGCCCCCGTGGATGTTAAAGGTGTCGTATCAGGTGTTGGATTCGCACCTGAATAGGCAGTAGCCCATGTGGGATTATTATTAGTCGCAAGAGTAAAAGTAGATATAAAAGTAGATACAGTCAAGCTCGATGGAAAACTACTCGTATGCAGCAAAATATCACACGCAATGTCCTCAGCATCACTTGGCCAGTCTGGCGCTCCATCAGTCGTTGGTATACCACATTCACGATCTTTTGTTCTATAATCGTCATTAGCCGCCGCCATATCGCGATACCGCTCCAACGAATAGAAGGAATCATGTTCCCCCCCCGGTGGTGGTGCTGTTGGTGTTGGTGGCGCAGTAAGTGGGTCTGTCACAGGCGTTGCTGGAACAATCGTATGTCGGTATGATTCTGTTGCGAAGTCATAACATTTTGTTCTGTTCCACAAATCATTCATTTTGGGACAACCGCTATAATTACCACTGTCATTAACATTCCCGTCAGCATCCCCAGCCAGAATTTGTGACCATGCCGGCCCAGGTGTTGCAGATGTTGTTATGGCACGCCCCCCCAGCATACGATTTGGAAATTGTTCAAGGTAATATCGCTTACCTCCACCTAATGCGACACAGGCGGCAAAAAGCGGGTTACTTGCAACATCCATAGCCTCACCAATGCCTGTCACACCATCAACCAGTTGATCCAAAACGAGAATTTCAAGCACAGCCGTCATAATAAGCCCACTAGAGCCACTTCCACCATTCCAAAGTGAAAAAGGCGATCCAAGCGGCCCAGGAATTAACGGCTCACTATTAAGCGCACTTTGATCAAGGCTCAATATCCCATCTATAATAAAGGAACCTAGGCTAACACCAAGGAAGTCATGCCCCTCTTTAGACCAATCCGGGTCACTGGGGAAATTACTATCTGAGTATGATCCCAATTCATCCAGAAACGAATCAAAACACGTCATTTCCAAAACACTGTCAGGGCGCGCAATCAAATTTTGGTTTTGGGTGAGTTCACGCTGTGCTTCCATCCAAGCTCTATCCGTTAAGACATCCCAAAATTCTGGATCACATGTATTACGCTCATCAATACCTGTGCCAAAGTTTTCCTGCATAGTCACGGGTACATCAGCAGCAAAAACAGATTGAACACTAAAGCATGTTAAGAATAGTGATATGTATATACAATAATAAAAACGAGACAAACGACATTCCCAAATCAAAAAATAACATTGTACAAATACCTTAACATATTGCAAAAGCATCTGCATAGTTTTGAATTTTTATTTATAAGCCCCCTTGATAATGCCGATCAGTCATATCCTGCACATCATCTTCGGAAAATTCAAAATACTGTCCTAATTCCTCGATAATAATCTGGCGAAGAACAGATTGTAAATCTTCCCCAGTTTCACACCATACATCAAGCAAAGAGCGCCGATATAACACCAACACATCATCATCATTGGCGATTTTCCGTTCAATTCCGGGGGAGATTTCCTTACCACTTTTATATATAGCGAGTAATTCAAACGGATCATCAATATTCAGATCCCCTTGTGTTGTTTCATCAACCATATCCTCAACAAGAATAACCAATGACTCACAATGACGGAGGAGTTCCTCTGGCATATTTTGTAAGACACCAGCCGCCAGCGTTTCCAAGTCCTCAAGACTTGGAGGAACAGTATGATTCATAATGATACTCTGGCAACCCATGTAACAAACCTCAATATGCAAACAGCACGAATAAATAATAAAAGTTACCGATATGATATTATGAGTCGATAGAATGAACAATAGACGAAGCAAAAGCGTCCTCATAAATAATATTTTTGAAATAAAATCTGTAATAAGCTATAATAGTGAGATTAGAAGGATTCGAAGTTCATGGAACTACCAGCATCAATAGCAGCAGACGCTGCACTCGCCCGTCAGAATGTAGCTTTATCAGCAATCAAACAAAGTGCAGAACAAGGAAAGGCTGTCGCCAAAATATTGGAAGATGCCACACGTTCAGCACCAGCAAGCGGTACGCGCGGAACACACGTTAATCTGTCCGTCTAAATTCAAATAAAAATTTTAAGAATAAGCAACCCCACAGCAAAGAATCTTTCGCCTTAGTTTTCAACGCGGATAAATCATGCCACAGCGCGTAACGCATGATTATTTTCCCACAAATCATGCAACGTATTCGCCATATATTTAACATCCTCTTCCGAATGTGCAGCCGAGGCGGTCAGGCGTAAACGCTCAGTCCCCTTTGGAACGGTTGGGTAATTAATTGGCTGTACATAGATATTATATTCATTCATGAGAATATCACTAACATCCTTACAACAAGTCGGCTCTCCCACGATAAGAGGTACAATATGGCTTTCACCACGTAAAAACGGCAGGCTGGATCTTTCCAACATATCTTTAAACAAAGCCACGTTCTTGCGCTGTTTAAAACGCTCAACATCAGATGTTTTCAGATGTTCCACCGCCGCATGTGCCGCTGCTAAAACAGCAGGAGGAAGGCTGGTTGTGAAAATAAATACAGATGAATAACAACGAATCGCATCAATAATAGATGCACGTCCGGTTATAAACCCACCCATTGATCCGTATGCCTTACCAAAAGTGCCTTCAATAATATCCACACGATCCATCAGCCCACGTTCCTCGGCAACACCGCCGCCACGCGCACCATAAAGACCAACGCCATGAACTTCATCAAGGTAAGTTAATGCATTATATTTTTCGGCGAGATCCAGGATTTCTTTAATCGGCGCGATATCACCATCCATTGAATACACAGATTCAAAAGCAATAATTTTAGGGCGTTTAATATCAACGGATTTAAGAAGCTCTTCCAGATGTTCGACATCATTATGGCGGAAAATATGCTTTTCACGCTTGCTCTCTTTAATTCCGTGGATCATAGAAGCATGGTTCATTTCATCAGAAAACATAACGCAATCGGGTAAAAGTTTACCCAACGTACCCAGCGCGCCTTCATTGGCAACATAACCAGAAGAAAAAACAAGACCCGCCTCTTTTTGATGAAGATCAGCAACAGATTGTTCCAACTGAACATGATAATGTGTTGTCCCTGAAATATTGCGCGTACCACCAGCACCTGCGCCACATGCATCAATCGCATTCTTCGCTGCGGCAAGAACTTTTGGATGTTGTCCCATGCCCAGATAATCATTGCTGCACCAAATCGCTACCTCTTTTGAATGACCATTTGCATCATAATAATTTGCATACGGAAAACGTCCTGCAATACGCTCCATCGTCGCAAAGATACGGTAACGCCCCTCTGATTTTATAGTATCTACACAGCCTTTAAAATGCTCATTATAGTCGATAGACATAATTCACCTGCCTTTGTTTTCTTTGTATTATTTTATTATGCAACAGATATCAAGTGTTTCCTTCTCATATTTTAGCTTATTGTATCGCTAAATAGAATATATGATATATTTACAGACTAACACTCAATACACAGAAAAAGAACATGATCCTTGATTTTGGTTATCTTTGTATGACATTTCGACTGAATTTATCAGATTCATTTGATTTCCCTTGCCATATTCATGCAGAGAAGAGCCGAACATACGCAGGCGGACATGCAACGAATCAAGCCATTGCCGCGGCGCGCAGTGGTGCAAAGGTTGCGATGATCGGCACAATTGGCACTGATGTCTTCGGAGAAAACATTACAAAGACATTACGAAGAGAAGGCATAAGCACCTCTGGCATTGCCAAGAGTACGACACCCACAGGCGTTATCCACACCTTGATTAATCACGAACACCAAAAAGCGACAGTTTCTTCGGCCAATGCAAATCTTGAAAGCGTGGCGGAACAGCTCCCCTATAATATGTTGAATGAACGTGCGTTGATTTTGCTGCAAAACGATATGGCCACAAACATCAATATAAAAATCCTGAAACGCGCAAAAACCCGAAAAGCACGCGCTATTATGTGCTTTCCTCATGATGAGAATATAGAGGACACACTGTTGGATAATCTCGACATTGTGATTATCGACGAAAAAACTCTTCCCGCTATATGTGAACAGCTCTCCATCCCATTAGAGACATACACCCAATATTTCGCCAAAGAAAAGAACGTACACTGCATCATTACAAGAAATAATGGCCAGTCAGGCGCATACGCAATAAGTAAAAACCAAGAGAAATACGAACAAAGATCATCCCCTAACGATACACCAACAAGCCAAGCCGATATATTTGATTCATTTTGTGGAACATTTACATCCTGCATACAGGCAGGCTTAAACCTGCCAAAAGCTATGCTATACGCCGTATCTGCGGCGTCACTTACCGCTGAAAATGATGCATTCCCCTATCTCGGAGATATTGAAGATAATTTAGATTAAAACCCAAGAATATTGGCTGCTTTTTCCGCGCGTTCAAGTGCCTTATCCAATGCGGACATCGTTTTAGAGAGATCCGCACTCTCATCCTCCGCCCAGACTTTCAACACCTTAATATAGACACCCGTTAAGCCAACAACTTTAAGCGCGCCTTTAATGCCCGCCGTTTCAATGCCTGATACTTCCAACATCCATCCCATGGATTTACAAAGATGCGGCATGGAAATAACAGCTTGCTTCGGATCACACTTAAAGGATTCAAGGATAGAGACGACACCCTCACGATATTCATTTAATGCTTCATAACGATCCATCATAATATCGAATAAACGATCACGCGAATTGGTCGCGCCATCATCGGAAAGGTCAATATTCCCCATAATCTCTTTATCGATCTTACGACCCAATATAACCAAAACATCGTTTTTATCGTCTATCGTGTCATACAAATCAGAGGCAGACACCCCCGCATGCTCCGCTATATCGCGCAATGTTGTGTATTCCCACCCCTGCTCGACCGCCAAATGCAACGCAGAATCAAGAATTTTTTGTTTAATATCTATTTTTTTTTCAGACATAGCCTTGGCCTTTTTCTTCTCAATGCTATAAAACTATATTTTGAACAAACACACAAGATACTGGATAAAGTAATATGTCTGATACAAAATACGGCGTGGTTGCAGTCGGAAATGCACTGGTTGATGTCCTTTCACAAACATCTGAAGATTTCATCGCGCAGCAAAAAGCAGAACATGGCATGGAAAAAGGGGCGATGACACTGGTTGAAGAAACTCGCGCGGTTGACCTTTACGCGCAAATGCCACAAGGCATTGAAACATCGGGTGGCTCGGCTGCTAATACAATGGCTGGCTTTGCTTCCTTTGGTGGTAAAGGCGCATTCATTGGTAAAGTTGCCGATGATGAATTGGGCAAAACCTACAAAAACGATATCCAATCTTTGGGCGTTACATTCGATACCATGCCTCTTATACTTGGCGCATCGACGGGACGTTGCATGATTTTGGTGACACCGGATGCTGACAGAACCATGAACACCTTCCTTGGCGCAAGTGTAGAGCTTAGCCCCGTTGACGTCGATCAAGACCTTATTGCTTCTGCAAAAGTAACTTATTTGGAAGGTTATCTTTTCGATCGTGACCAAGCCAAAGAAGCTTTCATCGCCGCCGCAGAATATGCACATGAAGCAGGACATAGAATCGCACTGACACTATCTGACCCATTCTGTGTTGATCGCCATCGTCATGATTTCTTACAGCTTGTGGAAAACCATGTGGATATCCTGTTTGCAAATGAGGATGAAATTAAATCCCTCTTCATGCAGGAAAACTTCGATGACGCAATCAGCGCAATCAGCAAACATGTTGAAATTGCCGCAATAACGCGCAGTGATCAAGGTGCTGTTATTATCTCTGGCGATCAACAAATCAAAATTGACGCTGTTCCTGTTGATAATGTCATTGATACAACAGGCGCGGGTGATCAATTCGCAGCAGGGTTCCTCTATGGCTTCACAGAAGGAAAATCATTGGAAGAAAGTGGTAAGCTCGGCGCGATTGCAGCGGCAGAAGTTATATCACACATGGGCGCACGCCCTGCCGTTAAGCTAGCAGAATTGGCTGCTTAAAGACAACTTAACGCTTACACTCTCACCGCACACCTGCCATAAATTTGACAGATGTGCGGCTATTTTGTATATTCAAAAAAAGAATACAGCTAAGGGATGACTTACATGAGTAATATATCAAAAAACATTGCTACATTTCTTTTAGCATCAACAGTGGGCACCTCGGCCATTGCTGAAAATTCGAATGATTTATCATGGTGGGAAAAAGGTAATATAAAATCTGATCGCTTAGAAAGTATAAATGCAGAAATTTCTGCCCACACCTTTACCGAAGACGGTGAGGACGATTACAGCATAGGCAAGCACAAAATTTTTATCGATGCAGATAATGGTATCAATTACACACAATTCCATCAACATATAGACTTAAAACACAAAATATTATTCACAGATACAGACAATGTAGTCCCTCTAAATACTTTAGATTCGTCTGTACGTGATACTTTCACCCGCATTACCGATAAAGCATGTAATCTATTATCTGAAAGAGACTCTATTCCAGTGAAAGAACATATTAATCAATATATTGGTGATTTTGGTTCTGATAATCAGATACAACGATTAACAAAACGTCTCGATGACACGGAACACTTCAAAGAAGAGTTCTGCCCTTAATCACCCCACCCCAAAACACGCAGTTTTCCATCATATATTTCAACCATTTGTTCATCAGAACAAACGATGCGAATATCTTCGAAGCTCTCCTCCAGACGATCAGTGATTCCCTGACACACCAAACGTGCCGACTTCGCCTTGGGATAACCATGACGCCCCGATGCCAATGGCGGAAAAGCAATACTGCTCAGCAACATACACCGCGCAAGTTCCATCACGCGGCGTATAACACTTGATAAATGTGACGGGTTCATATCAAAATCAGTACGGAATTTTGGTAAGATGCCAACCAGAATATGCTTGGCTGGTAAATTGAATGCGGGTAACGCATAAACCTCCCCCACTTTCGGCTTATAGATATTATCCAGAATAAATTCATCCATATTCTGTCCAGAAGCCATCTGCACCGCTTCGTTGATACTGCCCCGATATTCCAGCGTTTGAGGGATTAAAATCACGATGGCATCAACCTCTTGCTTGGTAATATCCCCCTGCATAAGATGGATACGATCAAGAAACGGTTTGGCGGCATGCCCGGAGTTTGATATCACTAAGTTCATGAGAAAATATTACACGCTGTTTATTACCATACCCTTTATTTTTCTGAGCTTTTCAGCACAGGCTGAACCGTCTCTATTCGGCTTGGCCATGCATGGTGAAACCAAATACGATGAGACCGCCACAAGCCTGTCTTATGCAAACCCATCCGCGCCCAAAGGTGGCGCTCTTAAAATCGCAAAAATCGGCACATTCGACAGCCTAAACCCCTATTCCATAAAGGGGCAAGCCGCAACCAGTATGAATTTGGTGTATGACCGCCTGATGCGCCGCGTTTGGGACGAACCCTTCACCATGTATCCCTTAATCGCGGAACATATCAAGGTCGCGGATGATCGCTCCTCCATCACCTTCAACATTAATCCCAAGGCGCGCTTTCATGACGGATCGCCAATTACAGCTGAAGATGTGATGTTCTCCTACCAAACGCTCAAAGAATTTGGTCGCCCGAATATGCGAAATATCTATAAACTGGTCAGCAAAGCCGAAATTCTAAAGCCTCTTACAATCAAATTTAGCCTTAGTGAAGGATATGATCGCGAAACGGTTATGATCTTGGCAATGATGCCTGTTTTATCCAAAAGATGGTGGGCAGAGCGTAATTTTGACTCTACGATTTCCGAAACGCCTCTTCTTAATGGCCCTTACCGCATTAAAGAATCACAAATCGGTAAAAAAATAGTCTATGAGCGCGTTCCCGATTACTGGGCAACAGACCTATTCGTGAATAAAGGGCATTACAATTTCAACACCGTTACCTATGAATATTACCGTGACGATACCATCGCGTTAGAATCCTTCAAAAAAGGTGATCTAAATTTACGCCGTGAATGGGATATCACAAAATGGCAAAAAGCATATGACGGTATGAGCGCAGATCAAGTGCGCCTCAGCGTTCCTCACCAACGCCCCGAACGCGCGCACGGATTCATTTTCAACCTGCGACATACGCCATTTAACAACCGTGATATCCGCAAAGCTCTATCACTGGCATTTGACCATGAATGGGTTGGTAAAAACCTGTTCCACAGCCAATTTAAACGTGTCGAAAGTTTTTATCCAAATTCTGGTCTGGATGGCTCTGGGAAAATTTCAGATGAAGCCATCGCACAAATGCAAGAATGGTCAAACGATATCCGCCCAACAGCCTATAATACAGAGCCGCCCCCCGCATCCCCCAATACACGAACACGCCTACGTGAAGCCGATGCTTTGTTAAAGAACGCAGGATGGATCATTGAAAATGGCAAACGCCTGCATAACGACACAAAAGAGCCATTTACCTTTGAGCTTCTCCTCTCCACCCCGCAAGAGGAAAAAGTCGCCCTGACATACAAACGTACCTTAGAACGCCTCGGTATAGACCTGCATATTCGCATGATGGACAGCGCAACATTCCAGAAACGCAAAAATGATTATGATTATGATATGATTTCCTTTTACTGGCAAAACAGCCTGTCGCCTGGCACCGAACAAACGCTTTATTGGTCATGTAAAGCAGCAAACGAGCCTTCACGCTTTAATTTTTCTGGCATTTGCAATCCTGCGCTCGACCATTTTTCACGCGCCATACCAAATGCAAAAACTTATCGGGATTTAACCAATTACGCACATATTATTGACCGTATTTTACTGTCGGAGCATATCTCTATCCCGTTGTTTTATAAAGGCGTTGACTACATCGCGCACAACACAAATATACAACACCCACAAGAAACCCCGATATACGGCGCAGTCACCGAAACATGGTGGATGAAGCCTGTACAATAACAACACAATCCGTCGCGTAAAATTAATTTATATAATTATATTGAGCTAAAGCGTTATGTTTGCTATGCTTTCATCTGGTTTATTGTAAACAAAACAAAGATTTTTCTTATGATGATTATGCGTTCTTTTCTACTTCTAGGTTTAGCCCTAACATTCTCTTCCCCCGTAACAGCTGGTGTAAATGACAGAATGACCCAAGGTGGTCAATATTGGCAAAGGGTTCACACATCCTCTGCTCTATATTTACGTGGTTCCAAAGCACAACAAATGCTCAATAGAAATATTGCTCGCTGTGTTACCGAACTACGTGAGCTTGAGCGTTTAGGCTCTGTTAGAGATGCTATTCCTGAATATGCGGAAGGCTTGGTTCTAAGCACAGAAGAAGCAGAACTTGCAGGTTGGGACACACCCGAACGCGATAAAGAACTTTTTGCAGAACATTCAGACTATATAGATTTTGAAGGCTGTATGCTTGCCAAAGGTTGGGAACGTATTGAATATGTCCCATTTGATGTTGCAGGTGAAGCACGTGAAAATTATAAAATGACACACACAAGCACCAGAGAAAAAGCCCGTAAAAAAGGTTACGGAACAGCTAAAAGATCATCGGATTATAGCAATCTAAACGATTAAGCACTCTGCATTATTCTAATTATTAAGAGCTGGACGTGATATGCGGCCAGCTTTTTTCTATGGCGGTCTTCACCATATCAACGGACAAACTGGTCATTAAACACCCCGCCGTTTGAGCAGAGTACCCATCATAATCTATCAACGCATCAAAACTTTCTGGCGTTGAGGCATAAGCCGCATTATCTCCCCATGGGCGATAAATATGCGGATAACTGGGCCCGAACACTCCAAATGTGGGAACACCCGCCGCAGCCGCGCAATGCATCAACCCAGAATCATTACCTATATAAAAATCACAACGTGCAATCGTCGCCGCAGCCACCCCAGGGTCGGTCTTGGCAATAATGTCTAGCTGTTTGTCTTGCGGAACAGAAGCAAGTACCCCACGCGCCGCCTCTTCTTCCCCTGGCGCAGCAAAAACTGCAACACGCGCACCTGCCATCAAACCATCATCAGAGGTCAGCCACCGAACCACCTCTATAAACCGTTCTTCAGGCCATGTTTTACCCAACCAATTCGCCGTCGGCCCAATACCAAGAACCAGCCCCTCGCCATCAGGGATAAGAGACGTCGCCTTTTCACGCTGCGCCTCACTAAACCATAATTTAGGCGATGGAGGCACACCAGACAACCGCATGACAGAGGCATTTTGCTCCACTTTATGCAGCTTTTTATCAACGTAAGAACCATATATATAACGATGCTGCGCCCTAATCAGGCGCGATACCGCAGAATTTCTAAGATCAACAACAATATCAAAACGCGTCCCGATGATGTTCCGCCAAAGACCTATCCAATGCTTATTATATTTCTGTTTTTTAAGGGGAATAATGCGCTCCAGATTCGGGAAGCCTTCAAATAAAGACACCGCCAAAGGACCACAAGATATCGTAAATTTTGCATTGGGATATTCAGATTGCATATAATTTAACAAGCCAGATGACAAAACCGCATCGCCAATACGGCTGGATGTGATAAACAAGATATGCTGAACTTTGGAACTTGGGATCATTCGAATATCATGACACAAACGCCTTTCTACACAAAACTAAAACAGCGCGGAAAAATTATAATATCTGGGACAGATAAGATAACCTTTCTGCAAAGCCTTATCAGTAATGACGTGACATTACTGGATCAACAAGAGTGCGTTTATTCATGCCTTTTAACACCGCAAGGGAAGTTCCTTTACGACTTTTTCCTTACCGAAACCAAAGACGATGCCCTGCTCTTGGATTGTGAAGGCGGTGAACGCTTACAAAGCTTTGCCAAGATGTTGAGCATGTATAAATTACGCGCAGATGTCACAATTGATACGGAAGATAATATCGACGTTTATGCCATTATCGGCGCAAAATACGGCACACAAGATCCTCGCCACCCCGATATGGGATATCGCAGCTTTGAAAAGCCGGGGGGACTTGATGAAAAACCCTTCGAAGAATGGGACAAACATCGAATATCCCTAACAATTCCCGATGGCAGCCGCGATATGATCCCTAACAAGTCAACGCTATCAGAAGGTAATATCGATAAGCTAAACGGCCTATCCTATGAAAAAGGATGTTATATAGGGCAAGAACTCACCGCGCGTATGCATTATCGCGGACTTGCAAAGAAACATTTACAAACTGTAAAACTGGATACCCTGCCCGAAAAAGCAGAGCTACGCTCATCTTGCACGGATATTGGGATAGCATTGGTCAAAATTTAGACAGAAAAATATAAATTATTATCGAGGCGCATAAAGCGCACGACACTGCCCGCCAACAAGACTGACAGTATTAATGACATGATTGTAATTAATCTCTGTGTCCTCCGCCATAAGCTGCTGCTTAGCCAGCTCATATTCTTGCTCCCGCTTTACAAGGTCACTTCTCTGCGCGCAATATCCAGAGCTACGGCTCTTCAATAAAATGACGGTTTGTTGCTTTGATCCATATTGTTCATGCAGAGCAACAAGAGTTTCTGTAATTTCTTTCCTCTTTTTTTGCGCCATATTTTTTTGCTCAGCTGTTAATTTTTTCTGAGTAATCTTGGCATCATCCATCGCAGAAAATTCATTCAACACAGTAGAGTATTTATCTGCAACATCACAAATCTTATTAATGCGCTCCATCGTCATGGCAGGATCAAGCAAAAGGCGTTTTCCAAGATGTTTCAAATTATTTTTATCTGCACCTACACGGCGTTGCAAAAAAAGAGACGGACGATTCATAACGCTACCAAGACCATGATCTTCTGCACATTTACAAAATGCATCTGTTTTCTTCTCCGTAATAGTGCAGTAACTATAAAATCCCGCCTTTTTGCCCGTAAATATATCCGCAAAACTCTCCACGGGAAAAATAAAAACCACCAAAAATAAAAATAGAATTTTCATGCACACCTAACCTTAAGCCGTTTTCTTATTTTTTATATCAATGCTCTTAGCATTACCTTCACGGATTGCCGCTTGAGAAGCCGCCAAACGTGCGATTGGAACGCGATATGGTGAACAAGATACATAATCAAGGCCGATCTTCTCACAAAATGCGATAGAGGCAGGATCGCCACCATGCTCTCCACAGATACCAAGCTTGATATTCGGGTTCGTACTGCGGCCTTTATCACGTGCGATCTCAATCAGTGCGCCGACGCCTTCAACATCAATGGACACAAATGGGTCACGCTCATAGATGCCTTTTTCTGTATAATACGGCAGGAAGCTGGACGCGTCATCGCGGCTCATCCCCAAGGCGGTTTGCGTCAGGTCATTCGTACCAAAGCTGAAGAAATCTGCGTTTTCTGCGATTTGATCCGCCGTCAACGCTGCGCGCGGAAGTTCGATCATTGTACCAACCATATATTCTACGGAAGACCCTTTTTCCTCAAACACAGCCTTCGCTGCATTTTCAACGACGTCACGCATAAGCTCTAGTTCCTTACACGCACCAACGAGTGGAATCATAACCTCTGGAATAATGCTGTTCCCTGTTTTGACCGCCACATTCACAGCGGCTTCAAAGATTGCGCGGGCTTGCATTTCATAGATTTCAGGATAAGTAACACCCAAACGACAACCACGATGACCAAGCATCGGGTTTGTTTCATCAAGCTCTGAGAGACGAATACGCACACGCCCTTCATCAAGACCAGTGTTGTTTGCAAACGTAGCAATATCTTTTTCACTATGTGGCAAGAACTCATGCAATGGCGGATCAAGCAAACGGATCGTAATAGGCAAACCATTCATGATTTCAAACAAGCTTTCAAAATCACTGCGCTGTGCAGGCAATAATTTGTCAAGTGCGGCACGGCGTTCTGCTTCATTAGACGCAAAAATCATCTCGCGAACATTTTGAATACGCTCGGGGTCAAAGAACATATGCTCTGTACGACAAAGGCCAATGCCTTCTGCGCCAAAGGATAGAGCCGTTTCCGCGTCCAACGGCGTTTCCGCATTGGCACGAACGCCCATCCGGCGACGTGCATCCGCCCAGCCCATCAATATTTCGAAATCGTTGGATAATTTCGGCTTGATCGTCTCGACACTGCCGATCATAATTTCACCGGTTGCACCATCAATGGTCACCGTATCGCCTTCTTTAATTTCAATATCACCTTTACGGATGACCATATCATTCTGATCGATGTAAAGATCACCCGCGCCAGCGACACATGGCTTACCCATGCCGCGCGCAACCACGGCCGCATGAGATGTCATCCCACCGCGTGATGTTAGAATACCTGCCGCAGCATGCATTCCATGAATATCTTCCGGCGATGTTTCCTGACGACAAAGGATAACAGATTCCCCTGCGTGAGATTTAATCTCCGCTTCATTCGCGGTAAAGACAACAACCCCTGACGCCGCACCGGGCGATGCAGGCAAGCCCTTGGAAATAACATTACGCGTTGCATTCGGATCTAATGTTGGGTGTAAAAGTTGATCTAATGATTGTGGCTCAACACGAAGCAATGCTTCTTCTTGTGTAATCAAACCTTCTTCAACCATATCAACAGCGATTTTAAGCGCCGCCGCAGCCGTACGTTTACCTGTACGGGTTTGCAGCATATAGAGCGTCCCTGTTTGCACCGTAAATTCGATATCCTGAATATCACGGAAATGCGTTTCCAGCTTCAGACGTAGTTCATCCAGCTGTTTAAACACCTCCGGCATATTTTCTTCCATGGAAAGATGTTTGCTGCCCTCTTTCTCACGCCCTAATTTTGTTAGGGAGTGCGGTGTTCTAATCCCTGCAACAACGTCTTCACCTTGCGCATTGACCAAATATTCACCATAGAAGTAATTTTCACCCGTTGACGGGTCACGCGTAAAGGCAACACCTGTTGCACAATCATCGCCCATATTCCCGAACACCATAGACTGCACATTAACAGCCGTGCCCCAATTTGCAGGAATTTCATTAATCTTACGATACGTAATCGCACGTGGCACCATCCATGAGCTAAACACCGCGCCAATCGCGCCCCAAAGCTGTTCCTTAGGATCAGTAGGAAATGGTTTGCCCAATTCGCGTTCAACAAGGTCTTTATACTCACCGACGATTTCTTTCCAGCCCTCTGCCGTAATATCCGTATCTTGAGCCAAGCCTTCATCGCGCTTATACGTATCAAGGATATCTTCGAAATCATGATGATCCACACCAAGAACAACATCACCATACATTTGAATGAAACGACGATATGAGTCCCATGCGAATCGCTCATCATTTGCCTGTTTCGCCAAACCAACAACGGTCTCGTCATTCAAGCCCAAATTCAAAACCGTATCCATCATCCCCGGCATAGACACACGCGCACCGGAACGAACAGAAACCAACAGTGGGTTATCAACACCACCAAATTCCATGCCCATATCTTTTTCAACAGCCGCCAAGCTCTCTTCCACTTGAGCGATTAATTCAGCAGGATATTCATTGCCGTTATCGTAATAATGGGTGCAGACTTCAGTGGTTATTGTAAAGCCCGGAGGGACAGGCAAACCAAGGGATGCCATCTCTGCCAAGTTAGAGCCTTTACCGCCCAAAAGGTTACGCAAAGATGCGTCGCCATCGTTATTATCTTTACCGAAATTATAAACCCATTTAGTCATGAATCCTGCGCTCCTGAAAAATTCCAAATTCGCATTGGGTTTAGCACATTTAACACGCAAAAAGGAAGGAGATAATCACGCTATCGCCTATAAAAATGCATTTAAATCAATGTTTTTATCATCATGAGAGACAAGTTCTCATCAATTGGCCTGAATTCCCCTGCGGCAACCTGCTTTCGGTCATAGCTAACGCCGCATCCATCGGGGATATAGCCATGGCGAACATAAAGACGTTGCGCCGCGCCGAAGGAGCTGTTCAGCCCAACGCCAATCCCCATTTCCGCGTAACCTTTATCACGTGCGATGCCCTCGCAATATTCAACCAACGCCTTGCCTATACCGCGCTGTCTATATTGGCTGAGAACATTTAAGTCCTGTATTTCCGGCAATTCAAGTTTTTTGAAATATGCATATTTAGGCTGCCAATTTAACAAACAATAACCAACATTATTTCCATCTATAGAAGCCACAAACAACACCAGCTCTCCATTTTCATGGCGTTCTATACACCGCTCATAATAGCCGCGATCAATATGAAATGTAAATTCATCCAACATGCCCCAGAATTTTTGCTCCATATCGGGGGTAAAGTGATGAATAGATAATGATGAATCTTGCATAATGCCCTATATTTCCGTTACCGTGTCTTTGGTTATTATGTTTCCTTAAGAATATAGAGAATAAAGCAATGATGAATCGAGCTAAAGTTTTTTGTTTAAAATTATTATTCTGCGTCACCGCAATGACGTTTTGTGCCTCTTCGCCCGTTCAGGCAGAAGGCAGCAGCAACAAAGAAAAGCCCCCGCCAATTTTCAACCTACCTGAAATAGGTGACGCCAAGCGTGATAGAACAATGAAGAGTGTAAAATTCAAACCGTCCGCGGCCAAGAAAAAAGCGGAGAAGACAAAAGAAGAGCTAAAACTTGAAGACATCGAAGAGGCTGATGAAAACGAATCACTTGCCATTGAAGAAGAACAGGAAAAAAGCAAAGAGCAAAAACTTTGGGACAAATACAAAGCTCTGAAGGCTAAGGCTGAATCTGGTGAAAAACCAAAGGATAGCGACAAAAAGGACGGCAAGAAAAAGAAAGAAGATAACGATGATACGCCAGCACTAACAAAAGAGAAAAAAGAAGAAGCAAACAAAAAAGAGAAATCTACTGGTCTGAAAAGCATTGTTGATTCTTACAAAAATTCACAAAAAGGTAAGGGTAAATTGAATTCACGATCCTTCGGTAAGATTGATCGGTAAGACACACCCCCACCCCACCTAATCAACCAAATGCACCATTTTCTGAGCCAAGCTGATTATCATGCGATGGATCAGGAATATCTCCAATATTAATATCTTCAAATTGATCTTCTGACGCCGCACTTTCACAGGCATTACCATCATCAGAAATGCCGTTACCCTCAACCGCATCCACCCAACTACCCTCAACATCATCCGATGAACATTGCCCCATAACACCGTTATCTTCAACAACCTCAAGCCAGCCCCCATCGGAACCATCTCTCATAGCGGGCAGATCATCATGACCATGCCCGCGATCATCGTGGGGTTTATCGTTACCGTGGCCATCACTTTCACAATCCTTAGCAGCAACAAAATCATTATCGGACGAGGAAATATCCTTCTGCGCGTTGGGACCACCGCGCCCACGACCAGGGTTGCTGTCATCTACACCATCATCATCATTCCCATGCCCGCGATCGTCATGCGGCTTATCGTTACCATACCCATCACCTTCACAATCTTTAGCAGCAACAGAATCATTATCAGACGAAGGAATATCCTTCTGCGCGTTGGGGCCACCACGCCCACGACCAGGGTTGCTGTCATCTACACCATCATCATCATTCCCATGCCCGCGATCGTCATGGGGTTTAATGTTACCATGGGCATCATTTTCGCGATCACTATGATCTTGCGTAGCATCATCGCCTTTAACAACAATGTTATCATCGTCATAATTCCCTACAATGACCAATGTATCTTCACCATCACCCAGATCAACCTCCAGAGAAGAATACTCGCCATCAACCGACACCTGATCGTTACCCGCACCAGCATCGACATCAAATATTGTAAAGCCTTTATCGCCAGTCAAATCAATCTGATCTGCGCCTGCGCCCGTACTAACATTAATTTCGTTAGACCAACCTGCATTATTTGTCAGAGCATTAATTTCAACGTCATCATCACCATCACCCGTCGTGATATTACCGCGCTTTACGCCATTAATAAAAACATTAGAATCCCCTCCACTGCCTAAAGAAACATCCGTATGCACAAAATTATTGAGGGTCACATTGCCTGCACTGTCCGAAAACACTTCAAGGTTTTTGACACTGTTCCATGATGTGAGCAAGGTCACTTCAACCGTATCGGAATCGAGGAAAACATATTGAATCTGTGCATTATCGGCAACACCTGCAATATCCATCTCCGCCCCCGTAACGATATAAGATGTACCATATTCATACGCGGTAAGATCGTATCCATCCTCGCTGTTTATATATGTCTGGTTGTCTGTCGCGTTACTTGCGCGCACGCGTAAATGCGTTTTAATGGGCGTCTCAACGGGAACAGGAATATCAGGCACGGGAATGACCTCCCCTACATTATCTTCAACATTTACTTGCACATCTTCCGTTACCGCTTCTGATACAGGAATATCTGCCCCTTCAAAATCAGCCATAAAAACATCGGCATTGACGTCAGTATTTGTAGAGATTTCTGTTTCTTGTCCTGTATTTTCTTGTGCGCGACCTATGGGATTTATACCTTCGGAACGATCCCATTCATTATCCACCATTCCAAGAGCGCCTACAGTATTTATATTAGCCGTTTCCGCATCTATGGGCTGCCCCTTGAGGGCGGACTCATCAAGGGCAGGGTCAGTGCCTAAGAAATTACCATCCATTTCAAACATCGTATCCGCAGGATCATAATCTTCGCCCCTCAGAGAACTGGATTGCCCCGATTGATTGCTATCTATATGGTCGTTCGTATCAGAGCCTGAAAGAGAAGCCATATCACCATGAACGTCCCCGCCTTTTATCTCACCGATTGCCCCCTGAGATACCGCCCCATTAGGCGCATTCTCCCCTGCATCAACGCTGAATTCGCGGGCGGATAGATCCTTGTCACGTAAAGAAATGGCGTCTTGGATTGTGATGGATTGATCGAACTGTTCCCTTGTTTCCTCCGCATGATTTGCAGATCCTTCCCCCTTATTTATATGCTTTTCTACCACGTTACCTAGCCCCAAAAATTAAATATATTTAATGATTGCACTAAAACAATAAAAAACAACTTAAGATTACAGTTGTATGACGCATATCACGCGCTTAGGGGGGGAACCTTAATAAAGACTTTCTGCAATAAAATAATTTTTAGTCTCCAAATATTTAGATTCAATATCCTGCACAAACTTCTGACGTATATCAGCAGAGCTGTCCGCTGCTTTTTGTGCATCGGCACATAACCCCCGCATTTTTTCTGCACCAACACCGCCAGATGTTCCCTTTAATGCATGCGCTATTTCAACCCATTCATCATTCACACCATCCGTGCATTGCTCCTTTAAGGCGGCAAGCTGCTCTGCCCCTTGTGAGACAAACATTGCGATTATTTCTTTGACAAATTCTTCATCACCCATAGCGTTCTCACGCAAATTATCTAAATTAGCAGGCACTTCACCAGCGCGCGCCCCCTCCTCATTTTTATCTTTGACGCCCTTTCTGCCTTCAAAATCAATCCACGGTGCCAATGTCTCCTTAAAAATATTAATATTTACAGGTTTACTGATATAGGCATCCATACCAATGGAAAGGCATTTATCTTTATCTTCAGGCATGGCATTAGCCGTCATTGCAATAATAGGAATTCTACCCTGCAACGGATCAGGTAAATTACGAATAGCAACAGTCGCATCATAACCATTCATCTCTGGCATATGACAATCCATCAAAATCAGATCATAATGATTAGATTGTACAGCTTGCACCACTTGCACACCATCAGGCGCAATCGTGTAATTTTTAATTCCCAATGTACTAAATAATTTTTTCATGAATATTTGGTTCATATCATGATCTTCTGCCATCAAAATACGCACATCTTCCACAGCTATAGCATCAACATTTAGCCAACCATCACGCGCAACCGCAAAATCATGTTTCTTCTTCTCCGGCAGTTTTTCTACAATACCAAATGGCACCTCAAACCAGAATGTAGACCCCTCGCCCTCGACGCTCTCCACACCGACATCACCGTCCATAAGTTCGACAAGCCCCCTTGTGATTGTCAAACCAAGCCCTGTTCCACCAAATTTACGTGTGATGGATGTATCTGCTTGTGTGAATTTATCAAAAATACTGCTCATTTTATCTTCAGGCACACCAATACCCGTATCAATCACTTCACATCTAAGGCGCACTAAATTATCAAAAAGTTTTTCCGTGGTAACAATAATTGAAACATTACCAACCAATGTATAGCGAATAGAATTACTAATAAGATTCGTAAGAACGCGCGTAAAGCGTAATTCATCCCCTAAAGCATAGAGATGCTCCAAATCAATAGAACAGGTAAGGGGTATCCCTTTTTCAATGGCCAAGGGCTGCATAGAATCAACCGTATCGCTTATCCTCTTAATCGCATCAAAAGCAATACATTCTAAATGTACCTGTCCCGCCTCGATTTTGGATAAATCCAAAATATCATTTACAATCTCTAACAAATTAAAGGAAGACGCTTTGACCAGAGAAAACATCTCCCCGATATCTTCATCCAGTTCATTTTGCTCAATAATTTGAACCATGCCCATAATACTGTTTAACGGTGTCCGCAGCTCATGCGACATATTCGCCAAAAAATCACTTTTATATTGGCTTGCTTGCTCGGCTTGTTGTTGCGCCTCTTCCCGCAATTGAATTTCTATTTGCGCCTGCTCTTGTTCACTTTTCAAAAGCGTCTTGATTTTTTCATCTTCTTGACGCTGGTGAAAAAGCAGAAAAATATAGAAAGAGATAATACCAGATAAGATAAAACCTCCAAGAAACGTCCATCTTTCCGGCCATTTATCCCTTAAAAAATATCCATCCTTTGCGACAAAAGACATGATCCAATCCTGCCCTGCCAAAGTAAATTTTACATCATGCACACGCTGAGAATCACTATGCACCAAGACAGGCTTCACGGTTGTTAACGTTGGTAAAATACCGTGAAATTTTCCCTTCGCATAAACATGTTCTTTCAGCTTATTAAAGTTCAAAACAGAAACTATAACGCCAGTTTGACGAGAACTGGGTAAAATAGTATCCAACTTACTCTCAACATATTGAAAATAAATAAAATCTTTTATAGTGTCCTGTTGTAAGTCTATTAATGATATTAAAATAGTATTTTTACTATGGCGCGCAAGCTCCAATATCTCTGCATAACGCTCTGTAGAAACAGACAATCCATCGAAATTTAAAATATCTCCATAATTAGATTCGTGTATATCCTTATGAATGCCCCCATTCACCTCACTGTAGAATTCATAAGAAGCATCTTCACCACTTTTGGTATCTGACAGATAATAAACAGCGGTTAAGTCTTCGCGTATATCAAAGAAAGGGCTTACAAATATATGAAAATCATCTTTAGTAACAACATCCAACACAGAAAAGAACGCCTTAAAGGCGGTCATATCATGAAGATACTCTCCAAGGTTTGCTTTAAACTCTAAAGTGTATTGTTCTGAGCGACCAACAAAAGCGCGCTGAGCTTCACTTTCCTGATGCGTCCGTATCACATTATAAGCTATAATTGACAGCCCAAAGCCTAAAGTAAACATAATCAAAGGTGATAAATAGGTCGCCGTATCTTGGCAAATAAACGCCTTAATTTTCCGAATTTTCTCTGATACAAAAATTAGCACTTATCTATTCACCCACACATAAAAGACTTCTTCAACTTTAAAGTGTTTTAAGAAAAAATATAGCATTATTTCTTCTTCATCTATTTTTATGCATCATCGCAATTCTTCTATTGACCAACTCATTGATAAGCGTTACTTAAAGGTAATTAATTATAGGGGTATAGCTCAGTTGGTAGAGCATCGGATTCCAAATCCGACGGTCCCGGGTTCGAGTCCTGGTGCCCCTGCCACTAAGTCATTGATTTTACTCAATATTGATATATAAACTCGAACCCGCGGCCTACAGCGGGGCTTGCCACGATAGGCATTTCCGTACATGCTGAGAATGGGAATTTATGGCCTGAAATCCCAAGTTTTCTCACGGTGCTCACATTGAATGTACGGAATAAGAATTTAAAAAAGGCATAAATTCCTATAACATGTTCCTGTAAGTGACGGGTTCGAATGACTATTGTCCGTCGTCAAATGATTTGAGACATATCGGTCAAATATGATCAGGAGGTTTTGGCTTCTGATTAAGTTTAAATTAAGCAGCTAATTTAAGATGC
>NVUR01000025.1 GCA_002401965.1 Alphaproteobacteria bacterium
TCCGCTTCGCAGAGATGAGTGTAAGTGCAATTCATCGTATTTTCCTTTTTGATGCATACTATACAAAAAGGTGTTGCACTTAGAATCTGACGCTAGCTATTAGCCCGGAAGTATGCGAATAGGTGTCTGGAGCCAACAATTCGCCTTTATGACGTGATACTGCTCGCTTTGCGCTTCCGGCATACACTTCAAGAAAAATTCGACTAAGCTTTTTAAATGCCAGAGTTTTTTGGTCATATGTAATGCGATGCTCTTTTAAAGTATTTTTAGCTTCCGGAAGACAGAAACAATAATCATTTTCTTTTAAAGCATAAGCAGCCATTCCTTCGTCAGTCCGGAGCGTATCCAGAACTTCATGCCACTCTCCATCACTTAAGCTCTGGGCTGCTACCACATCCTCATGCTCTTCATCCTGCTTTTTAATCCACCCTACTGCCAGAGCAATCATTTGCTCACGAGACATTGAAGAGAGCATATCTTTAGAGGCAGCTTTTGTTTTATTAGAATTTTTGGATAATTTTTTCTCTGCTCTAGCTGCGTCAAACTCTGCGTTAATCAAAACGCGCTCTGACGCAACTCTTCTACAGGCGTCTTTGTAATCCTGCGTTTTCAGTGTGCGTGTAATTTCCTTACGCCCAATAAGATCAACCAAATCCACCGGAACACGCATTCGGATGTAATATGCGTTCTTTCTTTGTATTAAACCTATCGGTTTTGCCACGTCTTTCATTCCTTTTGTGTAGCACATGGAATAAAAAACACCACAAGACCAACGCCTTGCAGGGATATCAGTGGCTTGAAGGTCGATTGGTGGGTGATGACGGGATCGAACCGCCGACCCTCTCGGTGTAAACGAGATGCTCTCCCAGCTGAGCTAATCACCCTAACCAATCGATTGCATATATCTAATAAGTCCCGCGACAAAAAGCAAGAGCAGAATTCAATATTTATAAAAAAAATTCGGCCGCGCATATAATATAGGCGGCCAAACATAATACTTACACACCAGAACGGTAGAATTACTTCTTTTTACCGTTTACAGCTTCTTTAAGCTCTTTACCAGCTTTGAACTTAGGTTGCTTAGATGCCGGAATTTGAATTGGCTCACCAGTACGTGGGTTACGGCCAGTTGTCGCAGCACGGTCAGATACAGAAAAAGTACCGAAACCAACGAGGCGAACATCTTCACCTGATTTAAGGCTGCCCTTTATTGCGTCAATAACAGCATCAACAGCGGATGCTGCTTTTTGTTTAGATATATCTGCAGAAGCAGCTACTTTTGATACAAGGTCTTGCTTGTTCATAAGGAATTCCCTTTACGTTTAAGTTAAAAGCCATACTGCCTTCGAAACCATTTCAGAGACAGCATGGAAACAAATATAATCAAAACACACTATAAAATGCATAACACTTGCTCAGTGCGCGATTACAATCATTTCCAGTTATTCCTTTGTAAGCCTTTTTTCCTAAAGATTCAATGGTGAATCACGCTTTCTCCCTTGTTTTCTGCAGTTTTTGAAGGAATTTCGTCTAATTCTTCATTTTTTAGTGATTCCAAAGGTTCTGGCATATGTAAAAGGGCGTGTGAAAGTACTTCATCAATGGTTCGAACAGGAATAATTTTCAAACCTTTCAGGACATTTTTGGGAATATCAGCCAAATCTTTCTCATTATCTTGAGGAATCAGTACTGTTTTTATGCCCCCGCGAAGTGCCGCGAGCAGCTTTTCCTTTAAACCACCGATTGCCGTAACATTACCGCGCAGGTTTACTTCGCCTGTCATCGCGATATCTCGTCGAATTTCAATACCTGATAATGCAGAAATAATTGCCGTTACCATCGCCGCACCAGCAGAAGGTCCATCTTTAGGTGTTGCCCCTTCTGGAACATGCACGTGGACTTGTCGCGTTTTTAGAACTTCATAATCAAGACCATATTGCGCCGCACGAGATTTTGTTAACATCTCTGCCACGGTAATAGATTCTCGCATGACGTCCTTCAAGTTACCCGTCGTGGACACTTTACAGTCTTTACCCGGCATTGTTACCGCCTCGATAGACAATAAATCACCACCACTTTCCGTATAGGCCAAACCGTTTACCACACCAATGCGATCATACTCTTCGATTTCACCATAACGGCATTTCTTAACACCGGCATATTTTTCAAGACCGCGCGGAGTGATAGAGATTTTCTCCTTACCCTTCATTAGGATATCTTTAATCGCTTTACGGCAAAGATTGGCCAGCTCACGCTCCAACCCACGAACGCCGGCTTCACGCGTATAGTAACGAATCAGATCACGGATCGCCGCATCACTGATCTTGAATTCATCACGCTTAAGTCCTGCCATTTTTATTTGCTTTTTCAACAAATGGCGTCTTGCGATTTGAACTTTTTCATCCTCAGTATAGCCGGAGATACGAATAATTTCCATGCGGTCAAGCAATGGACGTGACATATTCGAAATATTATTCGCCGTACACACAAACATCACATCGGATAAGTCATAATCTAATTCAAGATAGTGATCTTGAAACTTGTCATTTTGTTCAGGGTCAAGAACTTCCAACAATGCGGAACTGGGGTCGCCGCGGAAATCAGAACCAAGTTTATCAATCTCATCCAGCAAAAATAGAGGATTAATCGTTTTTGCTTTTTTCATACCTTGAATGATTTTCCCCGGCATGGCACCAATATAAGTGCGTCGATGCCCACGGATTTCGCTTTCGTCACGAACGCCGCCTAAAGACATGCGCACAAAGTTACGGTTTGTTGCTCTGGCGATGGATTTACCCAAAGATGTTTTACCAACACCCGGTGGCCCCGCCAAACAAAGAATCGTACCACGCACTTTTTTCGTACGCTGTTGCACCGCGAGATATTCCAAAATACGTTCTTTAACTTTTTCCAAGCCATAATGATCTTTATCCAAAATCGCTTGTGCGGCTTTTATATCCTTCTTCACGCGAGACTTTTTATGCCATGGTACATTTAAAACCCAATCAAGATAGTTTCGCACCACAGTCGCCTCTGCGGACATAGGGCTCATTTGACGAAGTTTTTTCATTTCTGCTTTGGAACGCTCACGCACGTCCTTAGGCATTTTAGTTTCTATGATTTTCTTATCAAGCTCTCCCAATTCATCCAGCCCGTCTTCACCATCGCCCAGCTCTTTTTGAATAGCCTTCATTTGTTCGTTCAAATAATATTCACGTTGCGTCTTTTCCATTTGGCGTTTCACGCGAGAACGTACACGTTTTTCAACTTGAAGAACGCCAATCTCCCCTTCCATAAAGGAGTAAATACGTTCCAACCGCTCAGCTGTTGTGGCGAGTTCAAGCAAATCTTGCTTTTGGTCAATCTTTAATGCCAAGTGAGAGGCAATGGTATCAACCATTTTAGACGGTTCATCAATTTGATTAATAGAAACAATAACCTCAGGCGGGATTTTTTTATTGAGTTTCACATATTGCTCAAACTGCGCCATGGCGGCGCGGGACAACGCTTCCAATTCGTCATCACCAACAGTCGTGTCAAGTATCTCTGTGATATTTGCTTCAACATAGCCATTATCATCTATCAAATTGGAAAGACGAACGCGCTCTCCGCCCTCAACCAGAACCTTAACCGTTCCGTCAGGTAATTTTAAAAGCTGAAGGATCGTTCCAATTGTTCCAACTGAATATAAATCTTTAGGTCCTGGATCATCTTCCGACGGCGTTTTTTGCGTCACCAGAACAATTTTCTTATCAGCGTGCATGACATGCTCTAACGCCTGAACGGATTTATCGCGCCCCACAAATAACGGTACAATCATGTGCGGAAAAACCACGATATCTCTTAAAGGGAGAACAGCATATAGAGTGCTTTTTGTGTCTGACATACAATAAGTCCTTAAGGTTTCAATAATGCGTCTATTATAGACAGCGAAAAGTGCCATTTTAAAGGCAATTTCATATATTTTACGCTAATAATGTTGAAAGCATTCTTAATATATAAGAAAATCCCAAAAATTTTATATTACACAGAGAAAAGTCTATTTTTTCTTATCATTTTCATCATCGGAAACAGGCTTTGATTCAACGACGTGATCGATTAATCCCCAATCTTTGGCTTCTTGTGCGCTCATAAAATTATCGCGATCCATTGCCTCTTCCACAACCTTCAGTTTTTGACCTGTGTGTTTCACATAGGTTTCGTTCAAACTGTGACGTAAGCGCAGGATTTCTTTGGCCTGAATCTCGATATCACTGGCCTGCCCACGCGCACCACCTGAAGGTTGGTGAATCATTATCCGTGAATTGGGAAGAGAGTAACGCATGCCCTTTGCACCCGCCATAAGTAGGAATGACCCCATAGACGCCGCCTGCCCTACACACACTGTTGAGACCTTAGGACGGATATATTGCATCGTGTCATACATTGCCAAACCAGCCGTAACAACGCCGCCCGGAGAATTAATATAGAACGAAATTTCTTTATTCGGATTTTCTGATTCGAGATACAAAAGCTGCGCACAGATCACGGAAGACACATAGTCATTCACTTCACCTGTCAAGAAGATAATACGCTCCTTCAATAGTCTCGAATAGATATCGAATGCACGCTCCCCGCGGTTCGTCTGCTCAATCACAGTCGGGACAAGATGGTTCATATAGGTATCAATTGGATTTGAATCAAACATATTTGCTCACAGTTTCTAAATTACAGGGTTATTCGATTGAATGCGACTCATACGCCTGAACGCAAGAGTCAAAACAAACCGTACCCACTGTGCACGGCTTGTTCAAGAATTTTATATAAATATTTTATTTCTACTAAGATGCTTTTTTCTTAGGAGCCGCTTTTTTCTTCGCAGCAGGTGCTTTTTTGGCCCCTGGTTTGTCATCGGAAGATTTTTCATCTTTAATCGGTGCAGCCTTCTTTTTCGCCGCTGGCTTCTTCTTTGCCTTTGGCGCGTCATCTGTATCTTCATCGGCTGTCAGCTCTTCAACCGTGACTTCTTTTTCGGTTACTGTTGCCAGCTCAAGAATGAAATCAACGACTTTATCTTCATAAATTGGTGCACGAAGAGATTCTAATGCTTCACGGTTTTTCGCAAAGTAATCGAAAACTTCTTTTTCTTGACCCGGATATTTCTGAGCTTCGGTAATGACAGCTTTTTGTAATTCTGCATCTGCAACCTGAATATTGTTTTCTTTACCAATTTCAGACAAAACAAGACCTAGACGAACACGACGCCCCGCGATGTCTGTCAGCTCGGCTGTTTCTTCTTCTGTTGGCTCTTCATCAACGCCGCGTTGTTGGTTATCCATTTTCACTTGTTGAAGGATGTTTTGTAATTCCAGATCCTTCATACCTTGTGGGATTTCAAATTGATGTCCTTCATCAAGCTGATCCAATAATTCTTTTTTCAACTTCAAGCGACTATGGCTGTCAAATTCTTGGTTTGTTTGCTCGGCAACGGCTTTACGAAGCGCTTCCAAATCATCCATGCCCAAAGATTTTGCGAACTCGTCATCAATTTCTGCATCAACGGTTTCACGGATTTCGTGAATTTCAACATCAAAAATCGCATCACGCCCTGCAAGCTCTGCAGAACCGTATTCTTCAGGGAATTGAACTTTTACTTCAACTTTATCGCCAGCTTTTTTGCCAACAAGTTGCTCTTCAAAGCCCGGAATGAATGAATTACTACCAAGCTCTAAGCTATGACCTTCTGCAGCCATACCTGGTTGTTTCACATCATCATCAGCCGTGCGACCATCAAAATCAATTACAACTGTATCGCCGGACTTTGCCGCGCGCTTACCTTCGATTGGCTTGCTTGATTTACGCATAGAAGCAATACGGGTTAGCGCCTCATCAATTGCTGCATCATCTGCCTTGGCAATCTGCTTGGTTAGCTTAAAGCCCTTATAATCTTTGATTTTAATTTTCGGAAGAACTTCAATGTTCATTGTGTAAATAAGGTCTTTGCCTTCATCGAAAGACTTAACTTCAATTTTTGGCTGTAACGCCGGCGTGATCTCTTGATCCTTCATGGCTTGTAGCGAACTATCATTCACTGCGCTTTCAAGCACTTCGCCCATAACGGCCTTACCGTATTTTTGTTTCATAAGGGACATCGGCACTTTACCTGGACGGAAACCTGGTATTTTAACTGTCTTGCTCAACTCTGATAAGCGTGTATCAACATGGTTCGCGATTTCATCTGCGCCCACAGTCACTTCAAGTTCATGGTTTAGACCGTCTTGCTTAAGCTGTTTTACTTGCATTGTGCTGCTCTTCTCTTATGTCTGTTTATAATCTAAAAATTCTAATGAAAAAAAAAGCCGTATTACTCGGCTTAAATCTTAAAATGGTGCGGATGAAGGGACTTGAACCCCCACTTCCAAAGGAAACTAGAACCTAAATCTAGCGCGTCTACCAATTTCGCCACATCCGCACAGGTATATTTCGTAAGCCCTCATTCGAACTTAATGCGCGTTTCTACCTTAGTTTTTCACGAATTCCAAGTGTTTCTTTTAAAAATAAACATTTTTTTTCAAGAAGGCTTACAATAGACATCGTTACTCTATAATTCCGATATATCAATCACCCCTTTTTCGGAGCGTATTTCATTGCGCGCAGCCGCATTTAAAGACCAATAGCCCGGAATATCAATCTGCGCCCGGCGATCATTGTCCAGATGCGCGAATAGTGTAATTTTAGACCGCCCTTTACCACTTTCATCCATGAATTTTTTGATTTTTGGTGCGGCATCGGCCGTTGATAAATGAATGTGGATTTCGTGAATCTTGCCTTCCAGAGCGTCCTCTAAAGGCTGTAATTTATGTGAGGTATAGCGCATTTGGTCGTCTGTTTGCTCAACCTCGACATTTAAAAGCAATGCCGTCCCTGCAACCAGATATTCTCTGGCATTATTCAGCGTTTCCGAGAATATCGTTACCTCGAAAATTCCAGTGGGGTCGGATAGCTGAAGAAAGGCGTATTTATTACCCTTTTGCGACATTTTTTCCTGTTTTTTCAGCAATACGCCTGCCATTAAATAGGCCGCTTTTTGCTTATTTTTGATATCTTCTTCTACATGTGACAAAGAAACGATTTTCATGCGTTCAAATTGCGCCTGACGGGTATCAAGAGGGTGAGCAGAAAGATAAAAACCAACAGCCTTAAATTCCCGCCCCAATTTTTCTAGAGGATCCCAGTTCTTCGCCACAGGTAAATCTGGTAATCCCAAACCACCGCTACCGCCTGCATCACCAAACAGGCTGACCTGCCCTGAATTACGCTCTTCTTGCAGGCTTTGTGCATAACGTAAGATAACCTCTGCACCGCCGCTCATCTCTGAGCGATTTTCATGTAAACTATCAAAAGCCCCTGAGCAAACCAATTGTTCAAACTGGCGTTTATTCATGGCCTTAGGATCAAGACGCTGTGCAAAATCTTCCAGACTTTTGTACGTGCCATTTTTCTCACGTTCTTCGATAAGCTGTTCCATCGCTTGCTCACCGACACCTTTTAACGCCGCTAAAGCATAACGCACTGCGCCCTTCTCCACCTTGAAATCAGCATGAGATTGGTTGACATCTGGCGTTAACAGCTTCATCCCCATTTTATCAATATCTTGCTTAAAAATCCCAAGCTTTTCAGTGTTACCTAGATCTAGTGTCATAGAGGCCGTCATGAACTCAACGGGATAATTCGCCTTTAGCCATGCCGTCCAATACGCAATCAACGCGTAGGCCGCCGCATGCGATTTGTTGAAACCATAGCCAGCGAACTTCGCGATCTGATCGAAAATTTCAGACGATTTTTTCTCCGGCACGTTATGGTGTTCTTTCGCGCCATCAACAAACATTTTACGCTGGTCATCCATTTCCGATTTAATTTTTTTACCCATTGCACGACGCAGTAAATCCGCCCCGCCAAGCGTATAGCCGGCGAGGCTCTGCGCGGCTTGCATCACCTGCTCCTGATAGATCATCAGGCCGTATGTCTCTTCTAAAAACGGTTGCAGGACTGGGTGCATATAGTCAGGCTCTTCCCGCCCTTCTTTAACGCTGATATATTTCGGGATATTATCCATAGGCCCCGGACGATAAAGGGAAACAAGAGCGATAATATCTTCAAATCGTGTTGGTTTCACCTTACGCAGCATGTCGCGCATACCCGCACTCTCCAATTGGAACACACCTACGGTATCGCCGCGCGCCATCAGCTCATAGGCTTTCGGATCATCAAGGGGGATTTCCAGTGCGTCAATCTCTTTGCCTGTTTCCTCTTTGATAATATTGAGGGATTTTTGCACCACGGTCATGGTTTTCAAACCCAAAAAGTCAAACTTTACAAGACCGGCTTGCTCCACATATTTCATGTTATATTGCGTCACAGGCATGTCGGAGCGCGCATCACGATACAGCGGCACCAGCTCATCCAGTGGTCTATCCCCAATCACAACGCCCGCAGCATGGGTTGAGGCATGACGGTAAAGCCCCTCTAGCTGGAGCGCAATATCGATGAGTTTGCCTTGGGTTTCGTCCTTCTTACGCTCTAAGCGCAGGTCAGGATCGGCGTTTAGAGCCTCTTGCAACGTCATCGGCGCGGCAGGGTTATTCGGGATCATCTTAGCGATGCGATCCACCTGCCCGTACGACATTTGCAGCACCCGACCGACATCACGCACAACCGCACGTGCTTGCAGCTTTCCGAAGGTTATAATCTGAGCAACATGATCGTGACCGTAACGTTCCTGCACATATTTAATCACCTCATCACGGCGATCTTGACAAAAATCCACGTCAAAGTCAGGCATAGACACACGCTCAGGATTCAAAAACCGCTCAAACAGCAAGCCAAGTTCCAAGGGGTCAAGGTCGGTGATTTGTAATGACCAAGCAACGATAGACCCCGCGCCAGATCCCCTGCCCGGGCCAACGGGAATGTTTTGTTCTTTTGACCATTTAATGAAGTCGGAACAAATCAGGAAATAACCGGGGAAGCCCATTTGATTGATAATGCCCAGCTCAAAATCCAAACGATCACAATAGGGTTTGGCAGCCTCTTTTTGCTCGGCTTTGCTCATGCCCTCTTTGTATACGAATTTATCTAAACGCCATTGCAGACCGTCTTTTGACTGAACAGCAAGCTCTTCTGTTTCGGGGCGTTTACTTTCTGTTTCAAAGGGGGGTAAAATCGGGTCAATGGTTTTCAACAGATAAGAACAACGTTGCGAGATTACGACAGTATTTTGGATTGCTTCGGGGATATCCTTGAACAAATCAATCATTTCACCAGCGGATTTAAAATAATGTTGCGGCGTGACTTTGCGGCGATCTTCTTCACTGATATAGCGTCCTTCTGCGATACACAGCAACGCGTCATGCGCTTCATACGCACCTATATCCCTGAAATAACAATCATTTGTCGCCACCAAAGGAATATCATGCGCGTAAGCCAGATCGATCAGCCCCTCCTCGGCTTTATCCTCATCAGGTAAACCGTGGCGTTGCAGCTCTATATAAAAGGCATTTTTGAAAATTGTGTTTAGGCGCGTTACTTCTTGCTCGGCCTTGTCCTTTTGCCCATGCAAGACCGCCTGCGCGATCGCGCCCTTCATACCGCCGCTCAGGCAAATAATGCCCTTTGCGTAGGTTTTTAGCGTTTCATAGGTTGCCGTTACCTCTGCATTCTCATTATCGTTAATGTATGAAGCACTGACAATTTTGCAGAGGTTCTTATAGCCAATTTCACTTTGCGCGAGCAGAACCAGCTGATGCTCATCACTGCCCACGGTAAGCTGACACCCGAATATCGGCTGTACGCCAGCCTTGGACGCGCTTAGTGCAAATTCCATCGCACCAAACAGGTTGTTTGAATCCGTCACAGCAACCGCAGGCATCGATTGTCCCACGCACAAGGCGATAAGGTCACTGATCTTGATTGCCCCCTCCGCCAGAGAATAGGCAGAGTGCAAATGGAGATGCACAAATTGTTGTTTCATGTGTAAAGAATAGCAGAAATAAAGGGGTAATATCTACGGTAAATATTAGTAAGGCATAACTCGTCCAGATTTAACTTCTAAAATGCGATCCATTTCATTGGCCAGCGTCATGTTGTGGGTCGCTATCAAAGCACCAATACCACGGTTACGCACTTGCTTTAGTAATATTTCAAAAACCTCTTCCGATGTTTCGGGGTCGAGATTCCCTGTCGGTTCATCCGCGAATAAAAGGTAGGGGTCATTTATTAATGCTCTGGCAATCGCAACGCGTTGCTGTTCTCCACCTGACAAGGTTGCTGGACGATGTTTTAGACGATGATCCAATCCTAATTGCTCCAGCAAGTCTGCGGCTTTATCCTCGGCATCCTTTTGCTTAACCCCTGCAATAATTTGCGGCAAAGCAACGTTTTCCAATGCCGAAAATTCAGGCAAAAGATGATGAAATTGATACACAAAGCCAATATGTTCATTGCGTAATTTCGTACGCGCACGATCTTTCATGCAGGAGATATCACGATCACCAATCATTATTTTTCCTGATGTCGGTGCATCCAGCAAACCCAAAATCTGTAGCAAGGTTGATTTACCCGACCCACTTGGTCCAATAAGGGCAGCAATTTCCCCTGAATAAAGTCGTAAATCCACGTTATTAAGGATTTGTAATTTATTAGCGCCTTGAATAAAATGTTTATTCAGCCCACGCACCATCAGAAGCATATTACCTTCCGCACGTAAATCCTCATCATTTTCGACATCATTAGATAGCTCACCCACCCCGATGTCATGTTCATCAATATGATCTTCGACAGGGTCATCTAACAGGTCATCATTCTCATCAAGAGCAAAATCATCCTCCTCTTCATCTTCGTATCCATCAGGTACAGGCATGAAATAGCTATCCTTATCGGGCGCAACATCAGCGTCCGGAAAACTGTATTTTTCAAAGATTTCCATTAATCGCATGTCCATTATTAATATCTATCATTATTATTTACAGCCTTACTCATAACGCAACGCCTCCACCGGATCCAGCCTTGCCGCACGCCACGCCGGATAAATTGTCGCAATAATCGAAAGTGCAAAAGCCATAAGAACCACCGTTGATACTTCGTTCCAATCCAGCTCTGCCGGTATTTCGGAGAGGAAACGAATTTCCTCATCCCATAAAACAGTACCTGTCAGCCCCTCGATTATTTTACGTACAGTCTCTATGTTAAGAGCAAAAGAAATTCCCAATATTGCCCCTAATATTGTACCAATAAAGCCGATACTCGCACCTGTCAGCATAAAGATACGCATCATATTACCGCGGGTAGCACCCATCGTTCGCATAATCGCGATATCATGCCCCTTATCTTTCACCAGCATAATCATGGAGGAAATAATGTTAAACGCCGCAACAATAATAATCATACTCAAAATCAAGAACATCACGTTACGCTCCACCTCCAGCGCGTTAAAAAAGCTCTTATTCATATCACGCCAATCATAGATACCTGCACGCCCATTCAGCTCAATCTCCACCGCATGGCGGATTTCATCGATGCGATCAGGTTGACTTAAGAATATCTCAATCGCACTAACGCTATCTTTAAATTGAAAGAATTTCTGCGCAGCCGGCAGGGGCATGAACACAAAGCCATTATTATATTCATACATTTCGACATCAAATATCATCGCAATTTTAAAAGAGCGTTGCGTCGGTACAGTGCCAAAAGGCGTACTCTTTAATTTAGGAGAGGTAAGCGTGATTTTATCACCGATGCTAATGTGTAAACGCTTTGCCAGAACATTACCGATCGCAATTTTAAAACCTTGAAAATCATCAATATTCCCTTGACGAATACCATTATACAAAATATCACGTGCAACAAAATCCGCCTGTGAAATACCGCGCACCATCACCCCACTGGCAGAGGAATGAAAAGACAGCAACGTTTGCCCTTCGATGATCGGCGTCACAGAGGCAACCCCCGGAACAGATTTGATGGCTTTACTCAAGGGCATATAATCATACAACTCACCCACTTGCGAATACGCATTCATATGCCCGCCCATACCCAGAATACGGCTGAATAATTCATGGCGAAAACCGTTCATTACGCTCATCACGATAATCAGTGTTGCCACGCCCAGCATAATACCCGCGAACGAAAACCCGGCAATAACAGAGACAAAGCCTTCTGCCTTTTTAGAGCGCAAATAGCGCCATGCAACTGTACGTTCAAACTTGGATATCATCGAATTAGTAAGCCTTTCCGATTAGAACTTTTTTACCATTATCCGCAAACGGCATACAGCGCGTTGACAGAGAATGCTTTTTCATCACTGCTTCAAGGTCAGCATCATCAAGAACACTGACAGGCACTTTCATAAGACCTATACGATCCGCCGCAAAAAATTCTTCGATATCACTGACTGTTTCACCATCAATTGTATGCTCGTCTCTAAAAGCTTTAGAACGCGCGAGCATTGCATCATGGATATCACCCAAAACCGTTGGCAGCTTTTTCAAGAATCCATCAACAGAAAGCGTTTCTTTTGAATCACGGCCAATATCACGGCGCACGTAAGTCACTTCGCCTTTTTCAACTTCGCGGCCACCGATTTCGACACGTACAGGCACACCTTTTTTAACAGCATCCCACATTTTATCGGAGCTACGCATATCGCGTTTATCAATATGAACACGCACGCCTTGCGCCTTTAGCTTATCCGCCACATCTTGCGCAAAACTATAGATATCATCTTCGGTAGACTCATCTTTAATGAAAGGCAATATAATCACTTGCTGTGGTGCGATACGCGGCGGCATCATCATGCCGTCATCATCCCCGTGGATCATAATCATTCCGCCGATAACCCGCGTAGAAAACGCCCAGCTTGTCGTGTGTGCGAGCTGTTCAGTGCCATCGCGCCCTTGGAACGTGATATTGCAACTGCGCGAGAATGTCTGCCCCAGATCATGCGTTGTGGCGGCTTGTAACGCTTTACCATCTTGCATAACCGCTTCGAAAGCGTAGGTTTCTAATGCGCCGGGGAAACGCTCGTCAGGGGTTTTTATGCCTGTAAAGCCTGAAAAAGCGAGATATTCTTCGAAAAATTTCTCATACATTCCCAGAATAATCAGGCAATCATCTTTTGCCTCTTCCGGTGTTTCAAACGCGTTATGCCCTTCATGCCAAAAGAACTCGGACGTACGCAAAAACAAACGTGTACGCATTTCCCAACGCATCACGTTTGACCATTGGTTTAACTTCATAGGTAAATCGCGATAAGACTGTATCCAGCGCGACATTGCATCACCAATTATGGTCTCCGATGTTGGGCGAATAACGTAAGGCTCTTCCAGCTTGCCCGCAGGGACAAGGCCATTTTCGCCAGCTTCCAGACGATGATGTGTTACAACCGCGCATTCCTTGGCAAAACCGTCGATATGCTCGGCTTCTTTTTCAAGGAAAGAGAGCGGGATCAGCAAAGGAAAACTAGCATTCTGCACGCCGTAATCCTTAAGCCAGCCATCGAAAACACGCTGAATATTTTCCCATAGAGCAAAACCATAGGGCTTAATAATCATGCACCCGCGCACAGGTGAATTTTCGGCCATGTCAGCGGCCTTGATAACCTGCTGATACCACTCCGGAAAATCTTCCGCGCGTGTTGGCGTTATTGCGGTGCGATGCTTCTTACCCATAGTCTTTTATACTCCGTAGAATTATTCATTATAATGCGGCGCACGCGATTTGCGATCATCGGGATACTGCCCTTCAATTTTGTCGCTAGAGGGTAAGGGATTGTGCGCTCTCTGTCCATGCTCTGATTGCGGAATATGTGTTATTTCTTGCTTGTCTTTGCATAAAGACAAGGTGCGCTCAGTCACGTCCTCATCATTGTATTTCACCCGCCCGTCTTGATATATTTTCAAGCTGGCAATTGTTGGCTTTAACGATATTTCCGTGGGCAGACTTAAGCCAAAGCGATCAATGAGGTCGATTTCTATCGGAATAATGATGGGATTATTTATGTATTGAGAGCTACTCCTACTGACATCTGCGGGGGCAACGTGTTTTCCGTGAACATCAACATTGGGCACATATTCGGCACTGTTTCGCAGGTCATCCAGTTGGCGGCAAAGTGCGGAAACATCGGTTTTATCGGCGGCATATACGGGCGAAGCGAAAACCAAGACAAGCATTACATTTCGAAATAAGCCCTTCATTTTATCCACCTTTTTGACCAAATTATTCTTGCAGTGCCCATGCTCTGAAATCAATAATTTCGGATTCAATAATAAAATAAATGATAACCCATAAAACAAAAGAAATCACGGTTGTAATCTTGAGCTTCTTTTTCATGTTCAGGGTTTTGGGTGCACCTGGGGCACTGTTTTCCTCGCCCTCATCGGTATTTTCATAGGTTGTGGATAGGCCAAAGGGTAGAACACAGAATAAAACGCTCCACCAGACCATGATAAATACGACGAATGCGGATACCGGATGCATATTTATTCCTTATATATCGAGTAAAGTCACATGCACAGTCGTCTTGGGCCGCAAGCCCAACGTTTCCTGAACATATTTTCGTAAAGCACTCATAATCTTGCGGGCGATTTCATCTTCATTGAATGTAATATCAACATCCAGATTATCCAAAGTCTCGAGAATATTGTTTTCCAGCTCGGCGGCGATGCAATCATCACTACGTTTACAGGTCAAACCAACCGTATCAATTTTAATCTTGCCCAAAAGACGTAAATCATCGTCCAGAACCAGTGACGCATGAACCGCGCCTGAGTACTGTAACTTCCGTCTTGCGGTGATTGATTGGTGGGTCGCGGGAATTATACGTCGCTGGTCTACCGCCAGCAGAGCCGTTTCCACGTGATCTACAATCTCAGAACCACCAGACGCAAGATGGATCACTGACCCGTTTCTGGGCACCAATATCTGGTTCACTTGGCATTCTTTCGCCAAAGCCGCCTGCGCATCCAACTGTTGTCTCTCTCCATGAACGGGAATGACACAATTTGGCCTAACCCATTGCAACATTGCACTGATTTCATCACGGCACGGATGCCCCGACACATGGATAATATTCTTTGTATCGCTTGGTGTTACGATGTTTACACCGCCTGCACTCAAATTATTCTTAACGGTGTTGATTGTACGTTCATTCCCCGGAATAGCGCGGGAAGAAAAAATAACGGTGTCTCCACGGTTCAGCTTTACGCCGCGGTGATCGCCGCGCGCAACTCTGGCAAGAGCGGCACGATGCTCTCCTTGAGATCCAGTGAGGACAAGAACAAGGTTTTCATCAGCAATATAAGAAATCTCATCATCAGAGATAAAATCAGCGACACCATCCATATAACCACAATCATAGGCCGCACCGCTCATCCGATGTAATGAACGCCCGATAATCGCAACACTGCGCCCTGCTTCGTTGGCGGCCTTGGCTATACTAACCAGTCGTCCGATATTAGAGGCGAACATTGTAATGGCGATCTTGCCCTTACAGTTCTTAAACTCCGCAGCCAAGCCCTTCGCGACATCTGCCTCTGAGCCTGAAAAGCCGTTCACTTGCGCATTTGTAGAGTCGCCAACATAGGCGAGAACGCCCTGCTCCCCGATTTCACGGAAGCGTGCTTCGTCGGTTTTGCGACCAATAACTGGTGCGGGGTCAAGGTTCCAATCACCACTATGCAGGACATTACCGTATTTCGTTTGGATGAGTAGAGCCGAACTGTCAGGAACAGAGTGGGATACAGGAATAAACTCAACTGCAAAAGAATTGCCGATTTCGACGGTTTCATCTTGTCCGATGATATGAATTGGAACGCCCTCTACGCCTTCTTGTTTTAATTTTTTGCGCAAAACATTGGCGGTAAACTCGGTTGTGTAGATCGGGCATTGCATGCGCTCCCACAAATAAGCCACCGCGCCGATATGGTCTTCATGCGCATGTGTAATCACCATACCTGCCAGCTTATCCTTGTTCGCCGCAACGAAAGACGGGTCAGGCAACAGCAAGTCTATTCCAGGGTAGCGATCATCCGCGAAGCCTATTCCACAATCAATGACCAGATATTCATCATCACAAACATAGAGGTTAAAATTTGCACCAAATTCTTCACTACCGCCCAAAGGCACAAAGTAAAATTCATTATCTTTAAAAATATTACGCATCAGTCTTTTCTTTTTTATATATTTCCAACAAACCCTTTAAAATCAGATCACCATCAACTTCATGTATATTATCTGTGCTTTGCGTGTACAGGGTCGCTAAACCGCCTGTTGCGATAACGAAAACATCGCTGCCCAGTTCACTTTTAATCTTCTCAATAATTGTGTCGATCACACCGATATAGCCCCAATACATGCCTGATTGCATGGCTTGCAACGTATTCTTGCCAATAACCTTATCAGGCTTTTCTATTTTAATCTTGGGCAATTTAGCAGCGCGCAACGTCAAAGCCTCCACCGACAAGCGAACACCGGGGGCAATGATGCCACCTTGATAAACACCTTGATCGTCAATCACATCAAACGTTGTTGCCGTGCCAAAATCGATAACCACCGCGGGCAATTGATAATGTGCTATCACTGCGACGACGCTGGCGACCCTGTCTGCGCCAATCTCGTTCGGCTGCTCAAGGTCAGTTTTTATGTTGGATAAGGCGGCATTTACGAATAATGGCTCGGTCTTAAAAGACTTGCGGCATAATTCCGTCAAATGGAAATCCGTATCGGGCACAACGGAACTGATAATAACGTCGCCAATATTGCTCCACTTTATACTTTCCAAGTCAAATAACTGCTTCAGGAAAACTGCGTACTCATCAACGGAGCGCGAAGCCTCTGTCGCACAACGCCATGAATGCTGCAGGATATCACCCTTAAACAGCGCAAAAACAGTGTTTGTATTCCCAACATCAATGGCTAGCAGCATTTGCTCATCTTCTTTATTATACACAGCGTAATCCTATCACAGTAAAAACACCTCGCCCGATGTTATTTTCCTTTTCTCATCGTTTTTTCCGCACGTTATAATCAAGTTACCCAACATATCAATCGTGTCGAACTTGCCTTGAATATGATCCTTATCTATTTTTACGCCAATGTCACAGCCAACATTATATGTCTTGCCCAGCCACTGCGTGCGAATATCTTTAAACCCGTCCTTTTGCCATTGCGTATAAAGGGTAGAAAAAGAAGACAATACATCTTTCATAAATTTATTGCTCTCAATCGTAACATCTGTGTAACCTTGCAAGAACGTCGCAGTCTCCAGCGGTGCGGAGGCAATATTAATACCAATCCCGATAATGAAATACGGGACTTTATTATCTTTTATCGGCGCGGCGTCAATCAGAATACCGCAGCACTTTCGATCATTAATTAAAATATCATTCGGCCATTTTAGAATGCAGCTATGCTCCGGTGCAATGACATCATCAATGGCTTTGGATATAGCTAGGCCGCTTAAGATCGCGATTTGGCCAATATGTTCAATCGCGCAATTTGGTTTTATCAGAATAGAGAATGTTAGGTTATCGAGATCACTTTGCCAAACGCGGCCATGGCGACCATAACCGCTTTTTTGATGAAGCGCGTGAATGACTGTTCCTTCGGCTAAATCAGGATTATCTGCAATCGCCTCTTTGAGATAGCCTTGCGTAGAAGGAAGTTGGTCATATGTTTGGATCAGCCAATCAAGTGCCATGGGCAAGCATTCTTAAAACAAGGACGTTGCCGCAATCATCGCGCCATCTAAAATCGTATTCGGGGAGAAGATAAAGCCAAAGACCAGCAACATTGAAATCAGAAGAACAACACGTTTCCCTAAATTCATGCCTTCATCAAATGGGTCAGCAGCCTCATCAAAGAACATCACTTTGATAATCCGCAGATAGTAATACGCCGCCACAACAGAGGCCAATATACCAAGCGTTGCAAGCACGTAAAGCTCACTTTCGATTGCAGCCTGGAAAATGAATAACTTACCAAAGAACCCTGCCAATGGTGGAATACCGCTCATCGAGAACATTAGGACAGCCATTGAGTAGGCCAGAATTGGATTATTCTTGGAAAAACCGGATAGATCACTGATTTTTTCAACCGCAAGACCGTTCCTGCGCATGAACAAGATGATAGAGAAAGAACCCGCAGTCATCGCCAAATAGATAAAAAGGAACACAAGCACTGCACCAACACCTTGCGATGTTCCCGCAACAATACCAATCATCGCATAGCCCATATTTCCGATTGAGCTGTATGCAAACAGGCGTTTGATATTATCTTGCGCGATTGCAGCGAATGACCCAACAACCAGCGAGGCAATCGACATGAAGTACAAAATTTGCATCCATTGATCCGCGGCAGGTGCAAATGGGCCGAAAAGCAAGCGCATTAACAATCCCAATGCTGCAATTTTAGGAACAATAGCGAAGAACGCCGTTACACATGTTGGCGCGCCCTCATAAACATCTGGTGTCCACATATGGAACGGAACAGCAGATATTTTAAACGCCATAGCCACCAGCACAAACACCATTCCGACAACAACTCCCGGTGGGATCAGCGGCAAATTAGCTAGAGTATTTTGTACCGTTGTAAAATCTACAGAACCGACAAAACCATAAATAAGTGATATACCGAACAACAACATTCCTGAGGAAAGCGCGCCTAGAATGAAGTACTTCGTGGCCGCTTCACCTGAGCGCAGGGAGTTTCTATGGAATGCTGCGAGGACGTAAAGTGCCAAAGATTGCAGTTCCAACGCCATATAAAGGCTTAGAAAATTATTTGCTGAAACCATAAGCATCATGCCAATACCAGCAAAAACAACAAGAACTGGATATTCAAAACGGGCGATACGTTCTTGATATAAATACTGAACGGACAAAGCCAAGGATGCTATTAACCCTAATAAAATCAACAGCTTCATAACACCGGCGAACTGATCCATTACCAGCATATCATTGAGGATATATTGTGTGCTCCAATCCCCCTTCATTAGAAGGACAGCCGCGATAACAAAGCTGACACAGGCAGACCAGCAAATAACATCCGTACTACGGTTGCCTTGGAAAACACCGAGCATCAAAAAGCCCATACCAGTCAGAGCAAGGAAAATCTCAGGAAGAATCAACATGATATTTAAATCATCCATTATTCACCCTCCTCTTCTTCAGTATTTGTGTTTTCAGGACCAAAAGAGGCTTGTTCCGGTGTGGCCTCTACGGCTTCATAAATTGATACAATTTCAGTCACTGCTGGCGATATCCTGCTTAGGACAACATTCGGAAACACACCAAGGTAAAACACAAGAATTGCCAAAGGAATGAAAATCGACTTTTCCATAGGAGTCAAATCCTTCATTTCCGCTGCGTCTTTATTATCCTGTGGACCAAAGATAACGCGTCTATAAAGAACCAACATATAGGCCGCACCCAAAACAACGCCTGTTGTAGCAAAGGCCGCGACCACAGTATTCACCTGGAACGTGCCAAGCAATGACAGGAATTCACCAACAAAACCACTCGTACCCGGCAGACCGACAGAACCTAGAGTGAATATCATAAAGAATGTTGCATAGATGGGCATGTTTTTAACAAGACCGCCGTAGCTACCAATTTCACGTGTATGCAAACGATCGTAAACAACACCAACACACAGGAATAACGCGGCAGAAATAACGCCGTGGCTAATCATTTGGAATACCGCGCCCTCAAGGCCTTGCTGGGTAAAGGAAAAAATACCGAGCGTAACAAAACCCATATGCGCGACAGAAGAGTAAGCAATTAGCTTTTTCATATCTTCTTGTACTAACGCGACAAGTGATGTGTAGATAATTGCGATCACACTGAACCACATAACGAATTCCGCGTAATAGAGGCTGGCCTCGGGCAACATAGGAACAGAGAACCGCAAAAATCCATAACCACCCATTTTCAGCAATACACCCGCCAATATCACAGACCCCGCAGTTGGAGCCTCAACATGGGCATCGGGTAGCCATGTATGAACCGGCCACATCGGCATTTTAACCGCGAAGCTCGCAAAGAACGCCAGCCATATCCATTTTTGCATCTCAAAACCAACAGGGTTTGCAATCAAAGTCGGAATATCCGTTGTCCCAGTTTGCACATAGAGCATCAATAACGCCAACAGCATCAAAACCGAGCCAAGCAGCGTATAGAGGAAAAACTTATAGGATGCGTAGACGCGATTTTTACCGCCCCAAATCCCGATAATCAAGAACATTGGAATCAAGACGCCCTCAAAGAACACATAGAACAGAATAGAATCCAATGCCGCGAACGTTCCAATCATGAAACTTTCAAGCACAAGGAAGGCAATCATATATTCTTTGATACGGGTTTTAACGCTGTTCCAACTGGCCAAAATACAGATCGGCGTCAGGAAGACCGAAAGCAAAATAAAGAACACAGATATACCGTCAATACCAAGGTGATAGCTAATCCCTGCGCTTTGAAACCATGTATATTGCTCTTCAAATTGAAAGCCAGATGCTTTGGGATCAAAATTTTGATACATGAACAGGCCAAAAGCCAGAATAAAGAGCGAGCCAAACAAGGACAGGTGTTTGATATTTTTCTCGACAATGGCCTCTTCACCCTTTTCACCACGTATCAATGCCACCATTGCGGCGCAAATTAGCGGTAAAAAAATCATAATAGAGAGAATAGGAGGCATATTCATCGTATCAATCCCTCCACATTTTGTATGTTAGAAACGGAATAAAATGACGGATCAGCCTTTAACACGAACCATGTGATAATCGTGATAAAGGCAATAATCATGACAAGCGCATATTGGTAAACATAACCGCTCTGGAATTTGGAGAGCCCTTTGGCAAAGCGAGAGGAAACAGCGGCGACACCATCCGCACCGATACGATCAATAATCACCTTATCGCTGCGCCAAAAAAGACGTCCCAAAGCCAATGATTTTGTTACAACAAGGCAATGATAAATAGGGTCAAAGAACCATTTATTAAAGAATAGAACGTGCAAGGGCTTAAATATACGTACAATTATTGCAGCACTGCCCGGCTTCACCATATAAATTAAATAAGCCAATAAGATGCCTAATACGCCGACAGCCGTCGGCATTTTCTTAACCCAAAATGGTGCGGAGTGAGCGGCTTCTACTGTATCATTATGCGGCAGGACTTTGATTGCGTCATGCCAAAAATATTCTTTTGACCAGACATTTACATCCAGAGATGAACGATGATGTGTTTCACTTTCATGAGTATCAGAGCCATGTTCATCGCCAGCAGCAGGAGTTATTTCAGCATGTGTTTCGGCCGATGCATGATGTTCTGTCGATGATCCAACAAAACCACCATAGAACACAATACCTGCCAGCATAGCACCTGTTGCCAAAACGATCAGAGGCATCAACATAATAGAAGGTGATTCATGTACGTGGCTCATCACTTTTTCACTGGCGCGTGGCGCGCCGTGAAACGTCATTATAATCAAACGCCAGCTATAAAACGCAGTCATAAATGCGGCTGCAATCCCCATCCAATAGGCATAATCACCAAACCAAGTATGATCGGCCCATGCTGACTCAAGAATAATATCCTTTGAGAAGTACCCGGCAAACGGCCACACACCAGCCAAAGCCAGAGAACCTATCCACATCATCGCATAGGTCACTGGAATCTTCTTCCACAGACCACCCATATTACGCATATCTTGCTCATCTGACATTGCATGAATAACTGAACCTGCACCAAGGAACAGCAATGCCTTAAAGAACGCGTGGGTCATCAGATGGAAAATCGCTGCACCATAGGCAGAAACGCCAAGCGCAAAGAACATATATCCTAGTTGGCTCATTGTTGAATAAGCAATAACGCGCTTAATATCATTTTGCGTCAAAGCAATTGTTGCTGCGACAAAGGCGGTCGTTGCACCGACGACAGTTACAACCATTGAAGCGATAGGCGCGTATTCAAACACCGGTGAAAACCGCGCGACAAGGAACACACCCGCCGTCACCATCGTCGCGGCGTGAATAAGCGCGGAGACAGGCGTTGGTCCCTCCATCGCATCAGGAAGCCATGTATGCAAGCCAAGCTGCGCCGATTTCCCCATCGCGCCAATAAACAACAACAGGCAAATCACAGTTAGTGCATGCAACTCAAAACCAAGGAAGCTCATGGTCGTCGCGGCATGCTGTTCCGCATTTTCAAAAATAGTATCAAATTCGATGCTGCCGAACACAACGAAGATCGCCATAATTCCGAGAGCCAAACCGAAGTCACCGATACGGTTCACAACGAATGCTTTTTGCGCTGCTGCGTTGGCCGAATGCTTATGATTCCAGAAACCAATTAATAGATAAGAGGCGACACCAACCCCCTCCCAACCAAAGAAGAGCTGCAACAAATTATCAGATGTTACCAGCATCAGCATCGCAAAAGTAAACAAGCTGAGATACGCCATGAACCGCCCTTTACAGGGATCATGGCTCATATAACCGACGGAATAGACATGCACACATGCGGATACAATATTAACAACGCACATCATAACAATGGCAAGCTGATCAATTTTCAATGCCCACTGAACGGTAAAATCACCTGAGGTTATCCAGTTGGCAAGAACTGTCGAATATGCAGCATCAACCATGTTTTCAGTTAAAATAACATCAAAGAACAATGAGATAGACGACAACGCTGCAACGATAACTGCCATACAGGTAATGAACTGACACCCCTTATCGCCGATATTCTTACCGAATAACCCCGCAATTAAAAAAGCGAACAAAGGCGGGAAGACTGCTAATAGTTCCATAATCTATCCCTTCATCTCTGATAAATCTTCCACGGCGATAGAGCCTTTATTACGGAAGAACACAACCAATATCGCGAGACCAATCGCGGCTTCTGCGGCGGCAACGGTCAAAATAAACATAACAAAAACCTGTCCCACCAAATCATCAAGATAAGCAGAGAATGTAATAAAATTTATATTAACCGCCAACAGCATAAGTTCAATTGACATCAATATAACAATGACGTTTTTTCGGTTCAAAAATATTCCAAACACACCAACCGTAAAGATAATTCCTGCGAGAATAAGGAAATGCGTCATACTGATATTTACAAGCGTCTCCATACCTATGCCCCTGTTCCCGATGATATTTTTTTAACTTCCAAAACATCAGATGCTTTTCTTGCATGTTGATCCGAAACTTTTTGCTTGCGAATCCCTGGACGCGTACGATGCGTCAAAACGATTGCACCAATCATCGCCACAAACAATATCAAGCCTGACATCTGAAATGGAAAAATATAATCTGTATACAGCACCAATCCCAGAGCCTCCGAGTTTTGTGCATCACCAAATCCAGACATAGGAAGCGCAGCATTCTGGATAACATCAGGAGAAAACTGCCAATAGGTGTAAATGGTTACAAACTCAAACAACAAGATTCCACCGATAACAATCCCTAGTGGAATATATTGCATCCCGCCCTTTCGTAAATCAGCAAAATTAATATCAAGCATCATAACAACAAACAGGAACAATACGGCAACCGCGCCAACATAAACAATGACAAGAATCATAGCGATGAATTCAGCACCTAAAAGAATAAATATTCCCGCGGCATTAAAGAAACCGAGTATAAGAAACAAGACAGAATGCACAGGGTTACGCGCCGTAATAACCATCAAAGCGCTTACAACTAAAATTCCAGCAAATAAATAAAAGGCGAGTGCCTGTATGACCATCGAAATGTCTCTATTCTTATTCGTCTTATTTTCTAATCTTTTCTTAGCGTTACCGCAAGGTCAGAAATCAAAAAACATTATCTATTTTTGCTTTTTATGCTGATTTATCAAGTAAAAAGACGCAGTATTTTCTTAATACTCACGGATTATATAAATGTGCTGCGTTTTTACGCTCAATCCCACGAAAATAACGCATAGATATAGAGCAGTACTTCCACGCCTGACTTTAGATGCAAAACGCCACAAATTTGACAAATACGATATAATATTGATACTAATATTGATGTAAAAAAATATAATTAGGGTGCTGTACAATGGAACAAAAAAAATACTTATTTAATGAAGTAAGCCTGTCCAATGGAGAAAATGAGAATGGGGCATTTTTGCCACATGCAATCTTTAAAAATGATGATAATGACGTAAAGAAATTCACGGGAAAACAGCTTGAAAACTTAGAAAAAAATCCACGTGAAGCTCTGGATGAAGTAGGTATTTCAATCGATCAAATATCCATCGCCAGAGAAGAACTGGACAAGCTGGCGAAATACTCGACTATAGAGCCTTAAAATATAGAACCCTAAGACTCATAACGATCTAACGATATGGCGCATCGGCAACGATGTTAGCCGCGATTTGTGCTTCCCAACGGTCACCGTTATCCAGCAGCTTTTCTTTATTATAGTAAAGCTCTTCACGGGTTTCAGTTGCGAATTCAAAATTAGGCCCCTCAACAATAGCATCAACGGGGCAGGCTTCCTGACATAGACCGCAGTAAATACATTTGGTCATATCGATATCATATTTCGTTGTACGGCGAGAGCCATCTTCGCGGGGTTCTGCCTCTATTGTTATCGCCAAAGCTGGGCAAATGGCCTCGCATAATTTACAAGCGATACAGCGTTCTTCACCATTGGGATAACGGCGCAAAGCGTGCTCTCCGCGGAAACGCGGGGAAATTGGGCCTTTTTCATAGGGGTAGTTAATCGTCACTTTGGGTACGAAAAACATATATTTAAGGGTTAGTAAGAACCCTTTCACAATTTCGGTTAAGAAAAATGCACGTGCAAGTCTATCCATTATTCTGCTTCCTTCTTATCCGCTTCCGTGACATCAACAACAGCATTCATCACAATGACATGTTCGGCTTTTACGGCAGCAGCAGCCTCACGCTGCCCTGGTAAAGCATTAAACGTCATAAGCATCCCCGCGACAAAAACGACCCAAGCCAAAGTAAAGGGCAAGAATACTTTCCAGCCAAGGCGCATTAATTGGTCATATCTGAAACGTGGCAATGTTGCCCGTGCCCAGATATAGAAGAACAACACAGAGCATATTTTCAAAGCAAACCAGATGATGCCGGGGATAAAACTGATAGGCTCTAATCCGAATGGAGGCAACCAACCGCCCAAGAACAAAATAGTCGTCAATGCGCTCATTAGAATCATATTTGCGTATTCACCTAAGAAGAACAACGCATAGGTCATGGCCGAATATTCCACCATAAATCCGCCTGTAATCTCTGATTCGCCCTCTGGTAAATCAAAAGGACAGCGATTAGTCTCCGCCAGAATAGAAATCAGGAACACGATCAACATAGGAAACAGCATGATTTGCACCCATATTGGGCGCGGTGCCAAAACAATTTCCTGTAAGTTTAATGATCCCGTGACCAGCAACACACAAACAATAATCAAGCCCATAGATACTTCGTAAGAAATCATTTGCGAGGCAGAACGAAGCCCCCCAAGAAAAGCGTAGCGCGAGTTAGACGCCCAACCAGCCATCAAAACACCGTAAACACCCATTGATGAAATTGCAAATAAATACAAAATCCCGACATTAAGGTTCGCCAGTACCCAGCCCTTATCAAACGGAATAACCACCCATGCAATCAAAGACAAAGCGAACAACATCATCGGTGCCAACAAGAACACAATGCGGTGCGCCTGTGAGGGAATGATCGTTTCTTTAGAGAACAGCTTGATACCATCGGCTATTGGCTGCAACAAGCCAAATGGGCCAACGGTCATTGGGCCTTGTCTGCGCTGCATCGCGCCCATGACCTTACGCTCCGCATAGGTCATATAAGCAACGGCAATCAACAATCCCATCACAACAACCAAGGTGTAGACCACTGTTCTAAGGATCCAAAAGCTCCACGGGTCTGATAAAAATTCGTATAAAAGCTCCATCTAGGCGGCTTCCTCTTTATTCGTAACAAACTGCGCCATGTCGGGCTTAAAATAATCAGGCCCTTTTAAAACTTTACCATCGGATTCGCGGCGGATTGGTTTGCCATCCGCGCCCAACTTACTCATGTTAGAGCGATGTACTTCATCAAAAGCAGGAGTCTTTAAATGCGCCATGCCTAGGGATAAAAACGCACCATCCAGCACATATTGTAGATCAATCAACGCATCCAGTGTTTCCACCATATCGCCCTGCTCTAAGGCTTCTTTAAGCTCATCCAGCTCTTCGGCTAGCAAATTTATGCGAAGATCATTGGTTTTTTCATCCGAGATATGGGGCGCGTCCAAGACAGGCAAGCCATATGTTTCATGGAATTCCTGAACCTGATCTAATGTTGTTTTTTGCTCACTCATTATTCAGCAGCCTCCTGAAAGTCATTTTGATTGGTAAATGCTTCTGTACATGTTTTCATGGTTTTAGAAGCGCGACAAATTGGGTTATTCAGATAATAATTTGGCACAGGCAGAACAAACGAATCTTTTAGAATTCGTCCCTTCATAGAAGGCTTCACCCACTTTGCTGGTGCAATTTCATTTATCTTTTTAAAGATCGGCCATTCCTTTTGGATACGCGTACGTAGCTCTAACTGTGAGTTATACGGCAATGGCTTTCTGCAAATATGTTCTGACATTGCGCGCAATATTGCCCAATCTTCTTTGGCATCGCCTGGCGGTGTCACTGCGCGTTTGGCCAATTGTGGACGGCCTTCTGTGTTCACGTACAAGCCATCTTTTTCAGTGTAAGCCGCCGCTGGTAAAATAACGTCAGCACGCTCTGCCGCGTGATCGCCATGATGACCTTGGTAAACGACGAATGTTTTCCATCCGATATGCACCCGCGCATTAAATTCATCTGCGCCGAGTAAAAATAGCGCTTCAATAGATCCATCTTTTGTACCGGAAATAATATCGGAAAAGTTCAAGCCATTCTTTTGCGGTAAGAACCCAACATCAAGGCCGCCGACACGCGATGCTGCGCCATGCAGGATATTAAAGCCATTCCAGTTTTTCTTAACAATGCCTAACGCTTCTGCGGCTTCATGGAGAAGCGCGTGAATAGCCATACCATCATCGCGACGGAAAACGCCAGAGCCAACGATCATCATTGGCTTCTTCGCTTTTACCTTACCGGCATATTGCTTAACCAGTTTTTCTAAATCTTTCGGCCCCGTTCCCATATGTTCATACGGGTAGGTCAAATCGACGGCTTCACCAATCAGTGAAATCGGCACTTTCTTTTCCAGCCAATTTTTACGGATGCGTGCATTAATCATCGTCGCTTCATGGCGTGGATCAACACCGACAAGCAATATGGCATCAGCCTCATCAATGCCTGCTATTGTTGAATTGAATAAATATGACGCTCTATTATCCGTATTGAATACACCGCTATCTGTGCGGCAATCCATATTCGGGCTGCCCAAGGCCGTCATCAAATCTTTCATGGCAACCATGGCCTCAACATCGACGAGATCACCTGCAAGCGCAGCAATCTTATCGCCCTTAACACCTGACAGCTTCTTTTTGATATGTGCGAAAGCCTCAGACCATTCGGCTTCGTATAACTTACCGTCTTCTTGATTGCGGATATAAGGGCGATCAATACGCCCTGCCGCTAGCCCATCATAGGAGAAACGCGTGCGGTCATCGATCCATTCTTCATTAATATCTTCATTCAGGCGCGGCAAAATACGCATCACTTCACGTCCACGCGAATCAACACGAATATTACAGCCGAGAGAATCATGCACATCAATTGTTTCTGTTTTCGTCAGTTCCCAACTTCTAGCACTATAAGCGTAGGGTTTAGAGGTCAACGCGCCAACGGGGCAAATATCGACGAGGTTTCCGGACAGCTCTGTATCAACGATTTCACCAATAAATGTACCGATTTCCGTGTCTTCACCACGGTTGAACTGGCCAAGAACCGGTGTCCCTGCGATTTCATCTGCAAAGCGAACACAGCGCGTACAATTGATACAGCGCGTCATTTCTGTGCCTATTAAAGGGCCAAAATCTTTGTTCGAAACTGTGCGCTTATCCTCATGATAACGGGAGCGATCAAAACCATATGATACGGCTTGATCCTGCAAGTCACACTCACCGCCCTGATCACAAATTGGACAATCAAGCGGATGGTTAATAAGCAGCATCTCCATAACGCCTTTACGCGCCTTTTTAACCATCTCTGATTCGGTATGAACAACCATGCCATCGCCGCAGGCCATCGCACAAGATGCCGCAGGCTTTGGTGGGCCGCCTTCAATTTCAACAAGGCACATACGGCAATTCGCCGGAACGGATAGCTTGTCATGGTAACAAAAGCGCGGAATTTCAACGCCCAGCTGCTCGGCGGCCTGCAAGATACTGGTTCCTGCTTCGACTTCGATTTCCATGTCATTAATTGTAATTTTAGGCATTTGTTTCTATTTCCGCGTTAATCGGTAAATTAGAGTATTGAATTATATCTCAGACTACTATTTAATCTGCGCGACGATGAAGATCAACAGTTACTTGATAATTATATGCATACTCGAATAGAAATTCTAGCCCATAAAGATGATGGTCGGGCACATCAGATAGAAAAAACCCTTTTCTCTATGGGGATAAAGGCCTGTGTCCGCGCCGTTGACGTGTATTCATCAGCCAGTGCAGATGCGCAAAAAAATTCTTTTGCACAGAGCTTAGCCAATCCCGTGACCCAAAAAGTGAACCAAACCCCCACAGATTTCGATTGGGCGCTGGAAATTGGGTTTCTTCCCGGTGTTACAGATAACGTCGGGCATACGACGTCCGAGCTGTTAAAACTCTCCGCGCAGAATGATAATGATGACGCAGATCAGGAATGTTTTTCCTCACGATTATATTTAATCAAAGGCAAAGCGCAGCGCAGCGATATAGAAAAACTCTCCGCTATCATTTCAAATAAGCTGATTCAACGGATCTCTATTAAGAGCAATGATGAATACACACGTGACGGCGGTATGGATGTTGTTATTCCAAAAGTCGTATTGGAACAAAATGATGTTATTGCCGATAACGTTAATCTTGATATAGACGATGCGGCGCTGGAAACTCTCAGTAAATATGGGATTTCGAACGCTGATGGTTCAAAGCGCGGGCCATTGGGACTGCCTCTTGTGTATCTAAAAGCCATACAAGCGTACTTCAAAAAAGAAGGTCGCGAAGCCACGGATATTGAGCTGGAGACCTTGGCGCAAACATGGTCAGAACATTGTAAACACACGATTTTTGCTTCACCAATTGATGATATCGCAAAAGGCCTTTACAAGCATTATATTCAACGTGCGACCAAAGAAATACGCGCCGCGCGCGGTGAACAGGATATTTGCGTATCTGTGTTCTCCGATAATGCAGGCGGGATTATCTTTGATGATAACTATCTAATAACGGATAAGGTCGAAACACATAACTCCCCTTCTGCGCTTGATCCTTTTGGTGGCGCGATTACAGGTATTGTTGGTGTGAACCGCGATTGTATGGGCTTTGGTCAGGGCGCGAAGCCTGTGGTTAATCGTTATGGATTTTGCCTTGCTGATCCGCGCAAAACACCTAATTATTTCCGTGATGCAAAATGTACGGACGCACTTTTGCCGCCTTCCAACATCATGAACGGCGTTATTGCAGGTGTTGAGGCCGGTGGTAATTGCTCCGGCATACCAACGCCTTCAGGCTTTGTGTATTTTGATGATCGTTTTGCAGGTAAGCCTCTGGTCTTTGTTGGCACTATTGGCCTTATGCCGCGTGAAATTAACGGTAAGCCAGCCCATGAGAAATGCGCGCAGCCCGGCGATAAAATCGTTGTTGCAGGTGGGCGCGTTGGTGCGGACGGTATTCATGGCGCGACGTTTTCCTCTGTTGCACTGGATGAGGGTTCTCCCGCAACGGCGGTGCAAATTGGTGATCCAATTACGCAAAAGAAAATGTCTGATGCGATTATCAAGGAAATTCGTGACTTTGGCTGGTACAGCGCCATTACCGATAACGGCGCGGGCGGTTTATCTTCCTCTGTCGGGGAAATGGCCGAAGGCTCAGGTGGCTTTCATTTAGAGCTTGAAACAGTGCCACTGAAATATCCAGGGCTATCCCCATGGGAGATCTGGATTTCTGAAAGTCAGGAGCGTATGACGTTCTCCGTGCCCCCTGAAAACACAGATAAGCTAATTGCATTTTTCGCCAGGCGCGGCGTTGAAGCAACGGTGATTGGCACATACACAGATTCTGGTCGTGCAAAAATATCATGGCATGATGATGTGATTATGGATCTTGAAATGGATTTCCTTCATGACGGGAACCCTGAAACACCGCTGACCACCACATTCACACGCGGCGGAGAATCTGAGCCTGACTTGGCTGAACCTGACAGTTACGAAGATACAATGCTCACCATGTTAGGGCGCTTGAATATCTGTTCCAAAGAATTTATCGCAACACAGTATGACCATAACGTTCAAGGCACGGCTGTGCTTGGCCCATTACAGGGTAAAGGCCGCGTTTATGGCGATGTCAGTGTAACGCGCCCTGCTCTGGACTCACCGAAAGCTGTTGTGCTGTCTCAAGGGCTATTCCCCCGTTATAGTGATATTGATACGGCGGCGATGGCAGCCGCGGGAATGGATATGGCGGTGCGTAACGCAGTTGCGGCGGGTGTTGATTTCTCTCGCCTCGCCTTACTCGATAATTTCTGCTGGTGTTCTTCGGATGAGCCGGAGCGTTTAGGCCAGCTTAAACGCGCCGTTGAAACGATTTACAATATAGCCGTTAAATATCAAACGCCATTCATCTCCGGCAAAGACAGTATGTTCAACGACTTTAAAGGCTATGATGAGAACGGTCAGGCGATTAAAATTTCTGCGCCGCCTACTCTGCTGGTTTCCAGTATCGGCATTATGCCGCATACAAAGCACTCCATATCTCTTGCGCCAAAAGCCGCAGGTGACAGCGTTTATATCTTAGGCGAAACCAAGGATGAGCTTGGTGCTTCCGAATATTATGATGAGCTTGGCCATCTGGGCTCAAACGTGCCCGAAACTGATGCGCACCAGAATTTACGCCTCTATAAACTCTACGCCCGCGCAAGCCGTGATTGCTTGATATCTTCCGCGCTGGCGGTTGGTTATGGTGGCCTTGGTGTAACATTGGCGAAGAAAGCGATTGCAGGGCAATTCGGTCTGGATATCGACCTTTCGGGCTTTGAATTACGCAGTGATAAAATGCTGTTCTCCGAAAGCACAGGCCGTATTGTGGTGACTGTTGCACCAAAGAACAAAAAAGCATTTGAGAAAAACTTCAAAGGATTTGAGCAATGCCATTACATCGGCAGTGTATCATATAGCGAAAATCTGTTTATTCGCGACATCTTAACGCTCAATATTAAAGCATTAGATGAAGCGTATAAAGCGCCACTGAGGGACTACTAATCATGAGCGCAAAAGTAATTGTTTTAAGTGGCTATGGCCTGAATTCGGAAGAAGAGTTACTGCACGCTTTTGAACAAAGCGGTGTTGAGGGTGACATTATTCACATTAATGACCTGATTGAAAAACCTGACACGCTGAATGCCTATAATATACTAGCCATTCCAGGTGGATTTTCTTATGGTGATGATACCGGATCGGGTAATGCCTTCGCGCAGAAAATGAAGCTCGCCCTCTGGGATGCGCTGAAAGAATTTGTGGCGCGTGATACGCTGACCATCGGAATTTGCAATGGTTGTCAGATACTGGTGAACCTCGGTCTTGTCCCTGCCCTTAATGAATATGGGCAACGCGATGTCGCGGTGACCTACAATGCCTCTGCACGATACCAATGTCGTTGGATTGATTTAGCGGTGAAGAGTTCTTCTCCATGGCTTAAAGATATCAAGAACTTACACATTCCTGTGGCACATGGCGAAGGTCGTTTCATGATGGAAGAGGACACACTATCCACCCTAAAAGAAAATGATCAAGTTGCTGCACGCTTTGTAACGCCTGATGGCGCAGAAGCAAATGGTGAATTTCCACATAATCCGAATGGCTCCGCCGACGACATTGCCGCAATGACCGATAAAACAGGTCGTATTCTGGCTATAATGCCGCACCCTGAACGCGGTATGTTCACATGGCAACGTGATGATTTTCATGAGCTGAAAGACGCCGCGCAGCGTGATGGCGTCGATTTAACCGATGAATCAGACGGCTTAAAAATCTTCAAGAATGCAGCGGCATATTTCTCATAATACAAAGAACATATTTTCTAATGCGCTCAATCCTGTCCTTGATCTATAATCTCTTGACGGATTGCGCGGGTTTCGTCAAACCTTTGATAAAGATAATCCCCGTCTTCTTTACGGATTGCGCGTTGCAATGCGGTTAAATCTTCGGTGAAGCGTTGTAAAATCTCCAGAACGGCGTCCTTGTTATGCAAAAAAACATCACGCCACATTGTCGGATCAGACGCGGCAATACGGGTAAAGTCCCGAAATCCACTGGCAGAATATTTAACCACTTCGGATTTTATATCATCTTCCAAATCATTGGCTGTTCCAACAATTGTGTATGCAATCAAATGCGGTAAATGCGATGTGACACCCAAAACAAGGTCATGATGTTTGGCATCCATAATCTCAACGATAGAGCCACAACCCTCCCATAATTGAGTAACCTTCTCCACCGCTCTGATACTGGTTTCAGGTAGAGGCGTTAAAATGCACCACCGCCCGTCAAACAGCTCTGCAAAGCCGGATTCGGGGCCTGAAAATTCAGTCCCTGCAATCGGATGAGCCGGCACAATTTCGATATCGGAGCGACAAAGCGGCTTAATCGCCTTGATAACAGACTCCTTCACTGAACCCGTATCTGTTAATATTGCGCCGTCTTTTAAATGTGGGGCGATAAGCTCCACCACGGGGCGCATCGCGCCAACAGGTACACACAGAATGACCATATCGGCCTCTTCAACGCTACGCGCTAGATCATCTGTGACAATGTCCGCAATACCCAGTTCAGCGACTTTTTCACACACCGCTTCATCACGGTCAGCTGCAATTAATGTGCCTGCAAGTTTATGTTGTTTTATATTTCTGGCAAGGGATGAACCAATCAATCCCATGCCGATAATTGTAATTTTCTCGATCATCGTAAATTCTTTCAATTTAGGTCTGTAATGTTTGTTGCTTAAAGTTTCAGGTGATATGCGGAATGACCGGATACCCGCCGACGGCTTTACAATACAAACATTCATCGCCCAGAATTTTTTGCAGCGTCTCTATCATTTTAGAGTCCTGATTATAGTATCCTGTGACCTCTAATAAATAAGAATCATCCGCTCTGAAAAGATTAAGAACCGATAAGCCAGCATCTTTCGCAGCAATTTTTATGCGATCAAGACTAGCCTCCACACCCAATTTTACTCCGATAAAGCTGATATCATCATCAGAGGGCATAAAATCAATTTTAGACACGATAACAGCGCGGCTATCAACAGCCATTTCACTATCAAACGTACTTTGACCATAAGGTAGAGCGCAGATAACCGAGAGTTTTTTTTCATCATCATTTTGATTCAAAAAAGAGTCCCACCACGGAGACTGACTTTCCGCCGCTGGCCATGGAAGGACGGCAAAATACGCGTCACCATCCCTAACTTCGGCAATTGTATTTGTAACACCTGATATTTTTGTCATTGGTATGGCACTGCCGAAATAATTCTTTGCAACATCCCAGTAAATACAGCCCCCCCTGTTATCAGAGGAAACGACAACACTTAAACCTGCTTGTAGCAGCGAAACCGAGCCGATCAGCTCTCTCCAGATACGCACAACTGTGGCGCGCGGCAAGGGTGCTTTATGACGGGACAGCAAGCGACGCATCAATTTTGCCTCACGCGCAGGGTGAACAATTTGCAAACCCTCCTTCTTCTTTGCCATCGCGACAGAAGATACAAGGTCGGCACGCTGCATCAATAAATCATGCACCTGATTATCGATAGAATCTATTTCAACGCGTATCTCGCTTAATGTTTTTGACATCGGGCTCTTTTTATCTCACTTTACACAAGAGTTATTGCATACTGCACCTATATAAATCAATGGACCTTACACATCAATGCCTCTTGTTGCCTATAAAGATTTACCAACGTTTAAACGTCTCGCAGATGAAGGGCGCACTATTCTGCCGCCCAAACGCGCACAGCAACAAGATATCAGAGAAATGCATATAGGGTTATTAAATATGATGCCCGATGCCGCACTGGCTGCAACTGAACGTCAATTCTTTCGCCTAGTTGGGGAGAGTAACCAAATCGCGCAGCTCTACATCCACCCGTTCACCTTGCCTGAATTAGAACGCAGCACAGAGACAAAAGACTATATCAATCAATATTATGAGACCTTTGAGCAACTCAAAGAAAATGGTCTGGACGCATTAATCGTAACAGGCACGAATGTCTCCGGTGAGGATTTAGAAAACGAACCTTTCTGGGAACCTCTGAAAGACATTATGGCGTGGGCACATGGTAACGTCGCATCAACGCTGTGTTCTTGTTTGGCTACACATGCCGTTATGCAGTCACGCTACAACCAGAAACGATCCGCTCTGCCTGATGGGAAATTATGGGGAGTGTATAAACATAAAGTCATGAACAGGCAACATCCCCTTGTCCGTAATATGAACACCGTGTTCGATGTACCTCACTCCAGATACAATACAATCACGCCCGCACAATTCGACGCCGCGGGCATGGACACCCTTATCGTATCCGAGGAAGCAGGCACACATATTGCCGTCAGCCCCGATGGTTTCCGCCTTGTGTGTATGCAAGGACATCCCGAATATGACGCGATCAGCCTTCTCAAAGAATATCAACGCGAAGTTATGCTCTATAATTCAGGAGAACGAGACACTCCGCCCTCAATGCCCGCAAATTATTTTAACGCAGAATCAATTGGCAAATTAGCACTCCATAACATCAATATAATGAGTAGAGATGAATTATCCAAGCTAAATGAAGAGCTGTGCTGTATGCTGGAAAACACATGGACAGACAGCGCACGCAGCACTCTGGCCAGTTGGATTGGTCTTGTCTATCAAGTCACGAATAGGGATCGTAAGAAACAATTCATGGATGGTATCGATCCTGACAACCCTCTGGGGATATAAAAGCAATTACCAATCACTTTTTTAGTGAGAAATTCTGCGGCACAGCACCACCACCTTGCAGCAATTCCTTGGTCTTCGCCAGTACAGCTGACCCTGTCCCCGTTTTATCGACTTTGGCATAGATTTGCTTACTCATCTCCATCATGTGAACACCGGCAACAAAGGGAAATATATTACCCGCCATACGCTCTATAAAATGTGCCGATTTCATCATAATCGGCGAATCAGGCATTGGCGGAACGAACAACGCAGCCTTATGCCGCTCCTGAACAAACATATTATCACGCAGATAAGCCCCCAGCTGAGACGCCGTAAATGGATGACCATGACCAAATGGCGACCAATCCGCCTTTGACCAAACCCCCATACGATTGGGGACAATAACCAAGAACCGTCCGTTCGATTTTAGGACACGCCAAATTTCCTGCAAAGATTCACGCAAATGATCGCAATGCTCCAAATGATGAATCAGCAATATTCTATCAACCGAACTACTCTCCAAAGGTATACGAAATTCGTTCGAAATAAACGCCATGTTCTTTTGGTCTGCACACCATTGTGATGCCCCTTGTTTCGGCGTGGTCATCGCAAGAACGCGCTCCGCATCTTTGCACAAAGGTGTAAGATACGGCGCGGCATAACCGCACCCCATAACCCGCAAGCCATACATGTCAGGCCAGAATTCATTAATATGAGTCTGTAAGATACCCTGAACGATATCGCCAATATCGCTGTCATAAAAATTTTGTAAATCTGAAATCGAAAAATACATCAGGGCATCTTTACATAGTTGTTTGAATTTATTCTGGTACAAGGTGAGAGAAGCGTAGGTCTATGATAATATGGTAGCGACGAAACAACGCAGTAACAAAATAAAAGTAAATAACTATACTATAAATGATCCCTTAATTGGTAAATAAGTGGCAAATCAGCTTCGGGCATTGGGTAATCATACATGTCCTGCGGCAAAACCCATGCAAAGCCTTGCTGCCCCTCCAGAGCCTTTATATCACCGCGCCACACACGGCATACAAATAAAGGCATCAGCAAATGAAAATCATTATAGGCATGGGAGGCAAAGCCAATGGGCGAAAAACAGCATTCCCGCGTTTCAATGCCCAGTTCCTCCTCCAACTCCCGCATCAGCGCATATTCAGGGTTTTCACCATCCTGAACCTTACCGCCCGGAAATTCCCACAAGCCCGCCATCGCTTTCCCTTGTGGTCTTTGCGCCAATAAAACGCGCCCGCCCTTATCAACCAACGCCACGGCTGCAACCAAAACCACAGGTAACCCTGATGGCTGTACGGGGCGCGGTAAGTCCAAAGCTTGCGCGCAATTTATTTTATTGGTTGCCATAGATTTATGTCCAGTCACTTTAAATTTCAGAGAAATAAAAAAGCCGCGAAGCATATAACATCACGGCTTTTATAAAATTTTATAAATTGAAGAAACTACTCAACAACAGTTTCAACAGGTGCAGCCACATTTTCCGCGTCAATCTCAGATACAGCGGCATCCGCCTCCGCTGCCGCATCTTCTGTCTGTTCTACTGTACCGGCTGCTGGCTCGGCCTTGGCAATAATATCGCCATTAATATCAAAGCGATCAATCTCTACATCGGCTCTCAACCCCTGAACCATTTCTTCAAGAATACTGCGCTGTAACTCTTGCTCCAAATAAGGTTTCACTTGTGCAAAATCCGCAGGTGGACGTACACGTTTTTCATCAACCTTAATGATGTGAAAGCCGAAATCGGTTTTTACTGGTGCTTTTGAATATGTTCCAACGGGCAGTGCGAAGGCTGCTTCTGCGAAGGCTGGAACGACATCAGATTTTGCAAAATAACCAAGTTCTCCACCATTTTCAGCAGAACCATCCTGAGAATTTTCCTTTGCCAAATCCGCAAAAGCCGTACCTTTGTTCAATTTCCCGATCAGCTCTTTAGCCAACTTTTCATTATCAACAAGGATATGGGCAACTTTTACTTCCTCAACTTCAGGAAAGTTTTCTAAATATGTCTTATATTCAACATTTACACGCTCATCCGTCAGCTCCGCCTTAATCGCGTTTTCAAGAAATTTAGTGCGAACGATTTGAACTTTAACTTCTTCAAGCTGCTTTAAAACTTCAGAATCATTTTCAAGACCTGATGTTGCGGCATTCTTATCAACAATTTTATTATTAATCATTTGCTCCAACGCCAAAGTGAAAAGTTGTTCCGCAGGAATCTGTCTCATTTGCGCGGGCATTGTATTTACAAATGCAATAACATCCTGACGCTTAATCTCTTCACCATATAGCTTGGCCAAGACAGGGTTTTCATTTTTGGGCTTTTCGGGTTCTGCCGTCGCCGCAGTCTCTACCGCGCTTGTTGCAGCCATATCACCCTTTGCCAGAACCGTATCCAACTTGCCAGACTTGTAAGCAAAAAAGCCAACACCCGCAATAACCAGTATAACAAGTGTCGCAACAATCGCATTCCCGCGCTCTGATATGCGCGTTTCATGGCAAATTTTCTTATGCTCTATCATAATATTCCTCTTAATTTTTTAAAGTATGTATCAATCCTTGAGACCCTAACGAATGAAATTACTGTTTTCAACACCTATTATTAGGTCTACCCACAGGGCTTTTATTGACGTGGACGATTTTGCACCTTATATCAGTTGAACTCATTACTTTTTAGGAGACTTCATGGTACTCGGCCTGGCAACAAAAATATTCGGTTCTTCTAATGACCGCGCGTTAAAGACATTGCAAAAGCACATTGACCCGATCAATGCGCTGGAGGCGACATACGAACCGATGGACGATCTAAAATTACAGGATCAAACCAATCTTTTTCGTCAGCGCCTTGAAAATGGTGAGCCACTGGATAACCTCCTACACGAATCATTCGCCGTTGTGCGCGAAGCCGCAAAAAGATCACTGGGACAGCGACATTACGATGTGCAGCTTCTTGGTGGGTTAACCCTGAACGATGGAAAAATCGCAGAAATGCGTACAGGTGAAGGTAAAACCCTTGTCGCGACATTGGCTGTTTATCTAAACGCCCTATCAGGTAAAGGCGTGCATGTTGTAACCGTCAATGATTACCTCGCCGAACGTGACGCCGAATGGATGAGCCAAGTCTATACTTTCCTTGGCCTGAGAACCGGATGTATCACCAATAATATCAGTGAAGAAGATCGCCGCAAAGCCTATGCTTCTGACATCACATACGGCACGAATAATGAATTCGGCTTTGATTATTTGCGCGATAATATGAAATTCAGCCTAAGCCAAATGGTTCAGCGCCCCTTCAACTTCGCCATTGTAGATGAAGTTGATTCGATTCTAGTCGATGAAGCCAGAACCCCCCTGATTATTTCCGGCCCATCTGAAGGCAATATGGAGCTTTATACCTCCGTTGATAAAATAATTCCTCATTTAGAGGAGGCCGATTACGATCTGGAAGAAAAACACAAAAGCATCGTTTTGACCGAGCAAGGTCAAGAGCATGTTGAAGAACTCCTAAGAGAACATGGCATCCTTAAAGAGGGCAATATGTACGACATGGAAAATATATCCTTAGTGCATCATGTTAATCAGGCCTTGCGCGCCCATAAATTATTTCAGGGTGAAAAAGACTATATCGTTCAAGATAATAAAGTCACACTGATCGACGAATTCACAGGCCGTATGATGGATGGCAGACGCCTATCCGAAGGGTTGCATCAAGCCATAGAAGCCAAAGAAAACGTTGAAATTCAAAACGAAAACCAAACACTGGCCTCGATCACGTTCCAGAATTATTTCCGTATGTATCCCAAACTATCAGGGATGACAGGAACAGCGATGACCGAAGCCGCAGAGTTTGACGAAATCTATAAACTCGGCGTTCTCTCTATTCCAACGCATACCGACATTTCTCGTATAGACCACGAAGATAAAATCTATAAGTCCCTACGTGAAAAAGAAGATGCCATTGTTGGGCTGATCGAAGAATGCATGGATCGCAAACAACCGATCTTGGTGGGAACAGTCTCCATTGAAAAATCGGAGACCCTTTCCGCACGTTTGAAAAAAGCAAAAATAAAGCACAACGTTCTAAATGCCCGCCACCATGAAAGAGAAGCCCATATTGTTGGCCAAGCGGGAAGACTTGGCGCAATCACAATTGCAACAAATATGGCAGGCCGTGGAACGGATATTCAACTTGGCGGTAACGCCGACATGCTTGTGCAAGACGCTCTCGATCCATCATGGTCGGAAGATAAACAAGAAAAAGAATCACAAAAAATACGTGATGATGTTGAAAAAGATAAGCAACTGGTTAAAGACGCAGGCGGTCTATACATTGTCGGAACAGAGCGTCACGAATCACGACGAATCGATAATCAGCTCCGTGGACGTTCAGGTCGCCAAGGTGATCCTGGTGCTTCCATATTCTTCCTCTCCGTTGAAGATGACCTTATGCGCGTCTTTGCAGGACAACAGCTGGAAGGTCTCTTAAACAGTAAACGCATCGGCCTTGAAGATGGTGAAGCCTTAGAACATCCATGGATTTCCAAAATGCTGGAACGCGCACAGGGAAAAGTCGAATCCATGAACTTCGAAATGCGTAAAAATCTGCTGAAATTCGATGACGTGATGAATAATCAACGTAAAGAAATTTACGAAGAACGCCGCGAAGTGATGAGCGCCGATAATATCGAGGAAATGGTCAAAGATATGCGCCATGACGCAATCGAAGACGCCGTAGAACGCTGCATCCCTTCCGGTGCATATGCCGAACAATGGGATACGGATACCCTTGAAACGGAAATCCTGCGCGTTATAAATATGCAACTTCCTGTTAAAGACTGGGCAAAAGAAGAAGGCATCGCCGACCATGAATTGATGGAGCGTATCATTGATGCTTCTGACAAGAAAATGGCGGAAAAAGTTGCCAATACCGGTTCGGACATCTGGAGACAAATCGAAAAATCCATCGTTCTTCAAATGATTGACCAGCATTGGAAAGAACATCTTCTAAACCTCGACCACCTTCGCCAAGGTATTAATTTGCGCGCATTTGGTCAAAAAGATCCGCTCAACGAATATAAAACCGAAGCGTTTTCAATGTTCCAAAACATGCTGGAATCCATGCGGGAAACCATCACCCAGACGCTTTGTTTGGTTGAGGTAAACATGGACACCAATGGCGCAAGCCTAACCATGAACGCTGGCGGTAATACGCCGACACAGGAAAGTAGATCTGACCCTGCTCTATCAGGATCGGGGGCAGGATCGCCGCAAAACAGGCAAACCGCGCCAAAACCTTTTCCACAAAAACGCGTCCTATTTAACAAAGATGATCCCGAGACATGGAGCAAAACACCACGCAACGCACCATGTCCATGTGAATCAGGAAAGAAATATAAACAGTGCCATGGAAAAATCAGCTGAGCCTACCTCCCATGACTTTATAGAAACTGCCCTCACATGCAAAAACAGCGAGGGCACACATAAAATCGTCTATAGTGACTGGGGACAGGATAATACAGAGGTCATTGTCTGCATTCATGGCCTGACGGGAAACGGACATGATTTCGATTATCTCGCCCCGCGCCTCGTCGAATGTGGGTATCGCGTTATCGCCATTGACCTTGCCGGACGCGGACGCAGTGATTTTCTGCCCAACCCACTGGACTATAATTACCAGCAATATCACCAAGATATTCTTGCCGTTCTCACGCATTTAAACCTGAACACACCGCGCAGTATTGATTGGCTGGGTGTTTCACTTGGCGGGCTGCTGGGCATTGCTTTAGCGGCTGAGGAAAATACCCCGATCCGACGTATGATTTTGAATGATGTCGGCCCCGAAGTACCGAAAAAAATAGTAAAATTCATCCTGCGTATTATCAAAAAACTCCATAAATTCAAGAATGTAGAGCAACTGGAAAAGCGCATGCGCAAAACTCGTGGCCTAACATGGGGGCCGATTACGGATGCACAATGGAAACACATGGCAGAGCATAATTTCCGCACGATCCGCAAAGGCAAAATCGCCTACGCGTATGATGAGAAAATCGCGCGTATCTTTAAAACACAGCCAACAGGCACCGTCGATTTATGGCCTATGTGGGATCAGATAAAATGCCCTACGCTTGTGCTACGCGGTGGACGGTCTGTTATCCTGTCCAAAGATATTCTGGAGAAAATGCAGCGCACCGCAATTGGTTTCCCCCTCGACACACATATTTTCGAAGATTGCGGGCACGTCCCATCCCTAATGGCACCGGAACAAATCACCGTCATTGAAGATTGGCTGGAAAAACGTAGCCCATGAGCCAAACAAACACAGACATCGTTATTTTCGGCGCGGGGATAGCAGGTCTATGGACGTTTAACCGCCTGAAAACCATGGGCTATGATGTTTTATTGCTGGAAAAAGAGAGCATCGGCTGTGGGCAAACTATCGCCTCACAAGGAATCATCCATTCAGGCTTAAAATTCTCTCTTGCGGGCAAAATAAACGCCCTCGCCAAATCCATCAGCGCAATGCCTGACCTATGGCGCGACGCTTTGGAAGGCAAAGGTGATGTTGATTTACGCGCCGCGCATGTTAGTGCGAATTCGCAGCAGCTCTTAATCCCCGCTGGCTTTATGGGCGGCCTGACCAAACTGGTCACAAAAAAAGCACTGGGCAGCAGCGTCCATGAAACCCCCCACGATGAATGGTCGGAGGACATCAAACGCTCCGGCTTTAAAGGCAGTGTGATTTTTATGGGCGAACCCGTCCTCGATATTCCCAGTGTCCTGCGCGCACTCGCCGATCCATACAAAAACTGCATCAAACAAATCACCGAGGAACAAGCCGCCGCGCCCTTCGACTTTCTGAAGCAACACAACATCACCGCCAAACGCATCATCTTCACCGGCGCGGCAAGCAACCACGACATTGCAAAAACCAACGCACAAGATGAAGGCCTAGCCACTCAAAAACGCCCCTTGATGCAAGGCATGGTCAAGAACGCGCCCTTCCCGCTTTACGCACATCTGGTTGGAAAAACCGATAAACCTGTCGCCTCCATCACCACCCATAAAATGAGTGACGGCACCTTGGTGTGGTATCTGGGCGGTGGCGTGGCAGAGCGTAAAAAAGACTCCGATCCGCACGATGTTTATAATGATGCGATGAAAGCATTTAAAGCCTATCTGCCCGCTGTGGATTTCTCCAACATCGAGTGGAGCGTCCTACCGATTGATCGCGTTGAGGGCAAATCTAAAACCGATAGCTGGATGCCTGATACGCCAACTATTCACCATACGGAGGCTGCGCTTTATTGCTGGCCAACAAAGCTGACCTTCGCGCCAATGCTAAGCGATATGATTTTAAAGGATTTGGAGAAGCAGAACATTACCCCCTCCGCCTCCGAAAGCGATTTTTCATTCCTTCCCGAAGCCACGTACACGCAAACCCCATGGGATAAAGCAAAGTGGAGCAAGTACACATGAAACACATCGCATTAGGACAAACAGGGCTGAAAATATCTCCACTCGGGCTTGGCACCGTGAAATTCGGACGGAACCAAGGCGTTAAATACCCGCAAGGGTTTGACCTGCCTGATGATGAACACCTGCACGACCTGCTCACCCTCGCTAAATCATTAGGCATCAATATGCTGGACACCGCGCCCGCTTATGGCACCAGTGAAGAACGCCTTGGCACTTTGCTGGCAGGACAACGGGACGATTGGGTCATTATCGGCAAGGCTGGCGAGGAATTTGAAGATGGTAAATCGTCCTATAACTTCACCCCCGACCACTTCGAACGTAGCTTAGAGCGATCCCTCAAACGCCTGAACACCAATTATATCGATGCCCTGCTCATCCATTCCGATGGTACGGATATGGACATTTTAAATAACGATGCCTTGATTAGAAAAATGCATGATTTCAAGGATCAGGGCTTAGTCAAAGCGATTGGTGCCTCAACAAAAACAGCGCAAGGGGGTATAAAAACGCTGGAACTTATGGATGTATGCATGGCGACCTATACCCCTGATTACACAGAAGAAAAATCTGTTCTGGAATATGCTGACAAACACAATAAAGGCGTTATCCTGAAAAAAGCCCTGTCCAGCGGGCATAACACCAATATAGAGGACGCACTGCGCTTTGCCTTTGACCATAAAGGCACAAACGGCGTTATCATCGGCACAATCACACCCAAACATCTGGAACAAAACATCGCCATCATGAATGGCATTATCTAAATATACCGCTATAAAAGAGCCAAAGCTATGGATTACACACCGCCACCACCAATAGAACAACTCATCATTTCCATTGACGAAGCGACCTTTGATAAGGACAGCCATCAGGCCATGATAAAAATGTCAAAGGCCTTTCAAAAATCACATGCCATACAGAGTTACCACGGCGCAGATATAACATTGATATACAACAACAATATGGACATTAACATCAAGAACTGCCCACCTGTGCGCGTTCCGATAACAGATATAAAACGCGCGATTAGCCTATTCGATAACACTGTCACGCTGACCATCTCTAATATTTCAGATGAACTGGCCGAAAAAATACGCAAAACCATGTGCTTGTTAATCGATACAGATACGGTCAAAAAAATCAGCAACCCTAACTACATCTCCTCCAATACACCGAAACAGCCCTACTCCAACCTCAACAAATAACAGATTTCCCCAGCAAAATTGCGCGCCTACAAAGTTTTCCCTTACGCTTTCCATATATTCTTATATAGTGGAATAATTAATGAACATTGGAATCACCTGCCTATGAGCAAAACAAAGCAAATCGATAAACGTGCAGCAGCGTTGCGTGATAATTTAAAGCGCCGCAAACTCAAGGTGAAAACAGCCAAAGCCGAGAAAAAGCAAGAGACAGACAAAGACAAGGACGCTAAATAAATGGCTTTATTAAACCCCCAGCAAGACAAAATCATGCAGCCTGGAATTCTGGCCGATCACCAAATCCGTGACCTCGCCCAAAATGAAGGCATGATTGAGCCATTCGTTGAAAAACAAAAGAATGACGGCATTATTTCTTATGGTTTGTCTTCTTATGGTTATGACGCGCGCTGCTCCGAAGATTTTAAAATTTTCACCAATGTAGATAATGCACTGGTCGACCCGAAGAATTTCTCGGATCAAAGTTTTGTTGACAGACGCAGTGATGTTTGTGTAATACCACCTAACAGCTTCGTTTTGACCCATACGATTGAGTATTTCCGCATCCCGAAAGATGTGCTGGTTATATGTCTGGGAAAAAGTACCTATGCACGTTGTGGATTAATTGTTAATGTCACACCGCTGGAGCCTGGTTGGGAAGGACACGTAACGTTGGAGATATCCAACACCACCCCTCTTCCGGCGCGTATTTATGCCAATGAAGGCATTGCACAATTTTTATTTTTTAAAGGGAGTGATGCCTGTGAAACAAGTTATGCCGATCGAAGTGGGAAATACATGGGGCAACGCGGAGTCACTCTTCCCCGACTTTAAGCTGGGCAACAGTGCGACGACCATCGCCCCGCAGATAAAGTCATCCTCACTGGATAAGATCAAAATTATTGGCGGTAATCCGCTTAACGGCACAATCCCAATCAGCGGAGCAAAGAACTGTGCCTTGAAACTGATGTGCGCGGCGCTGCTTACCGAAGATTCCATCTATTTCGAGAACAGCCCCAACACCCTGCGCGACATGAATTCACAAATCGAACTGCTGGAATATCTGGGCTGTGCGATTAAATGCGAAGGTTCTTTAATGGCGATTAACGCCAGCACGATAGAGACCTACACCGCCCCTTATGACATCGTGCGTAAAATGCGCGGCTCTATCCTTGTACTTGGCCCATTGCTAACGCGTTTCGGTCAAGCAAAAGTTTCCCTTCCGGGCGGCTGCGCCATTGGCACACGCCCCATTGATCTGCACATAAAAGGTCTAGAAGAAATGGGCGCAACCATTACGCTGGATGAAGGGTATATCAATGCCACGGCCCCTGCGGGCGGCCTGCAAGGTGCAAATATTTTATTTCCTAAAGTCTCCGTTGGTGCAACTGAAAACTTGCTGATGGCTGCAACTCTGGCTAATGGTGAAACCGTTCTGGGCAACGCCGCCAGAGAGCCTGAAATCATAGACTTAGGTGAATGCCTAATAAAGATGGGTGCGAAAATCACAGGGCTTGGAACTGAAACAATCCGTATCGAAGGTGTAAAATCCCTAAAGGGCGTACGTCACGCTATCGTGCCTGACCGTATCGAAACCGGAACGTATATTATTGCCGCAGGCATGACAGGTGGCACACTACGTCTGCAAAATGCCCGCATAGAACACTTAAGCGCGGCTTTGGGCTTCCTTTCCCAAGCAGGTATAGAAGTTGAACAAGATAACGACGACATCATCGTCAGCCGTGAAGTAGAGCGTTTAAACGGTGTTGATATCATGACCGAGCCCTATCCCGGCTTTCCAACAGATCTGCAAGCACAATTCATGGCTATGCTAACGCTTGCCGATGGTGCAGGCATGGTTACAGAAACCATTTTCGAAAACCGCTTTATGCATGTGCCGGAACTCAGCCGCATGGGCGCAGATATCTCGGTACAGGGAAATTCAGCCATCGTGCGCGGGGTTAAATCCCTGAAAGGCGCAGAAGTGATGGCAACGGATTTACGTGCCAGTGTTGCACTCGTCCTTGCCGGCCTTGTCGCCGAAGGTGAAACCACCGTCAACCGCATCTATCATTTGGAACGCGGCTACGAAGATATCGTGGGTAAACTTGGCGGTGTCGGTGCGAATATCAGCCGTGTCAGCGGTGAGTAAAGCCAAGGTTAGTCATTATCAAGACCAAAAAGCCAGTCAACACCCTTCGCCAAAGCTTTATCCGTACGCTTCAATAACTCAGATCTATTATCCACCTCTCGTGGTGATTTACCGATAGCAGCAACATATTGATTAAGCGTCATTTTTTTGTTCTGAAGTTAAATCCATAGAATATATACGCTCAGCCTCATCAATAAAGTCTCCACTTAATTCAGGAGACATCATTAAAGTACCGGCATAGGCATTCTGCCAATCCACATTATCAGGATGCTCTTTTGCCTGATCTTCCATATGAGCAACAGAACCTTCCAAACCACTGGCAACATTGAAAAATTACCCTTACAAGTGACAGGCATAAAGCCGATCTTCGCGTTCATATGGAATGTATTGCGCACAGCCTTACCTATGACGGCCTCTATTTCATAAACCTCATAATACGTAAAACCGCTTTTATTAAGAACACTCATATATCCCTAAAACCACAGCATAAATTGACATAACCTTCGCATTTCATTACAATGCAACAGTAATGGGGAAGTTGCGCCTATAATCTAAATATAAAAATTACGCGCCTATAAAAAATCTACAAACAAACTATTAAGCAAGCAACATGCGCGGCACTATAAAAACGTATAAAAGTAGAGATAAATGATTTTAGCACAGGAATTTAGCGAAAGTTTAGAGCGTGAGATGTTCTTACCAATAAGACGTCAAGGATTAAACAGTTTTGCCCAAGATGCCAGCGAAGATTTCACCAAACAATTGGGTATAGATAACACGCATATCATCAAAAATGCCTTCCTGCTCCATTTTGCAAGCACCCTTGATGAATACAATATATCCATAAACCCAAAGATAATGATAAAAGCAATGGAGAGATCCAGTCTTCGTATCACAAAAACGCTACACGACTACGCGGCTGATTTTCTTGAATCATGTGGACAAAGCGATCAGGTTTCGAATGATCTCTACGCTGCGGGTATTACCGCGCCAATTATAAAACATGGCATCCCTAATGATAAATATATTGGCTTAATCGGCACCGAAGCATTCAAATTAATTTACCAAAGCAGCCTGATGGGAGATAATCCTACATTATTCAAACAAGATTCCATCACCGCCGAGGCAAAAGTGCTGCATCTTGCCAGTCATGTTAAGAGGATGAATGCCTCAATGACCGTCATAGATAACGAAACAAAAAAAATGCAATATCTATCCCCCCTAACAAACGCCGCAGTTCTTGAAATACTAGATCATACGGATGATCTAATCATAAACCCCGACAACTCGCCCCTCGAAAATATGGTTCAAAGAAAATATAATATTTTACAGAAAACACTGGAAAACACCCCTGTAAACGACAGAAATAACATATTCCAAATACCAAGTTGAATCCCATAAAACTCACCGATAATAGTACAAAACGCGATGAGATTAAGGCAGGTTTAGGTGAGCTGGTTGCCACAAAACTCGTGGAGACTGGCGCGGATCACATATTTATGAAAGTTTTGCCCATGATGTTCAAGATGAAGGCAAGAGTCCGTTGAAGACCGCTTACGTCTCCAAGGGTTTCCAGTTATATGGCAGAAGTTGATTTACCTGCTTTACTGGATGCTCGGCGATGCGATTTAGGACATCTGCCAGATACTCTTGCGGATTGATGTTATTGAGTTTGCATGTCTCGATCAATGAGTAAAAGGTAGCTGCAATCTTTCCACCTCTATCAGAGCCAGCAAAGAGGTAATCTTTGCGCCCCAGAGCAATTGGCATCATGGCGCGCTCAGAGGTATTATTGTCCAGCTCTAGAAACCCATTTTCTAGATAAGGCGTTAAGCATTTCATTCTATTGATGGCATAGCGTATAGCCCCGCCAATACTGATTTTCTAGGTATTTGAGCAAGCTGTGCATCTAGCCATTTATGTAGAGCTTTGAAGAGTGGCTTTGCTTCTTCTTGTCGCGCTGCTCGGCGTATATCTGTCGGTGAGCCACGAATTCCTTTCTCAATCTTGTAAAGTCCAGCAATGCGCTTTATGGCTTATTCAGCCGTTGCAGAGCCTTGTGTTTTATGAATATCGACGAATTATGCAGGATTCAACCGCATAAAGCCTTATTTTCCCTTGCCTCACGGTATTCCACGCGTGGATGATTTACGTGTGATCAGTGGGATTATTCACGTGCTTAAACGTGG